>NZ_FNTJ01000002.1:0-600000 GCF_900105185.1 Pseudomonas saponiphila | reverse complement strand
CCAGGGCGCGGGCCATGCCGTCCAGGCGTAGCTGGTGCAGTTGATTCAGGGTGTGTTGCGGCATCATCGAACAGCTCCTGTTGCGGGGGTTGGTAGTAGTCGGCGCCACGGACGTTCTCGTGGTCGCCGGGTAAGGTCGTTTCGGCGGCACGCTGGGGCAGCGGCTGTTGATCCAGGCCTTGCTGGAGCAGGTTGCGCACGCTGCGCCCGGTGAAGGCGCGCAGGTGTACGGCACGTTCGGCAGCGGCTTCCAGGCGTGCATTGCCATAGCGCCGGGCCAGCGAGAGCAGGCCGAGGCAGGCGCGGTAGCCCATCTCCGGGTGCGGCTTGTGGGTCAGTTGGTGATCGATCAGTTGGCGCGTGTAGGGGCCGATCCGCGCGCCCCAGTCGAGCAGGCGTTGTGGCGTCCATTCGCGATGCGCCTGGTGCGCCGCGGGCATGTGCTCGCGCTGGGTACTGTAAGCGCCGCGTCGCCCCAGCAGCAGGTGGCTGGCCACCCGCCGGTTGCCATGCAGCACTTCCAGGGTGTGTGCCGTCAGTCGCACGTCCACGTTCTGCCGGGCCAGGGCGGAGGGCACGCTGTAGAAGCTGCCATTGACCTCGATGTGGTAGTCGATGCTGACCTTGCAGCGCTTGAAGGTGGCGACCTCGTAGGGATGCACCGGCAGCGCTCGCAAGGCCGGGCGATCCAGGCGCTCGAACCAGTCGCGCCGGCAGCCATCGAGCCGCTTGAACGGGCGCCGATTCAGATCCTCCAGCAGCTCGGCGATGGCCTGGTTAAGCGCATGCAGGCTGAAGAACTGCCGATGGCGCAGCCGCGCCATGATCCAGCGCTCGACCACCTGCACCGCCACCTCGGCCTTGGCCTTGTCCTGAGGCTTGCGTGGCCGTGCCGGCAGGATCACCGTCTGGTAATGACGCGCGCACTCCAGCGTGGCCCGGTTCAGGCCCGGCTCGTAGCGATCCGGCTGGGCGACCAGGGCGCGCGGATTGTCCGGCACAACCATTTCCGGCACGCCGCCAAAGTAGGTCAGAGCCTGGCCCAGCGAGGTCAGCCAGTCCACCTGGGTTTCGCCTGGCGTCGCGCAGGCATAGGTGTAATTCGAGGCGCCCAGGGCGGCGACGAAGATGTGCGCCCGGCGCACTTCGCCGGTGGCCGGGTCGACCACCGGCAGCGTCGGCCCGGCATAGTCGATGAATAGCTTCTCGCCCGCACGGTGCAGCTGACGCATCGAACGTTTGAGCGTCTGGGCGTAGCGCCGGTAGTGCTCGACGAACTGGGTGTAGCGGTAGGTCGGCTGGCCCGCATGCGCGGCGAGATATTCCTCCCACAGCAGCTGCAAGGTCACGCCCTTGCGTCGCAACTCGCGGTGGATGCTCAGCACATCGGGCAGCACTCGCTCACCGCGCGGCTTGTTCGTCGACGTCGGTGCAAACAAGGCGGCCGCCAGCGCGGCCTCGTCCATGGCCACCAGCGCCGGCCAGTCCAGCCCGGCCACCCGCGCCGCCGCGATGTACTTGCTAACCACGCCCTTGGACAGCTGCAAGGCACGGGCAATCTTCTCGTGGGACAAGCCGGCCTCAAACTTGAGGCGCAGACATTCTTTGATGTTTCGCATGGCTACTCGCGGCGCCGCCATCTTCCTCTCCCGAAATCGGTCGAGGATGGCGGCGCATCAGGTCATGCGCAACGAAGGGGAAGGCTTTCGCTAAGTCGTGACCGGCGATTTCGGTAAGCCGTGACCACCTGTTTCGGAACAGGCGGAAAATCGGTCACGTTGCTACCGAAATGAGCGGTCACGCGTTAGCGAAATGACCGGTCACGATCAACCGAAACGGCCGGTCACGGTGCTCCGAAATCCGCACCGTGGCCGAGGCCAAGGTGCTGACCACCGAGATCTCGCTGCTGGCCAGCGAAAAGCTCTTCGAGCTTGCCGGCAGCCGCGCCACCCTCGCCGAATTCAACCTCGATCGTCACTGGCGCAACGCCCGGGTGCACACCCTGCACGACCCGGTGCGCTGGAAGTACCACGCCGTCGGCGCCTACCACCTGAACGGCACGCTGCCGGCCCGGCACTCCTGGATTTAACCGCCCAGAACGCTTTTGACCAGATCTCTGGAGAAACACATGTCTCTTTCTCAACACATCGCGGTTATCACCAGCGATGAACAAGCCCTGATTGTCGCCAGCGACCTGGCTGAAGACTTCAAACGCGACAGCGCCCTGCGCGACCGCGAACGGCGCCTGCCGCACCCGGAACTGGAAGCCTTCACCCGCTCCGGCCTGTGGGGCATCAGCGTGCCCAAGGCCTACGGCGGCGCTGGAGTGTCCAACGTCACCCTGGCCAAGGTCATCGCCCTGATCGCCGAGGCCGACGCCTCCCTGGGGCAGATCCCGCAGAACCATTTCTACGCCCTGGAAGTGCTGCGGGTGAACGGCAGCGAAGCGCAGAAACAACGGCTGTACGCCGAAGTCCTGGCCGGCCGCCGCTTCGGCAACGCCCTGGCCGAACTGGGCACCAAGACCGCCCACGACCGCACCACCCGCCTGAGCCGCGACAGCAGCGGCCAGGGTTACCGCATCGACGGGCGCAAGTTCTACGCCACCGGCGCCATCTACGCCCAGCGCATCCCCACCTCGGTGGTGGATGAACACGGCGTGCAGCAACTGGCCTTCGTCCCCGCCGACGCCCAGGGCCTGAACGTGATCGACGACTGGAGCGGCTTCGGCCAGCGCACCACCGGCAGCGGCTCGGTGCAGTTCGACAACGTGGCGGTGGACGAGGCCGACGTGGTGCCGTTCCAGAGCGCCTTCGAACGCCCGACCCCGGTCGGCCCCCTGGCGCAGATCCTCCACGCCGCCATCGACACCGGCATCGCTCGCGCCGCCTATGAAGACGCCCTGCGCTTCGTGCGCACCAAAACCCGGCCGTGGATCGACTCCGGCACCGACAAGGCCACCGAAGACCCGCTGACCATCAAGAGCTTCGGCCACCTGAGCATCCGCCTGCACGCCACCGAGGCCCTGCTGGAACGCGCCGGGGAATTCCTCGACAAGGCCCAGGCCGAGACCAACGCCGACACCGTGGCCGCCGCGTCCATCGCCGTGGCCGAGGTGCGCGCCCTGAGCACGGAAATTTCCCTGGCCGCCGGCAGCACCCTGTTCGAACTGGCGGGCAGCCAGGCGACCCTGGCCGAGCACGGCCTGGACCGCCACTGGCGCAACGCCCGGGTGCACACCCTGCACGATCCGGTGCGCTGGAAGTACCACGCGGTGGGCAACTACTACCTCAACCAGCAGAACCCGCCACTGCGGGGGACCATCTGATGGCCGCGCCAGAAACCGCGAAAAAGAAGATCCTGCTCAACGCCTTCAACATGAACTGCGTCGGGCACATCAACCACGGCCTGTGGACCCATCCGCGGGACAACTCGACCCAGTACAAGACCCTGGAATACTGGACCGAACTGGCCCAGTTGCTGGAGCGCGGGCTATTCGACGGGCTGTTCATCGCCGACATCGTCGGGGTCTACGACGTCTACCAGAACTCGGTGGACGTGACCCTCAAGGAGTCGATCCAACTGCCGGTCAACGACCCACTGCTGCTGGTCTCGGCCATGGCCGCAGTCACCAGGAACCTGGGCTTCGGCCTGACCGCCAACCTCACCTACGAGGCGCCCTACCTGTTCGCCCGGCGTCTTTCCACCCTCGACCACCTGAGCCGTGGCCGGGTCGGCTGGAACATCGTCACCGGCTACCTGGACAGCGCCGCCCAGGCCATGGGCCTGAAGCAGCAGATCGAGCACGACCGCCGCTACGACCAGGCCGACGAGTACCTGGAGGTGCTGTACAAACTCTGGGAAGGCAGCTGGGAAGACGACGCGGTACTCAACGACCGCGAGCAGCGCGTCTATGCCCAGCCGGACAAGGTGCACAAGGTCGAGCACCAGGGCGAGTTCTACCAGGTCAGCGGCTATCACCTGTGCGAGCCGTCGCCGCAGCGCACCCCGGTGCTGTTCCAGGCCGGCAGCTCGGATCGCGGCCTGCTGTTCGCCGGGCGCCACGCCGAGTGCGTGTTCATCAGCGGGCAGAACAAGGCCGCGACCAAGGCCCAGGTGGACAAGGTCCGTGCCAGCGCCGTGGCCGCCGGACGCAACCCAGAGGACATCAAGGTGTTCATGGGCCTCAACGTGATCGTTGGCGAAACTGAGGAGCTGGCCTGGCAGAAGCATGCCGAGTACCGCAGCCATGCCAGCGCCGAAGCCGGCGTGGCGCATTTTTCCGCGTCCACCGCGATCGACTTTTCCCAGTACGAGATCGACGAACCCATCCAGTACGTGAAAAGCAACGCCATCCAGTCGGCCACCAAGAACCTGCAGAACAACGACTGGACCCGGCGCAAGCTGCTGGAGCAGCACGCCCTGGGCGGCCGCTACTTCACCGTGGTCGGCTCGCCGCAACAGGTGGCCGACGAGCTGGAATCCTGGATCGCCGAGACCGGTCTGGACGGCTTCAACCTGACCCGCATCGTCACCCCGGAAAGCTATGTCGACTTCATCGACCTGGTGATCCCCGAACTGCAGCGTCGCGGCTCCTACAAGACCGCCTACGACGACGGCACCCTGCGGGAAAAACTGTTCCACCAAGGCCGCAAACTGCCTGAACGACACACCGGCGCGGCCTACCGCCGCTAACCGCTGCGCCGGCAAGCCGGCTCCTGCACACCTCACCTGTAGGAGCTGGCTTGCCAGCGAAGAGGCCCGCAAAACCTGCACATTCCCTCGCCCCGACTTGGACCCTGACCCACATGAAAAGCAAACGCCTGCGCCACCCGGTCAAAGCCCTGGCCCTCGCCCTCGGCCTGTTCAGCGGCGCCCTGTTCGCCGCCGACGCGCCGCTCAAGGTCGGCACCACCGCCGCCTTCGCCATTCCCCTGGAGGCCGCCGTGGAAGAGGCCGGCAAGCAGGGCCTGAAAGTTGAGCTGGTGGAGTTCACCGACTGGATCGCGCCCAACGTCAGCCTGGCCGCAGGCGACATCGACGTGAACTACTTCCAGCACATCCCCTTCCTGGAAAACGCCAAGGCCGCCGCCGGTTTCGACCTGGTGCCCTTCGCCCCGGGGATCATCAACAACGTCGGCCTGTACTCGAAGAAATACAAAAGCTTCGCCGAACTGCCCGAGGGTGCCAGCGTGGCCATCGCCAACGACCCGATCAACAGCGGACGCGGCCTGCAACTGCTGGCCAAGGCCGGGCTGATCACCCTCAAGCCGGGAGTCGGCTACAAGGCCACCGAAGAAGACATCGTCAGCAACCCGAAGAAGATCAAGATCCTCCAGGTCGAAGCCGTGCAACTGGTACGCGCCTATGACGACGCCGACCTGGTCCAGGGCTACCCGGCCTACATCCGCCTGGCCAAGACCTTCGACGCCGGCTCGGCGCTGCTGTTCGACGGCCTGGACCACAAGGAATACGTGATCCAGTTCGTGATCCAGCCCAAGAGCAAGAACGACCCGCGGCTGATCAAGTTCGTCGATATCTACCAGCATTCGCCCGCCGTTCGCGCGGCCCTGGACAAAGCCCACGGCAAGCTCTACCAAGCCGGCTGGGAAGGTTGACATGAGTGCCGCGACGCTACAGCGCAAGCTGTCGGAACCTGCGCCCCAGCGTGCCGAGCAGACCGAGTTGCACCCCGAACTGAACCGCGCCCAGGTGCGCTTCATCGGCCTGGGCAAGACCTACCAAGGCCAGCAGGGTCCGGTGCAGGCCCTGCACGGCATCGATCTTTCGATCCAGCGCGGCGAAGTGTTCGGCATCATCGGCCGCAGCGGCGCCGGCAAGTCGTCGCTGATCCGCACCATCAACCGCCTGGAACAGCCCAGCAGCGGCCGGGTGCTGATCGATCAAGTGGACATCGGCGACTTCGACGAAGACCGCCTGGTGGCCCTGCGCCGGCGCATCGGCATGATCTTCCAGCACTTCAACCTGATGTCGGCCAAGACCGTATGGCACAACGTCGAGCTGCCGCTGAAGGTGGCCGGGGTGCCCAAGGCCGAGCGCCAGCGCAAGGTCCGCGAGCTGCTGGAACTGGTGGGCCTCAAGGACAAGCACCAGGCCTACCCGGCGCAACTGTCCGGCGGCCAGAAGCAGCGGGTGGGCATCGCCCGGGCCCTGGTCCACGATCCCGAGATCCTGCTGTGCGACGAAGCCACCTCGGCCCTGGACCCGGAAACCACCCAGTCGATCCTCGGCCTGCTCAAGGAGATCAATCAGCGCCTGGGCCTGACCATCATCCTGATCACCCACGAGATGGCGGTGATCCGCGAGATCTGCGACCGCGTGGTGGTGCTGGAACACGGGCGCATCGTCGAACAGGGGCCGGTCTGGGAAGTCTTCGGCAACCCGCAGCACGAGGTCAGCAAGACCCTGCTGGCGCCCTTGCAACATGGCCTGCCGCCAGAGCTGCAAAACCGCCTGCGCAGTCACCCCGAATCGTCCGCGGCGGCCGTGGTGCTGAGCCTGCGCTTCACCGGCAGCAGCCATGATGAACCGGACCTGGCGGCGCTGTTCAGCGCCCTCGGGGGCCGCGTGCGCCTGCTGCAAGGTGGCGTGGAACGCATTCAGGGCCACGCCCTGGGGCAACTGCTGCTGGCGGTCCAGGGATCGCCCCTGGACGCCGAAGCACTGCGCCAGCGCGCGGGGCAATGGGCACAGCAAGTGGAGGTACTGGGCTATGTGGTTTGATCGCTTGTTGCAGGGCATTCTCGACACCCTGCTGATGGTCGGCGTGTCCTCGCTGATCGCCCTGCTGGCAGGGATTCCCCTGGCGGTGATCCTGGTCACCAGCGGCAAGGGCGGAATCTATGAGGCGCCGAACCTGAACCGGGTGCTGGGGGCCTTCGTGAACCTGTTCCGCTCGATCCCGTTCCTGATCCTGATGGTGGCGCTGATCCCCTTCACCCGGCTGATCGTCGGCACCACCTACGGCGTGTGGGCCGCGGTGGTGCCACTAACCATCGCCGCCACGCCGTTCTTCGCGCGGATTGCCGAAGTCAGCCTGCGGGAAGTCGATCACGGCCTGATCGAAGCGGCCCAGGCCATGGGCTGCCGCCGCTGGCACATCGTCTGGCATGTGCTGCTGCCGGAAGCGCTGCCGGGCATCGTCGGCGGTTTCACCATCACCCTGGTGACCATGATCAACTCCTCGGCCATGGCCGGCGCGATTGGCGCGGGAGGCCTGGGAGACATTGCCTACCGCTACGGTTACCAGCGTTTCGACAGCCAGATCATGCTCACGGTGATCGTGCTGCTGGTGATCCTGGTGGCGGCGATCCAGCTGGGCGGCGACCGCCTGGCGCGGGTGCTGAACAAGCGTTGAGGGACGGGGTGTCCGTTCGGATGCCCTGTGCAGGAGCGAGCTTGCTCGCGATAGGGCCCTCAAGGCCGCCATTGGCGTTATATTGGCCACCCTGCCCTCGACCTCCGCAGCCCGCCATGAAACTCGCCCCCGACGATCTCGACAGCATCACCGCCACCACCCTCGGCCACTACCAGCAAGTGGCCGAAGACTTTCGCCAAGGCACCCGCGACCACGACGTCAGCCAGAACATCGACGCGCTGCTGCGGCATATCCGGGGCCCGGCGCCGTTCCGCGTGCTGGATTTTGGCTGCGGCCCGGGGCGCGATCTACAGACCTTCACCCGCCTCGGCCATATCGCCATCGGCCTCGACGGCTGCGAACGCTTCACCCAGATGGCCCGGGACGACAGCGGCTGCGAGGTGTGGCAACAGGATTTTCTCAAGCTCGATCTACCGGCGAGCCACTTCGACGGCATCTTCGCCAACGCGGTGCTGTTTCACATTCCCCGCCAGGAACTGCCACGGGTGCTCAAGCAGCTGCATGCCAGCCTCAAGGACGGCGGCGTGCTATTCAGCTCCAACCCGCGCGGCGACAACCAGGAAGGCTGGAACGGCCCGCGCTACGGCGCCTACCACGACCTCGCGGCCTGGCAGGCACTGCTGACCGAAGCAGGTTTTGTCGAACTGGAGCATTACTACCGCCCCGCCGGCCTGCCCCGTGAACAGCAACCCTGGCTGGCCAGCGTCTGGCGCAAGGCCTGACCCCACCCCCGCCACACCGCCAACCCGGTAGGAGCCGGCTTGCCGGCGAAAGCGGTCCCAGATCAGGCGCCCGCCTCCAGGGCCTCTTCGCTGGCAAGCCAGCTCCTACGGCCGTGGGCTGCCTACGCCATTCGCAACACCGCCAACCTCGTAGGAGCCGGCTTGCCGGCGAAGGCGTTTCCGGATCAGGCGCCCGCCTCCAGGGCCCCTTCGCTGGCAAGCCAGCTCCTACGGCCGTGGGCTGCCTACGCCATTCGCAGCACCGCCAACCTCGTAGGAGCCGGCTTGCCGGCGAAGGCGTTTCCGGATCAGGCGCCCGCCTCCAGGGCCCCTTCGCTGGCAAGCCAGCTCCTACGGCTGTGGGCCGCCTACGCCATTCGCAGCACCGCCAACCTCGTAGGAGCCGGCTTGCCGGCGAAGGCGTTTTCCGGATCAGGCGCCCGCCTCCAGGGCCCCTTCGCTGGCAAGCCAGCTCCTACGTGGCGCTGGGGCGGGCGGGGTCCGGGCTTGGCTCCTTGATCTTGTACCAGGCCACGTACAGCGCCGGGAGGAACAGCAGGGTGAGCAAGGTGGCAACGATGATGCCGCCAATCATGGCGTAGGCCATCGGCCCCCAGAACACTTCCCGGGCAATCGGGATCATCCCCAGGCTGGCCGCCGCGGCAGTCAGCAGGATCGGCCGGCGGCGGTGGTGGGTCGCTTCCAGCACCGCGTCCCAGGGGTGATAGCCGTCGCGCTCGTATTCGTCGATCTGGGTCACCAGGATCACCGAGTTGCGGATGATGATGCCGATCAGCGCAAGGATCCCGAGGATCGCCACAAAACCCATGGGCGTGCCGGTGGGCACCAGGGCCAGGACCACGCCAATCAGCCCAAGGGGCGCGACGCTGGCCACCAGGAACAGCTTCTGCACGCTGTGCAGCTGGATCATCAGGAAGGTCGCCATGAGGAACAGCATCAGCGGCACCACCTTGGCGATCGGGCCCTGGGCCTTGCCGCTTTCCTCCACGGTGCCGCCGGTGGCCACCGAATAACCGGCGGGCAGGCTGGCGGCGAAGCGCTCGATGCTCGGCTTGAGTTGCTTGACCAGGTCGGTGGGCTGGATCGCGTCGCGCACCGCGGCCTTGATGGTGATGGTCGGCTTGCGGTCGCGGCGCCACACCAGCGGCTGCTCAAGCTCGTAGCCCACGGTGGCAAAAGCCAGCAGCGGAATCGAAGTGCCATTGGGGGTGACGATCTGCAGGTTCTGCAGGGTTTCCGGGGAGCCGCGTTCATTGTCGTCGGCGCGGCCGACCACGTTGATCAGGTAGATGTCGTCATGCACCTGGGTCACGGTGGAACCGCTGACGATGCTGTTCATCAGCCGCGCCACATCCTCCGATGACAGCCCGAGCTGCCGCGCCTTGTCCTGGGCGATGTCGATGCGCAGCACTTTGCCGGGCTCGTTCCAGTCGTAGATGATCTCGCCGATGTGCGGGTTCCGGTCCAGCTCGGTGGCCAGGTCGATGGCGTGCTTGCGCACCTGGTCGATGTCCTTGCCGCTGACCCGGTACTGGATCGGCCGCCCCACCGGCGGGCCCATTTCCAGGGCCTGCACGTTGCTGCCGATGCCGACGAAGTCTTCGCGCAGGCGTTTGCGCAAGCGCTCGCTCAGGGCCTCGCGCTGCTCCAGGCCCTTGCTGACGATCACCAGCTGGGCGTAGTAGGGGTTCTGCAACTGCTGGTCCAGGGGCAGGTAGAACCGGATCGCGCCCTCGCCGATGTAGGTGCTCCAGCGCTCGATGTCCGGATCGTCCTTGAGGGTCGCTTCCAGGCGGTCCACCGCCTTGCGCGTCTCGTTGATCGAGGCGTTCTGCGGCAGGTTGAGGTCCACCAGGATCTCCGGCCGGTCGGAAGACGGGAAGAACTGGTTCTGCACGAAGCGCATGCCGAACACCGAAGCCACGAACAGCAGCACGGTGATGCCGATCGCCCACCAGCGGTTGCGCATGGCCCACAGCAGGCCGCCATTGAAGGCCCGACCGACGCGCCCCGGCTCCTCGGAGTGAGGTTTGACCTCGGTGCTGAGAATGTGGATGCCGATCACCGGGGCGAACAGCACCGCGACGATCCACGACACCAGCATGGCCACGGCGATCACCGCGAACAGGGTGAAGGTGTACTCGCCGGCGGAGCTGGCGTTGAGGCCGATGGGCACGAAGCCGGCCACGGTCACCAGGGTCCCGGTGAGCATCGGGAATGCAGTGGAGGTGTAGGCGAAGGTCGCCGCCTGCTCCTTGCTCTCGCCTTTTTCCAGACGCGTGACCATCATTTCCACGGTGATCATGGCGTCGTCCACCAACAGCCCTAGGGCGATGATCAGCGCCCCCAGGGAGATCCGCTGCATGGTGATGCCGCTGTATTCCATGAACACGAAGACCATGGCCAGCACCAGCGGGATCGAACACGCCACCACCAGCCCGGCGCGCACCCCGAGGCTGACGAAGCTCACCACCAGGACGATGATCACCGCCTCGAACAGGGCGCTGGTGAAACCGCCCACCGCTTCCTGCACCACCTCGGCCTGATCGGACACTTTGTGCACGCCGATGCCCACCGGCAGGTCGGCGGTCAGCTCATTCATGCGCACATGCAGGGCCTTGCCGAAATCCTGGATGTTGCCGCCCTTCTTCATGGCAATGGCCAGGCCGATGGCCGGCTGGCCATTGAAGCGGAACAGCGGTGTGGCAGGGTCGACGTAGCCGCGGCTGATGTCGGCGATGTCGGCCAGGCGATAGAAACGGTCATTGAGCCGCAGGTTGACCGTGGCCAGGTCCTTCTGCGAGGCGAACTGCCCGGACGTGCGCACCGAAATCCGCTCCGGCCCGGCCTCGATCACCCCGGCCGGGGTCACCGCGTTCTGCGCTTGCAGGCTTTGCAGGACCTGGCGCTGGTCGATGCCCAGGGCCGCCAGCTTGCGGGTGGAGAAGTTCAGGTAGATGACTTCGTCCTGCTCGCCGACCATCTCCACCTTGCCCAGGTTCGGCACTTCGCGGATCTCGGCGCGCACCTGTTCCACGTAGTCGCGCAGCTGGCGCATGCTCAGGCCGTCGGCGGTGAAGGCGTAGATCGAACCGAACACATCGCCGAACTCATCGTTGAAACCCGGCCCCTGCAAGCCCTGGGGAAAGTCGCCGCGAATGTCGTTGATCTTCTTGCGCACCTGGTACCAGATCTCGGGGATGTCCTTGCCGGCGGTGGTATCGCGCAGGTTGACGAACACCGTCGACTCGCCGGGACGGGTGTAGCTTTTCACGTAGTCCAGCGAATCCAGCTCTTCGAGTTTCTTCTCGATGCGGTCGGTGACCTGCTTCAGGGTTTCTTCCTGGGTCGCGCCGGGCCAGCGGGTCTGGATCACCATGGTCTTGATGGTGAAGGACGGGTCTTCCTCACGCCCCAGGTTCAGGTAGGAAAACACCCCCATCAGCAGCGCGACGAACATCAGGTACCAGACGAAGGACTGATGCCTGATCGCCCATTCGGAGAGGTTGAAGCTTGCTTTGCTGGCAGGCGTCATTGCGCGCGATCCTCGTCGATTTTGACTTTCTGCCCCGGCTTGAGGCTGTTGACCCCGGCACTGACCACCCGCTCACCGGGCTTGACGCCCTGGCCGATCAGCGCCGAATCGCCGTCGCGGCTGAGCACCTTGATTGCACGCGGGGCGACGGTCTGGCTCTGCGGATCGATGACCCAGATCCGGGTCTGGCCATCCACCTCTTGCAGGGCGCTCAGGGGCAACTCGGTGCGCGGTTCGATGGCCGAGCTCAGGGTCACGCTGATGGCGGTGCCCAGGCGGAAAGCCTCGGGGGTGTCCTTGAGGGTCAGGCGCGCGCGTCGGGTGCGGGTCGCGCTCTGGGCCTGAGGCTCGATCTCGCGCACCGTGGCGGTGGTGCTGATGCTCGGGTCCAGTTGCGCGGCGACCTTGAATTCCACGTCCGTCGGCAGTTGGTCCACCAGGGTCGCCGGCAGGTCGATCACCGCTTCCTTGATCTCCGGTCGGGCCAGGGTCACCACCTGCTGGCCGGCCGTCACTACCTGTCCGGCTTCGGCGTTCCAGGCAGTGACCACGCCCCCGTGATCGCTGTGCAGCTGGCTGTAGTTGAGCTGATCCTGAGCCTGGCGCACCGCGGCCTTGGCCTGGTCCAGGGCGGCGCCAGTGGTCTTCAGGTCGGTCTGGGCGATGTCCAGTTGCGCCTGGGCGCCGACGCCACGGTCGAACAGTTCCTGCTGGCGTCGGGCATTGGCCTGGGCGTTGATCCATTGCGCCTCGACCTTGGCCAGGTCGCCCTGGGCGGCCCGCAGCTGGTTCTGCTGGTCGGTGGGATCGAGGGTCGCCAGCAGGTCACCGGGACCGACTTCGGCGCCGACATCGACCGTGCGGTTGGCGATGCGCCCCGGCACCCGGAAGCCCAGGTTGGTTTCATAACGGGCCTGGATGTTGCCGGCAAAGCGCCCCAGGCTTTCCTCGGACTGCGCCACCACCCGGATCGACAGCACCGGACGCACCGGCGCAGGCGCCGCCTCTTCCTTGGAACAGCCCGATAGCAGGACGGCGGCGCACAACAATGGCAGCAGGCGCTTCATGGTTGCGCTCCCTGATCGTCGCCGCTGGCGGCAATCTCCACCCTCATCCCCGGATGCAACAACTGCCCACCCGTCACCACCACCTTCTCGCCGCCCTTGAGGCCATCACTGATGATCACCTTGCCGGTCAGGTAACGCCCGACCTTGACGTTGTGCAGCACCGTCTTGCCGTCTTCGCCCACCAGCCACACCGCCGGCTCGCTGAGATTCTTGGTCAACGCCGACCAGGGCAGCACCACGCTGGCCTTGCCCTTGGCCCGGGCAGTGGCACTGACCACCGAGCCCAGGTCCATGCCCGCCGGCAGTGCATCGAGCACCACCTTGACCTGCACCGTGCCGCTCTGGGCCGAGACCACCGGGGTCACTTCGCGAACCTTGCCGGTGGTGGTGACCGCGGGGTTGTCCAGCAGGCTGATGTGGATAGTTGCCTGGCCCGACGGCTGCATCAACAGCGACTCGTAGACGTTGAACACCGCGTCGCGCTCGCCGTCCCGAGCCAGGCTGAAGATCGGCATGGTGGCCTGCACCACCTGGCCGACTTCGGCCTGGCGCGCGGTGATCACCCCCGGCGCCTCGGCCACCAGTTCGGTGTAGCCCAGCTGTTCGCGGGCATTGGCCAGTTGCGCCTGGGCCGCGCTCAAGGCGCTCTGGCTGCTGCGCAGCGCGGCCTGGGCCGAGTCGTATTCGCTCTGGCTGGTGTAGCCCTTGGGCAAGAGTTTCTGCTGGCGGACAAAGGCCGCGCTGGCCTGCTTGACCCGGGCCTGCTCGGCGAACACCGAGGCGGCGGCGGAGTCGACCTGGGTCTGCAAGTCCTTCGGGTCGAGCCTGGCCAGCACCTGCTGCGCGCTGACCCGGTCGCCGACATCCACCAGACGCTGGATGATCTTGCCGCCGACGCGGAACGACAGCTCGGTCTGCACCCGGGCCTGGATGTCGCCGGTGAGGGTTACCGAAGGCGCGAAATCGCTGCGCTGCACCGACTGGATTCGCACCCGCGGGCGCTCCTTCTCGGTCGGTTTTTCCGCCCCGCAGCCACCGAGCAGAGCCAGCAGGCTCAGCCCCACTATCCACCTTGAATTGAGACCGGCCATGCAGGCTCCTTGTGCTTGTTCGTCGCGCCAGTGACGTTACGACTGTGAGCGTAGAACAGGGTTCAACCCTTGCACGCGGCTCTTGTGAAGCAGGCCCAGGAGAGGAGAGCGCGGGCTCCTGCGCAACCCGGAGCGCAGCCGTTGCCAGAGCCATTGGCACGCTCTGACCAGGCAAGCGCAACAGCGGTTTCGAGGGCGGCGGCGAGCAAGCCGCCTCCCGACAAATCAGGCACACTGCGCGCCACGCAACAGGAGACTCGACATGCTCAAGACCCTGGCGGTGGCCAATTACCGCTCCATCAACACGTTGGTGATGCCCTTAGGCAGACTGAACCTGATCACCGGCGCCAACGGCAGCGGCAAGCCCAACCTGTACCGCGCCCTGCGCCTGCTGGCGGAGACGGCCCAGGGCGGGGTGGTCAATGCCCTGGCCAAGGAAGGCGGATTGGACTCGACCTTCTGGGCCGGGCCGGAACAGATCAGCCGGCGCATGCGCCAGGGCGAGGTGCCGATCCAGGGCGGGCCGCGCAAGGCCGCCAGACGCCTGCAACTGGGCTTTGCCGGTGAGGACTTCGGGTACGCGATCAGCCTGGGGCTGCCGGATTCCAGCGGTCATTTCATGTTGCCCGGGCACAGCTTGCCGATTGCCTCGCGCTTCACCCTCGACCCATGGATCAAGCGCGAGAGCATCTGGGGCGGGCCCCTGTATCGCACGGCCAGTGCCCTGGTGGACCGCCAGGGCCCGATGATACGAGCCCGCGCGGGCCGCCAGTGGGAAGTGCTGGCGCAGCATACGAGCAGCGGCGACAGCCTGTTCGACCAGGTGGGCAACCTGAGCTCATCGCCCGAGGTTCTGCATCTGCGCGAGCAGATTCGTGGCTGGCGTTTTTATGACCACTTGCGCACCGACAGCCAGGCTCCCGCGCGCCGACCACAACTGGGCACCCGCACCCCGGTGCTGCACCACGATGGCCGGGACCTGGCCGCCGCGTTGCAGACCATTATCGAGGTGGGCGATCAGCAGGCATTGCACGAGAGCATCAGCGACGCCTTCCCGGACTCGCGGCTGGAGATCGATGCCGTTCCGGGGGGCTTGTTCGGCGTGCATCTGCACCAGGAAGGCTTGCTGCGACCACTGTCGGCAGCGGAACTGTCGGACGGCACCTTGCGCTACCTGCTGCTGGTAGCGGCCCTGCTGACCCCGCGTCCGCCGAGCCTGATGGTGCTCAACGAACCGGAAACCAGCCTGCACCCGGACCTGCTGCCAGCGTTGGCGCGCCTGATCATTCGCGCCTCGCAGCAGTGCCAGGTGTGGGTGGTGTCCCACGCCCGACGCCTGATCGCGGCCCTGCAGGAAGACCCCGAATGCAACTGCATCGTGCTGGAGAAAGAGCTGGGCCAGACCGGCATCGTCGGCCAGCGCCCGCTGGACGAACCGGCATGGTACTGGCCGGACTGAAGCGCCCCAGCCCTCATTTCCCTACCACCACCGTAGGAGCCAGCTTGCTGGCGAAGAGGCCCTCGAGCCTTGCTCCGCCCTCGCCTACGCCTTCGCTGGCAAGCCAGCTCCTACAGAGCTCAGCGCAACACGCCCACCGTAGGAGCCAGCTTGCTGGCGAAGAGGCCCTCGAGCCTTGCTCCGCCCTCACCGACGCCTTCGCTGGCAAGCCAGCTCCTACAGAGCTCAAGCGCATTACGCCCACCGTAGGAGCCAGCTTGCTGGCGAAGAGGCCCTCGAGCCTTGCTCCGCCCTCGCCGACGCTTTCGCTGGCAAGCCAGCTCCTACAAGGCTCAGCGCAACACACCCACCGTAGGAGCCAGCTTGCTGGCGAAGAGGCCCTCGAGCCTTGCACCGCCCTCGCCGACGCCTTCGCTGGCAAGCCAGCTCCTACAAGGCTCAGCGCAACACACCCACCGTAGGAGCCAGCTTGCTGGCGAAGAGGCCCTCGAGCCTTGCTCCGCCCTCGCCGACGCTTTCGCTGGCAGCCAGCGCCTACATGGAAGGGATCAGCCCTGCCATTTGCCGCCTTCGACAATCACGCTCTCAGGCTTGGTGTCGTCGCTCAGTTCCTTGCGCACGTACTGGTCATACAGCTTGAGCAGGTATTTCTCTTCACCCAGCTTGGCCAGTTCGGCATTCACCCAATCGCGCAGTTCGAGGTTGCCCTTCTTCACCGCCGGGGCAATCGGTGCCTGTTCGCCCAAAGTCTGCGGCAGCACGCGGTAGCCAGGGTTCTGCTTGGACCAGCTGAACAGGATCAGGTTGTCCTGGGCATAGGCATCGCCGCGACCATTGGCCAGGGCTTGCAGGGATTCGGTGTTCTTCTCGAACTTGAGCAGTTTCCAGTCCGGGTGATTCTGGGTCAGCCACAGGTCGGCGGTGGTGCCGGTGGTGACGATGGTGGTGCGGGTCGCCAGGTCATCCAGGCTCTTCACCGCGCTGCCATCGGGCACCAGGGCCTGCACCGCCACCTTGAGGTTGGGGTTGGTGAACTCCACCGCCTGCTTGCGCTCCGGGGTCACGGTCATGTTGGCCAGGATCAGGTCGACCTTGTCGCTCTGCAGGAAGGGAATGCGGCTGGCCGGTTCCACGGCGACGAACTCCACCTTGTTCTCGTCCCCCAGCAGGTCCTTGGCGAACTGGCGGCCGATGTCGGTATCGAAGCCCACGTAGCGCCCGGTTTCATCGACGAAACCGAACGGCGGCTTGTCGGTGAACACGCCGACGATCAGCTTGTCCCGGGCCTTGATCTTGTCCAGGTAACCGGCCGCCGGCGCGGCGCTGGCAGCGCTGGCCGCCGGCTTGGGCGCATCATTGGATTTATCGCAGCCGGCCAGCAGGGCCAGACCGAAAAGCGGCAGTAACAACAGCGAAGACTTGGCAGTTTTCATAAGAGCTCCGGTTCCTTTTTAGGGGCTTTCTTGGGCAGTGCTTCAACGAAGGAGAACTTCTCCAGGAACTGCTGCGCGCGTGCGCTCTGCGGGTTCGTGAAGAAAGCCTCGGGGGTGTTCTGTTCCACGATGCGC
This sequence comes from Pseudomonas saponiphila, assembly GCF_900105185.1. Taxonomy (NCBI): domain Bacteria; kingdom Pseudomonadati; phylum Pseudomonadota; class Gammaproteobacteria; order Pseudomonadales; family Pseudomonadaceae; genus Pseudomonas; species Pseudomonas saponiphila. The sequence continues at coordinate 583,138 of NZ_FNTJ01000002.1, read as the reverse complement.
CCGCCATCCATGAACACGATGCGGTCGGCCACGGCCCGGGCGAAGGCCATTTCGTGGGTGACGATCAACAGGGTCATGCCGTCCCGGGCCAGGCCCTGGATCACTTGCAACACCTCCTTGACCATTTCCGGATCAAGGGCCGCGGTGACCTCGTCGAACAGCATCACCTGGGGGTTCATGCACAGCGAGCGGACGATGGCTATGCGTTGCTGCTGGCCGCCGGACAGCTGCCGGGGAAAGGCCTCGCGCTTGTCCAGAAGGCCTACCCGCTCCAGCAGCGCTTCGGCCTGGGCCCGGGCTTCGCGGGGCTCGCGCTGTTGCACCTTGAGCGGCCCCAGGAGGATGTTGTCCAGCACGTTCATGTGCGGGAACAGGTGGTAGCTCTGGAACACCATGCCGATCTGCTGGCGCACCTGGCGCCAGTCGGTGGCGGGGCCGAGCAGCTCGCGCCCGGCAAAACGCAGGTGCCCGCTGTGGGCCGTTTCCAGGCCGTTGAGGCAGCGCAGCAAGGTGCTCTTGCCGCAGCCGCTGGGGCCGAGGATGACGATCACCTCCCCCGCCGCCACGCTGAGGTCGACCTCCTTGAGCACCTGCTGCGGGCCGAAGAACTTGTTGAAACCCTGGAACTCGATCAATGCGCTCATGCTTGCGTCCAGCGCCGCTCCAGCACGCGGGAGGCGGCCGACAGCGGGTAGCAGATAAAGAAGAAAAACAGGAACAGCACGCCGTAGATCAGCACCGATTCATAGGTGCGCTCGATGATCTGCTGGCCGACCTTGATCACGTCCACCACGCCGATCAGCACCGCCAGGGAGCTGGTCTTGATGATCCGCGTGTAGACGTTGATGGTCGGTGGCGTCATGCGTTTCAGCGCCTGGGGCAGCAACACGTAGCCGTACAGTTGGGCCCCGGACAGACCGATGGACAGGCCGGCTTCACGCTGGCCCCGGGGCAGCGACTGCAACGCGCCGCGCACCACCTCGCCAACCTCGCTGGCGCCCCACAGCGACAGCACCAGCACCGCGCAGGTGAAGCTGGGAATGCTCAGGCCGAAGAAGATCGGAAAGCCGAAGAACAACAGGTACAGCCAGACCAGCACCGGAATCGCCCGGAACAGCTCCAGGTAGATCCGCAGCGGCACGTCCAGCACCTTGCGTTGCAGGCTGCGCAACACGCCGTAGAGCACCCCGCCCAAGGTGCTGAAGGCAATGCTCAACAGGGAAATCGACAAGGTCTGCGCGGCGCCCCGGGCCAGTTGCGGCAGGGACACCAGCAACAGCTCAAGACCCGAACTGGCCATGTTGCAACCTCCTTTCCAGACGGCTGAGCAACAGCGACAGCGGCAAGAACAGCAGCACGCAGATCAGGGTCAGCACCGCGAGCATTTCATAGGTCTTGTAGTACAGGGCGATGTAGCTCTTGGTGGTGTAGAGAATCTCCGGCACCGCCACCGCCGAAACCACGGTGGTTTCCTTGAGCAGGAAAATGAAATTGGCGAACAGCGACGGCAGGCTGAGGATCCCGGCCTGGGGCAGGATCACGTAGCGCAGCAGTTGCCACTGCGACAGGCCGATGGAGCGGCCCGATTCCAGCTGCGCCTGGGGCACGGCTTCGACCCCGGCGCGCAGCACTTCGGTGAGGTAGGCACCGCCAAGGAAGGTCATGGTGATGATCGCCGCGGCGAAACCGGAAACCTTGATGCCCAGGGCCGGCAAGGCGAAATAGACGAAGAACAGCTGGATCAGCAGCGGTGTGTTGCGCGCCAGCTCCACGTACAGGCCAATCAGCCGCCGCAGGTAAGGGGTGCGAAACACCAGGATGGTGGCGTTGATCAGGGCCACCAGCAAGGAAGTGCCGATGGCGATCAGGCCGACCTGCAGGGTCACCCCCACGGCTTTGAGAAAGGCCGGCAGGGTGCTGAGGATAAAAGCGTAATCGAGGGTCATTGAAAGTCCTGGACGCCGCTGGGGTACAGCGGCGGTGGTGCAGTCCGTGGGGCAGTGGGTAACCGCCCGGCTGCCGCGACTTTATAGCTATAAAAAGCAGAATTTAAATACCGTTACGGCATATTGATATCACCCAAAAACCTAACCCGCGGATTTGCCGGGCTGGCGCCGAGCAACTACCTTTTCTGCCCTTGAGCCTGACCAGGACAATCAGCATGGCCGACGCGAAGACCCCGCAACCGCTGGATCCCCATGAGCTGGTGAAATGGCTGACGGCCTTGCGCCGAGCCCTCCAAGCCACCGCCAAAAGCGCTCCACTGTAGGGACAGGCAAGCGGAACGCCGCCCGGCCGGCTCCTGCCGCTTGCGCGGGCGCAATAAAAAACGCCGACGCTGTGCTAGCCGTCGACGTTCAAACCTTGAAGGGGTTTATCGGGTCAGTAGCCTAGTTCATCAGAACGCTGGCAATACCGCGCCGTTGTACTTCTTCTCGATGAAAGCTTTCACCTCGGGGCTGGTCAGGGCCTTGGCCAGCTTCTGGATCGCCGCGCTGTCCTTGTTGTCCGGACGCGCCACCAGGTAGTTCACGTAAGGCGAATCGGCACCTTCGATCACCAGCGCATCCTTGGCCGGGTTCAGGCCGGCTTCCAGGGCGTAGTTGGTGTTGATCATGTCCAGGTCAACCTGATCCAGGACCCGCGGCAGCATGGCCGACTCCAGTTCCTTGAACTTGAAGTTGTGCGGGTTCTTGGCGATGTCCTTGGGCGTGGACACGGCGTTCTTCGGATCCTTGAGCTCGATCAGCCCGGCCTTCTGCAGCAGGATCAGGGCCCGGCCGCTGTTGCTGCCTTCGTTGGGGATGGCGATGGTGGCGCCGTCTTTCAGCTCGGCCAGGGACTTGACCTTCTTCGAGTAGCCGCCGAAGGGTTCGACGTGCACACCGATCACGGTTTCCAGGTGCGTGCCCTTGCCTTCGTTGAAGTTCTTCAGGTACGGCAGGGTCTGGAAGTAGTTGGCGTCCAGACGCTTCTGATCGACCTGCACGTTGGGTTGTACGTAGTCGGTGAAGACCTTGATTTCCAGGTCCACGCCTTCCTTGGCCAGGGTGGGCTTGATCAGCTCGAGAATCTCGGCGTGGGGCACCGGAGTCGCGGCGACCACCAGCTTCTCGGCGGCTTGGGCAATACCGGCGCTCAGGGCTGCCGCCAGTGCGGTGAACAACAGAACTTTTTTCATGCAAGGTCCTTAGGGGTCGGAATCGCCGACGGCTTCAAATAGGGAACTGATTGAGGTGCCAGTGATGTGCCACTGCTGGCGTGAAGCGGACAATACCGAGATTTTTTATTCCCTAAAAATATCTTTTATTCACGTTCATATTCCATTTTGTTCATACAGCAACCCAAGGCTCTGGCCTGCGCCCTCCCGCCTGCCGGGCCAACCTGCGTAGGAGCCGGCTTGCCGGCGAAGAGGGCCTGAGGCATTGCATCGCCCTGGCGAACGCCTTCGCTGGCAAGCCAGCTCCTACAGGGCGGATCTGATGTCGTCTTGGTTGGAGCCGGCTCGCCGGCGAAGAGGCCCTGAGGCATTGCATCGCCCTGGCGAACGCCTTCGCTGGCAAGCCAGCTCCTACGAGTCGGATCTGAAGTCGTCTTGGTAGGAGCCGGCTTGCCGGCGAAGAGGCCCCGAGGCATTGCATCGCTCTGGCGAACGCCTTCGCTGGCAAGCCAGCGCCTACGATGGCCGGGGTTTCAGGTCAGGGCGGTGCGTTGCAACAACTGGTGCAACGCCTGGCGCTCGGCGGCGGACCCGCTGTCGCCGATCTGCCGCAGCAGTTGCTCGACCTGCTCCAGGGGCGAAGGCGCCGGCGGCAGGTTGAGGTGCTCCGGCAGGATCTCTTCGCCACTACTGACCAGCAGCGCAAAGTGAATGACGTTCTCCAGCTCGCGGGTATTGCCCGGCCAGCTATGGCGCTCCAGGGCCTGCTGCGCGGCTTCGCTGATCAGCGGCACCGGCAGGTCCAGACGCTGGCTGTAAATGCCCAGGAAGTACTCGGCCAGGGACTCGATGTCCCCCACTCGCTCGCGCAGCGCCGGCAACTCCAGCTGGCCCTCGCTGAGGTAGCGATACAGGCGCTCATGGAACTTGCCCGCCGCCACCGCCTGGGCCAGGTCGATGCTGGTGGCCGCCACCAGGCGCACGTCCACCGGGCTCGGCTGCTGGGCGCCGACCCGGGTCACTTCGTGGTTCTCCAGGGCCGCCAGCAGCTTGGTCTGGATCGGCAACGGCAGGTCGCCGATCTCGTCCAGGTACAGGGTCCCGCCATTGGCCGAGCCGAACCAGCCGGCGCGGCTACTGGCCGAGCCACTGAAACTGCCGGCGGCATAGCCGAACAGTTCGGCGTCGGCGTAGGTCGGGCTGATGGCGCCGCAGTTGACCGAGACGAACAGGCCACTACGGTCGCTGGCGCGGTGAATATGCCGGGCCAGCAGTTCCTTGCCGGTGCCGGTTTCGCCACGGATCAGCACCGACACCGCGCGCGGCGCCAGCTGCTCCAGTTCTTCACGCAGTTGCCGCGAACGCGGGTCGACGAACACCAGCGCCTTGGCGCGGATGCTCAGGGGGCTTTTTTCCGCATCGGGAAAGGTCAGCAATGGCTGGCCGAAAGGGGTGTGAGAACTCATGGCAGACTCCCGCCCCAGGCCGCCTGGGGACGGGGGCGTTTAAACAGGAAAAGGACAATCAGGCACGACGCAGGGCGTGTTGCTCCATACGGTTCTGCAGACGGTAGAGATAGGCGAAGCCCTGCTCCCAGCGCTGGTGGCCGGACTTGACGTTGATATGCCCGGCACCGGCCAGGATCCCGGCTTCGGCGCCCCAGTCGCGGGCCAGCTGCAGAGCCCGCGGGGCACTCACGGCGCTGTCGTTGTCCGAGCCGACCACCTGGCTGGGGAACGGCAGCAGGTCCCGGGGAATCGGCGCGAAATTGCGCAGCGCCGGGGCACAGGCCGGACGCTCGACGTCCGCCGGAGCCACCAGCAGCGCGCCACGCACCTGACGCAGAGCGGCCAGAGGCGCCCGCGCTGCCCAATGGGCCACGGTGATGCAGCCCAGGCTGTGGGCAATCAGGATCACCGGGGTGTCGTCGGCGGCGATGGCTTCGGCCAGGGCCGCCACCCAGTCCTCGCGGCGCGGCGTCAGCCAATCGGCCTGCTCCACCCGCGCACTGTTGGGCAGGCTGTTCTGCCAATGGGTTTGCCAATGATCTTCTGGCGATCCTTGCCAGCCCGGCACAATCAAGTAGCGAATGGATTCGTTGCGCATGGGGAACTCTCCTGCTGCGTGTCTGTTCCCGAACGAGTATAGGGAGGGGATTTATATTCGTTAAGGAATAAGAAGCTATTTATTAATACCCAAAATGAATATCAAAAAAACCCTTAGCCCTCCACAGGAGCCGAGCAATTTCGCTGACGGCCTTGTAGGAGCCGGCTTGCCGGCGAAGAGGCCACCCAAGCCTTGCACCGCCCTCGCCGACGCTTTCGCTGGCAAGCCAGCTCCTACAAGACTCAGCGCAACACGCCCACCGTAGGAGCCAGCTTGCTGGCGAAGAGGCCCTCGAGCCTTGCTCCGCCAGGGCATTTCGGCAGGGGCTTTGCGGAACTTTTTGTCAGGCAAAAAAAAGGCCGCACCCTGCCAAGGAGACGGCCTGAAAAGTCGTGGCTTTGTTGCTCGGTGTCAGCGTGCGGTAATCACCGAAAGCTTGGTGATGCCCGCACGCTCGATGGACGCCATGGCACGGGCCACTTCGCCGTAGTTGACGCCATCGTCGGCCTGCAGCTGGACCCGCACTTGCGGGTCCTTGGCCTTGGCCGCTTGCAAGTTGGTTTCCAGCAGGTCCGGCTGGATCTGGTCCTTGTTGATAAAGAGTTTGCCGGTGCCGTCGATGCTCACCACCAGCGGGTCCTTCTGCTCCACCGGGGCCACGGCCTCGGTCTTGGGCAGGTTGATCGGAATGGCGTTGGTCAGCAGCGGCGCGGTGACGATGAACACCACCAGCAGCACCAGCATCACGTCCACCAACGGGGTGACGTTGATCTCGCTCTGCACTTCATCGCTGTCTTGGGTGGAGAAGGCCATATCAGGAGGCCTCCTTGACTTTCTGCTGGCCGCCCTGGGCCGCCACCTTGTGCGCGCTCGGGTGGATCAGCACGCGAAACGAGCTCTTCTGCGCCAGGCTGTAGAAGTCGTGGGCGAAGTCGTCGAGGTCCGCGGCGGTGAGCTTCAGGCGCCGCAGGAAGTAGTTGTAGACCAGCACCGCCGGCACCGCGACGGCGATCCCCACGCCGGTGGCCACCAGCGCCGCGCCGATCGGCCCGGCCACGGTTTCCAGGCTCGCCGAGCCGGCGGCGCTGATGCCTTTCAGGGCTTCCATGATCCCCCACACGGTGCCGAACAGGCCGATGAAGGGCGAGGTGCTACCGATACTGGCGACCACCGCCAGGCCGGTTTCCAGGGAGCGGCGTTCCCGCACGATCTGCTGGCGCAAGGCGCGTTCGAGGCGGTCCTGGTGATTGATCGCCTGGCTCAGGTCCGCCGCATGCGGCGCGTCGCCGACCTGGATCGCCGCATAGCCGGCCTGGGCCACCCGGGCCGCCGCGCCGGGCGCGGTTTCACTCAGGGCGGCGGCGGAGTCGAGGCTGGAAGCGGCCCAGAATTGATTGTGAAACTTGCGATCCTGGGACTTGAGGCGGGCGAACTGCACGCCCTTGACCAGGGCCAGGCCCCAAGTGGCGACGGAGAAGACCACCAACAGCCAGATCACCGCGCTTTCGATGGATTCCAGTGGAGATGCCAGTAACGTCATGATGTGTTCCCTCTGTGTAAGCGTTTAGCGCGCGTTATTTGATCGGCCTTGCGGCTCAATGAATCTTGAAGTCGATGGGTACGCTGACCCAGCCGTCCTGGGCCACGTCACCCTGCTTGGCGGGGACGAAGCTCCAGCGCTTGACCGCGGCCAGGGCCGCATCGTCGAGTTGCTGGCGACCGCTGCTCTTCTGGATCTGGATCTCCCCCGGCTTGCCGCTGGCCAGGACATGCACCCGCAACAGCACCGTGCCTTCCCAACCGCGGCGCTGGGCCAGGGAGGGGTATTCCGGCGCCGGGTTCTTCAGGTACGCGGCGCTGGCCGAAGCCGGTGTCACAGGGGCCGGGGCCGGTGGCGCGGGCGCTGTCGGAGCGGCTACTGGCGCCGCAGGTTGCGGCGCCGCCGGCGTCTGCTGCACCGGCTTGGGCGCGGGTTTCGGCTCGGGCTTGGGCACCGGTTTGGGCTTGGGTTTGGGCACCGGCTTGGGCGGTGGCGGCTTGACCGCCAGCTCGTCCTCCACCGGAGGCGGCGGCTCCACCACCGGCTGTACCGGCACAGGCGGAGGCGGCTCGACCACCGGCGGCGCCGGATGCGAGAACTCGATGGTCATGGGCGGAATCTCCGGCGGCACGATGGGCAGCACCGGGGTCGGTTTCTGGCTCAGCCAGTAGATCACTGCACCGTGCAATACCAGAGCCGCGACGCCCAGGAGGATCGCCTCACGACGACGCAATACCCCCTTGGGCGTGCGTTGCAGACGCAATTGGCCCAGCGGCGAGCGGTGAGGCCGGCCGAGGTCGACCAACTCGCCGCTCGGTGCCTGGCGCCAAAGCACCTCGTGTGCACTGGCGGCGGTCTGGACATTGCCCATGGATTCACTCCCTACGATCTTTTTGAAAAGCCCGACACCGGCGTTTGAACAACCCCCACACAACGGTGCCGCGGGCTCAATGATCGGCGCCCCGCGCTTATCTCTTAAAGTAATCTTTCAAGTTATAGATAGATCGAATTCGAATATAAGATTTCCCCGAATCGCCCCAGGCCCCGTAATTCAAGGGCTGTAGCCGAGCAGGAAAAAACCCATGCCTTGCAGGCATTGAAAATATTCTTGTAAAGCATCGAAACAGGCCCGTTAGTGCAAAAGACAATAGCCATCCACGGCACTTTCAAGTCACTTGACTGGCAACTCTTTAAATAAACTTTATAAGCGGACACGACAAAGCCGCTGAACCAGCACGCCACTTTATATAGAGCGGCGAGTATTCAGCGGCTACTTTTCATCGAACTTGTTATTGCTTGACGAACTCACCACTCAGACCGACCACATCGCCGCTGAAGTTGCTGCGGGCGCCGGAGGCGCGCAAGCGGGAATAGTTGTGATCGGGCGAGAACAGCGCCCAGGCCTGGTAGCCGTAGCCATCGTTGTACCCGGACACATTGATGATGGTCGGCTGCCCGGTGCTGTTCTGGAAGTGGTAATGCCCGGCCACGCTGTACTTGACCCCGGCCTGGGTCAACTCACCGCTGAACGAACCGTTGGCGTCGTTGCCGTCGGTCACGATCAGACGGGCGTCAGCGTTGGAGTTTACATAGGTTCCATTGATGCTCGACATAATGCGGGTTTCCTTATGCGGTTGAATGTTTCGTCCAATGAAGCAAGTTCCCCCTGGAACTTACAACCCAGCATGGTCGGCGTTTATAACTCTGTCCAAAACAAACTTGCGCAACAACTAATTAAATAGCTATAGCCTACAATCGGCTCTCTATAAGTTATGACCGAAACAAAAGCACTTATAACTTCCCGGTGTTTTCAACTTGCGGCTTGACGCTGGCCACTGCCCTCAACTGCTCTTGTAATGCCTTGCCGGCCCGACTCAGGCCACTGCCGGCGTACAGCGCCAAGCGCACGCCCTGGATATCCGGCAGGCCGCTGGCGGCGTCGAGCAGTCGATGGCCCTTGCCCAGCACCCGCACCGGCAACAGGCTGATGCCCAGACCCGCCGCCACCGCCGAGCAGACACTGGCCAGGCTGGCGCTGGAATAGGCGATGCGCCACGGCCAGCCGCCGACCTCCAGGTGGTGAAGCATTTCCTGGCGATACAACCCGCCCACCGGAAACGCCACCAGCGGCAGCGGATCGCGGCCCAAGGCCGGCTGGCGCAAGCTGTCGACCCAGCACAAAGGCTCGGGCCAGGACTCCAGGCAGTCGTCGCTGTGGCCCATCTGCTTGACCAGCAACAGATCGAACTCGCCACGGCGGAACTGGCGCAGCAGCTCCGGCCCCAGGCCGCAGGTGACCTCCAGGCGCACCGCCGGGTAGTCCAGGCCAAAGCGCGAAAGCATCGGCATCAGGCGCTCGGCTGCGAAGTCTTCCGGCACACCCAGGCGCAGCACCTCCTCGCCGCGCTGGTTGAGCAGCACATCACAGGCTTCTTCATGCAGCGCCAGGATGCGCCGGGCATAAGCCAGCAGGCGCTCGCCCTCCACCGTGGCCACCACCCGGCGCTGGTCGCGATCGAGCAACTGGCAGCCCAGGCTCTCTTCCAGGCGCCGCACCTGCTGACTCACGGTGGACTGGGTCAGGTGCAGGCGCTCGGCGGCGCGGGTGAAGTTCTGGCTGTCGGCCACCGCGACAAAACTGCGAAGCAACACGGGGTCCAGCATGTTCACTCACCATCCTCAATGCCACTGATTGGCATGGTTATATTTAATTTCAGAATACCAAGGCCACTCACCATACTGCCCCTCCAGCAACCGGAACCAGCGGTTCTGACGCAACTTCAGTGCGTGGTCCCGCCTCCTCTTCCACGGAAACCTTGATGAACGACGATCAACACTACCTGCAACGGGCCGTTGAACTGGCCCGGCGCAACGTCGAACACGGTGGCCGCCCGTTCGGCGCGCTGCTGGTGCGCAACGGCCGGGTGCTGGCCGAGGCGGTGAATGAAATCCACCTCAGCCAGGACCCCACGGCCCACGCCGAAATGCTCGCCATCCGCGCCGCCAGCCGGCAACTGGGCCCGCGCCTGGACGACTGCGTGATCTACGCCAGTGGCCAGCCCTGCCCCATGTGCCTGGCCGCCATGTACCTGTGCGGCGTATCTCGCGCGGTGTTCGCCGCCAGCAATGAACAGGCAGAGCCGTTCGGCCTGTCCACCGCGGCCATTTACCAACAGCTGAGCAAGCCCCTGGAAGCCCAGCGCCTGCCGCTGCTGCACCTGCCCCAGGCGGCGATGGTCGCCCTGTACCAGGATTGGCAGCAGCGCCATGCCGCGAACTGAATCCACCTTCCAGCGCTGGGCCGGCTGGGCCCTGCTGGTGTGCCTGGGCCTGAACCTGCGGCCGATCCTCAGCTCGGTCAGCCCGCTGCTCGACGAGATCCGTGGCGCCACCGGCCTGAGCTTCCAGGGCAGCGCCTGGCTCACCAGCCTGCCGGTGATCTGCATGGGCCTGGTGGCCTTGCTCGGGGTACGGATCGAAGCCCGCCTCGGCGAACGCCGTGGCGTGTCCCTGGGTTTGCTGCTGGTGCTGCTGGCCTGTGGGGTGCGGCTGTGCTTTGGCCAGGCCACGGCCCTGCTCGCCACCGCCCTGCTCGGTGGCGCCGGCGTGGCCTTGATCCAGGCCCTGGTGCCAGCACTGATCAAACGCCAGTTCCAGCAGCGCGTGGCCCTGGCCATGGGCGTCTACTCGGCCTCGCTGATGGGCGGTGGCGGCCTCGCCGCCCTGCTCAGCCCGCAGGTGGCCAGCCACTTCGGCAACTGGCAAGTGGGGCTGGGCGTCTGGCTGCTGCCGGCCATGGCCGCCCTGCTGCTGTGGCGGTGCCTGCCCCTGGGCGCCGGTCGCCGCAACGTCAGCCAGGCCCCCAGCCAAACACTGTGGAACAACCGTCGCGCCTGGCTGCTGGCCCTGTATTTCGGCCTGGTGAACTGCGGCTACATGAGCATGGTGGCGTGGCTGCCGGCCTACTACCTGCAACTGGGCTGGAGCGCCAGCCAGAGCGGCTCGCTGCTGGCCTTCATGACCCTGTTCCAAGTCACCGCCGCCCTGCTGATGCCGGCCCTGGCCCAGCGCAGCAGCGACCGCCGGCCACTGCTGGGCATCAGCCTCGCGGCCCAGGCCGTGGGGTTTCTCGGGCTGGTGCTGTGGCCTTTGCAGAGCCCGCACCTGTGGGTAGCGCTGATCGGCTTCGGCCTGGGAGCCTGCTTTGCCCTGAGCCTGATCCTGACCCTGGATCACCGCCGTGATCCCCGGGAAGCCGGGCAACTGGCGGCCTTCGTCCAGGGCGTGGGCTTTCTGATCAATGCCATCTCGCCGTGGCTGAGCGGCTGGCTGCGGCAAGTCACCGGCAGCTTTGTCAGCGCATGGTGGGTGCTGATCGTGGGTGTCCTGGCGATGCTGCTGTTGACGCGGATCTTCAGCCCGGCCAGCTATCAGGGCCGGGCCCAGCTCGACACAGCACCACAACCGACCTGACAGCGCGCCTCAAACCAACCGCCTGCCGGTATTGCAGGCGGCTTTCTTTGTGTCCCAACGGAGCCACTGGTCTTTTCAACCGGCTAAGATCGGCCGCCAACGAGCCCCCACTCAGCACAGGACAATGGAGAAACCATGGACGCTAAAACGATCAGCCGCTGGGTAAGCAGCCTCGGGCTCAGCCATGAAGCACTGATCGCCCGGGGAGAGCGCATCGAGCGCCCGACGGGCAAGATCTACGATGAATTCGAATGGCTGACCGTGGTCGTCGAGCCCGGCCTGATGCTGGACTTCTGGGAAGACAGCCTGGCCCTGGAAAAGGTACTGATCGAATTCATGCCCCTTGAACAGGGGCGCTCGTATTACCGCGGCGAGCTGCCTGCCCCCTTCTCGCGCACCATGACCCACGAGGAAATCCGCAGCCTGCTGGGCACGCCCCTGCGATCGGGGGAACGCAGGCCATCAGCCGATGGGCAATACACGCTCAACGCCTGGGAGAGCTACCGCCTGCCGGAGCCTCTGCATCCCAGTGCGCGGGTTGGTTTGGTCTATAACGCCGACATGCAGATCAAGGTCCTGTCGTTCGACTTGCTGGAGCCGCAGCGCGACTGAGCCGTGCCCTATCGCCAACCAGGCTGCTTTGCGTAGCAACTGTATTCCTCACGCGATTTGTGCCGACGTCTTGCAGCGCTCTTGCGGCCGCCTTCGCGGGCAAGCCCGCTCCTACGATGGCACGAGATACCCCGTAGCCATGCGTAGCAAGCGGCCGCAAGGCACGGCCCGGCAACCAAGGCACTAGCCAAAGGTTTTCATAAAGGGCTCGGCACATTGCCGGATCGCCGCGACGACATGCGGCGCCCGTTCGCCCCATTCGGCCGATCGGTTCAACACCCGCTCCAGTGCTGCCAACTGCCCGCGAATAACCTCTTGCGGACGAGCCACATCACAGACCTTGGCGAACTCCAACAACCCCTGCCGAGAAGCAAACAGGGACTTGTTGCCCAGCAGATCCAGGGCCAGCACGTCCTGCGGTATGTAGGCCGTGGTATTGACGATGTCGTAGGCCGGCGCCAGCCGCGCATCGCGCTGGCCAGGGTCGGAATACAGCAGCCCGAAGTTCTTCAGGTGGGCATCGCCATTCCCCACGATGCAGCTCAGGCTGACCATGGCAAACAACTGCGCCAGTGAACCCGGCACCTGCTCAGGTGGACAGAACAGGCGCACAGCCTTGGCAATGGCCGAATAGCTCTTGCTGTATTTCTGCTGCGCACCCAGTCCCATCAGCGCCGCCATGTCTTCAAACCCCAGGCAACCGAGCTGCTCGTCCCGGTCGAAGCGGCGTATGACGAACAACTTGGCGTTATCGGAGAGGTAGAACTCGGGCACCGCCATCCCCGACTCCCTGGCCACCGACATGCACAGGAATTCATTGATCGCCAAACCCGGAAACTCATCCCGGCCGCTCTTGATGATCAACTCCGAGGTGTTCGAGGTAAAACGCCGCGACGCCGCATCAGGCCGCTCCGGCACCATGACCTTGGGCTGCACGCCGGATATCCCGGCACGCAGGATGTAGCGCTCCACCAGATCGGCAAAGATGTCCTCGGCGCCATCCCACGCGAGGATCTCTTGCAGTTTTTCCCCGGGAAACTGCTGTCGCTGCAACAGCCCATCGACTTCAGGCGAGCTCACCGCGACCCGCCCGATCGGCGCGCTGCTGCCGGACAGTGCCAGCAGCAACATCGGGTCGACCTTCAGCACCTTGGCCAGGCGGTTGCGCAATTGCTCCAGCACATAGCCTTCGGGCAGGTTCATCTGGAAGATCGGGTGCAACTCCCGATAACGGTATTCATCCAGCCGCACGGGCATCAGCAGACTGATCGCAGCCTGTGCCCGAGCATCATCGTGATAGCGAAACAGATAGTCGTCTGCGCCACGGTGGACTTTCCCGCTCTCACCGGCCGGGGTGGCTACCTGCAACACCGTGGCCATCAGTCGAACACTCCCTGGATCTCGTCCAAGGTGGGCATGGCGGCCGGCACCAGGGTGAATTCACAGTCCAGGGCGCCCAGCACTCGCGCATAGGCCGCCATGCCCACCGACAAGTCGCCGCGCTCGATGGCAATGACCTTCTGCCGGGTCACACCGGCCAGGGCGGCCAGACTGGCCTGGGTCAGGCCACGGTGCAGACGACGCTGGCGAACCTGCTCGCCAAGGCGCGCAGTGATCAGAAAGTAGTCCATGTTCTGTATACGCAACAAAATTGATTGAACGTAACGTATACCTAACATTCCGAAAAATCAAAGAGGCGCTGCGCGCCCGGACGGGAGCGAGCTCCCTCGCCACATCATTAGTCCAAGCTATAGAGCCAAGGCATTCACAAAGAAATAAATTATTGTAATTCGATAATTTTTTATCAATAATCAGCCACCTCCCCCGTTTTGCAAGGAATAACGCATGCACTCCCCAATCAACGGCTCGGCCCAATACCGCTTGCGACGGGTCGGCCTGCTGGCCGCGATCCTGGCCTGGGTCATGGGTGTCGTCGAGGTCGGCGGCAATGCCGGAATGTGGATCTATAACAAGGACCAGATGCTCGGTGCCCTGCTCAGCGTATTCGCCGAACACTCGCCGCGCCTGCTGGAAGCCGATTTCAAGCTGTCGTCCGCAAGCTTCACCCTGCTGGTGATCCTCGACTTCCTGCCCCTGCTGCTGTCGAGCTTCGCCCTGTACCTGACCGGGGTGTTCTTCCTGCGGCTGTCGCGCGGCGAAACCTGGAGCGATCGCAACATCCGCATCCTCTGGCGCGTGGGCATGCTGTGGATCGTCGCCCCGGCCACTTTCCCGATGATGGAAACCCTGCAAGGCCTGGCCCTGTCCATCGACCTGCCGCCCGGCCAGCGCATTCTGCAGATCTCCGCGGGCTTCTCGTCCTACGCCGCTTACGAGGTGGTCAAAGGAATCTTGCTCTGCTCGTTTTCCATTATCATGCGCGACGCCAAAGTCCTCAGTGATGAGCACAGTCACTACATATAGAACAATGAGATGACCATTATCGTTCGGCTTGACGTTGTCATGGCTAAAAACAAGATTCGCTCCAAAGAGCTGGCCGCCATCCTGGGCATTACCGAGGCGAATCTGTCGTTGCTGAAAAATGGCAAGGTCAAGGGGATGAAAATCGAGACCCTGGACAAACTCTGCGCTGCACTCGACTGCCAACCCGGCGACCTGCTGGAGTATCAGGCCAGCGAGCCTGCGTAACCCCCCACGTTTGTTCGAACCGAGTCTCGATCGTTAAAGCCTTATCCATTCCTCACGTTGCACATTGGCTTATTCATGACTCGCTACCTGCTCTGCCCGCTGCTTTTGCTCGCCTGTTTTTTGACCGGCTGCGCCAACAAACTGGAAGTGGCGATCGACGCCACCCCGGCCCAAGACTATTACTTCGACCCCAAGGCTCCGGTGCTGGTGACCGTCGACGGCGCCAAGGATGCCCAGGGCCTCAAGGCCAGCTACTACCTGCGCGACATGGTCGCCGCCCTGCATGGCATGGGTTTTACCCAGGTGTATACCGAATCGTCGCTGCCGAAAAACCACCCGCCGTTTCGCATGAACATTGCCCTTGCTGTGGGCAGTAAAAAGACCAGCTACCGCTACACCGCCACCGACTACGGCCAGGTGCCCAGCAGCACCAAAACCACATGCATGCCCGGCAAGCACCAGCAGACGGTGTGCACCAGCACCCCGGTGATGTCCTACCGCGCCATCGGCTCCTCGGAGCGCACCGGCTACACCACCCTTTCGACCTTCAACATCAAGGCCAAGGACGAGCAGAGCCGGCGCACGGTATTCCTGCTGCGGGCCTCGTCCTATAACGAGGACTGCCAGGACGCCAAGGTCGAGGATTTCCTGGTGCAGGAAAGCCTCGATAACCTGGACTTTCGCAACCGCGTGCAACGCAAATACAGCGTCACCCTGCCCGAAGGCCAGAGCTGCAACTAGCGCCTACCGCGCACCGGACGACACGCCTACAATCGCCCGCTCGCCCCCGCGCGCGGGCGCATGTCTTCAATCACAAGGCGCATGTCGAACATGACCACGGACTGGAATGCCTGGGAAATAGAACCCGGATCGGCGGTGGATGAACAGCGGATCACCCAGGTGCAGCAACGCCTCGGCGTCGAGCTCCCGCCGCTGTACCTGGAGCTGGTGCAATACGCCGAGGCCGCCACGCCGGGGATCGGCCGTTTTGCCTATGACGGCGGCTACGCCTGCATCAGCGAGTTCTTCGATTTCAGCCTGACCAGCGAACCCTGGACCCTGCTCTGGTACGCCAGCCCTGGCCGCGTGCCGGGACTGCCCGCCGGTTGCCTGCCGATCGCCCGGGATGCCGGCGGCCTGCTGATCTGCCTGGACTTCAACAGCCCGCAGGTGGCGGTGGAAATCTTCGACCCCGAGAACGCCAGCCGCTACCCGGTGGCCGCAGACTTCAAGGCCTTCGTCGAGCGCTGGCAGCCATGAACACACCGCGCAAATGGATAGTCGTGCCCACCAGCAAGGACGCCATGCAACGCCTGGATCTGGACCAGTGCCTGCCGGGGGACCTGGAGGAACTGGCGCTGTCCGCGGAGCAGTGGACCGCCCTGTGCAGCAGCGACCTGCTACCGAGCCTGAACCACGCCCTGGGCACTCTGATCGACGACTACGAAGACGCTTCGATCCAGGGTCGGGCCGCCCTGGCCACGGCGCTGTCGATCCTCACCCAGACCGCGACGGCGGAGGATGAACTTATCCACAAGCTCATCGCCCTGAATCGACTGGCCCTGGAACGGGACACCGGCCTGTTCTTCTACTTTTGAGGTCATCCTCCAGAGCTGCTCCCGCACCTCATTTGTGGCGAGGGAGCTTGCTCCCGCTGGGCTGCCAGCCCGACCTGACCGCAGCAGCACGGCCTCTAGCTCAAATCCCCGTGCTGGCACTGGCCTGCTTCAGCCCCGACTCCGGCACGCTCACCGCGGTTTGCGAACGCGGCGTGCCCTCGGGCACCCAGTCGTAATTCACTGGCAAGGCGCGGTACACCCAGTTGCTGATGGCCTCGCTGCCCGGGGCCTTGCCCAGGTAGGGGCTGACGTATTCCCAGACGATTTCGCCGCCAGCCGTGACCTGGAAGAAGCGCCCGTTCATGCCCTCGTCGATCAGCGTGTTGCCGTTGGGCAAACGCCGCGCGCTGCTGATGAACGAACTGTAGAAGGCCCAGCCCGGCTGCCGGGAACTGGCGGCGCTGTACTGCCAGACGATCTCATTCTTGATCGGGTCGATCTCCAGCACCCGGGAGCCGGCGATCAGCCCCAGAGGCACCGAGGGGTAACCGGCCGTGCCCTGGTTGTCGAACACCAGCAGGTGGCCGGCCCCCGGCAAGCCGGCGGGAATGATGTGGGCGTCATGCTGGCCGACGAACTGATCCACCGGACGCGGCACCTTGCCCGCGGTCTTGGGGTTGATCGGCGCCAGGTTCGGCCCCAGGCGCCAGACCACCTTGCCACTGTGCTTGTCGAGGATGGCGATGAAGTTGGCGTTGCGCGAATCGATCAGCAGGTTGTCCGGGGCGAAGCGTTGGTCACCGGCGTCGAACCAGCGGTTGGGGCCCACCACGCTGAGGTTGTTGATGTGCAGGTAGTCCGGGTTGTCGGTGCCGTACACCAGCTTCAGTTGCGCCGGGGTAAAACCGAATTCCCTGAGGTGCTCGGAGGCCAGCCACTGCCATTTGACCTGGCCCTCGGGGCTGACTTCATAGATCGCATCGTCGATCACCTGGGGCACCTTGAACCCCGCCACCTTGTGCACCTTGTTGGCCAGCACCAGGGTGTTGCCGTTGCTCAGCCGGCGCTGGTCGTGGTGCTGCTGGGCGGCGCCACCCGGGGCCTGGTCGCCCCACTGCCAGAGCACCTTGCCATTCCAGTCCAGCTCACCGACGCTCTGGTTGCCCAGGCCGTTGCCGGCCGAGCCCAGGGGCCCGGGCTCCTTGTCCTTGAGCTGCAACAGCACCCGGCCACGCTCGCCGTTCACCAGTTGCGGGTCGATGATCGCCGAGGGAAAACCGGCTTGCGGCCAGTTCTTCACCTCGTTGCCGTTCATGTCGATCAGGTGGGTCTGTTTATCGGCGCCGCTGAAGATCACGTACTGGTTATAGGCCCTGGCCGGATCGTAGCGGGTCACTCCGGTGGGGTAGACACTGGGGGCGGCCTGCACCGCCGAGGCCAGCAGGGCGGTGGACAACAGCAGGGGCAACGCGGTGGTGAGGCGCAACATGACAAGCACTCCTGTTCAAGTCGAAGGGCGCCGGCGAACCCGGCGCGAGGTGCGAAAAGCCGGGTATCAGAAGTCGTAGCGACCGGTCACGCCGAGGGTCCGCGGGGTGCCCAGCAGGCCTTCGTAACCGCCGTTGCCGGCGGTCCAGAGGGTGGTGTAGTAGGTCTTGTCGAAGGCGTTCTTCAGCCACAGCGAGACGTCCCACTGGCCCTGTTCGTAGTTGCCGCGCAGGCCGGTGGACAGGTTGACCACGGCGTAGCTGGGGATCTGCCCGTAAGCGGAATCTTCCACGGTGCCCACGGCCTTGGAACGGAAGGCGTAGCTGGCGGTGACGTACTCTTCCAGGCCGTTGTCCAGGTTCCACTTGTATTCGCCGTTGGCGTTGCCGATCCATTTCGAGGCGCCCACCACCTGGTGCCCGCTGAGGTCGCAGGAGGCCGGTGCACCGGGGCGCAGGCTGACTTCCGGTGGGCACGGCGCATCCTTGTAGGACAGGTAGCGCACGTCGTTGTAGGAACCGTTGAGGTTCAGGGTCAGGCCACGAATCGGCACCAGGGTGCTTTCCACTTCCACCCCGCGCGAGCGCACCGAACCGGCGTTGGTCAGGTACTGCACGCGGTTGGCATTGTCGTAGGCGTTGGTCTGGTAGCCGTTGACCTGGGTCCAGAACAGGTTGGCGTTGAGTTGCAGACGGCGATCCCAGAGGGTGCTCTTGAACCCCAGCTCGGCGTTGTTGGCGCGCTCGGTGCCAATCAGCAGCGAGTCGGCCCCGGCGGTCGGCGCCGAGCCCACCGCCAGGTTGACCCCGCCGGACTTCTCGCCGTGGGACAAGGTGGCGTAGCCCAGCAGGTCATCGGTGAAGCGGTAGCTGAGGTTGAGCAGGCCCGAAGGGCTGGTGCTGTACTGGTTGAGGTCGCCGGAATCATAGGCCCCGGTGCGGCCGCGACGGGCGTTGGCGGCGGCACCGGCCACCGCTGCGCCGCCCAGCGGGGCGTTACGGCTGACCCAGGCGCTTTTTTCCTCGTAGGTGCCGCGCAGCCCGGCGGTGAAATCCAGGCGCTCGGTCAGGTGCCAGGTGCCCTGGGCGAACAGGGCGAAGCTGTTGGTCTGGATATGCCCGTTGCCGATGCTGGTGACGTTGCTCAGGGCCCCGGCCGGCGTGCCGTTCCAGATATCCGCCTGGGGCCCGTAATAGGCGAAGGATTTGTTGTCCAGGTCGGAGCCGAAGTAGTAGGCGCCCAACACGTAGTCGAAGAAGCCACCGGTGGGCGAGGCCAGACGGAATTCCTGCGACCACTGCTTGTCTTCCACCGAGACCCCGGCGTTGTAGCTGGCCGGCACGTTGAGGCCGTCGTCGTTGCGCGGGGTGAAGTTCCACCAGCGGTAGGCGCTGACCGAGGTCAGGGTGAAATCGCTGGGCAGGGTCCAGTTGGCTTCCAGCGAAGTACCGCCCTGGAACACCGTGACATGCTGGTCGTTGTCCAGGTTGACCTTGCGGTGCGAGCCGTTGACCAGGGTCGCCCCGGCCGCCGCCGCGCGGGACTGGTAGACGTTGGTGCCGTTGATGGTCGGCCCGGTGCTGTACAGCACCCGGGTGCCGGCGCTGGAGTCCTCTTCGTTGTAGTCGCCGATCCAGCGCAGGTTGAAGCTTTCATTGGGCTTGTACAGCAGTTGCCCGCGAAAGCCCTGGCGCGATCCGCCGTTGAGGTCGTGGCGGTCGAATTCGTTCTTGATGTCGCCGTCGCTGCGGGTGCGATAGGCCGAGAAACGCCCCGCCAGTTCATCGGTCAGCGGCCCGGAAATCGTGCCCTTGGTCTGGAAGTAGCCGTCCTCGCCGAGGGAGGTTTCGATGCTGCGCTCCGGGGTGAAGCTCGGCGCCCGGGTGCTGATGTTGATCACCCCGGCGGTGGTGTTCTTGCCGAACAGGGTGCCCTGGGGGCCGCGCAGCACTTCCAGCTGCTCGATGTCCATCAGGTCGAACACCGCCATCCCCGGCCTGCCGAGGTAGACGTTGTCGAGGTACAGCCCGACGCTGCCTTCCAGGCCATCGCTGGCCGGGTTGTTGCCCAGGCCGCGGATCGACACGCTGGACTGGCGCGCATGCATGTAGGCGACGTTGACGCTGGGCACCAGTTGCTGCAGATCCTGAATGCGATACACCCGCTGGCTCTCCAGGGCCTGGCCGCCCACCACGCTCATGGGCGTGGGCACGTTCTGCGAGCTTTCCTCGCGGCGCCGCGCGGTCACGGTCACCGTCTGCAACTGGCCATCATCGGCCTTGACCTTGCTCGCGCTGCTCTTGGCCGGCGTGGTGTCCGGCGCCGGGGCGTCTTCGGCCCAGCTTGGCGTCCAGCTCGCGCTGCCGGCCAGCAACAGGGCCAGGGGCAGGCGCTTGAGCCGCCGGGGCGAGAGGGGTGAAGCGAGGGACAACGGACTCATGGGCGGCTCCTGGTCAGAAAATATACAGCCTCGTATATTCCTTAAAGTTATTTATTTATGTTTTTACAAAGATTTACTGCATAAGAGATTGCCTTTATAAGG
This sequence comes from Pseudomonas saponiphila, assembly GCF_900105185.1. NCBI lineage: Bacteria > Pseudomonadati > Pseudomonadota > Gammaproteobacteria > Pseudomonadales > Pseudomonadaceae > Pseudomonas > Pseudomonas saponiphila. Next base: position 563,009 of record NZ_FNTJ01000002.1, on the reverse strand, counting down.
AGTCGACCTAATGCATAGCCAATGCATTTCCCCGATATTTTTTATGTGAAAAATGCATATCGACCTGCGCCAGCTCCGTCACTTCATTGCCCTCGCTGAACAGCGCAGCTTTGTTGCGGCCGCAGCGGCGGTGAACCTTTCGTGCGGATTTCGGAGCACCGTGACCGGCCGTTTCGGTTGATCGTGACCGGTCATTTCGCTAACGCGTGACCGCTCATTTCGGTAGCAACGTGACCGATTTTCCGCCTGTTCCGAAACAGGTGGTCACGGCTTACCGAAATCGCCGGTCACGACTTAGCGAAAGCCTTCCCCTTCGTTGCGCATGACCTGATGCGCCGCCATCCTCGACCGATTTCGGGAGAGGAAGATGGCGGCGCCGCGAGTAGCCATGCGAAACATCAAAGAATGTCTGCGCCTCAAGTTTGAGGCCGGCTTGTCCCACGAGAAGATTGCCCGTGCCTTGCAGCTGTCCAAGGGCGTGGTTAGCAAGTACATCGCGGCGGCGCGGGTGGCCGGGCTGGACTGGCCGGCGCTGGTGGCCATGGACGAGGCCGCGCTGGCGGCCGCCTTGTTTGCACCGACGTCGACGAACAAGCCGCGCGGTGAGCGAGTGCTGCCCGATGTGCTGAGCATCCACCGCGAGTTGCGACGCAAGGGCGTGACCTTGCAGCTGCTGTGGGAGGAATATCTCGCCGCGCATGCGGGCCAGCCGACCTACCGCTACACCCAGTTCGTCGAGCACTACCGGCGCTACGCCCAGACGCTCAAACGTTCGATGCGTCAGCTGCACCGTGCGGGCGAGAAGCTATTCATCGACTATGCCGGGCCGACGCTGCCGGTGGTCGACCCGGCCACCGGCGAAGTGCGCCGGGCGCACATCTTCGTCGCCGCCCTGGGCGCCTCGAATTACACCTATGCCTGCGCGACGCCAGGCGAAACCCAGGTGGACTGGCTGACCTCGCTGGGCCAGGCTCTGACCTACTTTGGCGGCGTGCCGGAAATGGTTGTGCCGGACAATCCGCGCGCCCTGGTCGCCCAGCCGGATCGCTACGAGCCGGGCCTGAACCGGGCCACGCTGGAGTGCGCGCGTCATTACCAGACGGTGATCCTGCCGGCACGGCCACGCAAGCCTCAGGACAAGGCCAAGGCCGAGGTGGCGGTGCAGGTGGTCGAGCGCTGGATCATGGCGCGGCTGCGCCATCGGCAGTTCTTCAGCCTGCATGCGCTTAACCAGGCCATCGCCGAGCTGCTGGAGGATCTGAATCGGCGCCCGTTCAAGCGGCTCGATGGCTGCCGGCGCGACTGGTTCGAGCGCCTGGATCGCCCGGCCTTGCGAGCGCTGCCGGTGCATCCCTACGAGGTCGCCACCTTCAAGCGCTGCAAGGTCAGCATCGACTACCACATCGAGGTCAATGGCAGCTTCTACAGCGTGCCCTCCGCCCTGGCCCGGCAGAACGTGGACGTGCGACTGACGGCACACACCCTGGAAGTGCTGCATGGCAACCGGCGGGTGGCCAGCCACCTGCTGCTGGGGCGACGCGGCGCTTACAGTACCCAGCGCGAGCACATGCCCGCGGCGCACCAGGCGCATCGCGAATGGACGCCACAACGCCTGCTCGACTGGGGCGCGCGGATCGGCCCCTACACGCGCCAACTGATCGATCACCAACTGACCCACAAGCCGCACCCGGAGATGGGCTACCGCGCCTGCCTCGGCCTGCTCTCGCTGGCCCGGCGCTATGGCAATGCACGCCTGGAAGCCGCTGCCGAACGTGCCGTACACCTGCGCGCCTTCACCGGGCGCAGCGTGCGCAACCTGCTCCAGCAAGGCCTGGATCAACAGCCGCTGCCCCAGCGTGCCGCCGAAACGACCTTACCCGGCGACCACGAGAACGTCCGTGGCGCCGACTACTACCAACCCCCGCAACAGGAGCTGTTCGATGATGCCGCAACACACCCTGAATCAACTGCACCAGCTACGCCTGGACGGCATGGCCCGCGCCCTGGAAGAGCAATGGACGCTGCCGGCCAGCCACAGCCTGAGCTTCGATGAACGCCTCGGCCTACTGCTCGACCGCGAACTGGCCTGGCGTGACAACCAGCGCCTGGTACGGCTGCGCAAGAAGGCCAAGCTCAAGTACGCCAACGCCTGCCTGGAAGATCTCGACCGCCGCACCGGACGCGCCCTGGACGAGCGTCTGATCGCCACCCTGGCCAGTGGCGACTGGATCCGCCAGCAGCACAACCTGCTGCTGACCGGCCCGACCGGTGCCGGCAAAACCTGGCTGGCCTGCGCCCTGGGCAACCAGGCCTGCCGCCAGGGCTATAGCACCCTGTACCTGCGCACCCCGCGCCTGCTGGAACAACTGCGCATCGCTCATGGCGACGGCAGCTTCGGCCGTACCCTGCAACAGCTGGCAAAGGTCGACGTCCTGGTGCTGGACGACTGGGCGCTAGCCCCGCTGGAGGAAGGAGCCCGGCATGACCTGCTGGAGGTGATCGACGACCGCGCTGGCAGCCGCTCCACCATCCTGACGAGCCAACTGCCCATCGAGCACTGGCACGGCTGGATCAACGACCCGACCCTGGCCGATGCCATCCTCGACCGCCTGGTGCACAACGCCTACCGACTGACGATGAAAGGCGAGTCGCTGCGCCGAAAAAAAGCCGAGGAACAAGCCGCATCGTGACCGATGCGATTACAATCCAGAACCCGCGCAACCGGGGTGGAAGCACCGGTCACGTATTAGCGAAACGCTCGGTCACGTTCACCGAAATCCGCACCTTTCGCAATCGGCCTTCAGCCGCAGCATCCAGGCCCTGGAACACAGCGTCGGTTGCCAACTGGTGGATCGCGGGCGCAAGGACCTGGCACCGACCAAGCAGGGCCAGCTATTGCTGGAGCACGCCCGCCGGCTGGTCAGCGGCGCCCAGCAGATGGCCAACGAGATCAGTCAGTTCAATGGCCTGGAGGCGGGGGAATTGCGCTTCGGTTGCGGCCCGGCGCCGGCCTCGGGATTGATCCCCCGGGCCATCGGCCGCTTCATCGGGCGCTACCCCAAGGCCCGGGTGCAGTTCCAGGTGGATGACTGGCAAAGCCTGAGCAAGCGCCTGCTCAGCGAAGAGTTCGAATTCTTCGTGGCCGACACCCGCCACTTCGAAGCCGACCCGGACTACCTGACTCACCGCCTGCGCCCGCGCAAATGGCATTTCTGCTGCCGCGCCGGGCATCCGCTGGCCCAGCGCGACAGCGTCAGCGCCAGCGAACTGATTAGCTACCCGCTGGCGGTGACCATCCGCCCGCCGAACCTGCGCAAGGTCATCGTCGACCTCTGCGGCAAGCCGGACTACACGCCCAATGTGGAATGCGAAAACAGCTACAGCCTGCTGGGGGTGGTGCTGCGCTCGGACGCCATCGGCATCGTCGGCTCCTACAGCGACGCGTTGCACAACGCCAAGGGCGAACTGGTGTGCCTGAAGATCGACGGCCTGGCCGACGACCTGGAAGAGCTCTACACCCGCTACGGCATCGTCAGCCGCGCCGGCTACCGCCTGTCGCCCCTGGCAGCGGCGATGATCGAAGAGATCAAGGCCACCGACGAACAGGACGAGGACGTGTGCAGCCTGGACAAGATCGCCGTCTGATGGGTTTCAGGACTGTCTTCGAATGTGAAGAGCAGGGAAATTGCAGGCGTATGCTGATAAACAACAGCTGAAGGCAGCGTGAGAAGAAATGACGGCGTGATGAAATACTCGCGAAAGCTTTGATTAACGGGCCGTAACAAGCCACGCCATTGCTTGAGGCCTTTTCATGCTGACTATCTTTGGGTGAGCGTCTATAGCTCGCAGTAGTTGTTTAAGCTTGTGCTTGATGTCCGCAAGTTCGACCTTGGGCTGGTGTGCGGCAGGCTGTTCGATGTGCACGACCACATGCAACCTGTGACAATTGAGAACGGCTTGGCTCAGCGCCCGCTCATGCTCCAAGGTATTGCCATTCAGACGGGCCGGCAGCAAAGCTGCCAAAGTGCAAAACACCTTGTTGGCAATCGCTTCGGGTAAGGCCGATGGCTTGAGCGCCTGAGGGTGACGATAATCTTTGACCTCGATGAAAAAGGCTATTTGATCCGGGGACAGCGCCAGGATATCTACAGCTTGAATATCATTGCGCTGCCTAACGAAATGATTGCGATAGAAACCCCAGTCATCGAACTTGCTGGCTTGCCAATGGGCCGGAAACGTAAAGGTCAGCCTCTCAATCTGCAAAACCGACATGCCCTTCACTCCAATGCCAGATAACGGTCGGACTGTTGCAGGCTTTCTTCAAGAGCGGTGATATCGCCGATATCTTCCAAACTCCCACCTTGTTTCACGGTAATCCCGCCTTCACTGCTGTGAAGACCAAAAAACGCTGCATCCTGAGGCTTTTCAGTTAACAGAATGTCCAGCTCACGTAGTAAAAACAGGCTGTGGGTGGCTATGAATATCTGGATGCCACTCGCGCTCAAGTCAACGATGGTTTTGGCCACTTGCTTGATCAAGCGAGGGTTGAGGTTCGCTTCCGGTTCATCCCAGAACAGATACCCCTGATGCAGCAAGGCCCCCGTACTGATCAGACGTGCCAGCATGCCCAACTTTCGCAAACCCTCCGCTACCAGTGGAATTTCCATTCTGCCGCTGACATTACGTAGATAAAAACGCCCATTTTTATCCAGCTCAATACTGCCCTGCATCGCGGTTTCCAGAGGGCTGAGCAACTCGCGAATACGATCTTCGGTCGGTCCCTTACGCAATAACCCGCCAAGTAGCCTGCAGGTGTCACGCCAGGTTTCCTCAAACTCCAGGTAGTGGTTCTCATAAACCGCAAGAAAGTTTGGGTAGATGCTCAACAACTCACGCGTCGGTAAATACGTAGGTGTTGCCTTGAGCCAACATTTGGGCAGATGTTCGACACTGACTTCGGTCTTGCTGTTAGTGGCGAAACTGAAAGCCAGGTCGTATTCACTCTTATCGAAGAAAAACTTCACATCACATCGCTCGCGGCCTCGCTTGCGCCGGGCCAGTCTTCCTAGTGACTCAGGACGGAAAACCCCCACCAGCTTATCGGCCATTCGCAACTGCAAAACAGATTTTGTCGGTTCCATGGATGCCGCATTCGGCCGGTTGCGCTCCTCGGAACTGGTCGCGAGCCCGGCGTATGCCAGCTTCAACAGATGCGTCTTTCCCGCGCCATTCTCCCCCACGATCACATTCAGCTGTTTACTGAACTGCAGATCGGCCTCTTCAAAGACTGTGAAGTTTTTGATGTGGAGTCGTTTGAGCATGCTTTCCTCGAGATAAGAGCGATGGCGATGTGAAAATTAGCCGCCGGCAGACGTTAACACTGTCAGGAGTCTTACTTGGTAAATCTTGTTATCAAGGTTTGAATGACGCTGAAATCACACAGAAACATAACGTCGGATAATAGCTTGCTCTGCCAACAGACGCTCAACGGATAACAAGCCCGCACCTCACACTGAAGTGCTTTCGTAACCCTGAGACGCCAACACCTGCGGTTATGCGCGCCCTGCATCAAAACTATTCGGCAAATGCGCTTGCCGATAGCCCCCGCCGAAGGCGAAAAACCTCGCCTGTCTTTCCTTCGGTGAACCCCATGTCCAATAGCCTTCCACCCGTGCGCAACGTGCTCTACATCATGTGCGACCAGCTACGCCGGGATTACCTCTCGTGCTACGGCCACCCGCACCTGCACACCCCGAACATCGATCGCCTGGCCGCCGCCGGGGTGCGCTTCAGCCGCGCCTACACCCAGGGCACCATCTGCGGCCCTTCGCGCATGTCGGCCTACACCGGGCGCTATGTCAGCAGCCATCAGGTGGCCTGGAACGCCGTGCCCCTGCCCCTGGAAGAACTGACCCTGGGCGACTACCTGCGGCCCCACGGCATCCGCACCGCGCTGGTGGGCAAGACCCACGCCACGCCCAATCTCGATGCCCTGCAACGCCTGGCCATCGATCCCGACAGCCCCCAGGCCGAGGCGCTCAACGAGGTCGGCTTCGAACCCTACTTGCGTCACGACGGCATCTACCCCGACGACCCGATCTTCGACGACAAGCGCGATGCCGCGCCCTACACCCATTACCTGCGCAGCCTCGGCTACGACGGGCTCAACCCCTGGCACGACTGGGCCAACGCCGGGGCCGGCGAGCAGGGGCAGATCCTCAGCGGCTGGAAGATGCGCAACGCCCACCTGCCGGCCCGGGTCGCCGAAGAACACTCGGAAACCGTCTACACCACCGACCGCGCCATCGACTTCATCAATGAGCAGGGCGAGCAGCCCTGGTGCCTGCACCTGTCCTACATCAAGCCGCACTGGCCCTACATCGCCCCAGCGCCGTACCACGCCCTGTATGGCCCCGAGCAGGTGATCCCGGCGGTGCGCGCCGCGCCCGGGCAGCTCAGCGATCACCCGGTCTACGCTGCGTTTCGCCAGCATCAAGAGAGCCTGAATTTTTCCCGGGATGAGGTGCGCCTGAACGTGGTGCCAACCTACATGGGGCTGATCAAGCAGGTGGACGATCAGTTGGGCCGGCTATTTGATTTCCTGCAGAGCAATGGCCGCTGGGACGACACCCTGATCGTCTTCACCAGCGACCACGGCGACTTCCTCGGCGACCACTACCTGGGAGAAAAGGAGTTCCTGCTGGAGCCGGCGGTGGGCGTGCCGCTGATTGTCCGCGACCCGCGGGCGGCGGCGGACAGCCGTCGTGGCAGCGTGGACGAGCGCCTGGTGGAAACCATCGACGCCCTGCCGACCTTCCTCGATGCCCTGGGCCTGCCGGGGGCCGAACACCGCCTGGAAGGCCGCTCGCTGATCCCGTTGCTGCACGGCGCGACAGCGGACTGGCGCCGCTACGCCATCAGCGAATACGACTACGCCTTCCAGGCCCCGGCCCGGGAGCGCCTGGGCCAGCCCATCGACCGCTGCCGCATGACCATGGTGCGCAGTGAGCGCTGGAAGTACCTGGCCTATGACGGCTTGCGCCCACAGCTGTTCGACCTGCACAACGACCCTCAGGAACTGCATGACCTAGGGGCCGACCCGGCCTATGCCGCGGTGCGTGAAGAACACCTGGGGTATCTGCTGGAGTGGCTGCGTGGCCTGAAACGCCGCACCACCATCAGCCATGAAGAGATCGACCTGCGCGGCCAGCGTTTTCGCTACGGCGAACCGGAAAGCGAGAAGCTGGTGCCGATCGGCGTGTGGTAGGCCCAACCGCGCCTCCCACCGTAGGAGCCGGCTTGCCGGCGAAGAGGCCCTTGAACCTTGCCCCACGCTCAGGGACGCCTTCGCTGGCAAGCCAGCTCCTACAGCAGGCAGGCTCATCGGATAAATGCCGGTAGGAGCCGGCTTGCCGGCGAATAGGCCCTGAAACCTTGCCTCGAACTCAGGGACGCCTTCGCTGGCAAGCCAGCTCCTACAGCAGGCGGGCTCATCGGGTAAATGCCGGTAGGAGCCGGCTTGCCGGCGAAGAGGCCCTGAAACCTTGCCTCGCGCTCAGGGACGCCTTCGCTGGCAAGCCAGCTCCTACGGCAGGCGGGCTCATCGGGTAGATGGGACGGGTCAGAGGCCCTTGATGGTCTGGCTGCGCTGGCCGTGGACACCCACCGGGACATCGCCCTTGAGGGTCACGCGGCGCACGATGCGGTCCTGGGTGCCGTAGTCGTCCACGGCGTAATGCTGGGTCGAGCGGTTGTCCCAGATCGCCACGTCACCGGCGCTCCAGCGCCAGCGCACGGTGTTTTCCAGGCGGGTCACGTGGCTTTGCAGCAGGTTGAACAGGTGCGCCGAATCGGCCTGGGAATAGCCCTTGATGCGCTTGACGAAATGCCCCAGCACCAGGCTCTTTTCGCCGCTCTCGGGGTGCACGCGGACGATCGGGTGTTCCGTCTCGAATACGGTGGAGGTAAAGACTTTGCGGTAGCGCTCCAGCTTCTCTGCCGAGACATCGGGCTTGGCCCCGGCGTAGTCGTATTCGTTGCTGTGCACCGCCCAGAGTTTGTCCGCCAGCTCCCGCAGTTCTGCCGAGAGTTCGTTGTAGGCGGTGGCGGTGTTGGCCCACACCGTGTCGCCTCCGGAGGCCGGGGCCACCACCGAGCGCAGGATCGAGGCCTTTGGGTAGGCGTCGACGAAGGTCACGTCGGTGTGCCAGGAGTTGGCCCGCTGGCCTTCGGCGCCGTCCAGTTCCAGCAGGTAGCGGGTGCCGTCGCGCACAGGCACGGTGGGGTGGGCCACCGGCTCGCCCAACAGGTGCGAGAAGGCTTCCTGGCTCTGGTCGTCGAGGTGGGTCTGGCCACGGAAGAAGATCACCTTGTACTGCACCAGCGCCTGCTGGATGGCTTCCACGGTGGCGGCGTCCAGCTCGCCGGACAGTTGCACGCCACGGATCTCGGCGCCGATGCGACCGGCCACCGGGTGGATATCAAGGGCATGGACAGCGGGTTTAACGGCTAAGGCGGCATTGCTCATCAGGTACACCCTCATCGACTGCTTACGGTTGGAACCGCCGCGAAACAACGCTCTATCTATATTCAATTTAGATCTAATAGATAACCACATGCTTCGTTGACGGAATAAGAGCTTGCATTTAAAACCTCATGCCTCACTCGTCGCAAATGCCTTCGAGCTATTTTTCGGATGCCGGGAAAGCATATGGATCTTCGCCAATTGCGTTACTTCATCGCCCTTAATGAACACCGCAGTTTTGTCCGTGCCGCCGATGCCATGGGCATTACCCAGCCGGCCTTCAGCCGCAGTATCCAGGGCCTGGAACAGGAGTTCGGTTGTGTCTTGGTGGACCGCGGCAACAAGGACCTGCGCCCCACCCCGGAAGGCCAGGTGGTGCTGCAGCACGCCTTGAGCCTGGTCCAGGGCGCGGCCTTGCTCAGCAGTGAAGTGACGCAGATGACCAAGCTCGACGCCGGTGAGGTGCGCTTCGGCTGCGGCCCGGCGCCGGCGGTGAAACTGGTGCCCGACGCGGTGGCGCAATTCACCAGTGCCCACCCCAAGGTGCGCACCTGCTTTGCCGTGGATAACTGGGAGAAACTCAGCCGCAGCCTGAACCGTGAAGAGATCGAATTCTTCATCGCCGACATCCGCCATTTCGAGGCCGATCCGAACTACCAGACCCAACCGCTGACGCCCAAGCGCGGGGTGTTCTTCTGCCGCCCCGGGCACCCGCTGCTGGCCAAGGAAAGCCTGTCCACCAACGACATGTTCGATTACCCCCTGGCCGCCACCCTGATCCCCCCGGGGATTCGCAAACTGCTGGCCAACCTCAGCGGACGCATCGACTTTTCACCGACCATCGAAACCGAACACTTTCCGGCGCTGGTGAAGATCGTCCGCCAGTCCAACGCCATTGGCGTGGGCACCGCCGAGGCCTTTGCCGAAGACATCGAGCAGGGATCGCTGGTGCTGTTGCACTGGCGCAACCTGCCGCAGAACCTCGACAGCCTGAACGCCCGCTGCGGCATCGTCAGCCGCAGCGGTTTTCGCCTGTCGCCGGCGGCGCGCAAGCTGATCGAGGTGTTGGTGGAGGTGGATCGGCAGGGGCACGCCATCGCCGTGTAGAACGGCTTCGTCGGCAAGATCCCGCACGATATCCCCGCCGACCGTAGGAGCTGGCTTGCCAGCGAAGAGGCCCTCAAGACCGCCCTCGCCGGCAGGCCGGCTCCTACAGGGCTACGCAGGAGCCGGCTTGTCGGCGCATGGCGTCGACTTCAAAGACCGGCAGCAGCCAGTTGCGGCGCCACCCAGGCATCGACCTTGAACGGCTTGCGGATCAACCGCTCCTTGGCCGCCAGGTCCACCGATTCCTGCAGTTTGCCGAGGAACACCGGGTCCAGGGTCGAGGGGAAGATCTCACTCAGGCGCTGGTCCTTGAGGTCCTCCTGCAAGATCACCGGCGGGTAGCTGGCCAGGCCCGACACCAGCTGGATATAGGCGTCCTTGTTGCTGTCCTGGGTCAGCCACTGCACCGCCTGCTGCTGGGCCTTGAGCAGTTTTTCCACGGCCTCGGGATGCTCGTCGACAAACTTGCCGGCGCCCACCAGCACGCTCTGCACGCTGCCGGCGCCGCCCAGGTCCTTGGTGCTCAGGGGCAGTTCGGCCAGCCCCTTGCTGCGCAGGGCCGAGAGCCCGGTGCTGCCCCAGGAAGCATCGATCTGCTTGGCCGCCAGGGCCGCCACCGCCGCGTTGAAGTCGAGGTTGACCACTTTCAGGTCCTTCTCGCTAAGGCCCCGGCTGGCCAGGGCCGCGTCGAACGACAGCTGGGTAGCCGTGCCACGGAACACCGCCACGCGCTTGCCCTTGAGGTCTTCCAGGGTCTTGATCCCGGAGCCCGGCACCACCCCCAGGTAGTGCTTGACCCCACGGGCCGAGGCGCTGAGCAAACGGGTATCCAGGCCATTGGACTTGCCGATGATGGCCGCCAGGTCGCCGAGATAAGCCAGGTCGACCTGGCCGTTGGCAAAGGCTTCGTTGATCACCGGGCCTGCGCCCTTGAAGAAATTCCACTGGATCTTGATGCCCTGGTCGGCGAAGGCCTTTTCAAAGATCTGCTGCTGGCGCAACACGTCCACCACCCCGCCGCCGCTGTGCTGGGTGCCGGCGCTGAGGTCGGGCACGGCGATGCGGATCTCCTTGAGTTCGGCGGCCTGGGCCAGCAGCGGCAGGCAGCCCAGGAGCCCCGCCAGGGCCGGCGCGGCGAACAGACTGATGACTCGTTTGAAGGGAAGGTTCATGGGTGCGGCTCCTGCTGACAAAGGCGGTGATGCGCAGAAGGTAGGCACGGAATCGATCAACATATAAATACTATAAATTCACATTTTAAGAACCGATTCGAATAAACCAGCATCCACGGGCATCCCCGGGGACATGCATGAAACGCATGAAAAATATTCTTCAAATGCATTGGATGCGTGTCGGCGAGAAGCCTTAAATGGCCTTTCTTATCTCCCAATTGAATCGATAAGAATTTTAATAGATCACAAATGCATATCCCGTAGGCGCCGGCTTGCCGACGAAGAGGCCCGCAAGCCCTGCGTCGCCCTCAAGGGCTGATTCGCCGACACGCCAGCCCCCACGGCATCGACCCACGCCATGCAGAACCCGACGACGGAGGTCATCCATGGCCCGTGTTTCCCTGCTCAGCCTGCCCCTGGCGGCACCGTCCAACGGACGCCCGGGCTGGCCCGCCATCCATCAGCGCCTGCTGCCCTGGCTGCTGCCCCTGAGCCTGTTCGTCCTGTGGTGGCTGGCCAGCCGCAACCTGTGGATGAGCGAGCAGATCCTGCCGGCTCCGGCGCTGGTCTGGAGCAGCGCCCTGGAGCTGGCTCACGGCGAACTGTGGAGCCACCTGGCAATCAGCCTGCAACGGCTGTTCTGGGGCTTGCTGGCGGGCATCGCCGCCGGGGCGCTACTGGGCGGCGCGCTGGGTTTCAGCCGACGCCTGGAGCGCCTGGTGTTTCCGACCTTCGGCGCCCTGTCGCAGATCCCGACCCTGGCCTGGATTCCGCTGTTCATGGTGTTTTTCGGCATCGGTGAAGTGCTCAAGCTGGTGGTGCTGATCAAGGCCGTGGTGGTCCCCGTGACCTTGCATACGCTGGTGGGCGTGCGTGATGCCCAGCCCAAGCTGCGGGAAGCTGCCGCGGTGCTGCGCCTGCCCCCTGCGCTGCTGATCCGGCGCCTGGTGCTGCCCGCCGCGCTGCCGGCGTTCATGGCCGGGGTGCGCCTGGCCCTGGCCACCGGCTGGACCTCGCTGCTGGCGGTGGAGCTGCTGGCCTCCAGCGAAGGCATCGGCTACCTGATGGTCTGGGCGCGACAGCTGTTCATGCTGGACATCGTCTTCGTCTGCATCCTGGTGATCGGCCTGCTGGGAGTTTTCATGGACCGCGGCATCGGCTGGCTCGACCGCAAGCTGGTGTACTGGCCGCACCCGGCCACCGCCGAATTCCGTCGTGGCCCGCGCTACCAGGGCTGGCAGCGCCTGCAACCCTGGCTGCTGCCCCTGGCGCTGCTGGCCCTGTGGCAGGCGGCAAGCGACCAGCAATGGGTCGACCCGAACATTCTCCCCAGCCCGCTGGCGGTGCTCGCCACCACTGGCACCGGCCTGCTCGACGGCAGCCTGCTGGGCGGCATGGGCCTGAGCCTGGGGCGTACCCTCGGCGGCCTGCTGCTGGGCGGTGGCCTGGGCCTGGGCTTTGGCCTGCTGCTGGGCCTGTCACGGCTCAGCGAACGGCTGTTGGGGCCGACCCTGGCCGCCATCCGCCAGATCGCCATCTTCGCCTGGGTGCCGCTGCTCACTGCCTGGTTCGGCCTGGGGGAACTGGCCAAGTGGGTGTTTGTCGCCCTGGCCGCGTTCTTCCCGCTGTTCATCGCCACCCAGCGCAGCGTCGCCCAGCTTTCGCCGCAACTGGCGGAAGCCGCCCAGGTGCTGCGCCTGAACCTCTGGCAGCGGCTGCGCCGGCTGGTGCTGCCCGGCGCCGCACCGGGGATTTTCGCCGGCCTGCGCATCAGCCTGATCTATGCCTGGCTGGGCACCATCGGCGCGGAATACTTCATGCCGTCCAACGGCGGCATCGGCAGCCAGATGATCAGTGCCCAGCAACTGCTGCGCATGGACCTGATCATGGCCGGCATGCTCCTGGTGGGCCTTACCGGAGCCCTGCTCAACCTGATCGGGCAACAGCTCGAAATTCGCGCCACCCGCTGGAGACACGCATGAACGCACCCCTGGTCAGTTTCAATCACGTGGGCAAGACCTTCACCGTCACCGGTGGCGAGGTGGAGGCGATCCGTGAATTCAACCTGGACATCGCCGAAGGCGAGTTCGTCGCCATCGTCGGTTCCAGCGGCTGTGGCAAGTCCACTTTGCTGCGCCTGCTGATCGGCCTGGACACCGAGTTTCGCGGCGAGATCCGGGTCGACGGCCAGCGGGTCAGCGGCATCGGCAGCGAACGCGGCATCGTGTTCCAGGAACACCGCCTGTTCCCCTGGCTGACCGTGGCCGAGAACATCGGCCTGGGCCTGGTCAACGAACCCTTGAGCGCCGCCGAGCGCCAGCGGCGGATCGACGACTTCATCGAGCTGGTGGGGCTCAAGGACTTTACCCGAGCCTATCCCCACCAGCTCTCCGGCGGCATGGCGCAGCGGGTGGCCATTGCCCGTGGGCTGGTGGCCAGCCCGCGCATTCTGCTGCTGGACGAACCCTTCGGCGCCCTCGACGCCCTGACCCGCCAGCAGATGCAGGACGAGCTGCTGGCGATCCGCGAGCGGGCAAGAATCACCACCGTGCTGGTGACCCACGATGTCGAGGAAGCGATCTTCCTCGCCGACCGGGTGGTGGTGATGGAGCCGCGCCCGGGCCGGATCAAGCGCGTGGTTCAGGTGGCCTTGCCGCACCCGCGCCAGCGCAGCAGTTTCGACTTCCACCAGTTGCGCGAAGAACTGCTCCACGAACTGACCAGCGATGATCACTACCAGGCGCCGCAGCCGGCGCAGATCCGCGACCTGCCTTTGACCTTCATTGCTTGCTGAACAGGAGTGCCGCGATGCCGCAACGTCCCAACTTTCTGGTGATCCTGGCCGACGATCTGGGCTTCTCCGACCTCGGCGCCTTCGGTGGCGAGATCGCCACGCCGAACCTCGATGCCCTGGCCGCAGGTGGCCTGCGCCTGACCGACTTCCACACCGCCCCCACCTGCTCGCCGACCCGCTCCATGCTGCTCACCGGCACCGACCACCACATTGCCGGGATCGGCACCATGGCCGAAGCCCTGACCCCCGACCTGATCGGCAAGCCGGGCTACGAGGGTTACCTCAATGACCGCGTGGTGGCCCTGCCGGAGCTGCTGCGCGAAGCCGGCTACCAGACCCTGATGAGCGGCAAATGGCACCTGGGCCTGACCGCCGAGCGCGCGCCCCATGCCCGGGGTTTCGAGCGTTCGTTCTCGCTGCTGCCGGGGGCGGCCAACCACTACGGCTTCGAGCCGACCTACGACGAACACACCCCCGGGCTGCTGAAATCCACCCCGGCGCTGTACATCGAGGACGACCGTTTCATCGATGAACTGCCGGCGGACTTCTATTCCTCCGACGCCTTTGGCGACAAGCTCTTGCAGTACCTGAAAGAGCGCGACCAGACCCGGCCGTTCTTCGCCTACCTGCCGTTCTCGGCGCCCCACTGGCCGCTGCAGGCCCCCGAGGAAATCGTCGCCAAATACCGCGGCCGCTATGACGCCGGCCCCGAGGTGCTGCGCCGCGAGCGCCTGGAAAAACTCAAGGCCCTGGGCCTGATCGATGCCGAGGTCGAACCCCATCCGCTGATCAACCTCAACGCCGAATGGGACGCCCTCAGCGACGAGCAACGGCAACTGTCGGCTCGGGCCATGGAGGTATATGCGGCGATGGTCGAGCGTATGGACTGGAACATCGGCCGGGTGGTGGACTACCTGCGCCAGCAGGGCCAGCTGGACAACACCCTGATCCTGTTCATGTCCGATAACGGCGCCGAGGGCGCGCTGCTGGAAGCCTTTCCCAAGTTCGGCCCGGAACTTCTGACCTACCTCAACCAGCACTACGACAACCGCCTGGAAAATATTGGCCGGGCCAACTCCTACGTCTGGTACGGCCCGGCCTGGGCCCAGGCGGCCACCGCGCCGTCGCGGCTGTTCAAGGCCTTCACCACCCAGGGCGGGATTCGCGTGCCGGCGCTGCTGCATTACCCGCAACTGCCGCTCAAGGGGCAGATCAGCCACGGCTTTGGCACGGTGATGGACATCACCCCGACCTTGCTCGACCTGGCCGGCGTGCGCCACCCCGGCAAGCGCTGGCGCGGGCGCGACGTGGCGCCGCTGCGGGGCAAGTCCTGGCTGGGCTTTCTTTCCGGCGAAACCGCCCAGGTGCATGACCAGCACACGGTGACCGGCTGGGAACTGTTCGGCCGCCGGGCGATTCGCCAGGGCCAGTGGAAGGCGGTGTACATCCCCGGGCCGGTGGGCCCGGCGACCTGGCAGCTGTACGACTTGAGCCAGGACCCGGGCGAGATCCATGACCTGGCCCAGAGCCAGCCGGACAAACTGCGCACCCTGCTGCAAGAGTGGCAGCGCTACGTGGACGAAACCGGGGTGATCCTCAGCGAATCGCCGTTCCAGCCGGATTGAGCTTGTAGGAGCTGGCTTGTCTATGAACCGGCCCCTGGAGGAGCCTGCTTGTGTAGGAGCTGGCTTGCCAGCGAAAGCGTCCTCCAGAGCAACACCAGTCTCCAGGGCCCTTTCGCCGGCAAGCCGGCTCCTACGGAGTGCGTTTGGTTGACGACAGGCCCTACGCCCGCACCTCACGCGTCGCATCCTCCTGCACCTGCTCCCGGGGATGAAAGCGGTTGGCCCGGGCAAAGGTGCCGAAATCATTGAAGCGCACGCCCATCTCGGCCATCACTTTATGCGCCACCGGCGCCGTCATCTGGCGGATGTAGAACGGCTCCTTGACCACGAAATGATGGATGCCGTGGGTGCTGCCGAAGTTGCAGCAGAAGGCCTGCAGCGGCCACATCCACCAGGGGTTGAGCACCTGGGTCTGCTGGATCACGTTACCCGGCTCGATGTCACCGTAGTAATGCATGTTGGAGCTGACGAAATGCAGGCAGAAGGTGCGCAGCACGTTGGGGCCGATGAGCACCACCACGGCGATATCGATGCCGTGCATCAGCGCCAGGGTGTCTTGTGACCACTGGATCGGGCTGCCGAGCAAGGCAGCGACGGCGTTGGCTCCATGAAAACCGAGGAACAGGTACCAGGCGCCCCAGTGCAGCAGCGCCAGCGGCGCGTACACCGCCAGGGTGCGGATGAGAATGCCCAGCTTGCGCTTGGCCCCCGGCGCCCGCAGTAGGCGGATGAAGGCCGCCATCATGTTGTCCCCCACCATCAGCAGGCGGGCGATGCCCCAGGGTTCGCCATTGGTGATGGCGCGCTCCTCGATATCGCTTTCGCTGCCGGAAACCTTGTGGTGATTCAGGTGCAGATGACGCCGCACCCAGGGGTTGATGGTGCTCGGCCGCGCCAGCCAGACCAGCGCCAGCATCAGGTTGTGGGGCAAGCGCTGCTTGCGAAAATACATGCTGTGGATCAGGTCGTGTTCCAGCTCGTGGGTCAGGGAAGCGAAGAACGCGTTGAGCAGCAGGCACGCCCACCAGGCCAGGTAGCCGCCGATATAGAGCGCCGCTGACCCCAGCATCCCGGACAAGGCCACGAACAGGATCCCAGCGCCCAGGGCGTCCTGATGTCGCAGCACGGGGAAACGCCGGCGCAGCTCATCGCCCCGGGCCAGGACCACCTGGCGAATATGTGCCGCCCGCTGCTGTGCGTTCATCCGTTCGGGGCTTGCAGAAGTACCCTGCATGATTCCATCCTCTGGTCAGTGATGTGTGCATCCTGCCCCGAGCCCCGGCTCCGGGCGCTAGCCGTAAACGCCAACCTGTTGACCGGACGCGCCAATCGCATGACCGAAGCCACTTCCCTTGCCAGCTGGACCCGCGCCTTGCGCAAGCAACTGGACGCCCTCGACCTCGATAGCGGCGCGCTGTGCCGCGAGGCCGGGCTCGACCCGCAATTGATGGACGACCCCAACGCCCGCTACCCGTTGTCGGCCACCACCCGCCTGTGGCATCTGGCCGTGCAGGCCAGCGGCGACCCGGCGATTGGCCTGCGCGTCTCGCGCTTTGTCAGCCCCACCACCTTTCATGCCCTGGGCTACGCCCTGGTGGCCAGCGGCAGCCTGCGGGAAGTGTTCGAGCGCATCGTGCGTTATCACCAGGTGGTCAGCGACGCCCTGGAGCTGGCCCTGACCCGGGAGCCGGACCGCTACCGGTTCTTCCTCAAGGTGCCCGAAGGCGCGCCGCAGCCGGCCTTTGAAGCCATCGACGCGTTTGCCGCGATCTACGTGCGCACCTGCCGCAATCGCCTGGGCCGCGACTACGCGCCGCTGGCCGTGCATTTGCGGCGCCCGGCACCGGCGGACCCGAGCCAGTGGCACAAGGTGTTCCGCTGTCCGGTGCACTTTGCCGCTAGCGATGATTGCCTGGAATTCGGCCTGCACGATTTCGACAGCCACTTGGACGACGCCAACCCGGAACTGGCCGAGCACAACGAAGCGGTGCTCAAGCGCACCCTGTTGCAGCTGCGGCCCCTGACCTGGGAGCGCAAGGTGCGCGGGGTGATCGAAGCCCAATTGCCCGAAGGCGAACCCTCCGCCGAACGGGTGGCCGAGGCCCTGCACCTGAGCCTGCGCAGCCTGCAACGGCACCTGGCGGATGAAGGCACGCGCTTCGACACCCTGCTCAACGAATGCCGGGAAAACCTCGCCCTGCTGCACCTGCGGGACCTGGAATGTTCCCTGAGCGAGATCAGCTACCTCCTGGGTTTCGCCGACGCCAGCAGCTTCAGCCGGGCCTTCAAGCGCTGGACCGGGATGACCCCGGGGCAGTTTCGCGACGGTTTGCGCTGAGCCCCCTGCGCCGGCTTGCCGGCGCCCGCAGGCGAAGCGGCCGATGAAAACGTCCCCCATGAAAATCGCCGCGAGACATCCACCTGGCCTACACTGAAAATGCATCAAATACGATGCATTAAATAATTTTCGATAAAAATGCATCGCATATGATGCGGAATGAAGCTAATGGAAAGCCTTGGACAACTGATCCGAACCTTGCGCAAAGAGCGAAAACTCTCGCAGCAAGCATTGGCGGAGCAATACGGCATGAGCCGCGCCACCATCTCGGGGATTGAGAACAACACCATTACGGAAATAGGCCTGCGCAAGGTCGAAGCCATTCTCAATGGTTTTGGCTACGAGCTCAGCGCCGTGCCCCGGCCTCGGCAACGTCCGACCCTGGAGAGCCTGAAGCAGGCGCATTTCCATGACTGAAGAACAGCGGCTGCACATCCGCGTGGCCAACACGGCGGTGGGCACCCTCGGCCGTGGTCAGACACGGACGGATTCGGTGTTCACCTACAGCGAAAGCACCTCGCCCCGCGACGCGATCTCCCTGACCATGCCGCCACGCCTGGCGAGCTATGACTGGGACCAGGGCCTTCCACCGGTGTTCGATATGCACCTGCCGGAAGGTTCGCTGCGTGATGAACTGCTGCGCCGTTTCAGCAAGGCGGTGCGGGGTTTCGACGACTTCGCCCTGCTCTCGATCGTGGGGCCGCACCAACTGGGCCGGGTGGCCATCAGCACAGCACAAGCCCTCCAGGCACCCCTGCCGGAAACCAGCCTGGAGGACCTGTTGGTGCATGACGGAGCCGAGGGCCTGTTCGAGGATCTATTGGCGACCTATGGCCGGTATTCAGGCGTTTCCGGGGTGCAGCCCAAAGTCCTGATCCGCGACAGCGCCAGCAGCGTCGAACGCCTGACCCATCGCGGCGCCACGCATTTGGTAAAGGCTTTCCGCGCCGATCAATACCCGCACCTGGCCACCAACGAATTCTTCTGCATGCGTGCGGCGCTGCATGCCGGCCTGCAAGTACCGGAGATCGAGCTCAGCCAGAATGGCCAGTTCCTGGTGGTCAAACGTTTCGACCTGAGCGCCCAGGGCTACCTGGGTTTCGAGGATTTCTGCGTGCTCAACGCCTGGCCGGCAAAAGCCAAGTACGACGGCTCCTACGAAGGCGCGGCGAAACAGATCAAGGCCTTTGTCTCACCCCCTCTGCTGAACCAGGCCCTGGAGTCGTTCTTCAAGATCGTGGCGTTATCGGCCGGGCTGAGAAACGGCGATGCTCATCTGAAGAACTTCGGCGTGCTGTACCCCGACACGGATGTGGATGCCCCCGTCAGCCTGGCCCCGGCCTTTGATCTGGTCACCACCTCGGTCTACATCAAGGCAGACAGCCTGGCGCTATTGCTGGGAGGCTCCAAGGCCTGGCCCAAACGCAAGGCGCTGCTGCGCTTCGCCCGCACGGCCTGCAACCTCAGCGAAGGTCGCAGCCATGAACTGTTGCAACAGGTCGAGCACGGCATGGCACAGGCGATGAGCGAAATGCGGATTTATACCGCTGCCCATCCCGCCTTCAAGGGCATGGCCGAAGCCATGAGCGAAGCCTGGAAAACCGGTGTGGCGCGCAGCCTGACGAGCTGATCCAGTGACCGTCAAAGCACGGCAAAACCCAACTCGAACACCGTGGCCTGTCCCTCGCTAGCTACCCGCACCTGACCGCCATGCAGCAGCATGATCGAGCGCACGATGGCCAGCCCCAGGCCGCCGGAATCTCCCGGTTCGGCACGGGAGGGGTCGACCCGGTAGAAGCGATCGAACAACCGCGGCAGGTGTTCGGGGGCAATCGCCGGGCCCTGGTTGTGCACCTGCAGCCAGCACCAGCCCGCTTCGTCGCGGCGCCGCAGGCTGATCGGCGAACCCGGGTCGGCGTGGCGCACGGCGTTGGCCAAGAGGTTGCCCAGGGCCCGTTGCAGCAGTTGCTGGTCGGCCCACAGCTCACCGTAAAAACCGTTCTCCAGGCGAATCTGCCGGTCATCGGCCAGGGCTTCGAAGTAGTCGCACAATTGCGCGCCGACAGCCGAGAGTGACAGCAGCTGGCGGTCCAGGACCGCATCGGCCTGCTCGGCCCGAGCCAGGAACAGCAGGTTCTCGGCCATGCGTCCCAGGCGCTCGAATTCCTCCATGTTGGAGGCCAGCACTTCCTGGTACTCCGCGGCGCTGCGGGGCTGGTTCAGGGCCAGGCCGTTGCTGCCCAACAGGTTGTGCAACGGCGTGCGTATTTCATGGGCCAGGTCGGCGGAAAACTGCGACAGGCGCTGGAAGCTCTCCTCCAGGCGCGCCAGCATGGCGTTCAGGGCTTGCACCGGCTCGTGGAATTCGGCCGGGATGCCGGTGCTGTGCAGGCGTCGGTCCAGGCTGCGCAAATCGATCTCGCGCACCGCCTCGCTGAGCTGGCGCAGCGGCTGCAGGCCCCGGCGCAACAGCAGCAGGCCCAAGGCAAAGGCCAGCAAGGCCCCCAGGCCTACCGCCAGGTACAGGCGCAGGCGGTAGCTGGCGAGCATCTGCTCGCGCTCGCTGAGGATCTTCCCGGCGATCACCGTCAGGACCTCGCCCTCTGGGCCGCTGGCCTGCCCCGCCAGCAACGCCACCGGGACCTGGTCGCTGCCCGGCCAGAGGAGAATGTCCCGGCGTTGTGGACGCAGTTCCTGGGCGATCGGCTGCAACTCGGGCAAGCGCTGCTGCCGGGGGTTGATGCCGATCACCGTCGAGCCATCGGCCCGCCGCACCAGCAGCAGGCTTTCCTGGTTGCCCAGCATGTTCTGGTACAGCCGTGGCCGGGCTTGCAGAGCGTCCAGGCTGTCGCTGTCCTGCAGCAGGGCCCGCACCTGTTCCAGTCGGCCCATCAGGGCAAGGTCGTCGCGGTAGGCGATCTCCCCGGCCAGGGAGCGGTAGAGAAACACCCCGATCATGCTGAGCACCAGGGCGCAGACCGCGGCAAAGGCCAGGGCCAGCCGCCAGGCAATGGAACTAGAGCGCTGCATCCGGGGCTTCCAGCTGGTAGCCGACGCCACGCACGGTGTGGATCAGCTTGGGCATGTAGGGATCGTCGACCTTGGCCCGCAGCCGGCGCACCGCCACTTCCACCATGTTGGTGTCGCTGTCGAAATTCAGGTTCCACACCTGGGAAGCGATCAGGGTCCGCGACAGCACTTCGCCCTGGCGGCTGGCCAACAGGTGCAGCAGGGCGAATTCCTTGTTGGTCAGGGCGATGCGCTGGCCGCCGCGGCTGACGCGGCGGCGCAGCACGTCGATCTCCAGGTCAGCGATGCTGAAGGACTCGGCCTCGCGCAGCGGCCCACGACGCAACAGGGTACGCACCCGGGCCAGCAGTTCGGCGAAGGCGAAGGGCTTGAGCAGGTAGTCGTCGGCGCCCAGCTCCAGGCCGCGAACCCGGTCTTCGATGGCGTCCTTGGCGGTGAGGAACAGCACCGGGGTGGCGCCGCGCTGGCGGATCAGTTGCAGCAACTGCCAGCCGTTGAGGCCGGGGAGCATCACGTCGAGGATGATCAGGTCGTATGCCTGCTGCTCGATGAAATAGCGCCCGTCCAGGCCGTTCAGGGCCACGTCCACGGCGAATCCGGACTCTCCCAGGCCCTTGGCAAGGAAATTCGCGGTCTTGGCTTCGTCTTCAACTACCAGCAAACGCATGGCGCACCTCGGAAATGATCGGCACAGGCTAGGCGCCCGGCGCGCGCTTGCCCATTACAAACTTGTAATCCAACTGACGAGGTTCTGACGAGGACCGCTGGCTAAGGTGGCGACCTGTCTTTCAGGAGCCTTCCCATGATCTTCAAACCCCTGGTTCTAAGCATTGGTCTGGGCCTTGCCGGCAGCGCCCTGGCGGCCCCGGAACTGCCTCGCCACGCCGAGCTAGACCTGGCCACCGCCCGTCAGCTGGCGGACGCCAGCCTGGCCCAGTGCACGGCCGTGGTGTCGGTGCTGGACCGTGGCGGCAACCTCTTGGTGACCCTGCGCGCCGATGGCGTCGGCCCGCACAACACCGTCGCCAGCCAGCGCAAGGCGTATACCGCGCTGTCCAGCAAGACCCCGAGCCGGCTGTTCGCCGAACGGGCGCGCAACAACCCCGAGGCGGCCAATCTCAATACCTTGCCCGAGCTGTTGCTGCTGGGGGGCGGGATTCCGCTGTTCGCCGGAAGCGAGCTGGTGGGCGCCATGGGCATTGCCGGTGCCGGTGGCGCCGCGCAGGACGAAGAATGTGCGCTCAAAGCAGCGCAGAACATCGGTTTGCGGGCCGTGTTGTAACGCGGCCGGCGTGTGTGTTGTTTGATCAGTGTAATGAGGAGTCTTGCATGAACTTTTTGCGTAATAGCCTGGCCGCTGTCGGCCTCTGCGGCCTGTCGAGCCTGGCCCTGGCGGCGGGCAATCCGTTGAGCGTGCATGTGCTGAACCTGGAGAACGGCCTGCCCTCGCCGGGGGTCAAGGTGACCCTGGAGCAGCATGTGGGCCAGGACTGGAAAGCCTTGTCCGAAGGCGTGACCAACGAGCAAGGGCGGATCAGCGAACTGTTTCCCACGGGCCAGGCGCTGACCGCCGGCGAATATCGAGTGGTATTCAAGACCGGCGAATATTTCAAGCAGGCCAAGCGCGACACCTTCTTCCCGGAGATTCCGGTGATCTTCGAGGTCAAGCAGACCGAGCAGCACTACCACATTCCGTTGTTGCTCAGCCCTTATGGCTTCTCGACCTATCGCGGTTCGTAGGAGCGGACTGCTGGCGAAGGCGGTCTTGAGGGCCTCTTCGCTGGCAAGCCAGCTCCTACAGGCCGGCCAGGGCGCGCAAGCGCTCGGTGTCGAGGATTTCGATCTCGCCGTAGCTCAGGCGCAGGATGCCCTGGTGCTGCAGGTCCTTGAGGATCTGGTTGGTGGTCTGGCGCGACAGCGAAAGCATCAGCGCCAACTGCTCCTGGGGCAATTGCAGCAGGCTGCGGCACTGGCTGACTTCGCCGTAGCCGGTGGCCATCGCCAGCAGGCGGCTGGCCACCCGCGCCGGGGCCGGCATCAGGCTCAACTGCTCCAGATTGATAAAGGCCAGGCGCAGTTTGTGGCTCATCAGCAGGGCGAACTGGCGCCAGTACTGCGGCTGTTGCTCCAGCAGTTGCAGCAGGTTCGCCTGCGGCACCTGGAGCAAGGTACAGGCGCCCTCGGCGTAGGCATCGTGGGTGCGTGGCTGGCCATCGAACAGGCTGATCTCGCCGAACCAGTGAGGCGCCTGCATCAAGCTGAGCAACGCCTCCTTGCCCTGTTCGCTGACCGCGCCCACCCGTACCGTGCCCTCGACTACCGCGTACAACCCGCAGGGCGGATCGCCGCGCAGGAACAGGCACTGCCCCGCCGCCAGCCGGCGCAGGCGGGCGTTGTCGAGCAAACTATTCTGTAAGGAAACCGGCAAGTGGCTGAACCACTGGCCGTTCATCAGGCATTCACGCCACGGGTGCAGGTCCATGAACAGGTCTTTCCCTCAGGGCATCGCAATGATTGTCGCCTAGCTGACAGAACCGCAAACCAGCGCCGGGCATGATCGGGCCACCCTAACGGAGGAACAACAATGAAAAGCCTCGTTGATCATCTCAGTCAATACGCCGCCTACCACCGCGACCCGCGCAATATCGCCAGCCACTTTATCGGCATTCCGCTGATTGTGGTGGCGGTGGCCGTGCTCTTGTCCCGTCCCGCCTGGCCACTGGCGGGGATCCTGGTGTCGCCGGCCGTGCTGCTGGCCCTGGCCTCGTGCGTGTTCTACCTGCGCCTGGAGTTGCGCCTGGGCGTGTTGATGAGTGTGCTGATGGGGCTGTCGGTCTGGGCCGGGCAGGCGCTGGCAGCGCAGAGCACCGGGCTGTGGTTGAGCTGCGGCCTGGGGCTGTTCGTGGTCGGCTGGGTGATCCAGTTCATCGGCCATTACTACGAAGGCCGCAAGCCGGCCTTTGTCGATGATCTGTCGGGCCTGATCGTCGGCCCGCTGTTCGTGGTGGCCGAGCTGGCGTTCCTGCTGGGGCTGCGCCATGACTTGAAACAGGCCATCGAGCAGCGCTCGGGCCCGGTGGCCCTGCGCCACAAGAAAGCCATGATCTGAAGCCCTGGCACGCTTCGGGAGGATTGAGCCGGACCGCTGTAGGAGCCGGCTTGCCGGCGAAGGAGCCTTCGAGCCAGGTGCAAGCCTGAAGGACCCTTTCGCTGGCAAGCCAGCTCCTACAGCGGGCGTGATGTCGGCGGGGTCAGAGGCTGGTGTGCTTCTGCCAGACCTTGGGCTTGAAGAACAGCGTCTCGCCACGGGCCAGGCCGATCAGGCTGTCGTGGTCCTTCACCACTTCGGCTTCGATCAGCTCGCTCTGCCCTTCCACCTTGAGGGTGACCCGGGTGGTAGCGCCCAGCGGACGGATGTCGCGCACTTCGGCGGCGTGGTGGTCTTCGAGTTCCGAACGCGATAGCGACACTTCGTGAGGACGGAACAGCACGTGGTGGTCCTCCCCCAGGTGCAAGCGGTTGGAGTCACCGAGGAAGTGGTAGACGAAGTCGCTGGCCGGGTTCTCGTAGACATCGCCTGGGGAGCCGATCTGCTCGATCACGCCCTTGTTCATCACCACGATGCGATCGGCCACTTCCATGGCTTCTTCCTGGTCGTGGGTGACGAACACCGACGTCAGGTTGATGTCTTCGTGCAGCCGCGCCAGCCAGCGCCGTAGCTCCTTGCGCACCTTGGCGTCGAGAGCGCCGAAAGGTTCGTCCAGCAGCAGTACCTTGGGCTCCACCGCCAGGGCGCGGGCCAGGGCGATGCGCTGGCGCTGGCCACCGGAAAGTTGCTCCGGGTAGCGGTCGGAGAGCCAGTCCAGCTGCACCATGTTCAACAGCTCGTGGACCTTCTCGGCGATCTTGCTCTCGCTGGGGCGCTGGTGCTTGGGCTTCATGCGCAGGCCGAAGGCGACGTTGTCGAACACGCTCATGTGGCGAAACAGCGCGTAGTGCTGGAACACGAAACCGACGTTGCGATCACGCACGTCGTGGCCAGACACGTCCTCGCCGTGGAACACGATGCTGCCGTCGTCCGGGGTTTCCAGGCCGGCGATGATCCGCAGCAGGGTGGTCTTGCCGCAGCCGGACGGCCCCAGCAGCGCCACCAGCTCGCCGCTGTGGATATCCAGGTTGATGCTGTTCAGGGCCTTGAAGGCGTTGAAGTTCTTGCTGACGTTACGGACTTCGATCGACATGAGTTATTCCTCCGCGGCGCTGGCGCGCAGGCGGTTGATTCGGGATTCGCTCCACTGCTTGAGCAGCAGGATGAACAGCGCAAGGATCAGCAACAGGCTGGCGACGGCAAACGCGGCCACGTGGTTGTACTCGTTGTAGAGGATTTCCACGTGCAGCGGCAGGGTGTTGGTGACCCCGCGAATATGCCCGGAGACCACCGACACCGCGCCGAATTCGCCCATGGCCCGGGCGGTACACAGCACCACGCCGTAGATCAGGCCCCATTTGATGTTGGGCACCGTGACGTGCCAGAACATCTGCCAGCCGTTGGCCCCCAGCAACCTGGCGGCCTCCTCTTCCTGGGTGCCCTGCTCCTGCATCAGCGGGATCAGCTCCCGGGCGACGAAGGGCACGGTGACGAAGATGGTGGCCAGGACGATGCCCGGCAAGGCGAAGACAATCTGGATGTCGTGATCCGAAAGCCACGGGCCGAACAGGCCCTGGGCGCCGAACATCAGCACGTAGACCAGGCCGGCGATCACCGGCGACACCGAGAACGGCAGGTCGATCAGGGTTACCAGGATGCTCTTGCCGCGGAACGAGTACTTGCTCACGCACCAGGCGGCGCTGACCCCGAACACCAGGTTCAGGGGCACCGAAACCAGCACGGCAATCACCGTGAGCTTCAGCGCCGACAGGGCGTCGGGCTCGAAGATCGCCTCGAAGAAGGCGCCGATGCCCAGCTTCAGGCCCTGGGACACCACGATGAACAGCGGCAGCAGCAGGAACAGGGCGAAGATCAGCCAGCCCAGGCCGATCAGCAGCCGCCGCGAGGTGGCACTGCCACGGCGGGCGGCGTTGGCGGAGGCGGCGACGGAAATAGACGATTGGGACATGTTCGCGCCTCCTTATGGACGTTCGATGCGCCGCTGCAGCAGGTTGATCAGCAGCAACAGGACAAAGGAAACCACCAGCATCAGCACGCCGATGGAAGTGGCGCCGGTGTAATCGTACTGGTCGAGCTTGACCATGATCAGCAGCGGCAGGATCTCGGTCTTCATCGGCATGTTGCCAGCGATGAAGATCACCGAACCGTACTCGCCTACGCCCCGGGCGAAGGCCAGGGCAAAACCGGTGAGCCAGGCCGGCAGCAAGGCCGGCACCAGGATATGGCGGAACACCTGCCAGGGCTTGGCGCCGAGGCAGGCGGCGGCCTCTTCCACTTCACGGGGAATGTCCGCCAGCACCGGCTGCACCGTACGTACCACGAACGGCAGGGTGACGAAGGTCAGCGCCAGGGTGATGCCCAGGGGCGTATAGGCGATCTTGAAGCCCAGGTCGGTGGCGAACTGCCCCACCAGGCCGGTGGGTGCGTAGAGCGCGGTCAGGGCAATGCCCGCCACGGCGGTGGGCAGGGCAAAGGGCAGGTCGATCATGGCATCGATGATCTTGCGCCCGGGGAAGCTGTAGCGCACCAGGACCCAGGCCAGCAGAGTACCGATGACGCCGTTGATGATGGCCGCGTACAACGCGGTACCGAAACTCAGCTGGAGTGCGGCGAGCACCCGTGGCGCCGAAATGATTGCCCAGAACTGTTCCCAGGTGAGTTGTGCGGCATGCACGAACATCGCCGCCAGGGGAATGAGCACAATCAGACTGAGGTACACCAAGGTGTAGCCCAGCGTCAGCCCGAAGCCGGGTATGACGGGGGAGATACGACGCGACATAAAAGTCCTTGGTTAACGGAACGGATACGCAAAGCCCGCAACTGAATGCGGGCTCTGCCTCGCAGGAGCCGGCTTGCGGCGAAAGGCCTGCAAGTCGTGCGTTGCCCTTCGGGGCGCCTTCGCTGGCAAGCCAGCTCCTACGGAGGGTCGGGTTTATTGGGCCGTGTAGATCTGGTCGAACACGCCACCGTCATTGAAGAATTTCGGTTGGGCAGTTTTCCAGCCGCCGAAGTCCTTGTCGATAGTCACCAGCTCCAGTTTGGGGAACTGCTGGGCGTATTTGGCGGCGACGTTCTTGTCCCGCGGACGGTAGAAGTTCTTCGCGGCGATTTCCTGGCCGGCCGGGCTGTACAGGTGCTTGAGGTAGGCCTCGGCGATTTCGCTGTTGCCTTTCTTCTCGGCGTTCTTGTCCACCACCGCCACCGGTGGCTCGGCGAGGATCGACAGCGAAGGCACGACGATGTCGAACTTGTCGGCGCCGCCGTCTTCCTTGAGGGCCAGGAAGGCTTCGTTTTCCCAGGCCAGCAGCACGTCGCCCTGGCCGTTGTTGACGAAGGTGATGGTCGAGCCGCGAGCACCGGTGTCCAGTACCGGTACGTGCTTGTACAGCTCCTTCACGTACTCCTGGGCACGGGCTTCACTGCCACCGGCCTTCAGACCATAGGCCCAGGCGGCGAGGAAGTTCCAGCGGGCGCCGCCGGAGGTTTTCGGGTTCGGGGTGATCACCGAGACGTCTTTCTTGATCAGGTCGCCCCAGTCCTTGATGCCTTTGGGATTGCCCTTGCGCACCAGGAACACGATGGTCGAGGTGTAGGGAGTGCTGGCATCGGGCAGGCGCTTCTGCCAGTCCACCGGCAGGCTCTTGCCGAGCTTGGCGATTTCGTCGATGTCACCGGCCAGGGCCAGGGTCACCACGTCGGCACGCAGGCCGTCGATCACCGCCCGCCCCTGTTTGCCGGAACCACCGTGGGATTGCTGGATCTTCACGTTGTCGCCGGGATGCGACTGCTTCCAGAAGCTTGTGAACTCGGCGTTGTAGTCCTGATACAGCTCGCGGGTCGGGTCGTAGGACACGTTGAGCAGCTCGTAATCCTTGGCAACGGCGGAACCGGCAAAAATGGCGCTGGCGAGGGCGGCCAGGGCATAACGGCGAATCGACGACATGATGGAGCTCCCGAATTTTTTTAAAGTGCTGGCATTTTTCTTATGGCGAATCAGGCCCGCATTCGTGGGTGAACGCTGGGAATCAGACTGGGGGTCATGGATGACGCCCTCCGGTTGTCCAGTCGGGCCTCTCGATGGCGAGAGGGTGATGCGGTATTGCGCGGGGCGGCATTAGCCGGGCTTGTGGCCGGGCTGCTGCAGACGGAATTTTTCCTTGCGTTCGATCTGCACGACCTGGGCGTTGTGCACGGTGATTTCCACCGCGCCAAAACGCAGGTCGCGCAGAGCGCTTTGAATTTCACGCAAGATGGTTGCTTCGTCCTGGCCGTCAACGCTACGTAGAGATGCGCTCATGGTGCTGCTCCTGAGTGAGATGTGCCTGGCAGTGGCGGCACTGCTTGCGGCGTGGGAGCAATAGTAGATAGGCACGGATATTCTTAAAAATACTATTTAAGAATTTTTATATAACCAGGAGCGATTTGCAGGTGGATCGCGGCCTGCAGCTGCAAGCTGCAAGCTGCAAGCTGCAAGCGGATAACAGCCTGAGGTATGGCCGTCAGTGAATCGGCGGTGCGTTGCTCCAGTTCAACTCCTGCGCCGGCATCGGCCGACCGAACCAGTAGCCCTGCCCCAGGTCGCAACCGTGTTCGAGCAGGAAGCGCGCCTGCTCCACCTGTTCGATGCCTTCGGCGTGCACCTGCATGCCCATGCTCTGGGCCAGGGCGATGATCACCCGAGAGATGGCCGCATCGTCTTCATCGAGCGGCAGGCCGGCGACAAAGCCCTGGTCGATCTTGAGCTTCTGCACCGGCAGGCGCTTGAGCCGCAACAGCGAGGAATAGCCGGTGCCGAAGTCGTCGATGGCCAGGCGAATGCCCAACTCGCGCAGCCGGTGCATCTGTTCCAGGGCCACTTCCGGGTCATCCATCACCGCGCTCTCGGTGACCTCCAGCTCCAGGTAGGCCGGGTCCAGGCCGGTGTCGTGCAGCACCTGGGCGACCTGCTGGTACAGCTCGCTGCGGGCGAACAGCCGGGTCGAAACGTTCACCGCGATAAACGACAGCACCACGCCGTCGGCCTGCCACTGGCACATCTGCCGACAGGCCTGCTGCATGACCCAGGCGTCGATCTCGGCAATCATCCCGGTGCGTTCGGCGATGGGGATGAACTCCGCCGGGGATACCAGGCCACGCTGCGGATGCTCCCAGCGCACCAGGGCCTCGACGCCGATCAGGCGGCTGCTCTTGAGATCGTGTACCGGCTGGTAGTAGACCCGCAGTTCCTGCTGCTCCAGGGCCCGGCGCAGTTCGAAGGCAATTTCCACTCGCTGCTGCGCATGGGCGGTGAGTTCTTCGGTGTACAACGCGTAACCGTTGCGTCCGGCGCTCTTGGCCTTGAACAGCGCCGCGTCGGCGTTGCGCAGCAGCTGGCTGGCGCTCAGGGCATCGCTGGGAAACAGGCTGATGCCGATGCTGGCGTTGATCACCACCTGCTGTTCGCCCAGCTGGAAGGGTTCCCTGAGGCCGTCGATGATGCGTTGGGCCAGGGCCGCGGCCTGCACCAGCTGCGGACAGCTTTCGGCCAGCACGGCGAACTCGTCGCCGCCCAGGCGCGCCAGGGTCATGCCTGGACCGAACATGCCTCCCAGGCGCTCGCCCACGGCCTTGAGCAACTGGTCGCCGACGTTGTGACCGAGGCTGTCGTTGATCATCTTGAAGTGATCGAGGTCGATCATCAGCATGGCGCAGCCGCGCTTGTGGATCTGCGCCGAGGCCAGGGCCTGTTCGGCGCGGTCGGTGAACAGCAGGCGGTTGGGCAGGTCGGTCAGCGGATCGTGGTGGGCCAGGTGCGCCAGTTCGTGCTCGGAATCCTTGATTGCGCTGATGTCGGAGAACACCGCGACATAGTGGGTGAGCTCACCCTGCTCATCGCGGATTGCGCGAATGCTCTGCCACTGCGGGTAGATCTCGCCGCTCTTGCGCCGGTTCCAGATTTCGCCGCTCCACTCTCCGGTCTTCTGCAGCGAGTCGAACATCGCCTTGTAGAAATCCGCCGAATGATGGCCGGACTTGAACAGGCTCGGCTGGCGCCCCAGCACCTCTTCGCTCTGGTAGCCGGTGATTTCGATGAAGGCGCGATTGACGTGGACGATCTGGCCCTGGGTGTCGCTGACCAGCACCCCTTCGCGGGTGCAGTCGAACACCGCCGCCGCCTGGCGCAGACGCTCGCGATCGGTCTGTTGATGGCGCAACCAGCGATCGGCCCCCATGACCCGCAACAGGCGAGCCCGGGCAAAGAAAATCAGCACCGCGCTGACCAGTGCCCAGGCGTAGCCACTGATCTGGTGCCAGTGCGCCTGATCGGAGAATTCATCGAAGAAACTGCTCAGTAAATAACCACTGAACTGTAGCCAGATCAGCGACAGCAGCAGGTAAAGCAGCGCGGCACGCAAGCCATTGCGATAAGAAACCGACATAAGTCCGTCTATTTCCACACGAAAAGTTCGGGATTATAGAGGAAGAAACATGCCGCCACTCTTATCTGAAAGGGCGACTGGTTTTCTCAGTGGGCATAGTGATAATGCCTGAGCTGTTTTTTTCTTTATCGAGGGCCTTATCGCCTATGTGGTACGAAGGTTTACTTGGCTTGTCCGCCTGGCAACTGGTGGCAGTCACTCTTTTGATGACCCACGTGACCATTGTCGCGGTCACCATTTATCTGCATCGCTACTCCGCGCACCGTTCCCTGGAACTCAACGCCGGCCTGAAACACTTCTTCCGCTTCTGGCTGTGGCTGACCACGGCGCAGAACACCCGTGAGTGGACCGCCATCCACCGCAAGCACCACGCCAAATGCGAAACCGTCGACGACCCCCACAGCCCGGTGATCAAGGGCTTGTCCACCGTGCTGCGCAAGGGCGCCGAGCTGTACCGCGAAGAGGCGAAGAACCCGGAAACCCTGCGCATCTATGGCAAGAACTGCCCGGAAGACTGGATCGAGCGCAACCTCTACAGCCGCTACAAGCTGGGTGGCATCGCGCTGATGGCGGTCATCGACCTGCTGCTGTTCGGCACCATCGGCATCACCATCTGGGCCATCCAGATGATGTGGATTCCGTTCTGGGCCGCCGGTGTGATCAACGGCCTGGGCCATGCGGTGGGCTACCGCAACTTCGAATGCCGCGACGCCGCCACCAACCTGGTGCCCTGGGGCATCATCGTTGGCGGTGAAGAGCTGCATAACAACCATCACACCTACCCCAACTCGGCCAAGCTCTCGGTGAAGAAATGGGAGTTCGACATGGGCTGGGCCTGGATCAAGCTGTTCAGCCTGCTACGGCTGGCCAAGGTCCAGCGGGTGGCGCCGATCGCCCATCGGGTCGAAGGCAAGGGGCACCTGGACATGGACACCGCCATGGCCATCCTCAACAACCGGTTCCAGATCATGGCCCAGTACCGCAAGCTGGTGATCGGCCCGCTGGTGAAACAGGAACTGGCCAAGGTCGATCACTCGGTGCGCCACCAGTTCCACCGCGCCAAGCGCCTGCTATCGCGGGAAACCAGCCTGCTGGAAGAGCGCCACCACCTGCGTATCCAGAACATGCTGGAACACAGCCAGGCCTTGAAGGTGATCTACGAAAAACGCCTGGCCCTGCAGCAGATCTGGGTCAAGACCAGCGCCAACGGCCACGACATGCTGGCGGCGATCAAGGACTGGGTGCACGAGGCCGAAGCCAGCGGCATCCAGTCGCTGCGGGACTTTGCCCATCAGTTGAAAACCTACTCTCTGCGGCCCACCGCAGCCTGAGCCAGAGCCCCTCGCCACAAGCTGGCGAGGGGCGACTGCGACCGTCCGGCGGGCGCGCCAGGTATCGCCGCAACGGCTGGGAACTTAGCGTCCGATCCCCTATCTCACTGAACACTTCGCCACCCAGGCGGGCTTGGTTGTAGCCGCTGTCGAACATCGCGCGGCACGCCCTTTGAGATCTGTGCCGATGGTCAATAAGAACCCACACACTCCATCTTCGCTTCCCCAGTGGCCCGAGGCCGCGCAAACCCTGATGGCCCTGATGCATGCACAGGGCGAAGTAGCCCGCCTGACCGAACGCGAGCAGCTGTTCAGCTCCCTGCTGGTCAGCGTCAACGCCGTGCTCTGGGCCTTCGATTGGGAGAACCGCCAGGTGCTGTACGTCAGCCCGGCCTATGAACGGATCTTCGGTCGCCCCGCCGGCCTGCTACTGGCGGACTGCAACCAGTGGCGCGACAGCATCTACCCCGATGACCTGGAATACGCCGAACGCAGCCTGGCCCAGGTCCTGGACAGGGGCGCGGTGGAAGATCGCGAATACCGCATCATCGATGCCCAGGGCCAGGTGCGCTGGCTCAGCGACAAATGCTTCATCAACCGCAATGCCGAGCCCGGGCAACGGTTGATCGTAGTCGGCATCGCCGAAGACATCACCGAGAAGAAGCGGCTGGAAGCCGAACTGCAACGCCTGGCCACCACCGATGTGCTGACCCAGAGCAGCAACCGCCGGCACTTCTTCGAATGCGCCAACCGCGAGTTCGAGCAAGCGCGGCTGCAAGGCTCGCCCCTGGCCTTCCTGCTGCTGGATATCGATGACTTCAAAGTGATCAACGACACCTACGGCCACCCCGAAGGTGACATCGTCCTGCAGCGCATCGCCGAAAGCGGGCGCGCCGCACTGCGCCGTGGCGACTTGTTCGGGCGTATTGGCGGCGAGGAATTTGCCGCGGTGTTTCCCGGCTGCAGCGCGGACCGGGCGCACCAGGTGGCCGAACGTCTGCAACGGGAAATCCAGCGCCAGAGCTTCAGCCACCAGGGCCAGGTCTTCACTATCACCGTCAGCCAGGGCCTGACCGACCTGCGGCGCGATGACGAAAGCCTCGACAGCCTGTTCGCCCGCGCCGACGCGGCGATGTACCACGCCAAGCGCCAGGGCAAGAACCGCATCGTCAGCGGATAAGCACCCGGCCCGAACTCGTAGGAGCTGGCTTGCCAGCGAAGGCATCTTCAAGGCGTGCACATGGCTGGCGGGCCTCTTCGCCGGCAAGCCGGCTCCTACGGGTGTGGTGCGAACCTTCTGGTAGGAGCTGGCTTGCCAGCGAACCGCGCGCTGCGGTGTGTCAGGAGGGACGCTTTCGCCGGCCAGCCGGCTCCTACGGCGGCTCAGCCCTTGCGCAGGCGGGTCAGCTCCGGCAGACCGATTTTCAGCAGGCGGGCGGTCTTGCTGCGGGCCAGTTCTTCGATCCCCTCATGCTCGGTCAAGCGCGCCAGCTGCGCCGCCAGGTTCATCACCAGCGCCTCGCGGGAGTACACCCCACCGCCCAACTGGTAGCTGGAGGCAATCAGCTCCCGCAGTTCCAGGGGCATGCGCCAGCGGGTGCGCAGCGCCGAACCGTAGGCCGCGCCAAAACGCTCCAGGGCATCGCCGATCTCTTCCTGATCGTCGAGTTCGCCGCCAGCCTGTTGCCACTCCTGCAGGCAGCGCAGCAGCGCCAGATCACCCAGGCGATGCAACAGCCCGGCGCAGTAGCAACGCTCCTGGTCCAGATCCAGCAGGCGCGCCAGGGTGCGGCCATATTCCGCGGTATGCAGCGACAGTTCCCAATAGCGCTCGGCGTAGTCAGCCAGGGCCGGATCGCTCAGGCGCGCGCTGCGCTTGAGGGTCAGCCCGAGAATCAGGTTCATGCTCTGTCCGGTACCCAACCGGTGCAGGGCCTGGGACAGGGTCTGCACGCCGTCGCCGTGGTGCTGCGCAGCGCTGTTGGCGGCCGCGATCAGCACCGCGGTGACCTGGGGGTCGGTGCGGATCTCTTCCTCCAGTTGCTTGAGGTCCAGACCGTCGGGATTGAGGCTGCGCTTGACCGCCTGTTGCACATCGGTCAGCAACGGCGCGCCATCGGCGACTTCGCGCCGGCGCTCGAGAAAGGTCCACAGGCTCATGCCCGGGGCCAGAGCCGGCACCTCGCAGGAGACTTCCTGGCCAGCGTCCAGCAGCAAGCCCTGCAGGCGCTGGGTCAGGCCTTCCATGTTCAAGGGTTTGGTCAGGTAGGCAGTGGGGGCCAGGGGCAACGCTTCGCGCACGCTGGCACTGTCGTTGCGAGCGCTGAGCAGAATGAACGGCTGCAGCGGGTTACGCTTGCGCTGACGCACTGCGCGCAACACTGAAAGGCCGTCGACGCCCGGCAGCTCCCAGTCGGCAATGATCAGGTCATAAGTTTTTTCGCTCAACAGCTCCAGGGCTTCCTGACCATCGCCACACAGGTCCAGGCGCGCGTCACAGCGCACGTTGAGCAGCACTTGCTTGAGCAAATCGCGGGACCAAGGGTCAGCCTCGGCAATCAGCACGCGAGGTACAGCGGGTAGATCAACAGCGGTCATGCAGCACGCTCCCTAGGCAATCCCTTGCACCTTAGTCAATGCGCGGGCTTCCATACAGCGCAAATCCCCTATGGACCGCCTGGGGATGAAAAAAACCCGCCGAAGCGGGTTTTTTTGTCGATCAGGTCACAGCAGCAACCATTTCAGAGCTCAGAGAAGCACTCTTCGATGATGGCCAGGCCTTTGTCCAACTGCTCGTCTGGCGAGGTCAGCGGCACCAGGACCCGCAGGACGTTGCCGTAGGTGCCGCAGGACAGCAGGATCAGCCCCTTGTCCCGAGCCTTGGCCACGACCTGGGCCACCGCCGCGGCGTTCGGCTTGTGGCTGTCGCCGTTTTCGAACAGTTCCACCGCGATCATCGCGCCCAGGGCACGCACTTCGCCGATCACCGGGTACTTGGCCTGGATGGCCTTGAGGCCGGTCACCAGGCGCTCGCCCACTGCCTTGCTGCGATCCAGCAGGTGCTCTTCCTCAAACACTTCCATCACCGCCAGAGCGGCGGCACAGGCGATCGGGCTACCGGCGTAGGTGCCGCCCAGGCCGCCTGGAGCGATGGCGTCCATGTATTCGGCCTTGCCGCAGACACCGGCCAGCGGGAAGCCGCCAGCGATGGACTTGGCAAAGGTGGTCAGGTCGGCGGCCACGCCCATCTGTTCCATGGCGAAGAAGGTGCCGGTACGGCCGGCGCCGGTCTGCACTTCGTCAGCGATCAGCAGGATGCCGTGCTGGTCGCACAGGGCGCGCAGGCGCTTCATGAACTCTTTGGGGGCAACGTAGAAACCGCCTTCGCCCTGTACCGGCTCGATGATGATCGCGGCGATATCACGAGGCTCGGCGTCGTTCTTGAAGATGCGCTCGATACTGGCGATGGAGTCGTCGATGCTCACGCCATGCAGTTCGTTGGGGTACAGCGCGCGGAAGATGCCGCCAGGCATCAGGCCCATGCCGGCCGAGTAAGGCACGACCTTGCCGGTCAGGCCCAGGGTCATCATGGTGCGGCCGTGGTAGGCACCGGTGAAAGCGATCACGCCAGCGCGGCCAGTGGCGGCACGGGCGATCTTCACGGCGTTTTCCACGGCTTCGGAACCGGTGGTCACCAGCAGGGTTTTCTTGGCGAAGTCACCCGGGACCTTGGCGTTGATCTTTTCGCACAGCTCCACATAGGGCTCGTAGGCCAGGACCTGGAAGCAGGTGTGGGTCAGCTTGTTCAGTTGCTCGGTCACCGCCGCGATGATTTTCGGATGCACGTGACCGGTGTTGAGTACCGCGATGCCGCCGGCGAAGTCGATGAACTCGCGGCCTTCAACGTCGGTAACGGTGGCGTTCTTCGCGCTGTCGGCGAAGATCGGGTGAATCTGGCCAACACCGCGTGGTACAGCGGCTTCACGGCGTTTCATCAAAGATGCGTTGGTCTTGCTCATAGTGTCCTCGTTCACCGCGGCTACAGCGGTGTGATTCAAGGGTTGCGGGGCGGGGAAGAGGCTGCGACAGCATGCGTTGATCGACTGTCGGGACCTTCCCGGGCCACCTTGAAAAGTACGTTTTTTAAAGCCGCGCCGGGGGGCAGCGCTCTCGTGCCCCCGGCGCTTGAAACCGGATCAGATACCCAGGCAGAGGTATTTGATTTCCAGGTAATCCTCGATCCCGTACTTGGAACCTTCGCGGCCCAGGCCCGAGGCCTTGATGCCGCCGAATGGCGCCACTTCGTTGGAGATCAGGCCGGTGTTGACCCCGACCATGCCGTATTCCAGGGCCTCGGCCACACGGAACACGCGACCCAGGTCGCGGGCATAGAAGTACGAGGCCAGGCCGAACTCGGTGTCGTTGGACATGGCGATGACTTCGGCTTCGTCCTTGAAGCGGAACAGCGGCGCCAGCGGGCCGAAGGTTTCTTCCTTGGCCACGGCCGCGTCTTTGGGCACGTTGACCAGGATGGTCGGCTCGAAGAAGTTGCCTTCCATGGACTTGCCGCCAGCCAGCAGGGTCGCGCCTTTGTTCAGGGCGTCACTGATGTGTTCCTGGACCTTGGCCACGGCTTTTTCGTCGATCAGCGGGCCGGTGGTGGTGCCTTCTTCCAGACCGTTGCCGATCTTCAGCTTGGCCACGGCCGCTTTCAGCTTCTCGGCGAAGGCGTCGTAGATCGAATCCTGGATGTACAGGCGGTTGGCGCAGACGCAGGTCTGACCGTTGTTGCGGTACTTGGAGATGATCGCGCCTTCGACGGCCTTATCCAGGTCGGCGTCATCGAACACGATGAACGGCGCGTTGCCGCCCAGTTCCAGGGAGACTTTCTTGATGTCCTTGGCGCATTCGGCCATCAGCTGGCGACCGATTTCGGTGGAGCCGGTGAACGACAGCTTGCGCACGATCGGGTTGCTGGTCAGCTCGCCGCCGATGTCGCCGGCGCTGCCGGTGACCACACTGAGCACGCCTTTCGGGATCCCGGCGCGGTGCGCCAGTTCCACCAGGGCCAGGGCCGAGAACGGGGTTTGCGAGGCTGGCTTGATGACCATGGTGCAACCGGCGGCCAGGGCCGGGCCGGCTTTACGGGTGATCATCGCCGCCGGGAAGTTCCACGGAGTGATGGCCGCGGTGACGCCGATCGGCTGCTTGATCACGATCAGGCGCTTGTCCGGCTGGTGGCCGGGGATCACGTCACCGTAGATGCGCTTGGCTTCTTCGGCGAACCATTCGATGAAGGAGGCGGCGTAGGCGATTTCGCCCTTGGCTTCGGCCAGCGGCTTGCCCTGCTCCAGGGTCATCAGGCGACCCAGGTCGTCCTGGTTTTCGATCAGCAATTCATACCAGCGGCGCAGCTTGGTGGCGCGCTCCTTGGCGGTCAGCGCACGCCAGGCCGGCAGGGCCTTGTCGGCGGCTTCGATGGCGCGGCGGGTTTCGGCGGCGCCCATCTTGGGTACGGTACCGAGGATTTCACCGGTAGCGGGGTTGTTGACCTTGATCGTCTGGCCGTTGTCCGCGTCGACCCAAGCTCCATCGATGAAGGCTTGCTGGCGGAACAACTGGGCGTCTTTGAGCTGCATGTCGGCTTCCTTAACAGCACCGCGCATACGCGGGGCGAATTGTGATTGTTGAAAAGGCGCCCTGTCAGGCACGGACCGCGCTGGCGCGTCCGAAAGCCGGGACAAAGCTGCCGTCAGGAAAATCGTTCACTGGGTAAAAGCACGAAAATGTCGCACACAAGGATAGACGTGCGCTTGGGCACCCAGGCAAGAGCGTTTGAAATCTCAAACGAATCCTAGGGTCAACGGGGGTAAAGGACAATAGGTTGTTCGAAAAAAAGAACGTAAAGGCGCCTAGCGGTAAAAAATCCGCTTCAACCTCCCATGCCGCCGGGCAAAAGACAACGCCCCCGCGGTCTGCAGACCGCGGGGGCGTTGGCGTGACGCCTGGAGAAGGATCAGCTGCTGAACGACTTGAGCACCGTCAGCAGGCTGGTGAGGTTGTCGGCCACACCGCCCTGGGCGACTTTCTCGGTAGCCGAGGCACCGGCGGTGGTGTCGACGCTGTAGATCTGCATCACGCCCTGGTTGGTCGCGGCCTGGGCCAGGGTGTTTTGCTGTTGCTGCGCCGACACCGAGTTCTGGAACAGGATGGCCACGGACTGGCCCATGGACTGGTAGACGGTGCCCATGGCCATGGCCGGTGCTTCGGCAACCACCTTGACGTTGGTCTGGGTGACGGCATCGGTGATTTGCGGACTGACTGTGCTCATAAAAACTCCATTTTTTCAGCAGGAAAGTTCAACGGGAAATCAGGCGTTCAGCCACTCAGCCCTGGAAGGACTTGAGCACCGTCAGCAGGCTGGTGAGGTTGTCGGATACGCCGCCCTGGGCAACCTTCTCGGTGGCCGCCGCGCCGGCGGTGGTGTCGACGCTGTAGATCTGCATCACGCCCTGGTTGGTCGCGGCCTGGGCCAGGGTATTTTGCTGCTGCTGCGCCGAAACCGAGTTCTGGAACAGGATCGCGGTGGCCTGGGCCATGGATTGGTAGATGGTGCCCATCGCCATGGCCGGCGCTTCGGCGACGACTTTGACGTTGGTCTGGGTGACGGCATCGGTGATTTGTTCGTTTACAAGTGGCATGGCTCAACTTCCTTTGTTAGGCACACGGAGCATTCCGTGTCTTTGAGTGAACGTGGCAGCCGTTTTCCTGTGAACCGTGGGGCCTGGGACTCTCGGCTTATTTCAGGGGGGACTCATTGCCCTGCAGCGGCGAGCACCTGCTTGAGGGTGTCTTCGACTTTCTGCGACAACTCGGCCATGCGCGCCTCGACGGCGGCTTTCACCTCCTGCTGCACCTGGGCGCTGATCATCGCCTTGAGGGCTGGATCGTCGGCAGGGGCCAGGCTGGGGGTGGGGTCAGGGGCGGATACCGCGCCCCCGGTCTGGTCCGAACTCGGCGCCGCCGGCTCCGAGGCGCCAGTCGGGGCTGAAGTGGAGGCCGCAGCCTGACTCTCGGCCGCCGCCAGTAGCTGACGCAGCACCAGCTCGCGCGCCTGGGGATCGGCCCTGCCGACACCGAAACCCGACAACTGCTCGATGATATTGCGCGTGCGCTGTTCATCGGCCTGTATCAGCTCGGCGGCTCGCTGCCGCGCCTGATCAACGCTCTGTTGCGCAGACTTGGACATGTCCAGCGGCTTGTCCTGGACAAACGCCTCCAGTACCTGGCGCTCGACCTGGGTCAACGGACGCTTCAGGTACCTCTCGGCAAAGAGAAGTATCGTCGCCATCGGGGTTTGCTCTTCATTCGCCATTGCTTGCTCCTTTATCGATGAATGGCGTTGAAGGGCTGGCACCGGGTCCGTCGAACTTCAACGCCTGGGGTGAACAGAGCGGCCGGGGAACGCCGGCGCCTTTTGCGCGACAGCCCCGGGCGCCTTGCGCGCCCGAGGGGCGCATTCAGGAAGACGACGGTCGATTGGCCAGGGTGGCGCTGTACTTGGCGATGCTGGCGTCGATCTTGTCGATGGCCATGCCCGCTGCATCGGCTTCCATGGCACCGGCCGCCGCCGCCACGGCGGCAGCGGCGCCCACCATCAGGTCGGTAGCCAGTACGCCCAGGGCATCCTCGGCGGCGCCCTTGACGTTCTCTTTGACGATGTTCTCGGTCATCTGCTTGAGCAGTACCGCCTGGGCCGCCAGGGCCAGCTTGCTGACCCCGTCGAAATACCCCGCCGCCGACTGCGCCACCAGACCGGCGGCCTGGCTGATCATCATGTCGGGAGCGATCGCGATCTGCGCCGGGGCATAACTGAAGGTCTGGGCATTGGTGAACTGCACCGCCTGGACGATCTGACTGTTCAGGGCATCGGTGCTGTCGGTGCTGGGGCTGCTGGCCTGC
Source organism: Pseudomonas saponiphila (assembly GCF_900105185.1). NCBI lineage: Bacteria > Pseudomonadati > Pseudomonadota > Gammaproteobacteria > Pseudomonadales > Pseudomonadaceae > Pseudomonas > Pseudomonas saponiphila. The sequence continues at coordinate 523,538 of NZ_FNTJ01000002.1, read as the reverse complement.
TTCAGCAACTGCGCGTTCATCGTCTCCATCACCGAAGGTTGCGCGGCGGCGGGTGGCGGAGAAGGCGCAGCCTCGGGCGCCGGATCGGTGCCGTTCGACGCGGCCTCGCGGGGCGCCACCCGAGGCTCTGCCGCTTGCTCCCCCGAACTGGGGTCGGCCGCCGCGCTCGCGGTTTCATCGGCCGCGGCCGCGGGTGGGGTTTTCTTCTTGAACCATGCCATGACGATTCTCCCGGGCTGTCAGCCCTACTCGCCGATCGCCATGATCAACGCCACGGCCTTGGACACCACCGCGTTGGAGATCTGGTTCAGCGCTTGCTGGCTGTTGACCGCGTTCTGCAACGACAGGCCCGTCGAATGGCTGGCCACCTGATACAACGAGGCGATGGCCTGGGCCGGGGCTTCGGCCACCACCTTGACGTTGGTCTGGGTCACCGCGTCGGTGATCTGCGAGTTGACCATTGGATCTGGCATACATCTCTCCTTAGATGGAATGGCCCACCGCAGAAGGCGGCGGCACCGGCTACAGCGTCGAAAACAGGCTCACTGAACAAGAACGTCCCGGCGGGCCTGCTGTGAATCCTGTCACGACCTCAACGCAGGGCCTCGCGCAACAATTGCACGTGCTTGCGCGCCAGGGGCTGGTTCATCCCCAGCTCGGCGGCAATGTTCGGGTAGGGCAGATCGTCGACGAACTTCAGTTCAAACAAGCGGCGTTTCTTAACGGGCAATTGCGCCACCCGCTGACTCAGCAGGGCCAGGGTTTCCAGCAGCTCCACCTGCTCCAGCACCGACATCTGCGGGGCCTCCAGCTGCTGCAGCGGGTCGTCCTCGAAATCGGCGAAATCCACGAACAGACGCTGCTCCCGCGCCCGCCGCCGACAGCTGTCGACAAACACATGATCGAGCACCAGGAACAGAAAGCCCTGGGGATCGCGAATCCGCTCCGGCGAACGGCGAAAGAACAGCAGCGCCTTGATCGCCGTGGCCGCCAGCCACTCCTGGGCGCCATCGGCGTTGCCCCGCGCCAACTGCCGGGCGCGACGCTGCAACCCGGGCAGCACCGCTTTCCAGCTGGCCTCGAACAGATGATCCGCCAACCGTGTCGGCAGGCCCTCTTGCATCGAACAATTCATCTCCCGCACCTCCCTGTGCCCCGTGACCGCACGGATATGGCTGCAGGTTGCGCGCAGGTACGAAGACACTGCAGCGGGAAAAACTGCCGCTACGGCCCGGGTTTCCTCGGGTGGCGACGGACAACCGCACGCCAATGAAAACCGGCGTGGACGCCCCGAGTCGACATAGGTATGATGTCGCCCGCACTGCACTCGTAGCTCAGCTGGATAGAGTACTGCCCTCCGAAGGCAGGGGTCGTGGGTTCGAATCCCGCCGAGTGCGCCAGCTTTAGCGAAAAAGCCCCAGGTCTGATGGCCTGGGGCTTTTTTGTTTTCGGGCTTCAAGGTTTCCGGCCGCAGCCATCATCGACAACCGGAACCCGAACGGCGCCGGGTGGCTGTCCCGACAAGGCGCAACTTGCTACATTCCACGCCCCCGGACAGGAGGTCCCCATGCTCTGCCATCCGTTGTGTAACCAGCCCTTCGAGCCAGAACTCCGTGATTGGATCAGCTGTTTCACCGGCTATGACATGCCCCCTGAGCGGGATGCGGAACTGAGCCGCTTCAACCCCAACGACCCCGAAGACCGCGAATACCTGATCCGCCACTACGCGCTGAGGCGCGATTACCCCCAGCAGAATTTCCGTCATCGGCAACGGCTGGTGCAGGTCCTGCAAGCGGCCCTGGACGACCCGGACTACGCTTTCGACAGTGTCTGGGAGCCGGTCGAGGAGGCCGACGAATACGATCAATGGCCCAGCGGCTGGCCAGCGGTGATCGACGACAGCCGGGACTTCTTCCAGCGCCTGCTGATCGCGGCCCGGGAGCTATGGCACGAAGATCTGACCCGCGCGCAGTTACCCTCACTGGCAGAGTGCCGGGCGATCCCGGAGCGGGATCGGGGCACCCGCGACTGGCTGTTCAACATCGACAACGCCGAAGCCTGGCGGGCAGTCTTCAATGAGGCGGCCACACCCTATGACCTCGATACCCCGGGCCCGGTGTTTCAAGGCGAGCAACTGAACCTGCAGCTGTATGGCAACCTGGGGCGTCTGTCGCTGCCTTGCACCTGGCCGGCAAGCCAGGCCCCGACCCACTGCCGCTTGTTGCTCAAGGTCCAGGGCATCAGCGAACTGGCGGTCAGCGGTACGCGTTTCGATGGCCGCCTGCGCACCCAGCTCACCCGTCTCAATCCCGGTTATTACCTGCGCCTGGAAATCGGCTTCGACTGCGTGATCGAATGCGTAGCGCTGTCCGCGAGCATCACCGACGTCGAAGGAATACGCGATGAAAAGCAATTTTGAAGTGGCCCTGGAGCGTCAGGAAATGCCCCAGTTCTTTCGCGGCCAGGGCCAGTACCTGACCCGGGATGGCGATTGGGACGAGCACCTGTACTGCATCAACTGGCCGGGAGTCTTCGCTTACCTGCGGGACCACGCCGACGGTGCACAACAACTGAGCAGCGCCTTCGAGCTCTACGTCTACAGCGTTGTGGAAACCATCGAGGATTGCTTCGGCCTGCGGGAAAACCTGTTCTGTTACTACTCGACCCGGACCCACTGGGCGCCCGAGAGCATCGATCTATTGGGGCAATTGCCGGAGCCTTGCCGGCGGCGCATCGTGCAGCGTCTGAGCTGGTATCGCTGGCAGGTGGAAAACCACGCCCGGCTGCTACCGGAACGAGCCCGGCGCATGACCGCGGATGGTGCCTGCGCCGAGTTCATCGACCTGCCCGCCTTGCCCTACAACTGAATCCGGCGGCCGCCAGGACTATTCATCCTCGGCGGCGTTGGCGTCCTGCTGTGCTTGCTCGGCTTCGTCCTGCGCCTCGGCGTCGGCGCCCTCTTCAGCCTCTTCAAGGCCAAAGTCCTTGCGACTCTCCTTGATGGCCTGACGGATATCCGCGCCCTTGATCGGGCAGTTCAACATTGCCGCTATACGGTCGATGCGGGGTGCCATGACCGGCCTCTCACTTGCTGGAAACTGGGCAGATAGTGCGCGCTTTCCCCGGCGACAGCCAACCCCCGCTCTTTATTGACGACGCAAGGCTTGCAGGCGCGCGTCCAGATCCTCCTGTGGGTACTGTTCATGCAGCTGGAGCAGCAGCTCGGCCGCCTCGCGGCTCTGGCCACCTTCCCACAGGCGCAAGACCGCCTGAAGTTGCTTATCCAGCCGCTTGATGGTCCGCGGCTCGGCCGGGGCCGACATGCGTTGGGCCAACTTGCTCGACTCCGCCCTGGGTTTGGCCACCGCAGCTGGTGCTGCGTCGCTTAGCGCGTCTATCTCTGGCGCTGCGGCAAAACTGCCCACAGGGGCCGCCGGAGCGATGGGCGAAGAAGCAGCAGGCTCAGGGGCACTCAAGGCCCCGGCCAGCTCGGCGGAGCGGGGCGCCGCCTGGCGCGCCATGGGCGCAGCAGGCGCTGGAGCGGGGGCGGGGACAAAGGCCTGCTCTTGTGGATAGTGCTCCGGGGAAGGCCGCAGCAAGCCAATGACCAGCGCCACGCCAAACAGGCTGGCAAAGGCCAGTTGATAACGCGGCCGTTGGCAGGCCTGCATCCAGCGCTGCCAGAGGCTCGGCTTGGGCGCAGGGGCTTCGCGGCGCGCGGTGGCCAGGATCAGGGCATCCAGATGGGCCGGTGGCTCCTGGGCGCCGTGTTGGCGAATGTGCGCCAGCATCTGCTCTTCAGGGGACGGGGTCTGTCGGGCGTCAGTCATGTGAGTACCTCCTCGGCCAGGAGCCGACGCAATTTTTTCAGCGCATAACGGAAACGGCTTTTCACCGTTTCCAGCGGCGCCTGGGTCAGGCTGGCGATCTCTGGCAGTTCCAGGTCGCCGTGGGCCCGCAGCAGGAACACTTCGCGCTGGTCTTCGGGCAAATCCTGCAAGGCGGCTTCGATACGCTGCTGGTCGCGGCACAGGCTCAGTTGCTGTTCGGGACCGGGAGCCTGGTCGGCTTCGCCGTGCAGTTGTTCGTCGTAGCTGTCGTGCAGCGGGTTGCGCTGGCCGTGCTTGCGCCAGTGGTCGATCAGGCGGTTGCGCGCGATCTGATACAGCCAGGTGCGAAAGCTGGCCCGGCCCTGGGGCTGGCTGGCGCTGCGGATCAGGCTGAGCCAGGTGTCCTGGTAGACCTCTTCCGCCAGCTCGGCCTTGCCGCACAAGCCCAGCACAAAACCATACAAACCCTGACGATGGCGCTGGTACAGCACCTCGAAAGCCGCTGGATCTCCGGCGCGATAACGCGCCAGCAGCGCTTCATCGCTGCTGGCATCGGTGGACACTTGGGGAGCAGACATGGGGCGGATGAACTCCTGTTCACTGCTCGTGAGGGGGCTATTCAAGGCGGCTCTGCAACTGGCTCATGTCCACGGGCTGAGCCTCGGCCTGGGGCGCATGCCCGGCCTGGGCTTTCGGCGCCTGAGTTTGCAGGCTTTGCGCCAGTTCCACCAGTTGTACGAACTCGCCCCGCAGCCCGTAAGGATCGTCGCCCTTGGCGCCCCGGGCCAGCTTGGCGGTGTCACTCAGGCTGAAGTTGCCGGTGTAACGGCCGTCCTTGAGTTGCTGGGAGAACGCCGCCACGGCGGCGGCAAAGCGCAGGTCCGGGCTGGCCTCGGCCAGCTTGGCTGGCTGCTGCGCGCTGATCGGCCGTTCGATCAAGCGGCTACTGCCACCTTCCGGCGCCTTGTAGCGCACCCGCAGCATCGCCAGTTCACCATTCTTGCCACTCTGTTCCGGCGCCTTGGCCGGTGCATAACGCAGGGGTTCCAGCCAGCCCTTCTCGCCTGCCGGGACGATTTCATAGAGCGCGGTCACCGTATGCCCAGCGCCGATTTCCCCGGCGTCGACCTTGTCGTTGCTGAAGTCTTCACGCTTGAGGGCACGGTTCTCATAACCCAGCAGGCGGTATTCACTGACCTGAGCCGGGTTGAACTCCACTTGCAGCTTCACGTCCTTGGCCACCACCGCCAGGGTCGAGCTGAGCTGGTCAACCAGCACCTTGCGTGCTTCACGCAGGTTGTCGATGTAAGCGTAATTGCCATCACCGGCATCGGCCAATTGCTCCATCAGGTGCTCGTTGTAGTTATCCACACCGAAACCCAGGGTGGTCAGGGAGACACCGCTCTTGCGCTTCTCGGCGGCCATGGCCTTGAGGCTGTCGAAATCGCTGATGCCGACGTTGAAGTCGCCGTCGGTGGCCAGCAGGATGCGGTTGATGCCCTGGTCGATAAAGCCCTGTTGGGCCATCTGGTAGGCCAGCTGGATGCCCGAGGCGCCGGCCGTGGAGCCGCCGGCGGTGAGCTGGTCGATGGCCGTGCGAATCTTCGCCTTGTCGCGTCCGGATGTGGGCTCCAGCACCACCCGCGATTCGCCGGCGTAGACCACCAGCGATACCCGGTCCTGATCCCGCAGCTGATCCACCAGCAGCTTGAGGGTGCTTTTCACCAGGGGCAGGCCTTCGCGGCGGTCCATGGAGCCGGAGACATCCACCAGAAACACCAGGTTGGCCGGGGCCAGTTCCGCCACCGCGCGGTCCGAAGCCTTGATGCCGATGCGCAGCAAGCGGGTGTGGGGATTCCACGGCGAAGGCGCCAGCTCGGTGGTCACGCCGAAGGGCGAGCCATCGCTGGGCAGGGCGTAATCGTAGGGAAAGTAGTTGACCAGCTCCTCCAGGCGCACCGCGCCTTCCGGCGGCAGGCTGCCCTGGTTGAGCAGACGGCGGACGTTGGCATAGGCGCCAGTGTCGACGTCGGCGCTGAAGGTCGACACCGGCGCTTGGGCAACGCTGTGGATCGGGTTGTCCGCCAGCTTCTGGTACTGCTCCCGCGGCTCGTCGCGGTAGCCGGCCAGGCTCGAATCGCGGGCGGCCATCGGCGCCGGCATAGGCGCAGACAAGCCTACAGGATGCACATTGCGCTTGATCATCGCGGCATCGGCGCGCTGCACCTCGTACTGTATTTCGGGTGCGGCCTGCAGTGCGCCCCGGGTCGAAGCCCCCGCGGCGGATTCAGACTTGGACGACACACCACAACCGGCCACCGCCAGCAGCAGGCCGGCGGCGAAACCCTGGGCGGCCGGACGAAGAAAATGCAGAGGAAGGGACATGGGGGCTGACCTCGGGAAGAAATGATCCATTCCCCCCTTCAGACGAAGCCCCTTGGCGATTCGGGTTAAGCCCCGGAAAAAAATTTCACTCAGCGCGAATAACGGCGCACCACGCTGCTATTGCGCAGCACGTGGCCGTTGATCTTCTCCAGCAACTGGGCGCGGGTCAGCCCGGCGGGCAGCACCTCGGGCGCCAGGTCCAAGGCAAAGATCTGGATGATGTAGTGATGAGCGCTATCGCCCACCGGCGGGCACGGCCCCATGTAGAAAGTGCCGTTGCGACTGTTGAGCCCAGCCAGTCCTTCCAGGGTCGGCTTGGTGCCGGCGCCGGCCGGCAACTGGCGGGTGGTCGGCTTGATCCCGTAATGCACCCAGTGGTCCACGCCCTGGCCCTTGGCGCCGTCCGGATCGTGCATGACGATGGCGTAGCTCAAGGTGCCCTCGGGCCCGGCGGTCCAGCTCAAGGCCGGAGAATTGTTGTGCCCGCCACAGCCCTTGGCATCGCTGGCATTGCCGGTGGTGAACAGCCGGTCATCCGAGACCCCGGGAATGTTCAGGGTAAAACGCTCCTGGGCCTGCACGGGAAACTGCAGACACAGCAGCACGGCACCAGCGGCCAGCCAAGTATTGCGGGAGGCAAAGCGAGACATACGAAAGCACCTTTTTGCGGATGAGATCGGGATGAGCCAAAAGACTATAGCCTGCAGGACAGAGCGCGCCGCTTCGTGCACGGCGCGGGACAGATTGAGCTTGAGGACAGGGGTAGTTGTAAATGGATATTTCAGACGCCAACCGCGATAGCGGGCACGGTTAACCGCCCGCCAGGAACTGCGCCTGAAATGACACAGCAGGCCCTCAGCCTTGATGGGCCTGCATGTACTGACGCAGCAATTGGTTGATCCGCGTCTGGTAACCCGCGCCCTGGCCCTTGAACCAGGCCAGCACATCCGCGTCCAGGCGAATGGTCACGGCTTTCTTGCCCGGCAGATGCACCTCGGCGCGGCGAAAGAAATCGTCATCCAGCTCGGGGATATCCGAGGTATCGATGTCCTGGTCATCGGTTTTCGCCAGGCGCTCCCAATCCGTTTTCGATCCGTCAGTTTTCGATCCGTTGGACATAGTGTTTAGCCTCCCGTTTAGTGGCTTTGCGCGCCGAAATGATGCGCACCGCATGACCCCGCCGCTCGGTATGGACCACCACGCCCACCAGGGTTCTGATCCAACCGAGGCTGACCCAGCGCTCCTCGCCATAGTCCAGGCGCTCATCGCGCAAGGACAGCACCGGACGCTGGAACATCAACACCGCATCGTTGAAATCGATGCCGTGCTTGAGCAGGTTGGCGTGGTTCTTGGCCTCGTCCCATTCAAAGTACATGAGCATTTCCGTATTTACAAATGTACATACAGACTAGCCGAGCGTTCGCCAAAAGCGCCCTGGGTAAATACCTGGAAATACAGTCGCAAGCGGGATGGATGTGTGCGGAAAAAGCCCTACAACGTTCTCGGAAAAGACGCCACCACACTTGCCTTGCACCGCTGGAAGCCCGCGGCTTATAGTCCGGCCGTCGCCCAGATGGCGACCTGGTTTGGCGACCGGAATAACGAGTACATCTATCCATTAAGCGAGGTGTACTAATGAACCGTTATATATCCCTAACCGGCCACGACTGCCTGATTCCTTCCCTGCTGATCGACACCCAGGCGCCCATCGATGTGCTGCACGACGCCGCAGCCTTTCGCATCCGCGCCGCGACCCAACTGCTGGAGCACTTCGCCGCCGATACCCTGCGCAGCGAACCGGTGGTGCTGCAGGAACTGACCCTGGTGTGCAGCATCCTGCTGCGCGATGGCTGTGATCTGCTGGATGTGACATCACGGCGCCTGCAACCGCAGGCCGTACTCTAAACACCCCCGGGCGGCTTAGCGGCCGCCCGCTTTTCATAAGGAAATGCCATGCATAAACCCGCAACAGAACTCCCCCAGCGCCAGATCCGCGCGCTCTACGACGCCGACACCATCCGCGTCTACCAGGCCTACTCCGACAGCATTGCCGACGCCGCCCTGGCCCACGGCACCTTCGTCTCCCCACCGTTCAAGATGGAGCGCATGACCTGGATAAAGCCGTCTTTCCTATGGATGATGTACCGCGCCGGCTGGGGCTACAAAGACGCCGGACAGACCCGCATCCTGGCCATCGACATCAGCCGCGAAGGCTTCGAATGGGCCCTGGCCAACGGCTGCCTGAGCCATGCCGACGAGTCCATGAGCAAGGAAGAGTGGTTGCAGTTGAAAGACCAGTCGCCGGTGCGCATTCAGTGGGACCCGGAACGGGATCTGTACCTGCGGCCACAGGAACACCGAGCGATCCAGATCGGCCTGAGCAAGGAGGCCGTGCAGCTGTACGTGAACCAGTGGATCAAGCGCATCACCGATGTCACGCCCCTGGCTCACGAGATTCATCGACTGATTGAGGATGGGGACCTGGAAAAGGCTTACAGCCTGCTTCCTCAAGAGCGGGAATATCCCATCATGGTCGAGCGGCTCTGACCCTCCGGCAACATTGGGTGATGAGCCGAGCTCTCCAGTGCCGCACCTTCACGATTCTCGCCAGATCAAGTCCAGAACAAGGACCTGCCTACTTCTCCCCCTCCTCCGAATGCAGATGAATCACCCGCGGCGGCAGCTCTACCACCAATGGAGGGTGTTGCTGATCCTCGGGCCGGATACGGTAGAACTGCGTGGCGACATGCATGATGCCCCCCTCTTCATCGTTGTACACAGTGATGACCCCGGGCTGGCGCATCTGGGTGAAGGTTTCATCGCTGAGCTTGAAGCTTTCACTCAAGCGCTTGTCGTCCACCACCGGCGCCGGCAGCCGTGGCGGGTAGTTGCGGTTGCGACGCTGGCGATAGCGGGCCCAGGAAACCAGCAGCAGGGCATTGATTACCGCGACCAGGCCATAGAACTGCAAGGTGGTCAGAGCATCGAGCATGCCCACTTCGATACGCGGCCCCTGATGCTCGTCCAGCAAGGGGATAAGCCCACGGATCAGCAAATACAACAGGCCGACCCAGGCCAGCACGGTGAGGATGATATCCACCACGAGCATGAAGGGCCGTTGACGAGTTCTGATGATTTTCATCAGCGCGCTTCCTCTTCGTCATCGATGGGCTTGATACCCCGGTCCGGGCTCACCCAACGCGCCCGTTTCTGATGCTCGCCAAACAGCACCTTGGGAAAACTCACCAGGGTGGTGAGCAGGCTGATGAACCAGAACACCAACGGATACCAGACCACCCAGAACATGGTCTTCCACAGGTCCTTCTCATATCGCCGGTCGATCAGGATGCTGACCGCGAACTGCACCAGGCACACCATCGCCAGCACCAGGCCAGTAAAGGCCGGCGGCAAAATGGAGTGCACCGCGATGGCCTCGGGCATGACGATGAACTTGCCCAGCACCCAGAAAATCATCGACAGCAGGAACGTGAAGGCCCAGCCGGTGGACAGGCAGTAGTCGAACAGCAGGGTCCACAGGTAGCGGTGGCGCCATTCCCAGATGCCGCGGATGTTCTTGAACAGCACTTCGGCGCCGCCCTGGGCCCAGCGCAGTCGCTGCTTCCACAAGCCGCGCAAGGTTTCCGGCATGAGAATCCAGCACAACGCCCGGGGCTCGTAGAACACGTACCAGTGATCCAGTTGCAGCTTCCAGCTGATGTCGATGTCTTCGGTGATCATGTCCGGGCTCCAGTAGCCCACCCGGTGCAAGGCCGTGCGGCGAAAGGCGACGATCACTCCGGAGACGGTGAAGACTTTGCCGAACACCCGCTGGGTGCGTTTGATCAGGCCGATGATCGAGGAGAATTCGCCTACCTGGACCCGGCCCACCAGGGTCGAGCGGGTGCGAATCCGCGGGTTGCCGGTGACCGCGCCCAGGCGCGGGTTGTCCAGCATCGGCGCCACCAGGTAGGCGGCGGTGTTGGGCGCCAGCAAGGCATCGCCATCGATGCACACCAGGTACTCGCTGCGTGCCGCCACCGCGCCCATGCGCAGGGCCACGGCCTTGCCCTGGTTCTGCGCCAGGTGCAACACCCGCAGGCGCGGGTCCTGGACTGCGATCGCGTCGAGGATCTCGGCGGTGTTGTCCTTGGAACCATCGTTGATGGCGATCACTTCGATGTTCGGGTAGTGCTGGGCCAGGGCCGCGTGGATGGTGTCGGTGACGTTGTCCCCTTCGTTGTAGCAGGGGATGAGGATGCTGATCAGCGGCTCACCGGCCAACGGCGGCGGCAACGTGTCATCGGACCAGGGCCAGTGGCGCTCCCAGTGCAGCCAGAAATACAGGCCACCGGCGATCCACAGCGCCGACATGAACAGCGGGTAATAGAAGACGAAGTCCATGAGGAACTCGCCGGTCACCAGGAAGATCAGCCCCAGGGGCACCCCGAGGACCAGCGCCAGCACCACCAGGGCGAATATACGATCCATCATGATTCATGGGCTCCATTTGTTGGAGAGCGCGGGCCGCAGGGTTTTCAGGTCCGGTGAGTTCTCGAGGAAGTTGTCCGGGTAGTAACCGAAGTGGGTCGCCCCCTGGCGCTTGAGCCGGCCCATCCAGTCAGCCATCTGCTGGGCCGACAGCTCGCTGGCGGGCTTGTGTCGCCAGTCCCGGGCCTGGAGCTCGAACACCGTGCGCTGCAGGGCACCGGGGCGGGCCCGCACCTGATCCACCAGGGCCTCCAGCCAGGGTCCGGACTGCTTCAGGCTCTGCCCTTCCATCAGTGGCATGGCCATGGGCGCGGTCCAGTCGTAGCTGACCAGGAAGTCGTCGAGGTTCTGGGCGAACCAGGCTTCGCTCTGCGGATTGATGATCGGTTCGGCAAACAGGTTGCGCGCAGTCTGTACCTGGGGCCCGCGGATCGCCCGGACCTTGGCCGTCAGCTCATGGGTGAAATCGATCAGGTAGCGACTCTTGAAACGGCTCCAGCGCTGCAGGGTCGCCGGATCATTGCGCAGGCCGGCGATGGAATCCGGCAGCCCCTGGGCGGCATAGGCGCGCAAGGCCTCGGGGCTGGCGTCTTCGAAGTCCGAGAGCACGGCATCATCGTGGAACAGGATGCCGTCCACCGAGGTCAGCCGCGCCAGGTCCTGGTACAGGTCGCCGATCAGGCGCCGTACCTGCGGGTCGAAGGGTGAAAGGCGCTGATACTGTTTCGGGTCGATTGTGCTCTGGCCGGTGGCCGGATCCCAGCGCGTGACACGCGGCAGATGGGCATCCAGGGCAAAGCTGAGCACCGGCATCCAGGCGTAGACCTTGACGTGGGCCCGGGTGCGCAATTGCCAGGCGACCCGGTCGAACAGGTCGGCGCGCATGGGCAGGTGGCGATTGGGGAAGTACAGCGACTGCACCAGGCCGTCGCCCTTGGGATCGGCGAACGCCTGGAGGAATACGGTATTGACCCCCAGATCGGCCATGCGCTGGACCAGCTTGCCGAGGTTGATTTCCTGCTGTTTGGGGTCCGGGTCGTAGACATTGTCCAGGTCCACGTGCGCCACGCGCATCGGGGCGCTGGCCTCGGTGCCGACGATGCTGTTGGAGAAGTGCATGCCGTCCGGGTCGGAAACCACCAGGAAGCGCGGGCTGCTCATCAGGTTATCGAGGGTGCCAAGGCCATCGTCCAGGGTCAGGGCCATCTTGAAACCCTGGCTGTCGACCACTTGCAGGGTCGAGCCGTCGGCCGTGCCGTAAGGCCAGACCCAGATCCGCGGGCGATAACCGGCCACCGCCAGGATCTTGTCCGAGATGCTGGTCACGTCCTGGCGCATCCGCGCCTGGAAATCCGCCTCGCTTTCATAACGACCGCTGGCAGCGTCATAGCGTCGGGTGGCCGCCGCCGGCTGCAGGTTGCCCTGGGGGTTGGCGAGAATGCCCAGGTGGCTGTGGTCGGTATGGGCGGCAATTTCCACCAGCCCGGAACGGGAAATCTCACGCACCTGTGCCCAGGTCAGGAACTGCGAACGGGGCCGCAGGTCACCGGCGAAATCCACCGGCTGGTTGGCCGGGGTGTCGATCCACACGCCCACCGGCGCCAGCACCGCAGGCCAGTGGTAGGCGCGCAGCACCGGCAGCACACGGGTGTAGAAGCTCGAATAGCCATCGTCGAAAGTCAGCAGGATGGCCTTGGCCGGCAGTTCCGGCCCACCTTTGCGCGCCGCCAGGATCTGGTCCACGGTCACCGGCCGGTAGCCGTTCTCCCGCAGCCAGGCCAGTTGCTCGATCATCCGCTCGGTGCGCACCGCCACCACCCGCTGGTCCGGGTCGCGATCCTCGATGTCGTGGTAGGCAATGCCCAGCACGTGGTTTTTCGGCCACGGCGCCTCGCTATGAGGCAAGGGGCGCTGCGCCGGGACGACAAATTCCGCCGCGGGCCGGGAACAGGCGCTGAGAATCAGGACTCCCAGCAGGAAGATGCAACGGTTGATCAGGCGCATCATCACGCTCGTCTCTAGAAACGATAGGTAAGGTCGACCGCCAGACGCAGATCGGTTTCCCGATCGCCGTCGTAGGGCCGGTTGATTACGCTCAAGACCCCAGCGATATCGAACACGTCATTCCAGCTGTAGCGCTGGCCGTAGCTGAGCAGCCCCACCGCTCCGGTGGCGTAGCCGCGTTCGCTGTAAGTCCCGGCGCCGGCCTGGAACTGCTGGCTCCAGGCGGTTTGATAGCGGTGATAGAGCACGTGGTTGACGGTAACCGTGGGCAGCACGCTGAGATCCGCCTCGGGGTTGTAATAGGGCGTGTCTTTCAGGGTGTTGTGGCTGGCGCCCACTTCCAGGCCGAGGTCGACCTGCACCTTGGGTGAGCGGTAGACCCCTTCACGGCCAGTGAGCAGCGCCTCGAAACGGTTGTTGCCGTCGCTGAAATGCGACGGGCTGAGGGACAGTTTCCATTCCCGGCTTTCATTGGCCCGCCAGCGTAGGAAGGCGCTGCCGCCATTGGCGCTGATGTCACTGTTCAGCGCCCGCAGCGGGGTGTTGGCCGATAAGTAGTCGAGGCTGCCGCCGTATTGCCAGTGATCGTCGATGTCGCGGGCCAGGGACACCCGGGCACCGGTCTTGTCGCCGTAGCCGTAGGAATGGTTGGAAACTTCGGCTTCCAGGGTCATGTCACGGGTGCGCCGCTCCACCCCCAGGACCTGCCAGCGGTGGTGGCCGATGCCTTCGGGGAAATCGCCCATGGCGTAGCCGAGCCCGCCGAACAGGCGCCAGTCCTCGGCAATGGGCGGTGTGTAGAGCCGGCTTTCGATACCGAAATCCCGACTCCCGGCCACTGCGCCGGCACCGCTGCTGCCGCCGCCATAGCTCTTGCCGCCGTAGGTCGAGACGCGCAACTCGGCCATGTCATGCACTTCGCGCTCACGGGCCAGGCGCTGCACCTGACGGCTTTCCGGGAAGCGCTGGAGCACATCGTCGGTCAAGGCATCCAGTTGCCGCCATTCCTGCAGTTCCAGGGCGGTGTGCCCCTGGGACACTTCCAGGCTGACATCGCGGGGCGCCACGCTCTCGGTTTCCTTGAGCAGGCTTTCCGACAGCCGCGGCCAGTCGCGCACCCGATACAGGTCGGCCTGGGCCAGGCGCACGCTGATATTGCCGGGCGCCTGCACGGCCAGGTCCTCCAGGCGTTGCTCGGTGCCCGGCAAGTCCGCCCCCGAAGCGCCGGCAGCACCGGCCTGGGCCGCCAGCAGTTGGGCATCGACCCAATCGTCATTGGGGTCGCCGACGATTTGCCCGGTCAGTTGAATCCGCCGCGGCGTGCTGTCGGCCAAGTCATTGGCGAGCTTCAGCGCCTCTTCCGGCCGTTCGCTCTCCAACAGCGCGTAATACAGGGCGGTGGTGTCTTCCAGACGGTACGCGGCATCGCCATCCGGGGCCGACAGTACGCGCCGATACAGATCCGCGGCCATCTCCGGCTGGCGCTGGTCGAGGTAGGAAGCCGCCACCCAGCGCAGGGCATAGGGAGGAATGGCCGCACCGGCAGCGGTGAGTTGCTCATATTCGCTGATCACCTCTGCGGTACGCGCCCGGGACTTGAGCGCCCCCAGCCGGTCGATGCGCCAGCGGGTCAACTCGTCTTGGGCCTTGGGGTCCTGGCCCCAGGCCGCGAACAGGGCGTCGTAGTCGGCCAGGGCGCGGTCGGCCACCACGAACCGTTCCTTTTCGCCACGGCTGGCCAGCTCCGACAAACGCACCCGTTCGGCCGCGAGATCAGCCTGGATCCGCCGCTGGATGACCGGATCGATCAACCCGGGATGCTGCTGGGCCAGGCGCAGGGCCGGCTCCGGCAAGCGCGCCCGTTGCAGGGCGTAGATGTATTCACGCAGGACCTCGGGCTTGTCGCCGGCGCGAACAAAGGCCTGGTCGTACTCGGCCAGGGCTTCGTAGGGCTGATTGGCCCGGGTCAGTGCATAGCCCAGCGCCAGGCGCCGCGACGGATCATCGGGCTTGGCCGCCACCAAAGCCCGGGCCTGGGCCACTGCCTGGGCCGGCAGACCGGCATCGGCCTGGGTCAGGGCCAGGCCCAGTTGCAGGTCGGCATTCTGCGGCTCGCGCTCCAGGGCCAGGCGATAAAGCCGGGTGGCATTGTCAAACTGCTTGAGGTTGCGATAGGCCCGGGCCGTGGCCGTCAGCGCCTGCAACGGCAGCACGCGGTTGCGCCCCTGGGTTTCATAGACCTTCACCACTTCGGCATCGAGCCCGGCCCAGCTGGCGATCTGCAAGTGATCACTGACCAACCCGTTGTTCAAGGCACTGTCTGGCACCTTCCGCAGATGGTCGAGTGCCGGGGCATAACTGCCGGCCCGAGCCTGGATGATCAACTGGTCATAGGCCGCATCGGCCCAGGCCCCACCGGACCAGAGCAGTTGGCCGCACAACGCCAGACCAAACAGCGGGCGCAGATTACAACGGCGAGCGGGATGAGCAGTACGTGGCATTTCGTCAGCATCCTTACATAGCAAGCCAAAGCTCTGCCCGGACCCTCGCCCTTGCAGACGTCAGGTAACGGGAACGCATGACCCGGCAAAGCTGTCCGGGAAATTCTTCCACGAAGGGTAGTCGAGAATTTGAAACACCATATTTGTTCAGAATCAGTTTTTAGGACCTGTGCCCCCCCGCGCCAGAGCAATCGGTGTTCACCCGTCGCAGGCACGGGGCTGCAGACAGCACAACGCCCGGGCTGTGTCACACAGCACCGGGCGTTGAGGGGCAGGAGGCGGGTTAAGCCGCCCTGTACGAACTTATTGCAGGGCGCCAGCACCGCCCATCTTGCTCATGACAAAACCAACGAACTGTTCAACGCTCATCTTCTGGCCGTTGAAATTCACCTCGTTGTTGGCGTAGTGCAGCGCCGACACCACGTTATTGCCTTCCAGCTTGGCCAGTTGAGTGGCCAGGGCCATGGCGCTGAGCATTTCCGCGGTGGCCGCGCTCTGCTCGGCAATCTGCTTGGCATCGGTCAGGCCCTCGGCCTGGGCCTGCAAGGCCGCCACGTCCGCCATCATTGGCTTGGACAGCGACAGCTTGGCATCCAGCTGGCTGATCAGTTGCTTGCCCAGCTCGGCCGGCGGCAGCTCCAGGTTCTGCGGTTTGGCCAGGTCCAGGCTCAGGCTGAAACGGCTTTCACCGCCAGCGGTCTTGAACGCCAGGCTTTCCAAGGCGATCTGCGGCTTGGCCTCCAGGACCTTGTTCACCGCCGCACGTACCTTGACCTCTTGAGCTTCGCTCATCTGCAGTTCCGGCGCTGGCTCGCCCTCGGCAGTGGCCGCGGTGGCAGCCTGCTGATACGGCTGCAGCACGGTCTGGTAGATCTGCAGCAGATCGAGCATGCCCTGGCTGTCGAGGTTCTTCATGCTCCAGAGCATCTCGGCCGAACCCACGGCCTTGCCGTCGAAGGTGATCTCGCCCACCCGGTAGTCCGCACGACCGGCCACGGTGCTGCCGGTTTCTTCACTGAAGGTCTTCTGTTCGAAGTTCTTCAGGGTCAGCACCGACTGCTTGTCACCAAAGGTGGCCTTGGTGCCGGTCAGTTCCAGGGTGTTCTGCCCCAGGTAGTAGCCAAAGCTGCTCTTTTGCAGGTTGCTGGCCAGGGTCAGGCCGTTGATTTCCAGTTTGCCCGGGGCCTTGTCCGGCGAGTTGAACGAGAGGCTCAGGCTGTCCATGTAGCCATCGACCTTGGCCTTCTGGCGGTTGTCGCTGACGCTGAAGGTGGAGTTCAGGCCGGAGAACTTGAGGCTGTTCTGCTCATCCAGGGCCAGCTCCATCGGCGCGAAATCCAGGGTGCCTTCGGCGGACAGGTCGTAGCCAACGTTGACTACGCCCTTGAACGGCGCAACGCCCTTGGTCGCCGCGAACCATTTGTCGGTCTGCGGGCTCTTCTCCAGCTCGTAATGGCTGGCAGCCATGACCGGCAGCAACTTGAGGCGGATCAGGCGCGAGAAAGGCAGCGGGCCGTGCTCGATATGATCGGCGATCAGCAGTTCCAGATCGCCACGAAACACTTCGCCCTGGCCCTTGAGGCGGTAGCGGGCGTTGCTGCTGAACACGCCACGCTCCAGGGACACCAGCTCCAGAGTGGCGGTGGCGTCGTAGCCGATCAGCGCCGCTTGCAGCTCCTTGTTGCTTTCGATCACCTGCTGCTGCAGGACCCCTTCGAGCTTGGTGCCGGTGTACCAGGCGCCGCCCGCACTGATTGCACCTATTGCGACGACGATTCCTAACAGTACGCCTGCTGATTTATTCATGTCTGACCCGATCAATATCCGTTGTTTGAAGGTGTGCTGGTCTTCCCTGAACCCATGACGGGTCGCGGCTCGACTCCGCGTAAAACCGGCGCAGATTACCATTGGCGGCCAAAGCTAAACCAGCTGCAAGCTGCAAGCCAGAGGCAGCAGGTGGCTTGCGGCTTGCGGCTTGCGGCTTGCGGCTTGCGGCTTGCGGCTCAGGAGTATTGGACTTCCAGGGCATCGAGTTGATGGTCGAAGCTTTTGAGGCGCGCGCTCCAGGTGTACACCAGGACCTCGAAATCCCGGTCGATCACCATGCTGTTGCCCCGGGACTCGCCCCGGGGGTCGCAGAAGTCCAGCTGATAGCGTTCCCGGGCCATAGCGGTGGCGACGTCCGACAGCTCGCGGGCATTGCTCAGCCAGTGGTGGCCGTCGTCGGCCTGCTTGTCGAGCAGCATGCACTGCTTCTTCAAGGCCTCCAGGCTCTTTTCCAGCGGGGTGCCGGTCAGCTCGCCCATGACTTCGGCGAAGGTCCGCCCCGGTTGCCAGTAGCTGCCCCAGAAATAGCGGTCGAACACGGTTTCGACCCGGCGCAGGGCCACTTTGGTGTCCCAGATCACCACCAGGGTCTTGCTCTGTTCGAGCTGTCGCTTCTTGATTTTCTGATTCTGCCAGGAGGCCCAGGCCACCACGCCGATGGCCATCACCGCGATCAGCGCGCTGGCGCTGTCGAGAAAGACCATGGCCTTGTCGATCTGATGGGCCAGCATGATGCCGTAGAAATAGGTGGCAGAGAGCAGCACCAGCGCACAGAGCGCGCACCAGAAGCCCGGAGCATAAGGGTTTTTCATTATTGGAATCCCCATGACCATCACATGCTTTGATCGGTTGCAAACCCCGTTGCACCGCGGGCTTTGCAACTGTTCAAAGCATAGCAACGGCCTCAGGGTTTGATCGGCTGCGAGGCTTGCGTTCGTCCGCTTTCCCAGCCACCACCCAGGGCCAGGAACAGATCGATCTGACTCATTGCCACCTGGGTATTGGCTGCCGCCAGTTGCGCGCGCATGTCGGTGTAGGTGCGGGTGGCTTGCAAGTCGGCGAGGAAGGACGCGCGCCCGGCCTGGAAGAAGCGGTGGGTCTGGTCCGCCGCCCGTTGCGCCGACTGCTCGGCGTCTGCCAGGGCCTCGCGGCGTTGCAGTTGCGCACTGTACTGGGCCAGGCCGGTCTGGGTTTCGCGAATGGCGTTGAGCACCACCCCGTCGAAATGCGCCAGGGCGCCCTGGCTCGCGGCCTCGGCCTCATGAATGCGCTCGCGGGCGCCGTTGGCCGGCACCGTCCAGCTGATCAGCGGGCCGAAGCCCCAGCGGTTGGTGGACGGCTTGCCCAGGTTGTCGAGAATGCCCACGGTGCCGACCGTCGCGCCGATGCTGATGTCCGGGTACAGGGCCCCGGTGGCCACGCCGATGCGTGCGGTGGCCGCGGCCAGTTGGCGCTCGGCCTGGCGTACATCGGGACGGCGCTTGAGCAGCGCCGCGCCGTCGCCCACCGGCAACAGTTGGGCAATGTGCGGTAACTCGGCGCAACTGCTGGTGCCAGCGGGCAACTGATCCACCGGCCTGGCCAGCAGCATCGACAGGCGAAACAGCCCCGACTGGCGCGCGGCTTCATAGCGCGGCAGCTCGGCGCGCAGGGACTTGAACTGGGTCTGGGAGCGGGTGACCTGGGTTTCGTCGCCACGCCCGGCGTCGCGCAGACGCTGGGTCAGTTCGGTGCTCTGGGCTTGCAGGCTCAGGGAGTGCTCGGCGATTTCCCGCTCTTCGTTGGCCGCACAGACCTGGGTGTAGGCCCGCACCACATCCGCCACCAGGGTGATGCGCGCGGTATCGGCCGCGGCCTGGGTCGCATCGGCATTGGCCTGGGCCGCCTCGATGCCGCGCTGCAAGGTGCCGAACAGGTCGAATTGGTAAGAGGTGCTGATGGACAGGTTGCCGACGTTGGCCACCGGCACTTTTTCCGGCAGCAGGAAGGCTTCGCCGGACTCCTGCAGGCGCTCGACCCCGGCCTTGACCCCGCCGCTCCAGCCGCCGGCGGCCTGGGCTTCATCCACCTGGGCCCGAGCGCGAGCCAGGTTGGCCGCGGCCACCCGCAAGTCGGTGTTGGACGCCAGGGCCTGCTGCACCAGCTGGTCCAGGCGCGGGTCCTGGTACAGCCGCCACCAGTCGGCGGGCACCGGCGCCGACACCACATTGGCGCCCTTGGCGCTCAATGCGCCCTGCAGGTCCTGGCGTTGCAGCGCCGCATCCTTGGGCAGCCGGTAGTCCGGCCCGACCATCTGGCAGGCCGAGAGCAGCAGGCCGAGCCCGGCCAGGGCCAAACGTGCGCCATAGTTCATTGGCCGGGCTCCCGCTTGGCCTGATCGTCGAGGATCGACACCGTGGCGGTACGCCCGGCGATCATGCGAAAGTCCGCCGGCACCTCATCGAAGGCGATCCGTACCGGAATCCGTTGCGCCAGGCGCACCCAGCTGAAGGCCGGATTGACGTTGGGCAACAGGTTGGAGCCGCTACTGCGATCACGGTCCTCGATCCCGGCGACGATGCTTTCCACATGCCCGCGCAGCCGCGCGCGGTCGCCGATCACGCGAATATCCACCGCCTGGCCGAGATGGATGCCATCGAGCTTGGTTTCTTCGAAGTAACCATCGATATGGAAGGAATTGCTGTCCACCACCGACAGCACCGGGCGGCCGGCGGTGACGAATTCCTGAGTGCGTGGCGCACGGTCGTTGACGTAGCCGTCCACCGGGCTGCGCACCACCGAACGATCGAGGTTGAGCTGGGCGCTGTCCACCGCCACCTGGGCCTCGGCCAGGGCCGACTGGGCGCGGGCCTCGCGGGACTGGCTTTCTTCCAGTTGCTCGCGCGGCACCAGGTTGCCCAGGCCACGGTTGCGCTTGGCCTCGCGCTGGGCCTGGGCCAGGGTTTCCTGACGGTCGGCCAGGGCCGCCCTGGCTTGGCGCAGGGCCAGCTTGAAGCGGTCCTGGTCGATGCTGAACAGCACCTGGCCGCGCTTGACCAACTGGTTGTCGCGCACCTCCACTTGCTGGATCAGCCCGGACACGTCCGGGGCGATCTGCACGATATCGGCGCGGATGTGCCCGTCCCGGGTCCAGGGCGCGAACATGTAGTACATCACCATGCGCCAGACCACCACGACCGCGAAGGTCACCACCAATAACGTCAGGACCACACGGCCAATGGTCAATAAGGGTTTTTTCATGTCATCAGGTATCGACTGAGAGAGTCCACCGCGCCCAGCAGCAGCGCGTAAAGACCGACGTTGAACAGCGCCCGGTGCCAGACCAGACGATAAAAGTGCAAGCGCGTCAGCACCCCGTGCACCAGCAGGTACAAGCCATAGGTGATGCCCATCAGCACCAGCAGCGTGGGCAGGAACACCCCGCTGATATCCAGATCACCGATCACAAGGGCGCTCCATCGATGCCATGGGGAAAGGGTTGTTCAAGCTCGCCGGTGGCGACGAATTCCACCCCCGGCAGCAGCGCCAGACGCAGGCCGCTGAGGGCGTGCAACAGGTGCAGGCGGGTTTCGTCGTCGCCTTGCAGGCCCTGGCTGCCCAAGGCCCGGCGGGTGCGATCCAGCGTCATCAACAAGCCGCCGGGAGCCGGCAGGCGCTCGCCGGCCTTGAGGCAGGCCTTGAAGTAGTCGCCGACCTCGGCCACCACCTGGCGCAGCAGGGCCTGGGCCAGGCCCCGCACCCGCGGCGCGTAGGCCAGCAGGTCCAGCACATTGAGCGCCACCCGCAGCTCGCGCAGGGCGGCGCCGGTGTCCTGGCCGGTAATGGCCAGGCGCGGCAGGTGCTGCATCAGCCGGTCGAGCATCTGCGCGGCCATGTGCCGGTGCTCGGCCAGGGTTGCGGGCTCGGAAAGGCTGACAATGTCGCGCCAGCTGAAGCGGGTCAGGCGCTTGGCCGCCAGCTCCGAGCCGAACGGCCGGGCGATCAGGGTCCAGACAAAGGCGAACAGCAGGCCCATGGGCCCGGCCAGGTTGGAGTTGGCAAAACTCAGGAAGTCCGCGTCGTAGGCACCCTGGATACTGATGAAGGACGAGGTGTTGACGATGGTCAGGAGCATGCCCAGGTAGAAGCGTGGCTGTACCGTCAGGGTGCCGACGCAGATAAAGGGCACGGCGAAGGCCAGCACCAGCATCGGAAAGTCGTGCAGGTTGGGCAGGATCAAAAACAGGTAGAGGCTGGCGAACAGCACCGACATCGCGGTCCAGAAGAAGAACCGGTAGATCTGCGGCGCCGGGTCGTCCATCGAGGCGAAGAAGCTGCAGGCCACCGCCGCGAGAATCACTGCGCTGCCGCCGTCGGTCCAGCCCAGGAGGATCCACAGCACCGAGGCGACGATGATCGCCAGCACCGTCGAGCCCGCCGAATACAGCATCAGCCCGCGGTCGAGAAACGGCGTCAGCCGGCCCAGGCGCCAATGCCGGTAGACCGCGCGCCAGGTGTCCTGGCTTTCGCACTGGATGGCGTGCTGCAGGCTGCGGCAGTCCTGCCAGAGGTCGATCCACTCGCCGAGGCGATACAGGGCATTGGAGAACAGCAACTGGCGCCGGTCATCCAAGGCTTCGGCGCTGGGCTGCAGGGCTTCGAGTTCGTTGCGCAGGGCTTGCCAGTGCTCCACCGAGGCGTCCCGGGCAGTGCCTTGCAGCCAGGCCTCGGCCTTGGCCAGCAAGGGGGCGAACTGCGCTACCAGTTCCGGGGTCCGTCGTTCCAGGGCATACAGGGCGTCATCCAGGGCATCCACCACGGGCAGCAGGTGGATCATCCGCCCGCGCAACTCCTTGGTGTTGCGTACCGTCTGTGGCCGGGTGCCTTCGTGGGGCAACTGGCCAATCATCAGCTCCAGGGTGTTGAAGGTGCCCACCATCGAGGCACGCAAGGCGCTGACTTCCTCAGGCTGGACGTTGCGAGCCAGGAAGCGCTGGCTGTAGAGCGCGGCATCGGCGAACCACTTGCCGGCGGAGTCGACGAACACCGGGGCCAGCCGCCGGGGCCAGAACAGGCTGCCGATGACCGCGGCGCAAATGATGCCGAGGAAGATTTCCTCGGTCCGCGCCTCGGCCACGTCCCACACCGCCAGGGGGTTGTCCACCACCGGCAGGGCAATCAGCGGCAGGGTGTAGCCGGCCAGCATCAGGGCGTAGTTGTTGGCGGTGCGCAGGTGCATGGACAGGAACAGCAGGATCCCGGTCCACAGGGCAATGATCAGCACCAGCACATAGGGACTCTGCACGAACATCGGCACCAGCAGCACGGCGGCGGCCGCACCGATAAAAGTACCGATCGCCCGGTACAGCGCCTTGGAGCTGGTGGGGCCGACAAAGGGGCTGGAAACGATGTACACCGTGGCCATGGCCCAATAGGGACGGGGCATCTGCATCAGCATGGCGATGTACAGGGCGATCATCGAGGCGGCGAAGGTGCGCACGCCGTAGAACCAGTCCCGTGCGGGGGGCATGCCGGTAAAGAAGCCTTTCAAGATGGCAGCACCGGCCCATGGCTGGCGGACTCGAAGGCGCGGATCACCCGCAGCGCGGCTTCCAGGTCGGTGCTGCTGATGCCTTCCAGGACTTCATGACGCAGGCGCACCAGCTCGCTTTCCACCGCCTGCACCAACTCGCGGCCGCTGTCGGTCAGGCTCAGGCACTTGGCCCGGCGATCGTTGGGGTCTTCACTGCGGCACACGTAGCCGGCGCCGCACAGCTGGTCCAGCAGGCGCACCAGCGACGGGCTTTCCATCCCCGCGGCCTGGGCCACGGTGACTTGGCGCACGCCCTCCCCCAGGCGCCCGATCATCAACAGGGGCACCGCGCAGGCTTCGGAAATGCCGAAATTGACCAGGGTGCTCTGGCAGATCCGCCGCCAATGCCGCGACGCGACCACCATGCCACTGCTGATGTTCATGTGGAGTGATTCAAGGGAGTTGGGCACAAGACTGTTCGCACACTGTTAGTTTGCTAACTATCAATATGGCATCGACGAATAAATCCAGTCAAGTTTTGTAACAAATACCTCGGCCAAGCCTTGGATCCAGCGCCTACAAAACAGAGAAAGTACTGAAAGGGTATATACTTTTTCAGTACTTTTTGAGGAGCAGGCTCATGCCCAAGCACGCCATCTTTACGATGAAACTGGAAACTGAACTGCGGGATCAGTTTATGGCGGAGGCACAGGCCGCACATCGCCCAGCCTCACAGATCGTGCGTGAGTTGATGCGCG
Source organism: Pseudomonas saponiphila (assembly GCF_900105185.1). NCBI lineage: Bacteria > Pseudomonadati > Pseudomonadota > Gammaproteobacteria > Pseudomonadales > Pseudomonadaceae > Pseudomonas > Pseudomonas saponiphila. The sequence continues at coordinate 500,233 of NZ_FNTJ01000002.1, read as the reverse complement.
AATTCGTGCAAAAACAGCACGAATCCCGAGAGTACGAGGCCTTCCTGCAACAGAAAGTCCTGCTGGCTCGAGCCTCCGTAGACGCTCAACGCGGGCACAACCATGAAGAGGTAGAGGCAGAGTTCGCTGCCCGTCGCGTTCGGGCATCGAGGCTGGAATGAAGGTTGTCTGGGTTCCCGAAGCCGTACAGGACCGCATGGATATCTGGGACTACCTGCATGCACTCAACCCGAGGGCTGCGGTCGACATGGACAGGCGCTTCAGCGAATGCGTCGGTCATCTGATCCTCAACCCGCAGATCGGCTCCACGGGACTTGTGGCAGGAACCCGTGAACTGATTCCCCACCCGAGCTATCGCCTGGTCTATCAGATAAGCCAGGACCACGTCTGGATCCTGGCCCTGGTCCACACCGCTCGCCAATGGCCGCCACCGACCTAGCCCCCGCGCCCCTTCCTCAACAACACATCCAACTGATCCACCACCTCGGCCCAATCGGCGTCATCCAGCACTTCATCGCGCAGGAAATCCGCCTGGCTCTTGCTCCAGAAGAACGCATCCGCCAGGTGCAGCTCCGGTTTCAGCGGCGAATGGGTGGCGATGAAACGATCGATACTCTCCGGGTCATCGGCCAGCCCCAACTGTTTGAACAACGCCGGCAGATTGTGGGTCGGTGCTTCCATGGTCGGGCTCCTGATCAGCGCGAGACTTCGCAGACTTCGGCGTGGGGCACCAGCTTCAGGTACTGGGCCATGCTCAAGTGCACCAGGTTGTGGTGGTTGCCGGCTTCCAGGTAGATGTCTTTCTGCCGGGTCAGCAGCGGGTCGATCACCACGTCCAGCCCATAGGACTCGCCCAGGGCCGGCACGGCGCCGCGCTCGCAATCGTTGAACAGGTGAGCCAGGGTGCTTTCCCGGGTGATCTGCCATTCGCCGCTGCCGCGCACCTTGCCAAGGTCCAGGTGACGACTGGCCGGCAACACCGCCATCAGGTAGTGGCCGTGGTGATCGTCGAGAATCACCGACTTGGCCACCCGTTCCGCCGGCACCCCCGCCACCCGCGCCGTTTCCAGGCTGCTGGCGGAATGGGGGTGGGTCACCAGATCAAACTCGCACGCTGCCTGTTCCAGACTGCGCTGTACGGTTCTTGCCATACGCATGATGCACCTCGGTGCCCCGCGAACGGGGACAGGACTGTGACTCCTGATGCAAGTCTAGGTCGCGCCGCGGAACTCAATGCCCCGAACTTCCGAACGGCACCCTGCGCACTCATTGCCCGGCGCAGGGCGCGCCCGTTGCAGGGCCACAGAGGACAAACAGCCGCGCCCGGGTACCGCCTGCGGCGAACTGAACGATCTTGTGCCAGCCCTGTGGCAACGGCGCGAACTCCTCGGACTGATCGTCCGAACCCACCAGCCAGTAGCGTCCACTGCCCACTGGCAAGGCGCTCAACTGATCCAGGTAGACCTGCTCCGGGTGGTCGATCAGGGTGCCGAAGCCGTAGGCGTTCGGCCTGCTGGAGGCGCCTCCCGGCAGCGGCGGCGTGTAGAGCATCGGCTGGGCATCGGTGCGGTTGTAGTAGATGTAGCTCAGGTACCAGAGCATGTCGCTGATCACGATGCGATCGCCGGCCACGTAGTGCCGGTTGACGTAGTCGACCATCACGCTGATCTGGTCATTGGCGTCGACATCGACATTGTTTTTCAGCCCCACCGCTTCCAGCCCGACAAACCCCAACAACAGCGCCAGCGCCGCCAGCCGGGCCGATTTCAGCCAGCGATCGACGAGCACCGCAATGATCATCGGCATACCCAGGGCATAGGCGGTCAGGTAGCGCTCGATAAACACCGGGGAGGCGAACGACACCGCAAACACCAGCAACAACGGCAGCAGGGTGAAACTCGCCAGCAGCCCGCCGAAGCGGACCGGTGCCCACTTACGCCAGGCCGGTACGCTGCAGAGCGCCAGCAACAGCAGCGGCATGCCCACGAACAACGCCCCGGGCAGGTCGTCGCCCTCGTCCTGGATCAGCAACTGCCAGACCATCGCCGGCAGCGACGACCAGGTCACCGGAGGCTCCCAGCCGACATCGCCGTTGGCCTTCAATTCGTCCATATGCCGCAGCAGGTCCAGCAACTCCGGCACCCAGGGCAGGTACAGCAGCACGATCGCCGCATTCGCCAGCCACCAGGCCGGACGGACGATCAGACGGCCGTCGCCCTCGCCGCGTACGCCCGATACGGCCAGGTACAACCAGTGCGCCAGCACGCAGAAGGCCGTGAAGTAATGGGTGTAGAAGGCCAGGGTCATCAGCAGCGCGTAGCTGACCAGATGGCCCCAGCGCGAGGGTTGGCGCAGCCAGTACACCAGGGCCAGGGTCGCCCCCAACAGCAACAGGCCGAGCAGCGCATACATGCGCACTTCCTGGCTGTAGCGCACGGCCGTGGGCAGCAGCGCCAGCAACACACCGGCGAGAATCGCCGCGCGACGGGTCGCCATGAGCGCCACCAGCCAGACGCCCAGCCCCACGGTGACGATCCCCGGCAGCGCGCTGAAGGTGCGAATGGAAAAGATCCCGTCGCCAAACAGTTCGATCCAGCCGCGCAACAGCATGAAATACAGCGGGGGATGTACGTCGCGGGCCGCATGAACCCAGATATCGCTCAGCGAATACTGACTAAGCACCAGGCTGGAGCCTTCATCGCCCCAGATGGCCGCCGCGGTCAGGTCATAAAAGCGGACGGCCGCCGCCAACAGCAACACCGGCAGCAACCAGTACTCAAGCACCTGGCGCATCAGCCGCTGCGCGCCCTGCTCCCGAGGCACGACGGCCTGCTCTTGCAAACGCCCGATCAACTCCGGCGCTCTGCGAAAATCCATTCCTTGCTCCCCATAAATTCGCATGATCTGGTCGCTCAAACCCCGACAGCATCGTCCTTTGCCTGGAAAACCGCAAAGCTCAGACACGCGGGCAAAAAGCCGCTCATCGAATGTCATGCGCGACTCCTGCCGATTGCCCTCGGGCACCGTGGTCCGGAGCCAGGCCCGGCCATGGATGAACATAGACCGGAGGACAGCAAAGTCGCGTCACAGAACGGCAGATTTTCTAATCAGCGACGTAGGTGCCAGCCGGCGCCTTCTGTATGATTTTCGCCACACTCGGAACCTGCCCTCCCGGCTTTTCTGAATTAAGGACAATTCATGCGCAAGCTTCTGCTCCCGTCATTGACCCTGGCCCTCGCGGCGCTCTGCGCCGGCCAGGCTCAAGCCAGCTCGGACGACATCTGCTCACCGACCTGGAAGCTGTACGCCAATCAGCTGGACGGTTGCAGCAACCTGCCCTTTCTCAGTCCGGGCAACGATAGCCGGGTCAACCTGCGGCTGCTGCTGGCCGACCAGGGCAGCCTGCCCCTGACGCCTCAGCCCCTGAGCCAGGACGAGCTGGGCATGGGGTACGGTCCCGTGCCCTTCATGCACTATCGCCTGCACCCAGCGGAACCCAAGCTCGACCCCGACACCGGCAACCCACCCAAGCCCGGCCCCTCGCCCGCCACCGAGCAGCTCGACAGCCTGCTGCAGGCCGTGGGCCTGCGACGCGACAGCAAGGAAACCGCCGGAGACGCCTTTCTATCCGGGGAGGGCAGCCGCTGCCGCAGCAACTCGGACCCCAGCGCCCTGGCCTTTGTCGAGCAGCTCAACCAGGCGTCACTGAGCCCGGAAGAACGCCAGGCCCTGGCCGAAGCCCGGGTGCAGCTGCTGGCCAGTTGCAGCTGGAACGCCAGCGAAATGAGCCGGCTGCTGCCGGGCAACCTGAACTCGGCAACGGCCAAGACGTTCGCCAGCTACCTGCAGGCCGCCGCCGACTTCTACAGCGGTCGCTTCAGCGAAGCCGGCAACGGTTTTGCCGCGCTCAAGGACAATCCCCAGCCCTGGCTGGCCGAAACCGCGGCCTATATGAGCCCGCGTACCACGCTCAACCTGGCCCAGCAGAACGCCTTCGATGAATGGAGCATGGTCAATCTGGAGCATGTGGACAAAGCCGTCCTGCAACAGGCCGAGGCCGGTTTCGAGGCCTACCTGAAGGCTTATCCACAGGGCCGTTACGCCGTGTCCGCCAGAGGCCTGATCCGCCGTGTGCACTGGCTGACGGGCGACACCCAGGCCCTGGCCGATGACTATGCCCGGCAACTGACCGAGGCACCGGGCACCCCGCGCAACATGCCGCTGGACGATCTGGTGGAAGAAGTCGACTACAAACTGCTGAGCCTGCCCGAAGACCACTTCAAGGCCCCGCTGCTGCTGGCGGTCAAGGACCTGATGCACATGCGCGGCGCCACGCCGGCGGCATTGACCCGCGACACCCTGCAGCAGCAAAAGGCCCTGTTCGCCAGCCAACCGGCGCTGTTCGACTACCTCCAGGCCGCTTTCAGCCTGTATGTCGAACAGCAACCGGCCGCGGCGCTCAAGCAACTGCCCAGCCAGTTGCCGGCGCAACTGGACTACCTGAGCTTCAGCCAGCAGACCCTGCGCGGCCTGGCCCTGCAGGCCCAGCAGGACTGGAAAGGCGCCGAGGCGCTGTGGCTGCAATTGCTGCCCCTGGCCCAGCAACCGCTGCAACGGGAACAGCTGGAACTGGCCCTGGCCTACACCTACGAGCGCAGCGGCCAGCTAGCCAAGGTGTTCGCCGCCGACTCGCCGATCAAGACCGCCCAAGTGCGGGCCATTCTCCTGCGCCAGGTGGCCTCGCCCAAACTGCTGCGCCAACAGGCACAGAAGGCTGACTCGGCAGCGGAACGCAACGCCGCACGCTTTATCCTGCTGTACAAGGACCTGACCCGCGGCCAGTACGCGGCCTTCGGCCAAGACTACGAGCAACTGCCGCCCACCTTGCCCGACGCCAGTCTTGCCGCCAGCCTGGGCTACATCTACCTCGTTACCCCGCCGTTGCAGAACTTCCACTGGAATGGCCCACAGCCCGAAGAGGAAAACCCCGACTACCGCTGCCCGAGCCTGGTGGAGACGGCCGCCCTCCTGCAGCGTGACCCCAAGGCCCCGGCCGGGCTGCTCTGCCTCGGCGAGTTCATGCGCTTCAGTGGCTTCGACCGCATGCCCCTGGATACCCCGCCACCGGCCCAGAACCTGGGTGGTACCCCGGATGCGTTTCCGGGCAAACCGTTCTCGCGGCTCGACGGCTATCAGGTGATCATCAACAACCCCAAGGCCAGCCGTGATGATCGTGCCTACGCCTTGTACCGGGCCATCAACTGCTATGCCTCCTCGGGCCACAACAACTGTGGCGGCGCCGGGGTCGAACCGGCGGTGCGCAAGGCCTGGTTCCGTCAGTTGAAGACCAAGCTGGGAGATACCCAATGGGGCCAGTCACAGCGTTACTACTGGTAGGCATGAGGCGCCTGGGCTTTGGCCTGCTGCCGTTATGGCTGTGCTGGGCAACACCGGCGAACGCCGTGGTGGACGCCGCCGAATACAACGCCTTCTGGTTGTGGAGCGGGGTCAAGACCCAGCCGGTGCTGGGCCAGGCCAAGACCCTGTACATCCTCCAGGGCCAGATCAGCCGCTCGCGGCGCCATCCCGGGCGCGGTGTCGAGCTCATCGCCCAGGGCCTGCCAGTGTCGCGCCTGCCCCAGGAACAGGTGTGGGTGGTATACCGCGCCCACACCCTGGCCTGGACCGAGCCGGTGTATCGCCAGTTGCTCGACCAGGTGCAGCGCTGGCAGGCCACGGGCAGCGCGGTGGTGGGCATCCAGATCGACTTCGACAGCAGCACCCACGATCTCGAACGCTACGGCCATTTCCTCCGCGATCTGCGCCAGCGCCTGCCCGCGCAGTACCGCCTGAGCATCACTGGCCTGATGGACTGGAGCAGCAACGCCGATCCGCAAGCCATCGGCCAGCTCAAGGGCGTGGTGGACGAGGTGGTGGTGCAGACCTATCAGGGCCGCCGGAGCATTTCCAACTACACCGCCTACCTGCCGCGCCTGGACCGCATGGGCCTGCCCTACAAGGTCGGCCTGATCCAGGGTGGCGACTGGCAGGAACCCCAGGCCCTGCGCGACAGCCCCTGGTTCAGGGGCTATGTGGTGTTCTTGCAGAACCCTTAAGAGCAAGGCGTCCCCTTACCAGTCATAGGTCAAACTCGACACCATGGTCCGGCCTTCGCCGTAGTAGCAGTCCCAGATGCTGGTGCAGTTGGCGACGTAGGTCTTGTCGGTGAGGTTCTTCACGTTCAGCGCCAGCTTCACGCCCTTGAACTGCAATGGCGATTTTTCCAGGTCGTAGGTCAGGCTGGCGTCGTACACGGTGTAGGACGGGATCTGGAAAGCGCCGTCGTAATCGGTGCCGTAGCTGCCCTTGACGTAGCGGGTGCCGATACCCGCGCCCAGGCCCGCCAGCGGCGTGTCGCCAAGCAGGGTGTAGTTGAGCCACAGCGACGCGGTCAACGGCGGCATGCCGGCAGGATGCCGCCCCTGGCGACCGTCATTGTCCTTGGTGTACTTGATGTCGTTGCGCGACGCCGAGGCGATCACGTCCAGCGACTCGCCGAGGCTGGCCTTGGCTTCCAGCTCGATGCCCCGGGAGCGTACCGCGCCACTCTGGATGCTGAACCCGGGGTTGGCCAGGTCGGAGGTCAGGATGTTTTCCTGGTCCAGCTGGTAGGCCGACACCTGGACGAAACTCTCCTGGCCCGGTGGCTGGAACTTCACCCCCACTTCGTACTGCTTGCCCGTGGACGGCTCGAAAGCGCTGCGCTGAACACTGGTGCCACTCAACGGCAAGAAGGATTCCGAATAGCTGACAAAGGGCGCCAGCCCGTTGTCGAACAGGTACACCAGCCCACCGCGCCCGGTGAAGGACTGATGCTTGGCGTTGGTATGCCCTCCGTCGAGCGGCGTCTTGTTATCGGTTTCCGCCCAGTCGTTGCGACCGCCCAGCACCAGCACCCACTGCTCGTACTTGATCTGGTCCTGCACATACAGGCCGGTCTGGCTGATGGTGTTGTCCCACTGGTAAGGATTGCCGAAATTCAGCGACTGGCCGTACGTGGGGGTGAACATGTCGAGGATCGGCGGGTTGAAGTCGTACTTGCCGTTGAATTTCGAATTGAAGCGGTAGTAGTCCAGGCCCACCAGCAGGGTATGGCTGAAGGGCCCAGTGTCGAACTCGGCCTGGGCGATGTTATCCACGCCGAAAACCTTGTTGTGCTGCTTCCAGTCGACCCCGTAGCGGGTCATGTAGCGCTGGTCATTGAGCCCGGTCTTGGGATTGCTGACGAACTTGTAGCCGTGCAACGGCGCGCGGTAACGGTCATCGACATCGGCGTAGCGGGCGTTCTGCTTCAGGGTCCAGACATCGTTCAGGCGATGGGAGAACTCGTAGCCGAGGACGAACTGGTCGCGGTCGTAGGCATTGACCCCGGGCTCGCCGAGAAACAAGTCGCGGTCGATCTTGCCGTTGGGGTTGGCGAACACCGTGCCCACACTGGGCAGGCCCTGGGCCTCGGGCACGTCGTTGTCCTTCTGGAACTGGGCGAACAGCGTCAGCTGGGTATCGTCGTCGAGCCGCCAGGTCAGGCTCGGGGCGATGAACTGGCGCTGGCGCTGGACGTAATCGACAGCGTCCTGGCTGTCGCTGGCCAGCCCGGTCAGGCGGTAGAGGAACTGCCCCTGCTCATCCAGCGGCCCGCCCAGGTCCAGGGCGATGCTCTTGTGGTCATAGCTGCCGGCTTCCAGCACCAACTGATGCAAGGGGGTGTCGGTGGGCCGCTTGCTGACCATGTTGACGATCCCGCCCGGCTGGTTCTGCCCGTAGAGCACCGAGGCCGGGCCCTTGAGCACTTCGATGCGCTCCAGGGCATAGGGCTCGATCTGCAGGGCACCGCCAGTGCTACCGCCGCCGTAGGGCAAATGCAGGCCATCGAGGTACATCGGCGTCGGGGAAAAACCGCGGGAGGTGGGTTCGTCGAAAATCTTCACCCGGTCGGAAAAGCCGCCACCGGTCATGCCCGGGGTATAGAGCAGCGCCTCGGTCACGCTCTGGGCGCCGCGGGCCTTGATTTCCCTGGCGCCGATCACGTTGATGGTCTGCGGAATCTCCACCAGCGCCGAGTCGGTCTTGCTCCCGGTGGCGCTGCGCTTGGCGACGATGCCCGGCACCGCGCCCCAGGCACTCTCATCAATCTGGGTGATGCCGACCCGGGTCGGCGCCAGTTGCAGGGCGCCGTCCTGGGGCAAAGGTTGCAGACCCCAACTGCCCCCCCTTTGCACCGCCTGCAGGCCACTGCCGGCGAGCAGGGTCTGTAGGCCCTGCGCCACCTCGTAGCGGCCCTGCAGGCCGGCGCTGTGCTTACCGGCGGTCAGACTTGCATCCACCGACAGAAGTATCCCCGCGGCACCGGCAAAACGGTTCAGGACCTGGTCCAGATTGCCGGCGGCGATCTGGTAGTCCCGCGCCTGGCTGAGGCTGTCGCCGCTGGCCTGGGCCATGCCCGGACACACCGGGGCCATGGCCAGCAGCGCGACAAGGGCGTGGCGGCGGGCAGCGGTGCCCAGGGTCAAAATGGATGCTGTGGTCTGGTAAGGCATTCCTGAACTCCCCATGAGAATGCGTCTTGATCGGCTTTCATGGGGTATCCCGAACAGCTCAGCGGAACCGACAACGGCCCGACAGATTTTTATTCACTCGCGTGGCTTGAGGGTCACCCAGTAGCGCGTCACCGCGTGCGCCCGCACCGGCAACGAACGCTCCAGCGCCGCAAGCACCGCGTCACTGTCCGCCAGGGGAAAGACGCCGGTGAGCAACAGGCCCGCCACCTGCTCGTCGCAGCGCAGCACCCCTGGTCGATAGCGCGCCAGCTCGGCGATGAACTGCCCCAGGGGCTGGCGCTCGGCTATCAGCCGGCCCTCGCTCCAGCTGCTGGCGTTGACCTCGGCCACTTGCCGCGGGGCAACCCGCTCAGCGCTGAACCACAGGCGCTCGCCGGCCTTGAGTTGCAGGGCCTGGGCATGCCGTGGGCTGACCCGCAGCGCGCCCTGGTAAAGATCGACCCGGGTGCCGCCCTCCAGCTCGCGCACCGCAAAGCGCGTACCCAGGGCCTGGATATCGCCGGCGGCGGTTTCAACGATCAACGGCCGCGACGGGTCATGCCCGCTGGTGAGCAGGATCTCGCCCTGGATCAGGCGAATCCGCCGTTCGCTGGCCGTGAACAGCACATCGACGGCGCTGGCGCTGTTGAGGTCCAGGCGACTGCCGTCGCTCAGGGTCAGATGACGCACCTGCCCGGTGGCGCTGCGCTCCCCGGCAAAGGTCGCGCGCCAGGGCTGGCTGCCTTGCAGCAGATAACCACTGCCGCCCGCCACCAGCAGCAAGCCGAGCAGCTTCAGCGCCGCCCGGCGCTGCCGGTCCGGGGCCTTGGCCAGCAGCACATGGGCGCCCTGCTCCGGTACGCCTTGCAAGGTCTGTTGCAGATGCTGCAAGCGTTGCCAGGCCCGCAGGTGCTCGGGATCGGCCTGTTGCCAGGCCTCGAAGGCGGCACGCTGCTGCGGGCTCAATTGGCCGCCCCAATGCAGCATCAGCCACTCGCTGGCCTGCTCGACGATGCTGGGGGCAATGGGAGCCTGATGGGGTTTCATTCTGCGTAGAGCACCTGATAGCAGGCCTGGATCGCGCGGGTCATGTACTTCTGCACCGAACTGACGGACACCTCCAGGCGCTCGGCGATCTGCGCATAACCCAGACCTTCGAACTGCGACATGACAAAGGCCTGGCGCACCTTGTCCGGCATGCGATCGAGCATGGTGTCGATCTGCATCAGGGTTTCCAGGATCAGCGCGCGGCTTTCCAGGGAAGGGGTCTGCGGCTCCGGCAAGTAGGCGATGCTGTCCAGGTAGGCGCGCTCGATGCGCGCGCGGCGCCACTGGTCGATCACCAGATTGCGCGCGATCTGCGCCAGGTAACTGCGGCTTTCCTGCTGCCCGGGAAAGCGTCCCGACAGCAGCAGGCGCAGAAAAGTGTCCTGCGCCACATCCGCCGCATGCTCGCGATCGCCCAGGCGCTTGCGCAACCAGCCCTGCAACCAGCCGTGGTGATCCTGATACAGACGATGGAGCTGAGCGTTGCCGTCAGTGGTGGCTGGCATGAATGAAACTGCGCACATGATTGAGAGCAATTATCATTACACTTTTTTCTCAATCCAGGCAAAACGCTTTTCAGTGCGGCTGGCTGGCGACCTGCAACGGGTACACCGACTCCCAGCCGCCGCCCAGCGCCTTGTACAGCCCGACCATGGCCAGGGACACCCCGGCGGAGCTTTCCACCCACTGCTCCTGGGTGGCCAGCAAGGCGCCCTGCACGGTCAGGACATTGACGAAATCCACCACGCCCTCGACGTACTGCTGCTGCGCGGTACGCAGGGCAATCTGGTTCTGCCGCACCGCCTCGGCCAGGCTGTCGCGCCGCAACTGGCTGGCGTTGTAGCGGGTCAGCTGGTCGTCGATTTCATGCCAGGCCCGCAGCACGGTCTGCTGGTAGGCCAGGGCCGCTTCCTGCTGCTGGGCCTCGCGCAACTGGAGCATGCCCCGCAGGCGACCACCGTCGAACAGCGGCAGGCTGAACTGCGGCCCGATGCCGAACTGGCGCGAACCCCAGGTGCCGAAATCCGCCAGTTGCAGGGCCTGGGAACCGACGTTGCCGGACAGGGTAATCCGCGGATAGAAATCGCCCTTGGCCACGCCGATGCTGGCCGTGGCCGCGTGCAGCCGGGCCTCGGCCTGACGGATATCCGGGCGTCGCTCGGCCAGTTGCGAAGGCAGGCCGATAGCCACACGAGACGGCGGCTGCGGCACGGGTGCGGCGCTGGCCAGCTGCTGGTGCAGGGCCTGGGGCGGCTCCCCGAGCAGCAGGCTCAGGGCATTGATCAACTGCGCCTGACGCTGTTGCAGCGCAGGCCGTTGCGCCTCGATGGTGGCAACCTGGGCGGCGGCCTCGGCCACGTCGAGGTCGGTGGCCACGCCATCGGCCAGGCGCAATTGCGAGAGCTTCAGGCTGTGCCGGGCAACCTCCAGGTTCTGCTCGGTGACGGCCAGGATGTTCTGTACACCGCGCAACTGAATGTAGTCCTGGGCGACTTCCGCCAGCACCGACAGCAGCACCCCGCGGCGATCGTTTTCCGCCGCCTCCAGGGTCGCGTCGGCGGCCTCGGCTTCGCGCCGGACCCGGCCCCACAGATCCAGCTCCCAAGCCGCGGAGAAACCCGCTTCCCAGAGATTGAACGCCGACTTGCCGCTGTTCCCCGAAGGGTCGTTCAGGCCTTCGGCGCTGTTGCGTTTGCGTGCGTAGCCGCCATTGGCCGAGGTGCTCGGGTAGCGCTCGGCGCTGATCACCTGACGCGCCGCCCGACTCTGTTGCAAGCGACTGCTGGCCAGCTGCAGGTCAAGGTTGTCGCTCAGGGCCCGACGACTCAGGGCCGACAGTTGCGGATCGTTGAACACCTCCCACCAGCGCTCCTGCATGGGGCTGTCCACCGCCCGGCTGGCGGCGCCTTGCGCAGGCACCGGCCAGGCCTGGACCTGGGTCGCCCGGGGCCGCTGGAAATCCGGACCGACGTTGCACGCGGCCAGTGCCAGCAGGCTCAGCGCCAGCAGGGTGCGAAGCCCGTGGCCAGGGAGCTTGCTCCCGTTCGAGTGCGGAGCACTCGCCTGGCAGCCTTGGTCGGCGGCCTGGGCCACCGCGGCGAGCGGTTCCGGGGTAGCTGCGCTACCCAGCGGGAGCAAGCTCCCTCGCCACGAGGAGCCTGTGTACTGGCGGCGTAAGGTGCTCATCGCTGGGTCACCTCGCGCGCATTGGTGGCCGAGCTGTGGGTGTCGACGCTGGCCTCCACCGACATGCCGACCCGCAGGCGCTCGGCCATGGGCTGGTTGGGCTCCAGGACGATCTTCACCGGAATGCGCTGCACCACCTTGGTGAAGTTGCCGGTGGCGTTGTCCGGTTTCACCGCGGCGAAGGTCACACCGGTGGCCGGGGCCAGACTCTCGACCCGGCCGTGCAGGGTTTCACCCCCCAGGCTGTCGACCCGCACCTCGACCCTCTGCCCGGCGTGCATGGCGGTCAGCTGGGTTTCCTGGAAGTTGGCCAGCACGTAGGCCTGCTGCAAGGGCACCACGGCGAGGATCTTGCTGCCCGGAGTGACATAGGCGCCGACCCGTACCGCGCGCTCGCCGACCATGCCGTCCACTGGCGCCACGATGCGGGTGTAGGACAGCTCGTAGCTGGCCATTTCCAGGGCTGCCTGGGCCCGCTTCAGGCCACCTTCGGCGGCATCGCGCTGGGCCGTGAGGATCTCCACCTGCTTGCGCTCCGCCGCCAAGGCCGCGGTGGCGGTGGCCAAGCGGGCGCTGGCCTGGTCGATGCGGGTCCTGGCTTGCTGGGCGTTCTGCACCGTGCCGGCGCCGACCCCGGCCAGGTGGTTGTAGCGGTTCAACTCATGCTCGGCAAAGGCGCGCTCGGCCTGGGCCGCGCTCAAGGCTGCCTGGGCCTGGGCAATCACCGAGCTCTGCCGGTCCAGGGTCGCCCGGGCGTTCTGCAACTGGGCCTGGGCCACCAGGGTTTCGGCATCCGCCGCCTGGGCCGCGGCCCGCAGGTCGCGGTCGTCGATCAGCGCCAGCAGTTGCCCGGCCTTGACCTGCTGGTTGTCCTCCACCAGCACCTCCTTGATGAACCCGGCCACCCGCGGCGCCACCAGGGTGTAGTCGGCGGCGATGAAGGCATCGTTGGTGCTCTGTTCGCTGCCACGGCCGAACAGGCCCGGCGCGGCCACATAGGCCAGCGCACCTAGGGCGGCCACCGCCACCACGGTGATGGCGATTTTGTCTTTGCTCTGGATCGTCATAAAAACCTTCTCGTTCAAGTGGCTGCCCGCGGTGGATAGATCCGCGTCGGCATCCAGAAAATCAGCAGGATCAGCGCAGCGGCCACTCCCGCCATGCAGAAGTAGAGATCGGCGGACGTCAGCACCACGGCTTGCTGGTGCAGGCGCTGGGCCAGCCCGGCCAGCCGGTCGTCCACCAGGGGCGAGTTGCCCAGGCTGTCCACCAGCATCGTCGAGTGGAAATGCAGGCGGTGGGTGGTCAGCACATCCAGCACTCCGGTAGCGATCACCGCCGCCAGGCCTTTCACGGTGTTGAACCAGGCCGAGGCAAAGGGACCATCCAGCGGAGTGATGCTGCCGGTGGAAAGCATCAGCAACGGCAGCACCGCCATGGGCTGACCGAAGATCTGCAGCAGTTGCAGCACATAGAAGTCGTCGCGAATCCAGGCCGCGGTCAGGTGCGTGCCGCCTAGGCAGGACAGCACCAGCATGCCCAGGCCGATCCCCAGCACCCAGCGGCAATCCACCCAGCGCAGGTTGCACAAGGCCGCCACCAGGGGCAGCGCCAGCAGTTGCGGCAGGGCCATCACCAGCATCACCGGCGCCGTCTGCAATGGGCGATAGCCCTGGACCTGGGTCAGGTAGGCAGAGGGGATGATGATCACCGCGGTCAGCACCACCAGCACCCCGGCCAGGGTCAGCAAGGCGAAGGACAGGTTGCGGATGCCGAGCATCTGCAGCTTGAAAAAGGGAACCGGCTGCGACCATTCGTTGATCAGAAACAGCACCAGCAGCACCAGCCCGCCCCCCAGCAGCCCGCTGATCAAAGGCGACTGGAACCAGTCCAGGCGATTGCCCTGAAGGGTGCCGATCACCAGCATGCAGATCGCCGGGAAGCCCAGCAGCAGGCCCCGCCAGTTGAACTGTTTCAAGCGCTCCAGACGCAGCGGATCCTGAGGCAGGCCGTAGGCCACCGCCGCCATCGCCAACAGGCAGGGCGCTACCACTTGCCAGAAGGCCCACTGCCAACCCACGTATTCGGTCCAGAGCGCCGCCAGGGGCGTGCCCAGGCTGGGGCCGAAGGTGGCGGTCAGGGCATAGCCGGCCAGGCCGTAGAGCTTGACGTTGGCCGGCAGGAAGCGCAGGGCCACGGTCATCAGCATCGGCGGCAGCGCACCCCCGGCCAGGCCTTGCAGGGTGCGCAGCAGCAACAGGCTTTCGTAGTTCGGGGCGAAGGGGCACAGCACCCCCAGCAGGGTGAACAGCGCAATGGCAAACAGGGTGAAACGGCGCAGGGAAAAGGTCACCGAACACCAGGGCGCAAAGGCCATGGCCGCCACAGAAGTAGCGGTGTAGCACGCCACCAGCCAGGTGCCCTCGTCGAATCCGATGAACAACGCACCGCGGATATCTGCCAGGGCGATCTTGGTCACCATCTCGTTCAGACCGGAAACCAGCACCGCCAGCAGCACCCCCACCAGGCCGATGATGATTCGCGGTCCGAACAGCGGTGGGGCAATGGCTGCCGGCTTGCTGGCGGCGTCAACCGAAGCAGGCGCAGCGACAGCGAGGGAACTCATGGAAGTACTGCTCCAGACAAGAAAACCAGAGCAGTTTATGAACAGCCAGTACTGACGAAAATTGACTTATCGACAGGTTATAAGTGCGTCAGACGCAACGATTAGAGCTATTGATCGTAGGCCTTGGCTTGCCAGCGAAGGGGCCTCAAGAACGCATTCGCCGGCAAGCCGGCTCCTACAAGGGCAGTTCGGCCTGCAACAGGACCGTAGGAGCTGGCTTGCCAGCGAAGGGGACATCAAGAACGCATTCGCCGGCAAGCCGGCTCCTACAGGGGCAGTGCGGCCTGCAGCGGGACCGTAGGAGCTGGCTCGCCAGCGAAGAGGCCCTCAAGAACGCATTCGCCGGCAAGCTGTTGTGGCTCAATATTCCTGGACCACTCTGTAGGAGTTTCAGCCTAAGGAAGCATCATGGGATTTCGGGTTGTTAGCGCTGAAGAAAAGGCCGAAGCCATTCGCTTGGTCGTGGAAATGAATTACTCGGTGCCTAAGGCATGTGAGCAAACTGGGGTTGGGCCTACAGCCCTGCGACGCTGGGTCGCCAGATGGCGCAAGGAGCATGAAGGAGCCTTGCTGCCCACACGCCCTCAGGACCAGGAACTGATTGATTCACTGCAGGCCAGACTCGCCTTGCTGGAAGCCGAGAATAGCGTCCTAAAAAAGCAATTGCCCTCTCATCTGAAGGTGCTGTTCAGCCGAATCAAATGATCGAGGGGTTGAAAGGACAGCTCTCCATTCGGCACTGCTGTCGACTTCTGGGCGTGCCTCGCAGCAGCTATTACGCCAAGCCCGTGGCTCGGTCTGAACCTGGGGTCGAGCGGCAACTGGAAAAGACCATTCGGCAGCTGCACCGGGAGCATCGAGGTGCCCTGGGCGCCCGGGGATTTGCCAGGGAGCTCAAAAAACAGGGCGTAGCGGTTGGGCGCCATCGTATGGGCCGTCTGATGAAAAACCTTGGGCTGGTCAGGCGACGAGCCCGTTACGCTCACTATCGTCGGACCGGAAAGCCCAGCAATACCGCAGCCAATCTCCTCGATCGTCGCTTTAATCCTGCATCACCCAATACGTTTTGGGCCGGAGACATCACTTACATTCGCGTCGGTGGAAGCTGGCTGTACCTGGCAATCGTGATGGATTTGTTTTCACGTCGGATCATCGGCTGGGCCTTTTCCAGGACCGCCGATGCCGAGCTGTCGCTCAAGGCGTTACGGCTGGCTGTTGGCATACGTCGGCCTGGTTCAGCGCTGGTATTCCACTCGGACCAGGGCTGCCAATACACCGCGGATCGCTTTGTCGAATACCTGGCTGAAAAGCAGATCGTGCAGAGCATGAGTCGACGCGCAAACTGCTGGGACAACGCGGTGGTGGAGCGTTATTTCCGGACACTGAAACACGATTGGTCGCCTGAAAATGGCTACCAGAATCATTTTGAGGCGCAGAAGGATGTGATGCATTTCATTGCCCATTACAACCATCGGCGTTGCCACAGCGCCTCGAACGATCTGCCACCCGCTGCTTTTGAAAGGCTGGCGGCCTAATGCTCCTACAGAGTGGTCCAAAAAAGCTGGACCACTACAAGCCGGCTCCTACGAGGCGGCAGGCTGGGCTTCACGCCAGGTGGCCTGGCAGGAACTGCGCAGGGTTTCACGGAACCATTTGTGCGCCGGATCCTTGTCGTAGCGCGGGTGCCAGGCCTGGGTCAGGACCAGGGTCGGCAGAGAAATCGGCAGCACGAACGAACGCAGGCGCAAGCCCAGGCGCGAAACGCTGAGCAGGGTTTCCTGGGGCACCGGCAGGATCAGGTCCGAATCCGGCAGCATGAACATGGCCGCATGAAAGCTCGGGGCAATCAGCGATACCCGCCGCTCCAGGCCCTGCTCCGCCAGGGCCACGTCGATCGGTCCGCGGGCAATGCCGCGGCGCGACATGCTGATATGGGGGAACGCGGCAAAGCGCTCGGCGGTGATCTCGTCATCGAGCAGCGGATGGCCTTCCCTCACCAGGCCGACAAAGGCGGTGGTGAACAGGTTCTGCACCTTCACTTCCGGGGTCAGCGGCCGGGTGTTGCTGATGCGCAGATCGATCCGCCCTTCGCGCAGGGCCCCGTCGTCGCCGTCGCCTTCGGGCACGAAACGCAGTTCGCACAACGGCGCCTGCCGCTCCAGCGTGTCGATCAGGCGTCCGCCGTAGACACCGATGAAAAAGTCGTTGGCGCGCACGTTGAAGCGCCGGCGCAACGCCAGCAGGTCGACCTGATCCGCCGAGCGAAACACCAGCGCCGCCTGCTCCACCAGATCACGCACCTGGCTGCGCAGCTCCAGCGCCTTGGGGGTGGGCACCAGGCCACGCCCGGCGCGCACCAGCACCGGGTCGCCCAGGGCGTCGCGAATTCGCGTCAGGGTCCGGCTCATGGCCGCCGGGCTGAGGTTCATGCGCCGCGCCGCGCCGACCACGCTGCCTGCGGATTTCGGTGAACGTGACCGAGCGTTTCGCTAATACGTGACCGGTGCTTCCACCCCGGTTGCGCGGGTTCTGGATTGTAATCGCATCGGTCACGATGCGGCTTGTTCCTCGGCTTTTTTTCGGCGCAGCGACTCGCCTTTCATCGTCAGTCGGTAGGCGTTGTGCACCAGGCGGTCGAGGATGGCATCGGCCAGGGTCGGGTCGTTGATCCAGCCGTGCCAGTGCTCGATGGGCAGTTGGCTCGTCAGGATGGTGGAGCGGCTGCCAGCGCGGTCGTCGATCACCTCCAGCAGGTCATGCCGGGCTCCTTCCTCCAGCGGGGCTAGCGCCCAGTCGTCCAGCACCAGGACGTCGACCTTTGCCAGCTGTTGCAGGGTACGGCCGAAGCTGCCGTCGCCATGAGCGATGCGCAGTTGTTCCAGCAGGCGCGGGGTGCGCAGGTACAGGGTGCTATAGCCCTGGCGGCAGGCCTGGTTGCCCAGGGCGCAGGCCAGCCAGGTTTTGCCGGCACCGGTCGGGCCGGTCAGCAGCAGGTTGTGCTGCTGGCGGATCCAGTCGCCACTGGCCAGGGTGGCGATCAGACGCTCGTCCAGGGCGCGTCCGGTGCGGCGGTCGAGATCTTCCAGGCAGGCGTTGGCGTACTTGAGCTTGGCCTTCTTGCGCAGCCGTACCAGGCGCTGGTTGTCACGCCAGGCCAGTTCGCGGTCGAGCAGTAGGCCGAGGCGTTCATCGAAGCTCAGGCTGTGGCTGGCCGGCAGCGTCCATTGCTCTTCCAGGGCGCGGGCCATGCCGTCCAGGCGTAGCTGGTGCAGTTGATTCAGGGTGTGTTGCGGCATCATCGAACAGCTCCTGTTGCGGGGGTTGGTAGTAGTCGGCGCCACGGACGTTCTCGTGGTCGCCGGGTAAGGTCGTTTCGGCGGCACGCTGGGGCAGCGGCTGTTGATCCAGGCCTTGCTGGAGCAGGTTGCGCACGCTGCGCCCGGTGAAGGCGCGCAGGTGTACGGCACGTTCGGCAGCGGCTTCCAGGCGTGCATTGCCATAGCGCCGGGCCAGCGAGAGCAGGCCGAGGCAGGCGCGGTAGCCCATCTCCGGGTGCGGCTTGTGGGTCAGTTGGTGATCGATCAGTTGGCGCGTGTAGGGGCCGATCCGCGCGCCCCAGTCGAGCAGGCGTTGTGGCGTCCATTCGCGATGCGCCTGGTGCGCCGCGGGCATGTGCTCGCGCTGGGTACTGTAAGCGCCGCGTCGCCCCAGCAGCAGGTGGCTGGCCACCCGCCGGTTGCCATGCAGCACTTCCAGGGTGTGTGCCGTCAGTCGCACGTCCACGTTCTGCCGGGCCAGGGCGGAGGGCACGCTGTAGAAGCTGCCATTGACCTCGATGTGGTAGTCGATGCTGACCTTGCAGCGCTTGAAGGTGGCGACCTCGTAGGGATGCACCGGCAGCGCTCGCAAGGCCGGGCGATCCAGGCGCTCGAACCAGTCGCGCCGGCAGCCATCGAGCCGCTTGAACGGGCGCCGATTCAGATCCTCCAGCAGCTCGGCGATGGCCTGGTTAAGCGCATGCAGGCTGAAGAACTGCCGATGGCGCAGCCGCGCCATGATCCAGCGCTCGACCACCTGCACCGCCACCTCGGCCTTGGCCTTGTCCTGAGGCTTGCGTGGCCGTGCCGGCAGGATCACCGTCTGGTAATGACGCGCGCACTCCAGCGTGGCCCGGTTCAGGCCCGGCTCGTAGCGATCCGGCTGGGCGACCAGGGCGCGCGGATTGTCCGGCACAACCATTTCCGGCACGCCGCCAAAGTAGGTCAGAGCCTGGCCCAGCGAGGTCAGCCAGTCCACCTGGGTTTCGCCTGGCGTCGCGCAGGCATAGGTGTAATTCGAGGCGCCCAGGGCGGCGACGAAGATGTGCGCCCGGCGCACTTCGCCGGTGGCCGGGTCGACCACCGGCAGCGTCGGCCCGGCATAGTCGATGAATAGCTTCTCGCCCGCACGGTGCAGCTGACGCATCGAACGTTTGAGCGTCTGGGCGTAGCGCCGGTAGTGCTCGACGAACTGGGTGTAGCGGTAGGTCGGCTGGCCCGCATGCGCGGCGAGATATTCCTCCCACAGCAGCTGCAAGGTCACGCCCTTGCGTCGCAACTCGCGGTGGATGCTCAGCACATCGGGCAGCACTCGCTCACCGCGCGGCTTGTTCGTCGACGTCGGTGCAAACAAGGCGGCCGCCAGCGCGGCCTCGTCCATGGCCACCAGCGCCGGCCAGTCCAGCCCGGCCACCCGCGCCGCCGCGATGTACTTGCTAACCACGCCCTTGGACAGCTGCAAGGCACGGGCAATCTTCTCGTGGGACAAGCCGGCCTCAAACTTGAGGCGCAGACATTCTTTGATGTTTCGCATGGCTACTCGCGGCGCCGCCATCTTCCTCTCCCGAAATCGGTCGAGGATGGCGGCGCATCAGGTCATGCGCAACGAAGGGGAAGGCTTTCGCTAAGTCGTGACCGGCGATTTCGGTAAGCCGTGACCACCTGTTTCGGAACAGGCGGAAAATCGGTCACGTTGCTACCGAAATGAGCGGTCACGCGTTAGCGAAATGACCGGTCACGATCAACCGAAACGGCCGGTCACGGTGCTCCGAAATCCGCACGCTGCCCTCGTCGAGCAGGGCGTCGAGGGCCACCAGAAGGTTCATGTCCGGAAGTTGCATGCTGAGCACTCATGGCTGATCAGGATTGATCTACGCGCAATGCTAGCAGGCTTGGCGCCGAGGAAAATGAGGGAGATCAATCCTGACCCATGAACCCACTAGCCGCGTAGGAGCCGGCTTGCCGGCGAATGGGCCCTCGAACCTTGCATCGCCCTTGAGGACGCCTTCGCTGGCAAGCCAGCTCCTACGGTCGGGGGTGGTTCTGGCGGACGAGGCAGCTCAGCGCTGCATGCCCCAGCGTTTCACCGTGATCCGCTCCAGGGTGTCGAAGATCAGGTTCTCCACCAGCAGGCCGATGAGGATCACCACCGCCAGCCCGGCAAATACCTTGTCGGTGTACAGCTCGTTGCGGTTCTGGAAGATGTACCAGCCCAGGCCGCCCTTGCCGCTGGTGGCGCCGAACACCAGTTCGGCGGCGATCAGGGTGCGCCAGGCAAAGGCCCAGCCGATCTTCAACCCGGCAAGGATCGACGGCAGCGCCGCCGGGATCAGGATGAACAGCACCAGGCGCAGGCCCTTGAGGCCGTAGTTGCGCCCGGCCATGCGCAGGGTTTCCGAGACGCCGAGAAACCCGGCGTAAGTGTTCAGGGCCAGGGCCCAGAGCACCGAATGCACCAGCACGAAGATCAGGCTGTTCTGCCCCAGGCCGAACCACAGCAGCGCCAGGGGCAACAGGGCAATGGCCGGCAACGGGTTGAACATCGAGGTCAGGGTGCTCAGCAGGTCGCGGCCGAACTGAGTCGACACCGCCAGAGTGGTCAGGGCGAAGGCCAGGACAATGCCGATCAGGTAGCCCTTGAGCAGCACCACCAGGGAAATGCCCACCTTGCCCAGCAATTCGCCGCTGAGCAGGCCCTGGTAAAGCGCGCTGGCGGTCTGCAGGAAACTCGGCAGCAGCAGGTCGTTGTTCTGGTAGCGGGCCACGGCTTCCCAGAGCAGCGCCAGCAGGACCAGGATCAGGCCCTTGCGCAGCCAGCCCTGTTGCCAGAGTCGCTGGGCCAGGGGCAGTTCCCGTTCCAGGGGGACTTGCAACAGGGGCTGCAGGACAACTTCGTATTCTTCGCGCGCGGGAGATGAATGGCTCATCGGGCGTTCCTCGTTCAACGGTGGCCTGACGGCTCAATAGGCGATGCGGATATCGGCGAAATCCAGCTCGGTTTCAGTTTCCGGCGATTGGCCTTCATCGAACAGCAGGCGGTGGATACGCTGCGCGGTCTGCTGGAAGTCCACACCACCGAGGCTTTGCAGGTCGTACTGGTGGCTGTGGACCTCCGCCCGCACCCGCCCCGGATGCGGCGACAGCAAGAGGATGCGGTTGCCCACCACCAGTGCCTCCTCGATGGAGTGGGTGACGAACAGCAAGGTGAAGCGCACCTCTTCCCAGAGCAGCAGCAACTCTTCCTGCATCTTGCGCCGGGTCAGGGCGTCGAGGGCGGCGAAGGGTTCGTCCATCAGCAGGATCTTCGGCTGCATGGCCAGGGCCCGGGCGATCGCCACCCGGGCCTTCATGCCACCGGACAGTGTGTGCGGGTAGGCATCGGCAAAGGCCGCCAGTCCGACTTTCTCCAGGTAATGCAGGGCGCGCTCCTCGGCTGCGCGACGGCCGAGGGTGTTCGACGCCAGCAGGGGAAACATCACGTTCTGCTTCACGGTTTTCCAGGGCGGCAACTGGTCGAACTCCTGGAACACCACGATGCGGTCCGGCCCGGGCTGGCTGACGTGCTGGCCTTGCAGGCGGATCTCGCCCTCGCAGGGCTGGATGAACCCGGCCACGGCCTTGAGCAGGGTCGACTTGCCGCAGCCCGAAGGCCCCAGCAGGACAAAACGATCAGCCGGATCGATCTCAAAACTGACCTGGTGGGTGGCCCGCACCACGCGCTGCGGGGTGCGGTATTCCAAACTGACTCGATCCACCGCCAGCAGCGCTTCGGCGGTGGCGGCGGAGTTGCTGGCCGTGTGGCCTGGCAAGGGGGCATTCATGGCTATCAGCTCCCTTGCAGCGGCTTGGCGTCCTGGAAGAAGTAGTCCTTCCACGATTGCGGCTTGTTCTTGATGGCGCCGACCCGGTACAGGAACTCTGCCAGCGGGTAGGTGTTTTTCGGCGTCACGCTGAATTCGAACTGCGGGTTGTCGATGATCTTGAGCAAGGCGGCGCGGTCGATCTTGGCCTTGGTCACGCGGATGTAGGTATCGGCAGCCGCGCCCTTGTCGTTCTGGGCGAACTCGGCCGCCTCGGCCAGGGCTTCGACGAAGGCCTTGTAGGTCTTGGGGTTGTCGTTGCGGAATTTCTCGGTGGCGAACAGCACCGTCGGCGAGTTCGGGCCCAGCAGGTCGTAGGTGTTGAGCACCACGTGCACGTTGGGGTTCTCCAGGGCCTGGTCCTGGAACGGCGGGTTGGAGAAGTGCCCGGTCAGCTCGGTGCCACCGGCAATCAGCGCCGCCGTGGCGTCCGGGTGCGGCACGGCGATGGTGTATTTGTCCAGGCGATTGAATTCCTGGTCGCCCCATTGCTTGGCCGCGGCGTATTGCAGGAAGCGCGACTGCACCGAGACACCCACCGCCGGCACCGCGATGCGGTCCTTCTCGGTGAAGTCGGCGATGGTCTTGACCTTGGGATTGTTGCTCACCAGGTAGTAGGGGAAGTTGCCCAGGGAGGCCACCGCCTTGACGTTCTGCCGGCCGTGGGTGCGGTCCCAGATGGTCAGCAGCGGGCCGACGCCGGCCCCGGCAATGTCGATGGAGCCCGACAGCAGGGCGTCGTTGACCGCGGCGCCGCCGGACAGCTGGGTCCAGTCGACCTGGATGTCGATGCCCTCTTGCTTGCCGTGTTTTTCGATCAGGTTCTGGTCGCGCACCACATTGAGCAACAGGTAGACGATGCCGAACTGTTCGGCGATGCGGATCTGGCCTTCGGCCTGGGCGGCTGCGGGCGCCACCAGGCTGCCGGCCAGCAGGCTGAAACCCAGGCCGATGGCCGTGGCCAGTTTGCCGAGGCGGGGAATGAAGGGAATGGATAAGGACATGGTGATTCTCCTGCCGTGCCGGCCGATCAGTAAGGGGCGTCGCCCTGGATGGTGGTGCGATACAGCTTGCGGCGCAGGTGACTCGGGCAACCGGCGGCCAGGTGGATCAGCGAGCGGTTGTCCCAGAACACCAGGTCATGGGGCTGCCATTGATGGCGGTAGACGTTGTCCGGCAGCACGCTGTGGGCGTACAGCTCGGCCAGCACCTGGGCACTTTCGTCCTCCGGCAGGCCGATGATGCGGGTGGTGAAGCCTTCGCTGACAAACAACGCCTTGCGGCCGTTTTCCGGGTGGGTGCGGACGATCGGGTGCACCACCTCGGCGACCTGGGCCAGTTGCTCCGGGGTCAGGGTCGGACGCCAGTTGCCCTCGAACTTGGTCTCGCTGTAGCGCGCCGTGTAGGAATGCGCCGCACTGCGGCCCTCGACCGCCTTGCGCAGCGCCTCGGGCAGGTTGTCCCAGGCCTTGTGCATGTCGGCGAACAGGGTGTCGCCGCCTTCGGCCGGCAGTTCCTGGGCGTGCAGCATCGAGCCCAGGCTTGGCAGTTCCTTGTAGGACAGGTCCGAGTGCCAGAACTTGCCGGCATCTCCCAGGCCGATGGACTGGCCGTTCTCGATGATGTTGGAAACGATGAGGATTTCCGGGTGCCCGGCCAGCAAGAACTGCTTGAGCACATGGATCTGCAGCACGCCGAAGCGACGGCTGAAGGCGATCTGTTGTTCGGGGCTGATGCGCTGGTCGCGGAACACCACCACATGATGATCCAGGTGGGCGCGATGGATGCGGGCGAAGTCCTGGTCGTTGACCGGCCGGGACAGGTCCAGGCCGATGATTTCGGCGCCGACAGCGTCGTTGAAAGGACGGATTTCGAAGGCTTGTGCGGCGATGGGCGCGGCACTGGCTGATGCAGACATGACTGAAACTCCCGCGCAGGCGCGCCGAAGGCGCGCGCGTCGATCAGAAACTCACGGAGATCCCGTGTGGGTTCATTTCGTGCGGCGCGCCGATTGGTCGGCAGGTACGCAGGGAGTCGACTTTATAGATATAAGAAAGCAAATTTAAATACCGTTAGTGAATAACGATATGTTGAATCGGGCGACGCGATGCCTGGGGACGCTGCACTGTCGACGGTTCGATGGGACGAACTGCAGGAGCCGGCTTGCCGGCGAAGGCGCTCTCACGGGCCCCTTCGCTGGCAAGCCAGCTCCTACAGACAAGGTCGCCTTTTACGCGGATCAGCGCTCGTGCAGGGCTTCGGCGCGAGCGCGGATGATCGGCTTGAGCAGGTAGCTGAGGATGCTTTTCTTGCCGGTGATGATGTCCACCGAGGCCACCATCCCGGGGATGATCAGCAGCGGTTTCTCATCGGTGCCCAGGTGGCTGCGGTCGGTGCGCAGCTTGATCATGTAGTAGGTGGTCTTCTTGTCTTCGTCGGTGATGGTGTCGGCGCCGATCTGCTCCAGGCGGGCCTTGAGACCGCCATAGATGGTGTAGTCATAGGCGCTGAACTTGACCACCGCTTCCTGCCCCGGGTGCAGGAAGGCGATGTCCTGGGGACGGATCTTGGCTTCCACCAGCAGGGTGTCGTTCAGCGGCACGATTTCCACCATGTCGCTGCCCGGCTGGATCACCCCGCCAATGGTGTTGACCATCAGCTGCTTGACGATACCGCGCACCGGCGAGGTCACCAGGGTCCGGCTGACCCGGTCTTCCAGGGCCTTGCCGGTGGCGCTGGCCTTGTTCAGTTCGGTGCGCGCCTCGTTGAGCTGGGTCAGGGCCTCGCTGCGGAACTTGCCGCGGGTTTCATCGATCTTGCGCTGCACTTCCTTGATCGCCGATTCGGCACGGGGAATGGCCAGGGTGGTGGCGTCCAGCTGGCCACGGGTTTCCACTTCGGCGCGCTTGAGCCGCAGCACTTCCACCGGCGACACCGCGCCCTGGGCCACCAGGGGCTCGGACATGGCGATTTCCTGACGCTGCAGGCCCAGTTGCTGGCGGTATTGGGCCTGCTTGGAGGTGAACTCGCGCAGTTCCTGCTGCTTCTGGATCAGCTGTTCCTGAAGGCCGCCGATTTCGTCATGCAGTTGCTGGCGACGGCTCTGGTACAGGGATTTTTCGCTGGCCGCCTGGCCGGGCGCTTCCTTGACCGCGTCGGCGGGGAAGTTCAGTTCGCGCTCATCCACTTCGGCGCTCAGGCGTTCGACCCGCAGCAGCATCGACAGGCGCACGGTCTCGGTTTCGCCGACATTGGACTGGAAGCGCGTGTCGTCCAGGCGAATCAGCGGCGCACCGGCCTCCACCACCTGGCCTTCCTTGACGTACAGCTCGGAGACGATCCCGCCCTCCAGGTTCTGGATCTTCTGCACCTTGGACGACGGAATGGCCTTGCCCTCGCCCTTGGTCACTTCGTCGATCACCGCGAAGTTGGCCCACAGCAGCAGGAACAGGAAGAAGGCGATGATGCCCCAGATGGTCAGGCGAATGACCCGTGGCGCATCCTCGATCAGGGCCTTGTTGACTTCGGGCAGTGGCTGCCCCTTGAGGGAATCGCTGCCTTTGAAATAGCGGCGGATCGAGTCCTTGAATCCCGGCTTAAGCAACACTGATCTGCCCCTTCTTCAACGCTTCCATCACCACCGCTTTCGGGCCATCGGCCAGGATCTGTCCACGGTCCACCACCAACAACCGGTCCACCAGGGACAACAGCGACGCCCGGTGCGTCACCAGGACCACGGTCTTGTTCTGCACCACCGACTCCAGGCGCTGCTTGAGACGCTCTTCGCCGGTGTTGTCCATGGCGCTGGTGGGCTCGTCGAGCAGCAGGATCTGCGGATCGAGCAGCAGGGCACGGGCCAGGGCGACGTTCTGGCGCTGACCGCCGGAGAGGTTTTGCCCGCGCTCGCCGACCTGCAGTTCATAGCCCTGTGGATGCAGCCGGGCGAATTCATGCACCCCTGCCAGTTCGGAGGCTTGCAGCACCAGTTCGTCTTCGACGTAACGGGCACCGGAGGTCAGGTTGTCACGCAGGGTGCCGGCCAGCAGTTGGATGTCCTGGGGCACGTAACCAATGTTGTGGCGCAATTCGCTGACGTCGATCTGGCGGATGTCTACACCATCCACCAGCAAGGCCCCGGAGTCAGGCTGGTAGAGCCCCACCAGCAGCTTGGCCAGGGAACTCTTGCCGGAGCCGCTGCGGCCGATGATGCCGACCTTCTCGCCCGGCTTGATCACCAGGTTGATGTTCTTCAGCGCCGGGTTCTGCTGCCCCGGGTAGGTGAAATTCAGCAGCCGACATTCGATAGCGCCCTGCAGCACGCTGCGGCTCAGGGGGCGCTCGTCGAAATTGCGCTCCTGGGGCAGCTCCATCATCTGGTCCACCGAGGTCATGGTGACGCGCGCCTGCTGGTAACGGGTCAGCAAGCCGGACAGCGAAGCCAGCGGGCTCAGGGCCCGGCCGCTGAGCATGTAGCAGGCGATCAGGCCGCCCATGCTGAGGTTGCCGTCGATGATCTGGTACACACCGAAGACGATCATGGTCACCCCGGCCAGTTGCTGGATCAGCAAGGTGATGTTCATCGCCAGGCTGGAGAGCATCTTCACCCGCAGCTCCAGACGGCTGAGGGTGCCGATGGTCTGCTCCCACTGGTACTGACGCTCGCTCTCGGCGTTGTTGACCTTCACGGCGTCCAGCCCGGCCAGGGTTTCGATCAGGCTCGACTGGCGCTCGGCGCCCAGGGCCATGGTTTTTTCCATGGTCGCCACCAGGGGCTTCTGCAAGGCGTAGCCGATGCCGAGGGCAATCGGGAAGGCCAGCACCGGGATCCACACCAGGTGGCCGCCAAGGATGGCGATCACCAGGAAGATCAGCAGGGTGAAGGGCAGGTCGATGAGGCTGGTGAGGGTCAGGGACGCGAGGAAGTCCCGCAGGCTCTGAAACTCATGGATGTTCTGGGCGAAGCTGCCGACCCGGGCCGGGCGGTACTTCATGGCCATACCGACGATGCGCTCGAACAGCGTGGCGGAAATGATCAGGTCGGTCTTTTTCCCTGCCAGATCCAGGCACAGGCTGCGCAGGCTCTTGAGGATCAGGTCGAAGATATAAGCGCCCATGATGCCGATGGACAGCACCCACAGGGTCGAGGTGGCCTGGTTGGGCACCACCCGGTCGTAGACGTTCATCACGAACAGCGGCGCGGCCATGGCGATGATGTTGATCAACAGGCTGGCGGCGATGGCGTCGGCATACAGCCAGCGCGAGCGCTTGAGGGTGTCGCGGAACCAGGAGCGGGCCCGGGGAATCAGCGAACCGTGGTTGACGTCGAACTTGTGCTGGGGCTGGGCGAAGAACACTCGCCCGCTGTAGTCCTCGGCCACCAATTGGCGATCGACGCACACCTCGCCGCCATCGCTCTCGCTGAGCAGCAGGCGCGCCTTGTCTTCACCTTGCCAGCCTAGGAGCACGGCACTGCGACCGTCCTTGAGCAACAACAGGGCGGGCATGGCGATGCTCGGAATCTGCTCGAGCTTGCGGCGCAACACGCGCCCCTGCAGCCCCGCCCGGGCCGCTGCGCGGGGCAGCAACTCGGCGCTCAGGCGCTGTGACGGCAATGGCAGACCGGTGGTCAGCATTGCCGCACTGGCGGGCTTTTGATGCAGGAAACAAAGGGTCAGCAATCCATCCAGCAAGGGGTCGTCATGCATACCGCGTGGATCATGACTGAATTGCGCTCGACTGGCTTCTGATTCCACGCTGGACACTCTTGGCTGGCTGTTGGATGAAAATAGCTCAATTCATCCCAGGCAGCTGGACCTTGGGCTTCGCATCGTTCTGCACGACGGAAGCCATAGGTGCGACCACTCCCTGGCTCTTGAGCAACTCGCCCATGGTCGCCTTGATTCGATACTGAGTAAATAACTGAATGTTCTTGATCTCGGCCAAACGCCGGGACGCGGTGAACAACTCGTTTTCGCTGTCGAGCAAGTCCAGCAGGGTACGTTCGCCCAGGCTGAACTGCTTCTGGTAAGCGGTGCGCACTGCCGTGCTGCGGTCAACGTATTCCTGGGCAATCGGCACTTGGGCGTTGGCGTTGTTCAAGGCGTTCCAGGCCAGGCCCAGTTCCTCGTTCAAGACCCGCAAGGCGTTGTTGCGGATATCCAGGGCCTGGTTCGACTGGTAGGCCTTGGACTCCAGATCGGCCTTGTTGCTGCCACCGGCGAACAGGTTGAAGCGCATGCGCAGCATGGCCTGCCATTCATTGTTGTGGCCGTTCTGACCGTCCAGATCGTTGTCGGCAGTGCGTCCCAGTTCAGCATCAAAACGTGGGTAGAACGCCGATTTGGCGGCGTCGTACTGCTTCTCGGCGGCAACGATGTCGGATTCCGCGGAGCGCAGGATCGGGCTGTTTTCCAGCATCTGGCGCCGGGCTTCATCAAGGTTGGCCGGCATCATCGCCATAAAGCTGGCAGGACGCTCCAGTTGATCGGGCATCTGTCCTACCGCACTCAGGTAGTTGGTCTGGGCGTCGGCCAGGTTGGTCTGCTCGGTGATCAGGTTGTTGCGGGCCTGGGCCATGCGCGCTTCGGCCTGATCGAGGTCGGCACCGCTGCCCACTCCGCGTTGGGTGCGCAGTCTGATCTGGTCGTAGATGCGTTCGTGATTGCGCAGATTGTCTTCCGCCAACTGCACGAATTGACGGCGGGTCAGTACGTCCAGGTACACCTGGGCTACGGTCAGCGCCGTGCGCTCGGAGGTGCCGAGCAGGGAATAAGCCCGGGAATTGACGGTGGCTTGTTGACGCCCCACTTCACTGGAGGTGGCAAAACCGTCAAAAACCATCTGTTGGAGACGTAAACTTGACTCTCCGCGATTCAAGGTTTCCCAGTGATTGCTGCCAGTACCCGCACGAGTACTGGGGTTATCAGTGCCCTCGCGACCATAGCCGGCGAGCATGTCGACACGTGGCAGATAGCCACCTTTGGCGGCTTTGAGTTGATAGTCAGCGGCTAGACGGCTGTTGACCCCGGCTTGAATTTCCGGGTGCACATCCAGTGCTTTCTGCATGGCTTCGGGGAGTGTTTGTGCCTGCACGAAACTCGCGGCCAAGGCGAACGGCAGGGCCTTTAACAGGTGAAAACGCATGATAGAAATTTCCCTCGGACAGCATGTCCAGAAACACGTCAAAACGTGGCGCCACATTGATTGATTACAACCATTAACGACCGCCCGTCGGAAAGTTCAAACTAAGAACTGGTTCACATACTTCAAGTCAGGTTACTGCACGAATATCAATGTGACATTAATTCAGCGATTGTTTAGGATGGCACCCATAAGGTCAATAGTTTGGCATAAAGTTAATCTCGAAAAAAACTAGCCAATATATTGACAGCTATACTGTCAAATACCCGTTTTCAATTACACAGCAATGTACCTCCTGACTGAGTTGCGGCCCGAGCCCAAGCCGGTACATGGAAGTCGATTAAGCGGTACATCGGAGAGTCCCCAATGAGCAGTGTTGTTGCCATCGTCAAAAGCATTGTCGGTCAGGTTTTCGTAGTTTCCCCGGAAGGAATCCGGCGCGTACTCATCGAAGGCGACCGCCTGTTCGTGGGTGACCAGGTCGATACCGGCCCGGCCGGTGCGGTCACCCTGGAATTGACCGACGGGCGCACACTCGATCTTGGTCGTGACACTCAGTGGAGCGGCGCCGCGCCGGATTCCGGCACCGACCTGGCACAGGCCAGCGCGCAAGCTGCCCCTTCGGTGGCAGAGTTGCAGCAGGCGATCGCCGCCGGTGCCGACCCGACCACCGATATGGAAGCCACCGCAGCCGGCCCGACCGCTGCCGGCACCGGAGGCGCCGCGGGCGGTGGCCACAGCTTCGTCCAGTTGGAAGAAACCGCAGGCCGGGTAGACCCGACCATCGGCTTCCCGACGGCCGGCTTGGGTCAAGCCACCTCGGCCGTGGACAACAACCTTGGTGGACTGACCAACAACGGCCTGGCCACCACCAACGGCAACGGCAGTGATTCGCTGCGCCCGGCAACCCTGACCCTGGGCGCCACTCCGACCATTACCGAGGCCGGTGGTGTGCTGGTGTACACCGCCACCCTGACCCAGGCTCCGCTGACCGACCTGACCGTCACCCTGTCCAATGGCGCGGTCATCGTGATCAGCGCAGGCCAGACCACTGGCAGCGTGCAAGTCCCTCTGGCGCCCCAGGACAACGTCTACATCGACCCTGGCCAGATCAGTGTGAGCGTAACCGGCACCACCGGCGGCAGCGGCCTGGTGGTCACGGTAGATCCCACTCCGGCGGTGACTCAGATCACCGACACCATCGACACCACCACCGTCACCCTGACCGCCGATGCCAGCGTCTCCGAAGGCGGACAGATCACCTACACCGCCAACCTGACCAATCCGGCACAGACGCCTGTGACCATCACCCTGTCCAACGGCGCGGTGATCACCATTGAAGCGGGCAAGTCCAGCGGCTCGGTCGACGTAGCGGCTCCGGCCAATGACGTCTACAAGAACGGCAGCATCATCGAGGTCGGCATAACCAAAGCCGAAGGCGGCAACTTCGAGAACCTGCAGCCGAGCGCCGACAAAGCGGTCACCACGGTCACCGACACGATCGACGACACCGGCCTGAGCCTGTCGGCCACCGGCACCGTGGCCGAGGGCGGCTCCATCGTCTATACCGCGACCTTGACCAACCCGGCCGGTACGCCGTTGACCGTCACCCTGTCCAATGGCGCGGTGATCACCATCGCCGCCGGCGCCACATCCGGCACTGCCACCGTGGCCGCACCGGCGGATGACGTCTACAAGGATGCGGGCAAGGTTGAAGTCACCATCACCAAGACAGAGGGTGGCAACTTCGAGAACCTGGTTACCAATCCAGCTCCTGCTGTGACTGACGTCACCGACACTATCGACACGTCGACTGTCAGCCTGACGGCGACTCCAAGCGTCGCTGAGGGCGGCATCGTCGTTTACACCGCTTCGGTATCCGCACCTGTGACCGGTTCGCCAGTTGTGGTGACCTTGTCCAACGGCCAGACCATCACCATTCCGGTTGGTGAATCCTCCGGCACTGTGAACTTCACCGCGCCAAACGATGCACTGGCAGGCGGCAGCTCTCTGAGCACCACCATCACCAAGGCTGACGGTGGTAATTACGAGAAGCTGGAGATCAATGACAAACCAGCTGAAACCTCGGTTACCGATACGCCGGACACCACGACGCTGAGCGTAACCGCTACCGATACCGTGGCTGAGGGCGGCTCGATTGTTTACACCGCGACCTTGACCAATGCTGCTGGCACCCCCGTCACCGTGACCTTGAGCAACGGTGCAGTCATCACCATTGAGGCCGGTAAGACCACAGGATCCGTTACCGTTGCTGCGCCTGCTGATGACGTCTACAAGGACGCCGGCAAGGTTGAAGTCACCATCACCAAAGCCGATGGTGGCAACTTCGAAAACCTGGTCACCAACCCAGCGCCAGCGGTCACCGATGTGACTGACACTATCGATACTTCGACTGTCAGCCTGACCGCTACGCCAAGCGTCGCTGAAGGCGGCATCGTGGTGTACACCGCTTCGGTGTCTGCACCTGTCACCGGTTCCCCGGTCGTAGTGACCCTGTCCAACGGCCAGACCATCACCATTCCAGTCGGCGAGTCCTCCGGCACCGTGAACTTCACCGCGCCTAACGATGCCCTAGCTGGCGGTAGCTCCTTGAGCACCACCATCACCAAGGCTGACGGTGGTAATTACGAGAAGCTGGAGATCAACGACAAGCCGGCTGAAACCAGCGTTACCGATACGCCGGACACCACGACGCTGAGCGTAACGGCCACCGATACAGTGGCTGAGGGCGGGTCCATCGTTTACACCGCCACGCTGACCAATGCTGCCGGCACACCAGTGACCGTGACCCTCTCCAACGGTGCGGTAATCACCATCGCAGCGGGCGCCACTTCCGGTACCGCTACCGTCGCGGCCCCAGCCGATGACGTCTATAAAGATGCAGGCAAGGTTGAAGTCACCATCACCAAAGCGGACGGTGGCAACTTCGAGAACCTGGTTACCAACCCAGCTCCTGCTGTGACTGACGTCACCGACACTATCGATACCAGCACCGTTTCGTTGACCGCCACGCCGAGCGTGGCCGAAGGCGGTATTGTCGTTTACACCGCTTCGGTCACCGCTCCGGTGACCGGTTCGCCGGTTGTGGTGACCCTGTCCAATGGCCAGACCATCACTATTCCGGTTGGCGAATCGTCCGGCAGCGTGAACTTCACCGCACCGAACGATGCCCTAGCTGGCGGTAGCTCCTTGAGCACCACCATCACCAAGGCTGACGGTGGTAATTACGAGAAGCTGGAGATCAACGACAAGCCGGCTGAAACCAGCGTTACCGATACGCCGGACACCACGACGCTGAGCGTAACGGCCACCGATACAGTGGCTGAGGGCGGGTCCATCGTTTACACCGCCACGCTGACCAATGCTGCCGGCACACCAGTGACCGTGACCCTCTCCAACGGTGCGGTAATCACCATCGCAGCGGGCGCCACTTCCGGTACCGCTACCGTCGCGGCCCCAGCCGATGACGTCTATAAAGATGCAGGCAAGGTTGAAGTCACCATCACCAAAGCGGACGGTGGCAACTTCGAGAACCTGGTTACCAACCCAGCTCCTGCTGTGACTGACGTCACCGACACTATCGATACCAGCACCGTTTCGTTGACCGCGACTCCAAGCGTCGCTGAAGGCGGCATCGTCGTTTACACCGCTTCGGTATCTGCACCTGTGACCGGTTCGCCAGTTGTGGTGACCTTGTCCAACGGTCAAACCATCACCATCCCGGTTGGCGAATCGTCCGGCAGCGTGAACTTCACCGCGCCAAATGACGCCCTGGCAGGCGGCAGCTCCTTGAGCACCACCATTACCAAAGCTGACGGCGGCAACTACGAGAAGCTGGAGATCAACGACAAGCCGGCTGAAACCTCGGTTACCGATACACCAGACACCACCACCCTCAGCGTGACCGCTACCGATACTGTGGCCGAGGGCGGCTCGATTGTTTACACCGCGACCTTGACCAATGCTGCTGGCACCCCCGTCACCGTGACCTTGAGCAACGGTGCGGTGATCACCATCGCAGCAGGTGCCACCTCCGGCACCACCACCGTCGCGGCCCCAGCCGATGACGTCTATAAAGACGCCGGTAAGGTTGAAGTCACTATCACCAAGGCTGACGGTGGCAACTTCGAGAACCTGGTTACCAACCCAGCTCCTGCTGTGACTGACGTCACCGACACTATCGATACTTCGACTGTCAGCCTGACGGCGACTCCAAGCGTCGCTGAGGGCGGCATCGTCGTTTACACCGCTTCGGTGTCTGCACCAGTCACTGGTTCGCCAGTCGTAGTAACCCTGTCCAACGGCCAGACCATCACCATTCCGGTTGGTGAATCCTCCGGCACTGTGAACTTCACCGCGCCAAACGATGCCCTGGCTGGCGGTAGCTCCTTGAGCACCACCATCACCAAGGCTGACGGTGGTAATTACGAGAAACTGGAGATCAACGACAAGCCGGCTGAAACCTCGGTTACCGATACACCAGACACCACCACCCTCAGCGTGACCGCTACCGATACTGTGGCTGAGGGCGGCTCGATTGTTTACACCGCGACCTTGACCAATGCTGCCGGTACTCCCGTCACCGTGATCCTGTCCAACGGTGCAGTTATCACCATTGAGGCCGGTAAGACCACAGGTTCCGTTACCGTTGCTGCACCTGCTGATGACGTCTACAAGGACGCCGGCAAGGTTGAAGTCACCATCACCAAAGCGGACGGTGGCAACTTCGAGAACCTGGTTACCAATCCAGCTCCTGCTGTGACTGACGTCACCGACACTATCGATACCAGCACCGTTTCGTTGACCGCCACGCCGAGCGTGGCCGAAGGCGGTATTGTCGTTTACACCGCTTCGGTCACCGCTCCGGTGACCGGTTCGCCGGTTGTGGTGACCCTGTCCAATGGCCAGACCATCACTATTCCGGTTGGCGAATCGTCCGGCAGCGTGAACTTCACCGCACCGAACGATGCCCTGGCTGGCGGTAGCTCCCTGAGCACCACCATCACCAAAGCCGACGGCGGTAACTACGAGAAGCTGGAGATCAGCGACAAGCCCGCTGAAACCAGCGTTACCGATACTCCGGATACAACCACACTGAGCCTCTCGGCCACCGACTCCGTGGCTGAAGGCGGCTCCATTGTCTATACCGCGACACTGAGTAATGCGGCAGGTACGCCGGTCACCGTGACCTTGAGCAATGGCGCGGTAATCACCATTGCCGCTGGCGCCACCTCTGGCTCCACCACCGTGGCTGCACCGGCCGATGACGTCTATAAAGACGCTGGCAAAGTCGAAACCACCATCACCAAAGCGGACGGTGGCAACTTCGAGAACCTGGTTACCAATCCAGCGCCAGCTGTGACTGATGTCACTGACACTATCGATACCAGCACCGTTTCCCTGACAGCCACGCCGAGCGTCGCCGAGGGCGGCATCGTCGTGTACACCGCGTCTGTGTCTGCACCAGTGACCGGTTCGCCAGTTGTGGTGACCTTGTCCAATGGCCAGACCATTACTATTCCGGTTGGTGAAAGCCATGGTTCGGTGAACTTCACTGCACCCAATGATGCTCTGGCAGGCGGCAGCTCCCTGAGCACCACCATCACCAAAGCTGATGGCGGTAATTACGAGAAGCTGGAGATCAATGACAAGCCAGCTGAAACCTCGGTTACTGATACACCAGACACCACCACGCTGAGCCTTTCGGCTACCGATTCCGTGGCCGAAGGTGGCTCCATCGTCTACACCGCAACCCTGACCAACGCTGCCGGCACACCAGTGACCGTCACCCTGTCCAACGGTGCAGTCATCACCATTGAGGCCGGTAAGACCACAGGTTCCGTCACTGTTGCTGCACCTGCCGATGACGTCTACAAGGACGCTGGCAAAGTTGAAGCGACCATCACCAAGGCTGAAGGCGGCAACTTCGAAAATCTGGAAACCAATCCAGCTCCTGCGGTTACCGATGTCACTGACACTATCGACACATCGACTGTCAGCCTGACCGCTACGCCAAGCGTGGCCGAAGGCGGCATCGTCGTTTACACAGCGTCGGTTTCGGCACCAGTGACCGGTTCGCCGGTCGTAGTAACCCTGTCCAACGGCCAGACCATCACCATTCCAGTCGGCGAGTCCTCCGGCACCGTGAACTTCACCGCGCCTAACGACGCCCTGGCTGGCGGTAGCTCCTTGAGCACCACCATCACCAAGGCTGACGGTGGTAATTACGAGAAGCTGGAGATCAACGACAAGCCGGCTGAAACCTCGGTTACCGATACACCAGACACCACAACGCTGAGCCTCACCGCCACCGATTCCGTGGCCGAGGGTGGCTCCATCGTCTACACCGCCACCCTGACCAACGCTGCTGGCACTCCGGTCACCGTGACATTGAGCAACGGTGCAGTAATCACCATTGCCGCCGGTGCCACTTCCGGCACGACCACCGTCGCCGCACCTGCCGACGATGTGTACAAGGATGCCGGCAAAGTCGAAGCCACCATCACTAAGGCCGAAGGCGGCAACTTCGAGAACCTGGTCACCAACCCAGCGCCTGCGGTCACCGATGTGACTGACACTATTGATACGTCGACTGTCAGCCTGACCGCCACACCGAGCGTCGCTGAAGGCGGCATCGTGGTGTACACCGCGTCGGTTTCTGCCCCTGTGACTGGTTCACCGGTCGTAGTGACCTTGTCCAACGGCCAGACCATCACCATTCCGGTTGGCGAATCGTCCGGCAGCGTGAACTTCACCGCGCCAAACGACGCCCTGGCAGGCGGCAGCTCCTTGAGCACCACCATCACCAAGGCTGACGGCGGTAATTACGAGAAGCTGGAGATCAACGACAAGCCAGCCGAGACCTCGGTTACCGATACACCAGACACCACCACTCTGAGCCTGAGCGCTACTGACTCGGTAGCAGAAGGCGGGTCCATCGTTTACACCGCAACCCTGACCAACGCTGCCGGCACGCCGGTCACCGTGACCCTGAGCAACGGTGCGGTGATCACCATTGAAGCAGGCAAGACCACTGGCACCGTCACCGTCGCGGCACCCGCCGATGACGTGTACAAGGACGCCGGCAAAGTAGAAGCCACTATCACCAAGGCTGACGGTGGCAACTTCGAGAACCTGGTTACCAACCCTGCTCCAGCCGTGACCGACGTCACCGACACCATCGATACTTCCACCGTGTCGCTGACAGCCACGCCTTCGGCAGCCGAAGGTGGCAACGTCACTTACACCGCAACCGTGACCGCTCCGGTGACCGGCTCGCCGGTCGTGGTGACCCTGGCCAATGGTGAAAAAATCACCATCCCGGTCGGTGAAACCACCGGCTCGGTGAGCATCAGCGCACCGAACGATGTGCTGGTTGGCCACACTCCGTTGACCAACTCCATCACCGATGTCAGCGGCGGCAACTACGAGAACCTGGTGGCGGATAAATCGCCAGTCAGCACCACCGTGACCGACACCGTCGACACTACCAATCTGTCCCTGGCGGCTACACCTTCGGTAGCGGAAGGCGGTTCAATCGTTTACACCGCGACCCTCACTAACGCCGCTGGTACACCGGTGACCGTAACGCTGAGCAACGGCGCGGTGATCACCATCGCCGCCGGGGCAACCAGTGGCACCGTGACTGTCGCCGCGCCAGCAGATGACGTGTACAAGGACGCCGGCAAGGTTGAAGCCACCATCACCAAGGCAGAGGGTGGCAACTTCGAAAACCTGGTGCCAAGCACCACTCCGGCCGTCACTGACGTTACCGACACCATCGACACCAGTACCGTTTCGTTGACAGCCACGCCGAGCGTCGCTGAAGGCGGCATCGTGGTGTACACCGCGTCGGTTTCTGCCCCTGTGACTGGTTCACCGGTTGTAGTGACCCTGTCCAACGGCCAGACCATCACCATCCCCGTTGGCGAAAGCCACGGTTCGGTGAATTTCACCGCACCTAACGATGCACTGGCTGGCGGTAGCTCCCTGAGCACCACCATCACCAAAGCGGACGGCGGTAACTACGAGAAGCTGGAGATCAACGACAAGCCGGCTGAAACCAGCGTTACTGATACACCAGACACCACAACGCTGAGCCTCACCGCCACCGATACCGTGGCAGAGGGCGGGTCGATTGTTTACACCGCCACCCTGAGCAACGCTGCTGGTACTCCCGTCACCGTGACCCTGAGCAACGGTGCAGTCATCACCATCGCTGCCGGCGCCACTTCGGGCACTGCTACCGTCGCTGCACCGGCCGATGACGTCTATAAAGACGCCGGTAAGGTTGAAGTCACCATCACCAAGGCTGATGGCGGCAACTTCGAGCACCTGGAGACTAATCCGACTCCAGCCGTGACTGACGTCACTGACACTATCGATACTTCGACTGTCAGCCTGACCGCTACGCCGAGCGTCGCGGAAGGCGGCATTGTCGTTTACACCGCTTCGGTGTCCGCGCCAGTGACCGGGTCGCCGGTCGTAGTAACCCTGTCCAACGGCCAGACCATCACCATTCCAGTTGGTGAATCCTCCGGCACTGTGAACTTCACCGCGCCAAACGACGCCCTGGCTGGCGGTAGCTCCCTGAGCACCACCATCACCAAAGCGGACGGCGGTAACTACGAGAAGCTGGAGATCAACGACAAGCCGGCTGAAACCTCGGTTACCGATACACCAGACACCACCACTCTGAGCTTGAGCGCTACCGACTCGGTGGCCGAAGGTGGTTCGATTGTCTACACCGCCACCCTGAGCAACGCTGCTGGTACTCCGGTTACCGTGACCCTGAGCAACGGCGCCGTGATTACCATCGCTGCCGGTGCTACTTCGGGCACCGCTACCGTCGCAGCCCCAGCCGATGACGTTTATAAAGACGCCGGCAAAGTCGAAGCCACCATCACCAAGGCTGAAGGCGGTAACTTCGAGAAGCTGGTACCAAGCACCACGCCAGCCGTGACTGATGTCACCGATACCATCGACACCAGCACCGTATCGCTCAAGGCCACGCCTTCGGCGGCCGAAGGTGGCAATGTCACCTATACCGCGACTGTCACTGCTCCGGTCACCGGTTCTCCGGTAGTCGTGACCCTGGCCAATGGCGAAAAAATCACCATTCCAGTTGGCGAAACCACCGGCTCGGTGAGCATCAGCGCACCGAACGATGTACTGGTCGGCCACACTCCGCTGACCAACTCCATCACCAATGTCAGCGGTGGCAACTACGAGAACCTGGTCGCCGACAAGACCCCGGTCAGCACTACCGTGACCGATACCGTCGACACCACCAACCTCAGCCTCAGTGCCACACCTTCGGTAGCTGAAGGCGGTTCGATCATCTACACCGCCACTCTGAGCAATGCCGCAGGTACTCCGGTCACCGTGACCCTGAGCAACGGCGCGGTGATTACTATCGCTGCCGGTGCCACTTCGGGCACCGCGACCGTCGCAGCCCCAGCCGATGACGTTTATAAAGACGCCGGCAAAGTAGAAGCCACCATCACCAAGGCCGAAGGCGGCAACTTCGAGAAGCTGGTACCAAGCACCACACCGGCCATCACGGACGTCACGGATACCATCGATACCTCCACCGTGTCGCTGAAAGCCACGCCTTCGGCGGCCGAAGGTGGCAACGTCACCTACACCGCAACCGTGACCGCTCCGGTGACCGGCTCGCCGGTCGTGGTAACCCTGGCCAATGGTGAAAAAATCACCATTCCAGTTGGCGAAACCACCGGTTCGGTGAGCATCACTGCGCCGAACGATGTGCTGGTCGGTCACACCCCACTGACCAACTCCATCACTAATGTCAGCGGCGGCAACTACGAGAACCTGGTCGCCGACAAGACCCCAGTCAGTACCACCGTGACCGACACCGTCGACACCACCAATTTGTCCCTGAGTGCTACACCGTCGGTGGCAGAAGGCGGTTCGATCGTCTACACCGCCACCCTGACCAACGCTGCTGGTACTCCGGTTACCGTGACCCTGAGCAACGGCGCAGTCATTACCATCGCTGCCGGCGCTACCTCTGGCACCGCCACCGTCGCGGCTCCAGCTGATGACGTCTATAAAGATGCGGGCAAAGTAGAAGCCACCATCACCAAGGCCGAAGGCGGTAACTTCGAGAAGCTGGTACCAAGCACCACACCGGCTGTGACTGATGTCACCGACACCATCGACACCAGCACCGTATCGCTGAAGGCCACGCCTTCGGCAGCTGAAGGTGGCAATGTCACCTACACCGCGACTGTCACCGCTCCGGTGACCGGCTCGCCGGTAGTCGTGACCCTGGCCAATGGCGAAAAAATCACCATTCCAGTTGGTGAAACAAGCGGTTCGGTGAGCATCAGCGCGCCGAACGATGTGCTGGTTGGCCACACTCCGTTGACCAACTCCATCACCAATGTCAGTGGCGGTAACTACGAGAATCTGGTCGCCGACAAGACCCCGGTCAGCACTACCGTGACCGACACCGTCGACACCACTAACCTCAGCCTCAGCGCTACGCCATCGGTGGCCGAGGGCGGTTCGATCATCTACACCGCCACCCTGACCAACGCTGCTGGTACTCCGGTTACCGTGACCCTGAGCAACGGCGCAGTCATTACCATCGCTGCCGGTGCTACTTCGGGCACCGCTACCGTCGCAGCCCCAGCCGATGACGTTTATAAAGACGCCGGCAAAGTCGAAGCCACCATCACAAAGGCTGAAGGCGGCAACTTCGAGAAGCTGGTACCAAGCACCACACCGGCTGTGACTGATGTCACCGACACCATCGACACCAGCACCGTATCGCTCAAGGCCACGCCTTCGGCGGCTGAAGGTGGCAACGTCACCTACACCGCAACCGTGACTGCTCCGGTCACCGGTTCTCCGGTAGTCGTGACCCTGGCCAATGGCGAAAAAATCACCATTCCAGTTGGTGAAACCACCGGTTCGGTGAGCATCAGCGCGCCGAACGATGTGCTGGTCGGCCACACTCCGCTGACCAACTCCATCACCAATGTCAGCGGTGGCAACTACGAGAACCTGGTCGCCGACAAAACCCCGGTCAGCACTACCGTGACCGATACAGTGGACACCACCAATCTGTCCCTGAGCGCTACCGGCACTGTCGCCGAAGGTGGCCAGATCACCTACACCGCGACCCTGACCAACGCTGCTGGTACACCCGTCACCGTAACCCTGAGCAACGGTGCGGTAATCACCATCGCCGCAGGGGCAACCAGCGGTACTGTGACCGTGGCCGCGCCAGCCGATGACGTGTACAAGGACGCCGGCAAGGTCGAGGCTTCCATCACCAAGGTTGATGGTGGCAACTTCGAGAAGCTGGTGCCTGACACTAGGCCAGTGGTCACCGACGTGACTGACACCATCGACAACTCCACCATTACGCTCAAGGCCACGCCAACGGCGGCCGAAGGCGGCACCGTGACTTATACAGCCACTGTCAGCGAGCCAGTGACCGGCTCGCCGGTCGTGGTGACCCTGGCCAATGGCGAAAAAATCACCATTCCAGTTGGTGAAACTACCGGCTCGGTAAGCATCACTGCGCCGAACGATGTACTGGTCGGCCACACTCCGCTGACCAATGCCATCAACACTGTCAGCGGCGGTAACTACGAGAACCTGGTCGCCGACAAGACCCCGGTCAGTACCACCGTGACCGACACCGTCGACACCACCAATCTGTCCCTGAGCGCTACTCCGTCGGTGGCAGAAGGCGGTTCCATCGTTTATACCGCGACCCTGACCAACGCCGCCGGCACCCCAGTCACCGTAACCCTGAGCAACGGCGCGGTAATCACCATCGCCGCTGGGGCAACCAGCGGTACTGTGACCGTGGCCGCACCAGCCGATGACGTGTACAAGGACGCCGGCAAGGTCGAAGCCACCATCACCAAGGCCGACGGCGGTAACTTCGAGAAGCTGGTACCAAGCACAACGCCGGCCGTCACCAATGTGACCGACACCATCGACAACTCCACCGTGTCGCTCAAGGCCACGCCTTCGGCGGCTGAAGGTGGCAACGTCACCTACACCGCAACCGTGACCGCTCCGGTGACCGGCTCGCCGGTCGTGGTAACCCTGGCCAATGGCGAGAAGATCACCATCCCGGTCGGCGAAACCACCGGCTCGGTGAGCATCACTGCGCCTAACGATGTACTGGTCGGCCACACTCCGCTGACCAACTCCATCACCAATGTCAGTGGCGGTAACTACGAGAACCTGGTCGCCGACAAGACCCCGGTCAGTACCACCGTGACCGACACCGTCGACACCACCAATCTGTCCCTGAGCGCTACTCCGTCGGTGGCAGAAGGCGGTTCCATCGTTTATACCGCGACCCTGACCAACGCCGCCGGCACCCCAGTCACCGTAACCCTGAGCAACGGCGCGGTAATCACCATCGCCGCTGGGGCAACCAGTGGCACCGTGACTGTCGCCGCGCCAGCAGATGACGTGTACAAGGACGCCGGCAAGGTCGAAGCCACCATCACCAAGGCCGACGGCGGTAACTTCGAGAAGCTGGTACCAAGCACAACGCCGGCCGTCACCAATGTGACCGACACCATCGACAACTCCACCGTGTCGCTCAAGGCCACGCCTTCGGCGGCTGAAGGTGGCAACGTCACCTACACCGCAACCGTGACCGCTCCGGTGACCGGCTCGCCGGTCGTGGTAACCCTGGCCAATGGCGAGAAGATCACCATCCCGGTCGGCGAAACCACCGGCTCGGTGAGCATCACTGCGCCGAACGATGTGCTGGTCGGCCACACTCCGCTGACCAACTCCATCACCAATGTCAGCGGTGGCAACTACGAAAATCTGGTCGCCGACAAGACCCCGGTCAGCACTACCGTGACCGATACCGTCGACACCACTAACCTGAGCCTCAGTGCCACACCGTCGGTAGCGGAAGGCGGTTCGATTGTTTACACCGCCACCCTGAGCAATGCCGCAGGTACTCCGGTCACCGTAACCCTGAGCAACGGTGCTGTAATCACCATTGCTGCTGGCGCTACCTCTGGCACTGCCACCGTGGCGGCACCGGCCGACGACGTCTACAAAGACGCCGGCAAAGTAGAAGCCACCATCACCAAGGCCGAAGGCGGCAACTTCGAGAAGCTGGTACCAAGCACCACACCGGCTGTGACTGATGTCACCGACACCATCGACACCAGCACCGTATCGCTGAAGGCCACGCCTTCGGCAGCTGAAGGTGGCAATGTCACTTACACCGCAACCGTGACCGCTCCGGTGACCGACTCGCCGGTCGTGGTAACCCTGGCCAATGGCGAAAAAATCACCATTCCAGTTGGCGAAACCACCGGTTCGGTGAGCATCAATGCGCCGAACGATGTACTGGTCGGTCACACTCCGCTGACCAACTCCATCACCAATGTCAGTGGCGGTAACTACGAGAATCTGGTCGCCGACAAGACCCCGGTCAGCACCACCGTGACCGATACCATCGACACCACCAGCGTCAGCCTCAGCGCCACCGGCACGGTGGCCGAAGGCGGCTCGATCATCTACACCGCCACCCTGACCAACGCCGCGGGTACGCCGGTCACCGTGACCCTGTCCAATGGTGCGGTGATCAACATCGCTGCCGGCAAAACCACTGGTACCGTCACCGTCGCGGCGCCGGCCGACGACGTCTACATCGACGCCGGCAAGGTCAATGCCTCGATCACCAGCGCCACCGGAGGCAACTTCGAGAAGCTGGTGCCGGACACCACCCCAGCGGTGACCAACGTCACCGACACCGTGGATACCACTTCGGTGGGCATCACCGGCAGCACCTCGGTCACCGAAGGCCAGACCGCCAGCTACACCGTGAGCCTGACCCACCCGGCCCAGACCGAAGTCACCCTGAAGATCAGCTACAGCGGCACCGCCACCGACGGCTCGGACTTCAGCGGCGTGTACACCGTGAAGATTCCGGCCGGCGCCAGCAGCGCCACCTTCAACGTAGCCACCATCGACGACAAGATCACCGAAGGCACGGAAAACTTCGTGGTCAAGATCGACTCGGCCACCGGAGGCAACTTCGAAAACCTGGTGGTGGGCAGCAACAACAGCGTCACCACCTCGATCATCGACAACGATGCTCCGCCGGTCATCGATCTGGACGCCAACAACTCCAGCGGCGCCACCGGGGCCGACTACAAGGTCACCTTCACCGAAGGCACCGCGGGCCCTGGCGTGTCGATCGCCGACACCGACCTGAGCATCACCGACCCGGACAGCACGATGCTCACCGGCGCGACCATCGTGCTGACCAACCGTCAGCCAGGGGACTCGCTGAACCTGGGCAACAGCGTCAACGGCATCAGCATCAATGCCAACAGCAAGGACGGTTCGATCACCCTGACCCTGTCGGGCAACGCGACGCTGGCCGACTACATGCAGCAGATCAAGAACATCACCTTCACCAACAACAGCCATGATCCGAGCACCACGCCACGGACCATCACCGTGACCGTGACCGACGGTGGCAACTACTCCAACGTCGCCACCACCACGGTCAACGTGGTGGCGGTCAACGACGCCCCAACCGCCACCGGCGGCGCCGTGACCGGCAGCGAAGACACCCCACTGGCCCTGACCTGGTCGAACTTCGGCGTCAGCGACGTCGACAGCCCGGCATCCAGCCTCGGGGTGAAGATCACCCAGCTACCAAGTGACGGCAAACTGCAGTACCTGGACGGTTCGACCTGGAAGGATGTGGCCAACAACCAGACCTTCAGCAAGGCCGATATCGATGCCGGCAAACTGCGCTTCACCCCGGACGCCAACGAATCCGGCACCAACGGCTACGGCGGCAGTGGCGTGGGCAACCA
The DNA here is from genome assembly GCF_900105185.1 of Pseudomonas saponiphila. Lineage (NCBI taxonomy): Bacteria > Pseudomonadati > Pseudomonadota > Gammaproteobacteria > Pseudomonadales > Pseudomonadaceae > Pseudomonas > Pseudomonas saponiphila. The sequence goes on along the minus strand of NZ_FNTJ01000002.1, from coordinate 456,583 downwards.
GCAGGCCGATTACGCCCAGATCAAGTTCCAGCCAACCGATGGCCAGGCCCTCGGCAGCACCGGTACGGTCACGGTCGACATCACCCCAGTGGCCGATGCGCCGACCCTGAGCGTGGCCGGCAACAACGTGAACTCGGTGGGCCTGCTCAAGGAAGTCTGGACCGGCCTCAGCGGCCTGGGCACCGACGGCAGCGGCGCGTCCGCCAGCACCCTGAAATCGGTGATCGACGCCGCCGGTACGCCAAACAGCAGCAGCCTGGCGACCAACGTCCAGTCCGACGGCAACATCACTCCGGGTACTGCATCGAAGACCTCCGGCCTGATCTACCTGGAAGCCGGCAAGTCCTACACCTTCTCCGGCACCGGCGACGACAGCCTGCTGGTGACCATCGGCGGCAAGAACGTGGCCAGCACCACCTGGGGCGCGGGCGGTAAGCTCAACGGGACCTTCACCCCGACCACCAGTGGCTACTACACCATCGATATCTACCACCACAACCAGAGCGGCCCGGGCAACTACGACGTCAACCTGTCGGTCAACGGCGGGGCCCCGGTGGACCTGAGCAACGCTGGCGTGCCGCTGTACACCGGCGTCACTGACCTGACCAACGCTGGAGTCTCGGTGTCCGAGCTGCACGGCACCAACGGCGAGGGTTACTACGACGGCTACAAGCTCAACGAAGGCGGCGAAGGCGGCAGCGTGCACCTGTCGAAGATCAGCACCGGGCTGACCGATACCGACGGTTCGGAAACCCTGAGCGTGAAGATCAGCGGCATTCCTGCAGGCTCCGTGCTCAGCGATGGTGCCGGGCATACCTTCACCGCCACCGCGAGCTCCGGCGAAGCCAACGTCACCGGCTGGAACCTGGGCAACCTGATGGTCACGCCGCCGCCTTACTACAACGGCTCGTTCAACCTCAACGTGACCTCGACCTCCACCGAGTCCCTGGGTGGTTCTGCCAGCTCCACGGCGCAGATCCCGGTCAAGGTCTACCCGGCCACCTACAACGCCGTGGTCGCCACCTCCGGCGACGATACCGTTACCGGCACCGACGGCAACGACATCGTGGTCGCGGACATCGGCGGCCTGACCGTGGTCCCGGGCACCAACTACAACATCGCCTTCATGGTGGACAGCTCGGGCAGTATGAGCAGTGCCTCGATCACCGCGGCCAAGAACTCCCTGACCTCGGTGTTCAATACCCTGAAGAACAGCATCGGCAGCGCCGGCTCGGGCACCGTGAACATCTTCCTGGCCGACTTCGATACCCAGGTCAACAAGTCGGTATCGGTGAACCTCAACGATCCGAATGCCCTGGCCCAGCTCAAGGCGGTGCTCGATTCGATGGTTTCCGGTGGCGGCACCAACTATGAAGACGTGTTCAAGGCCACGGCCAACTTCTTCCAGAGCAGCCAGGCCACCGGCAACACCAATGCCACCAACCTGACGTACTTCATCACCGACGGTAAGCCGACCTACTACCAGACTGGCGAGCAGACCAACCCGACGCTTTACGGCAACGTGCGCCTCGACGATGTGGTGACCACCAGCAACTACAAGCTGGGGGACACCTTCAGCACCTACATCGACAACACCCATGCCCTGAGCGTGAACGCCAACGGTACGGTGGTACTGCAGACCTACAGCAGCAACTGGTGGGGCAGCGGCTGGAACAGCACGACCCTGGGCACCCTGCACGCCCAGGGAGACGGTACCTATGAGCTGTCGAGCCTGGCGGGTAACGGCAACAGCACCAACTCGGCCACCACCAGCAACTCCAATGACGGCTTCGTACTGCTGAGCAAACTGTCCCAGGTGGAAGCCATCGGCCTGAACAGCGATGTCAGCCTCAACGACCTGAAGCCTTACGACAGCGACGGCAAGCCGCAGACCAACATCGACCCGAACGACCTGGCCAACTCGATCATCGGCCACACCGAAGCCACCATGCCCGGCGCCGACACCGTCAGTGGCGGCAACGGCAACGACATCCTGTTCGGCGACCTGGTGAGCTTCAACGGCATCGCCGGCGAGGGCTACCAGGCCATGCAGGCCTATGTGGCCAAGCAGACCGGGGTCGATGTCAGCCAAGTCAGCACCAGCAACGTGCACCAGTACATCACCGAGCACTACACCGAGTTCGATGTGTCCGGCAGCCACGACGGCAACGACACCCTGCTGGGTGGCGATGGCAATGACATCCTCTTCGGCCAGGGCGGCAACGACTTGCTGGACGGCGGCCGGGGCAATGACATCCTGCTGGGCGGCACCGGCAACGACACACTGATCGGCGGCAAGGGCAATGACATCCTGATTGGCGGTTCGGGTGCCGATACCTTCGTCTGGAAGGCCGGCGATACCGGTAACGATGTGATCAAGGACTTCAAGGCCAGCGAAGGTGACCGCATCGACCTGCGGGATCTGCTGCAGGGCGAGAGCGCCAGCACCATCGACAACTTCCTCAAGATCACCACCGTGGACGGGGTCTCGACCCTGCAGGTCAGCTCCGAAGGCAAGCTCAACGCGGCCGGAGGCCTGGCCAACGCCGACGTGACGATCAAGCTGGAAGGCAACAACTGGTCCAACGCCAACATCAATTCGTTGATCGCCGGTAGCGACCCGACCATCAAGATCGATCACAACAACAGCTGATGGGCTCCCGGCAGCCACCCCTTGCGGGTGGTTGCCGGCTGCTGGCAGACAACCTGCGCCGTGACGATTGTCGCGCAGCACCGCATACTCACGCGCTGGATGTGGCGTTGGCCTATGTCGCTGAGTGCCGGACGCCGAATAAAAAGCCTGAGGGATTTGCCATGTTCTACGTGCAACGCGATGCGCAAGGTCAGCTGATTCGGGTGGAAGCCGCCGCATACGCCGAGGCTACCGAGACGCTGCCTGCCGATCACCTCGAGATCCAGACCTGGTTCGCCAATGAAGCGGTGGAGGTCAGTCTCAAGCAACTCAAGCAGAGCGACCTGGAGATGATCCGGGTTCTGGACGACCTGATTCAGGTCCTGACCAGCAAGGGCGTGATTCGTGTCACCGATCTGCCGACGGCGGCCCAGGCCAAGCTGATGGATCGCACCCAGGCCCGGGTGGCCCTGGGAGGCTTGAGCCGGTTGATCAACGATGATGAAACCGGATTGATCTGAGATTCTTCGCCGGCAAGCCGGCTCCTACGCCAGGAGACGGCTTGCCGGCGAAAGCGCTTTCAACTCCAGGGCGCCGGTTCGCCGAACAGCTGCCCTTGCACGCCGTACAGCCCCATCTCGCGAATCACTCGCAGCTCGCCCTCGGTTTCAACCCGCTCGGCAATCAGTGGCAGGTCGATGCTGTGCGCCGCGCGCTGGATGGCTTCGATAAACAGGCGCTTGTCACTTTCCTGGTCGATGTTGCGGATGTAGCTGCCGTCGATCTTCAGATAAGCCAGGCCCAGGCGGGCCAGGTTGCCAATCATGCTGAAGCGGCCACCAAAGCGCTGCAGGCTCAGGGAGAACCCCAACTCCCGCAGGCGCCGGGTCAACTGTTCCAGCTGGACCTGCTCGGGCAACTGTTCCTCGCCGATCTCCAGGGTCAGGCGCGGCCCTAGGTCGGAGTACTGGCGCAGAATGTCCATTACCCGGCTCAAGGCCTGGGAATCTTCCAGGGTGGCCGCTGAAAGGTTCAGGGCCAGGCTGCGGTCATGCCCGGCCATCTGCTTGAGGACCTGCTCGAGCATCAGCACGTCCAGGCGCGAGGTCCAGCCAAAGCGTTCCAGCCACGGCAGGAAGCGGCCGGCGGGAATGGCCTGGCCCTGCTCGTCCAGCAGCCGTGAAAGCACCTTGTAATGCAGCACCCGCGCCGTGTCCTGGACCGCCACCACCGGCTGGAAGTACAGCTGGAAGCGTTGCTCCGACAGCGCCCGGTCCAACCAGGTATGCCAGGCATGGTGATCGTCGCCGACCTGGGCACCGGTGCCCTGGTCCAGGCACGCCCAGTGGGTGTCGCCCTGGCCTTCGGCCTGGGCCAGGGCCTGATCGCCGAGGCTGAGCACTGCTTGGGGCGAATCACCGTGGGCAAAGGCTGCCAGGCCGATGGAAGCTACAGCGGCAACATCGGTAGCGCCCGTGGCATGCAGGTTGCCCAGCGCGCTTTCCAGGCTCTGGGCCAGCTGGATGGCTTCATTGCGCACCAGACCCGGCGCTAGCACAGCGAACTCACCACCACGGACCCGGGTCACCAGGTTATGGGTCTCGGGGTACTTGTTGCATTCGCGCAGCAGTTGCTCACCCACTGCCTGCAGCAGTTGGTCGGTGCGCTGGCCCCCCAGGCGCTGATTCAGGCCGGCCAGATCCTTGACCCGCAACAGCAGCAGGTAACCGGAGCTGGCCTGCTCCGGGTTGCTGACGCGGGCATGCAGCTGCATTTCGAAATAACGTCGGTTGGCCAACCCGGTCAGGCTGTCCTGATACGACTCGATGCGCAGTTTTTCACTGCGTTCGGCCTGCTCCTGGAACAGGGCCTTGAGCTTCTCCACCATCTGGTTCATGGCCTGCACTACGCGGCGCAGTTCCGGGGTGCGAGGCAATTGCGGCAGGCTGAGGAATTCTCGCCGGGCAATGGCATGGGACTGCTGGACCATGTAGTCCAGTGGCTTGAGCTGGCGCCGCAGCAACAGGGCACCGAGCACCGCGCTCACCGCGCCACAGATCAGCAGCCAACCCAGGCTGCCCAGGGCGCTCTGCCAGAGCTTGGCCACAGCGAACATCGGGTGGCTGAGCACCTCGACCCGAGCCGCCTGCTCCCAGCCACGGCTGACGATGGCGTCGCCGCCGGCCGGCTCCAGACCAATCAGCGTGACGAACCACTGGGGCACATTGCCGACCTCGGGAATGCCGCTGCGCTCGACGATGGTCTTGTCGGTGGCCAGGTCCACTACCCGGATGCTGGAGTAGTAGCCGCTATCGAAAATCGAACTGACCATCAGCTCGACCATCGCCGGATCATCGATGTTCGGCGTCAGCGACAAGGCCAGGGCTGTGGCCGCATCCTGGGCATGGGAGCGCAGTTGATTGACATATTGGGTGCGCGAGCTTTCCAGGCTGACCATGAAGCTGCCGCTGAAGGCGACCACCAGGAACACACAGATTGCGATCAACAGCTGTTTAAACAAAGACATCTGAGCTCGTGCTCCTAGTTAGTCGTCTCGACCGGAAAACCTTCGGCCTGCATTTTTTTCAACACGTCCTGCCAACGGGACAGGCGCTTGGTGTCACCAACCCGTTTGTTGCCCTTGGCGCCCGGCAGCCACAAGCCTTCGGCATTGAAGGAGTACACCGGCAACAGGTCGGTCCGCTCGCTGGCCGGGCGGATGGTGTCCTCCAGGCTGTCGAGCACCAGCGGCATGGCGTCCGCACTGGAATAGTAGGTCAGGACCATGTGCGCGCGATTCTGGCGCAATGCCTTGACGTAGGTGATGCGCAGTTTGTCACTGGACACCCCCAGGTGGCGGAGGCTGAAGTACTTGGCGATCGCGTAGTCTTCACAATCGCCAGCGCCCTTCCACAGGGCTTGGATCGGGGTTTCCCAGTAGTCCACCTGGCCCCACAGGTCGATATCTTCCACGTAGCGCACGTTCTTGTTGAAGAACAGGTTGACCACTTTCAGTTGCTCACGCTCGGGGACCTGCTTCTGCGTCGCCAGCAGGTGCTGCCAGGCGTCGATACGTTGCTGACCTTCGCCCAGGGGACCGTAAAGCGCCGTGGCACGTTGACTGATCAGGGAAAAATCCCAGTCGGCGTGCAGACTGCCCAGCAGCGCACCGGCCAGCAGCAATGCTGAGCAGAACCAGCGCAGGGTCCGAGAAAGAGCTAAACGTGCCGCCAATGCGATGAGTCCATGGGAGCTGTCGTAAATCGGCTGATGGTGAAGGCTGGCCCGGCAAAAGACAATGGCACCTTACAATCACTGGTCACCGGAGAAGGGCCTGCACAGTTCATTCACAGAATAGCCTCAGGCCGCGTTTGTATCCTGAGCGACAGCCGACGAATTTACCCTGTCGCCACGTGCATTCAGCAACGTCAGCCACTATGTTAGAAACCATTCACGGACTGGGACGTCCCCCGTCGAACAGCCTCTTGTCTGCGCCAAGAAGCCACCCACGGGCCACCTTGCTTAAGGAAAAGCTGTGTACACCGACACCCGACAATGGACGCTGGTGATCAATTCAGGGCAAGCCTCCCGAATCCGCCTGATCTGTTTTCCACAGGCCGGCGCGGCTGCGGAGCAGTTGCGGGTATGGTCCAACAGCCTGGCCGATCATATCGAGCTAGTGCTGATCAACCTGCCCGGGCACGGGCCGCGTCGTGACGAGGCGCCCTGCGACAACTGGCCGAGCCTGTTGAAAGACACTTTCGCAGCACTCGATCCCTGGCTCGGCGAACCCCACGCGCTGTTTGGCCACGGCCTGGGCGCATTGCTGGCATACGAGACCTGCAAGTACGCTCAAGAGCGTTTCCCAGAGCAGACGCGCCACCTGTTTGCGGATTTCGGAGCACCGTGACCGGCCGTTTCGGTTGATCGTGACCGGTCATTTCGCTAACGCGTGACCGCTCATTTCGGTAGCAACGTGACCGATTTTCCGCCTGTTCCGAAACAGGTGGTCACGGCTTACCGAAATCGCCGGTCACGACTTAGCGAAAGCCTTCCCCTTCGTTGCGCATGACCTGATGCGCCGCCATCCTCGACCGATTTCGGGAGAGGAAGATGGCGGCGCCGCGAGTAGCCATGCGAAACATCAAAGAATGTCTGCGCCTCAAGTTTGAGGCCGGCTTGTCCCACGAGAAGATTGCCCGTGCCTTGCAGCTGTCCAAGGGCGTGGTTAGCAAGTACATCGCGGCGGCGCGGGTGGCCGGGCTGGACTGGCCGGCGCTGGTGGCCATGGACGAGGCCGCGCTGGCGGCCGCCTTGTTTGCACCGACGTCGACGAACAAGCCGCGCGGTGAGCGAGTGCTGCCCGATGTGCTGAGCATCCACCGCGAGTTGCGACGCAAGGGCGTGACCTTGCAGCTGCTGTGGGAGGAATATCTCGCCGCGCATGCGGGCCAGCCGACCTACCGCTACACCCAGTTCGTCGAGCACTACCGGCGCTACGCCCAGACGCTCAAACGTTCGATGCGTCAGCTGCACCGTGCGGGCGAGAAGCTATTCATCGACTATGCCGGGCCGACGCTGCCGGTGGTCGACCCGGCCACCGGCGAAGTGCGCCGGGCGCACATCTTCGTCGCCGCCCTGGGCGCCTCGAATTACACCTATGCCTGCGCGACGCCAGGCGAAACCCAGGTGGACTGGCTGACCTCGCTGGGCCAGGCTCTGACCTACTTTGGCGGCGTGCCGGAAATGGTTGTGCCGGACAATCCGCGCGCCCTGGTCGCCCAGCCGGATCGCTACGAGCCGGGCCTGAACCGGGCCACGCTGGAGTGCGCGCGTCATTACCAGACGGTGATCCTGCCGGCACGGCCACGCAAGCCTCAGGACAAGGCCAAGGCCGAGGTGGCGGTGCAGGTGGTCGAGCGCTGGATCATGGCGCGGCTGCGCCATCGGCAGTTCTTCAGCCTGCATGCGCTTAACCAGGCCATCGCCGAGCTGCTGGAGGATCTGAATCGGCGCCCGTTCAAGCGGCTCGATGGCTGCCGGCGCGACTGGTTCGAGCGCCTGGATCGCCCGGCCTTGCGAGCGCTGCCGGTGCATCCCTACGAGGTCGCCACCTTCAAGCGCTGCAAGGTCAGCATCGACTACCACATCGAGGTCAATGGCAGCTTCTACAGCGTGCCCTCCGCCCTGGCCCGGCAGAACGTGGACGTGCGACTGACGGCACACACCCTGGAAGTGCTGCATGGCAACCGGCGGGTGGCCAGCCACCTGCTGCTGGGGCGACGCGGCGCTTACAGTACCCAGCGCGAGCACATGCCCGCGGCGCACCAGGCGCATCGCGAATGGACGCCACAACGCCTGCTCGACTGGGGCGCGCGGATCGGCCCCTACACGCGCCAACTGATCGATCACCAACTGACCCACAAGCCGCACCCGGAGATGGGCTACCGCGCCTGCCTCGGCCTGCTCTCGCTGGCCCGGCGCTATGGCAATGCACGCCTGGAAGCCGCTGCCGAACGTGCCGTACACCTGCGCGCCTTCACCGGGCGCAGCGTGCGCAACCTGCTCCAGCAAGGCCTGGATCAACAGCCGCTGCCCCAGCGTGCCGCCGAAACGACCTTACCCGGCGACCACGAGAACGTCCGTGGCGCCGACTACTACCAACCCCCGCAACAGGAGCTGTTCGATGATGCCGCAACACACCCTGAATCAACTGCACCAGCTACGCCTGGACGGCATGGCCCGCGCCCTGGAAGAGCAATGGACGCTGCCGGCCAGCCACAGCCTGAGCTTCGATGAACGCCTCGGCCTACTGCTCGACCGCGAACTGGCCTGGCGTGACAACCAGCGCCTGGTACGGCTGCGCAAGAAGGCCAAGCTCAAGTACGCCAACGCCTGCCTGGAAGATCTCGACCGCCGCACCGGACGCGCCCTGGACGAGCGTCTGATCGCCACCCTGGCCAGTGGCGACTGGATCCGCCAGCAGCACAACCTGCTGCTGACCGGCCCGACCGGTGCCGGCAAAACCTGGCTGGCCTGCGCCCTGGGCAACCAGGCCTGCCGCCAGGGCTATAGCACCCTGTACCTGCGCACCCCGCGCCTGCTGGAACAACTGCGCATCGCTCATGGCGACGGCAGCTTCGGCCGTACCCTGCAACAGCTGGCAAAGGTCGACGTCCTGGTGCTGGACGACTGGGCGCTAGCCCCGCTGGAGGAAGGAGCCCGGCATGACCTGCTGGAGGTGATCGACGACCGCGCTGGCAGCCGCTCCACCATCCTGACGAGCCAACTGCCCATCGAGCACTGGCACGGCTGGATCAACGACCCGACCCTGGCCGATGCCATCCTCGACCGCCTGGTGCACAACGCCTACCGACTGACGATGAAAGGCGAGTCGCTGCGCCGAAAAAAAGCCGAGGAACAAGCCGCATCGTGACCGATGCGATTACAATCCAGAACCCGCGCAACCGGGGTGGAAGCACCGGTCACGTATTAGCGAAACGCTCGGTCACGTTCACCGAAATCCGCAACCTGTTCGTTTCCGGCTGCCGCAGCCCCGACAGCCCGCCCCGGCGCCCCTTGCTGCACTCGCTGCCCATCGAAGCGTTTCGCGAGGCCATCCTGACCCTGGGTGCCAGCCCGCTGGAGATGCCTCGGGGGCAGGACGATCTGCAATCCTACGAACGTTTGCTGCGCAATGGCCTGAAGCTCTTCGAAACCTGGTACGACACCTCAAGCGGCTGCCTCGATATCCCGCTGACGGCCTTCTACGGCAGCGAGGACCCTCTGGCGACGGTCAACCATATGCTCAACTGGCGTGAGTTCACCGAGCGCGAATTCGAGCTGATCGAAGTGGCCGGCAACCACTTCTTCATCAAGTCTCAACGCCAGCGCCTGCTGCAGGTGATCAATACTCACCTGGGCCTGCTGGGTGAACACCGGATCTGAACAGCGCCCATGAAAAAGCCCGCCCTGCAGTGATGCAGAAGCGGGCTTGAGGGAAGGACCCGAGAAGGGTCAGATCTTGAAGCTGTCCACCAGTTGCTTCAGGCGGCTGGCCTGCTGCGACAGCGCATCGCAGTCCTTCAGGGTTTCATTGAGGTTGGCGACGCCCTGCTGGTTGAGCAGGTTGATCTGGTTGATGTCGACGTTGAGGGTCTCCACCACTGCAGTCTGCTCCTCGGTTGCTGCCGCCACCGACTGGTTCATGCCGTCGATTTCGCCGATCCGCTGGGTCACGCTGATCAGTCGTGCACCGGCCTGGTTGGCCACCTCGACGCTCTCTTCACTGGAAACCTGGCTGGCGTTCATGGTCGATACCGCTTCGCGCGAGCCGATCTGCAGGGAAGTGATCATCTTGTGGATCTCTTCCGCCGATTCCTGGGTTCTGTGGGCCAGGTTGCGCACCTCATCGGCGACCACGGCGAAGCCACGACCGGCTTCACCGGCACGGGCTGCTTCAATGGCGGCGTTGAGGGCCAGCAGGTTGGTCTGCTGGGAGATACCCTTGATCACATCGAGAATGTGCCCGATGTTGTCGGTGCTGGCGTTCAGGGTTTCGATCTGGGTGCAGGAGAGACTGATCTTCTGCGACAGCTCGGTCATGGCCTGGATGGTCTGCTCCACGACTTGGCGACCATCGTCGGCCTGCTCGCTGGCGCCGCTGGCGTGTTGTGAGGCATCAGCGGCGTTGCGGGCGATTTCCTGGGTGGCGGCCCCCAGTTCGTTGATCGCCGCTGCCACGCTGTTGGTGCGGGCGCTCTGCTCGTCGGAACCGATGATCGACGCGTTGGACGAGGCCATCACCCGTTGCGACAGGTCATGTACCTGGCGAGTGGCGGAGGACACTTCGGAAATCGAGGCGTGAATCCGCTCCACGAACTGGTTGAAGGAGCTGCCCAGCTCGCCGAATTCGTCCTTGCTTTCCACCACCAGGCGGCGGGTCAGGTCACCCTCGCCCTGGGCAATGTCCTGCATCGCTCGGCCCATGGTGATCAGCGGGCGCATCAGTACCTGGATCAGCAGGGTCAGCAACACCGCAATCACCGCGACGGCGATAAACATGGCGATCAAGGCAGATGTACGGAACTGGCTCAGCGGCGCGTAGGCCTTGGCCTTGTCGATGGACAGACCGATGTACCATTCGGCATTCGGCAAACCGGTCACCGGGGTGAAGGACAGGATGCGTTCCTGTTTGTTCAGGACCACTTCCTGGTTGCCACTGGCGATACGCACGTTGGCACCAGGGTAGATGTCCTTGAGGTTCTTCATCACCTGGTCCTTGTCCGGGCTGACGATCACCTGACCATCGGCGCTGACCAGAAAGGCGTGGCCCAGGCCACCGAAGTCCACGGAGTTGATGATCTTCACCAGGGTTTCCAGGCTCAGGTCGCCACCGACTACGCCCAGCAGTTCACCTTGTTTTTTCACCGGCATGGCGATGGTCACCACCAGGCCACCGACAGCCGCCATATAGGGCGGCGTCAGCATGGTCTTGTCGGCGGTTACAGCCTGTTTGTACCAGGGCCGTTGGCGCGGATCGTAGCCATCGGGCATTTTCGCGTCGGGGCGCTGGGTGAAAGTGCCGTTGGCCTGGCCAACGTAGGTGAACTGGAAGTTCGAGGTGAAGGCGGGCTGGTCGACCAAGCCCGGGAAGTCTGCGTTATGGCCCTGGTGAGCCACATTCTGCGCCAGGTTCTCGAGCACCAGGATGCGCCCGCTCATCCAGTTCTGCACGCTGCTGGAGGTGAGCTCACCGGCCTGCTGAATGGATGATTCGAGGTTCTGTCGGATAGTGTTTCGTTGCAGGTAGTCGTTGTACAAAGTGAACAACGCAAAAGCCAGAACCACTACGCCGGAGGCGGCCAAAAGGATTTTATGGCTGAACTTGAGATTCATTTCATGGGACTTCTTATGCCGAAAATGGGGATGCGTCTGTAAAGCAACATTCCATGTAACAGTGCAGGCGACGAGCCGCTCTACTTTGGTGCACGCATGTCTTATCAGTCTTTCGGCAAGAACACCCGAACCCTTAGGGATTTATCTTAATTACTCGCCTAAATTTGCCGAATCCCGCCGAACGGTGTTCCAGAGCCTTCGTTACCCCTTTTCAGCGGCGCGTCAGCAACCAAAACGATTGTTGTCTTGAGCGATAGATAGGGGGCGGCGACGGTGCTCGGGCATAGTGGATCGTTGATCAGCCTTTATCGAGCACAAAAACAAAACCCCAACTGCTTTCGCAGTTGGGGTTTCGGAATTTGATCTTGACGATGACCTACTCTCACATGGGGAAACCCCACACTACCATCGGCGATGCATCGTTTCACTTCTGAGTTCGGGATGGGATCAGGTGGTTCCAACGCTCTATGGTCGTCAAGAAATTCTGTGGCCGATCCGTTGGACTCAAAGTCGAACGTGTCAGCAAAATCAGTCACTTCTACAAATAGACAAAACCCCAACTGCTTTCGCAATTGGGGTTTCGGAATTTAATCTTGACGATGACCTACTCTCACATGGGGAAACCCCACACTACCATCGGCGATGCATCGTTTCACTTCTGAGTTCGGGATGGGATCAGGTGGTTCCAACGCTCTATGGTCGTCAAGAAATTCGGTAGCCAGTCCGTTGCTTGTGCAACGTGCCAGCGAATGGGTATGTAATAGAGTTGGTGTTTTGTGAGCCTGCAAACTTTCGGTTTGTTTCGTCTTCACACACCGCAATCTGGCCTCTTTCGAGTTCGCAAATTGCTTGGGTGTTATATGGTCAAGCCTCACGGGCAATTAGTATTGGTTAGCTCAACGCCTCACAGCGCTTACACACCCAACCTATCAACGTCGTAGTCTTCGACGGCCCTTTAGGGGATTCAAGATCCCAGTGAGATCTCATCTTGAGGCAAGTTTCCCGCTTAGATGCTTTCAGCGGTTATCTTTTCCGAACATAGCTACCCGGCAATGCCACTGGCGTGACAACCGGAACACCAGAGGTTCGTCCACTCCGGTCCTCTCGTACTAGGAGCAGCCCCTCTCAAATCTCAAACGTCCACGGCAGATAGGGACCGAACTGTCTCACGACGTTCTAAACCCAGCTCGCGTACCACTTTAAATGGCGAACAGCCATACCCTTGGGACCGGCTTCAGCCCCAGGATGTGATGAGCCGACATCGAGGTGCCAAACACCGCCGTCGATATGAACTCTTGGGCGGTATCAGCCTGTTATCCCCGGAGTACCTTTTATCCGTTGAGCGATGGCCCTTCCATACAGAACCACCGGATCACTAAGACCTACTTTCGTACCTGCTCGACGTGTCTGTCTCGCAGTCAAGCGCGCTTTTGCCTTTATACTCTACGACCGATTTCCGACCGGTCTGAGCGCACCTTCGTACTCCTCCGTTACTCTTTAGGAGGAGACCGCCCCAGTCAAACTACCCACCATACACTGTCCTCGATCCGGATAACGGACCTGAGTTAGAACCTCAAAGTTGCCAGGGTGGTATTTCAAGGATGGCTCCACGCAGACTGGCGTCCACGCTTCAAAGCCTCCCACCTATCCTACACAAGCAAATTCAAAGTCCAGTGCAAAGCTATAGTAAAGGTTCACGGGGTCTTTCCGTCTAGCCGCGGATACACTGCATCTTCACAGCGATTTCAATTTCACTGAGTCTCGGGTGGAGACAGCGCCGCCATCGTTACGCCATTCGTGCAGGTCGGAACTTACCCGACAAGGAATTTCGCTACCTTAGGACCGTTATAGTTACGGCCGCCGTTTACCGGGGCTTCGATCAAGAGCTTCGCGTTAGCTAACCCCATCAATTAACCTTCCGGCACCGGGCAGGCGTCACACCCTATACGTCCACTTTCGTGTTTGCAGAGTGCTGTGTTTTTAATAAACAGTCGCAGCGGCCTGGTATCTTCGACCGGCATGAGCTTACGGAGCAAGTCCTTCACCCTCACCGGCGCACCTTCTCCCGAAGTTACGGTGCCATTTTGCCTAGTTCCTTCACCCGAGTTCTCTCAAGCGCCTTGGTATTCTCTACCCAACCACCTGTGTCGGTTTGGGGTACGGTTCCTAGTTATCTGAAGCTTAGAAGCTTTTCTTGGAAGCATGGCATCAACCACTTCGTCACCTAAAAGGTAACTCGTCATCAGCTCTCGGCCTTGAAACCCCGGATTTACCTAAGATTTCAGCCTACCACCTTAAACTTGGACAACCAACGCCAAGCTGGCCTAGCCTTCTCCGTCCCTCCATCGCAATAACTAGAAGTACAGGAATATTAACCTGTTTTCCATCGACTACGCTTTTCAGCCTCGCCTTAGGGACCGACTAACCCTGCGTCGATTAACGTTGCGCAGGAAACCTTGGTCTTTCGGCGTGGGTGTTTTTCACACCCATTGTCGTTACTCATGTCAGCATTCGCACTTCTGATACCTCCAGCAAGCTTCTCAACTCACCTTCACAGGCTTACAGAACGCTCCTCTACCGCATCACTTACGTGATACCCGTAGCTTCGGTGTATGGTTTGAGCCCCGTTACATCTTCCGCGCAGGCCGACTCGACTAGTGAGCTATTACGCTTTCTTTAAAGGGTGGCTGCTTCTAAGCCAACCTCCTAGCTGTCTAAGCCTTCCCACATCGTTTCCCACTTAACCATAACTTTGGGACCTTAGCTGACGGTCTGGGTTGTTTCCCTTTTCACGACGGACGTTAGCACCCGCCGTGTGTCTCCCATGCTCGGCACTTGTAGGTATTCGGAGTTTGCATCGGTTTGGTAAGTCGGGATGACCCCCTAGCCGAAACAGTGCTCTACCCCCTACAGTGATACATGAGGCGCTACCTAAATAGCTTTCGAGGAGAACCAGCTATCTCCGAGCTTGATTAGCCTTTCACTCCGATCCACAGGTCATCCGCTAACTTTTCAACGGTAGTCGGTTCGGTCCTCCAGTCAGTGTTACCTAACCTTCAACCTGCCCATGGATAGATCGCCCGGTTTCGGGTCTATTCCCAGCGACTAGACGCCCTATTAAGACTCGCTTTCGCTACGCCTCCCCTATTCGGTTAAGCTCGCCACTGAAAATAAGTCGCTGACCCATTATACAAAAGGTACGCAGTCACAGAACAAAGTCTGCTCCCACTGCTTGTACGCATACGGTTTCAGGATCTATTTCACTCCCCTCTCCGGGGTTCTTTTCGCCTTTCCCTCACGGTACTAGTTCACTATCGGTCAGTCAGTAGTATTTAGCCTTGGAGGATGGTCCCCCCATATTCAGACAAGGTTTCTCGTGCCCCGTCCTACTCGATTTCATGACTAAGAGATTTTCGCGTACAGGGCTATCACCCACTATGGCCGCACTTTCCAGAGCGTTCCGCTAATCTCAAAGCCACTTAAGGGCTAGTCCCCGTTCGCTCGCCACTACTAAGGGAATCTCGGTTGATTTCTTTTCCTCAGGGTACTTAGATGTTTCAGTTCCCCTGGTTCGCCTCTTGCACCTATGTATTCAGTACAAGATAACCATCTTATGATGGCTGGGTTCCCCCATTCAGAGATCTCCGGATCAAAGTCTGTTTGCCGACTCCCCGAAGCTTATCGCAGGCTACCACGTCTTTCATCGCCTCTGACTGCCAAGGCATCCACCGTATGCGCTTCTTCACTTGACCATATAACCCCAAGCAATCTGGTTATACTATGAAGACGACATTCGCCGAAAATTCGCAAAACTCTTAAGAGTTACTCACAAATTTTACCTTAGCCTGATCCGTTACCAGTGAAAGTAACGTTCAGTCTATCTTTCTATCACATACCCAAATTTTTAAAGAACGATCTAATCAAAAGACTAGAAATCAACATTCAATGTGAATGCTCATTTCTAAGCTTTCAGAAGCAGTTTATGGTGGAGCCAAGCGGGATCGAACCGCTGACCTCCTGCGTGCAAGGCAGGCGCTCTCCCAGCTGAGCTATGGCCCCATAACAAAATTGGTGGGTCTGGGCAGATTCGAACTGCCGACCTCACCCTTATCAGGGGTGCGCTCTAACCAACTGAGCTACAGACCCAATTTCGAGCTTGTAACTGTTAGCTTGGAGCTATCAGCTTGGAGCTTAAAGCTGCTTCTATCGTCTTCTTCAATGAATCAAGCAATTCGTGTGGGAGCTTATGAAGCAGCTGATGTCGTCGATTAAGGAGGTGATCCAGCCGCAGGTTCCCCTACGGCTACCTTGTTACGACTTCACCCCAGTCATGAATCACACCGTGGTAACCGTCCCCCCGAAGGTTAGACTAGCTACTTCTGGTGCAACCCACTCCCATGGTGTGACGGGCGGTGTGTACAAGGCCCGGGAACGTATTCACCGCGACATTCTGATTCGCGATTACTAGCGATTCCGACTTCACGCAGTCGAGTTGCAGACTGCGATCCGGACTACGATCGGTTTTATGGGATTAGCTCCACCTCGCGGCTTGGCAACCCTTTGTACCGACCATTGTAGCACGTGTGTAGCCCAGGCCGTAAGGGCCATGATGACTTGACGTCATCCCCACCTTCCTCCGGTTTGTCACCGGCAGTCTCCTTAGAGTGCCCACCATAACGTGCTGGTAACTAAGGACAAGGGTTGCGCTCGTTACGGGACTTAACCCAACATCTCACGACACGAGCTGACGACAGCCATGCAGCACCTGTCTCAATGTTCCCGAAGGCACCAATCCATCTCTGGAAAGTTCATTGGATGTCAAGGCCTGGTAAGGTTCTTCGCGTTGCTTCGAATTAAACCACATGCTCCACCGCTTGTGCGGGCCCCCGTCAATTCATTTGAGTTTTAACCTTGCGGCCGTACTCCCCAGGCGGTCAACTTAATGCGTTAGCTGCGCCACTAAGAGCTCAAGGCTCCCAACGGCTAGTTGACATCGTTTACGGCGTGGACTACCAGGGTATCTAATCCTGTTTGCTCCCCACGCTTTCGCACCTCAGTGTCAGTATCAGTCCAGGTGGTCGCCTTCGCCACTGGTGTTCCTTCCTATATCTACGCATTTCACCGCTACACAGGAAATTCCACCACCCTCTACCATACTCTAGCTTGCCAGTTTTGGATGCAGTTCCCAGGTTGAGCCCGGGGCTTTCACATCCAACTTAACAAACCACCTACGCGCGCTTTACGCCCAGTAATTCCGATTAACGCTTGCACCCTCTGTATTACCGCGGCTGCTGGCACAGAGTTAGCCGGTGCTTATTCTGTCGGTAACGTCAAAATACTCACGTATTAGGTAAGTACCCTTCCTCCCAACTTAAAGTGCTTTACAATCCGAAGACCTTCTTCACACACGCGGCATGGCTGGATCAGGCTTTCGCCCATTGTCCAATATTCCCCACTGCTGCCTCCCGTAGGAGTCTGGACCGTGTCTCAGTTCCAGTGTGACTGATCATCCTCTCAGACCAGTTACGGATCGTCGCCTTGGTGAGCCATTACCTCACCAACTAGCTAATCCGACCTAGGCTCATCTAATAGCGTGAGGTCCGAAGATCCCCCACTTTCTCCCGTAGGACGTATGCGGTATTAGCGCCCGTTTCCGGACGTTATCCCCCACTACTAGGCAGATTCCTAGGCATTACTCACCCGTCCGCCGCTCGCCACCAGGTACAAGTACCCGTGCTGCCGCTCGACTTGCATGTGTTAGGCCTGCCGCCAGCGTTCAATCTGAGCCATGATCAAACTCTTCAGTTCAAACATCTTTGGGTTTTGAGAAAACCCTAAACTTGGCTCAGCAATCGTTGGTTACATCTTTGATTTCTCGCGGAGTAACTTGTGATGCTGATAATCTTTTTGACTATCAGTCTGACCCCACAAGCACCCACACGAATTGCTTGATTCAGTTGTTAAAGAGCGGTTGGTTAAGATCTTTCGTCTCAACCGAGGCGCGCATTCTACAGCAGCCTCATTTACTGTCAAGCGATTTTTTAAGAAGTTTTTGAAGATTTCCTCAACAACTTCAACCACTTGCGCTTTCGATCTCTCGTTAGCGGGAGGCGAATTCTACAGCGTTACACGCTGCTGTCAACACCTCTTTTCAACCGCTTTCGACCGAGAGGATCGAATCGTTAACAAGGCGAAAAACACTGCCTTGCCAACTGCTTCTGGCTTCGATGAACTGAAGCGAAACCGCTGCCGAAAACCGCGTAACTCGTTGAATCTCAAGGAGTTTTCCGTTTCGACTGCGCCGGAAGTGGGGCGAATTATAGACCTGTA
The DNA here is from genome assembly GCF_900105185.1 of Pseudomonas saponiphila. Lineage (NCBI taxonomy): Bacteria > Pseudomonadati > Pseudomonadota > Gammaproteobacteria > Pseudomonadales > Pseudomonadaceae > Pseudomonas > Pseudomonas saponiphila. The sequence continues at coordinate 438,723 of NZ_FNTJ01000002.1, read as the reverse complement.
GAATCTGCCGTCAACCTTTAATTTGAATTTTCTATGAATAAGTTCAGATAGCCCCAGAAGGACCGCCTTGGCAGGCCATGTACAGATACGCCGCATACCTCTCTATATAGAAGAGAAGACCTACAACACACCCGACTGCCTCAACGCCTCTACGGCCTCACCCCTCATGCCCAGAACCTGCTGCAGAACCTGCGCCGTGTGCTCACCTAATAAAGGAGGAGCACGGCGATACTCCACCGGAGTCTCGGAGAGACGAATCGGACTGGCCACCTGGGGCACAATTCCCGCCAACGCATGCGGCAACTCCAACGCCAGCCGCCGGGACACCACCTGCGGATCGGCAAACACCTGAGCCAGATCATTGATCGGCCCACAAGGCACACCCGCCTGCTCCAACTGACTCACCCACTCGGCCGTGGTCTTGAACACCGTCGCCTGGCGAATCAACGGAATCAACACAGCTCGATTGGCCACTCGCAGCTTATTAGTGGCAAACCGAGGATCGTCCGCCCACTGGGGCTGGCCTGCGACCTCGGCAAACTTGCGAAACTGCCCGTCATTCCCCACGGTGAGAATGAAATCACCATCTGCGGTCGGAAAATCCTGATAGGGAACTATGTTCGGGTGAGCGTTCCCCAAACGCTTCGGAGCAACCCCCGTCGTCAGGTAGTTCATCGCCTGGTTGGCCAGACAAGCAACCTGCACATCCAATAGCGCCATATCAATGTGCTGCCCGGCGCCGCCCTGATCCCGATGAGCCAAGGCAGCCAGAATCGCCACCGTCGAATACAGCCCCGTCAGAATGTCGGTCAAGGCCACCCCCACCTTCACCGGCCCGGCTCCCTCATCCCCTTCAGGCCGACCGGTCAGACTCATCAATCCGCCCAGCCCCTGGATCATGAAGTCATAACCAGCACGCTTGGCATAAGGCCCCGTCTGCCCAAACCCGGTGATCGAGCAATAGATCAAGCGCGGGTTGATCGCCTTGAGCGACTCATAGTCCAGGCCATAGGCCGCCAGTCCACCCACCTTGAAGTTCTCGATGACGATATCTGACTTGGCCGCCAGCTCACGCACCAACTGCTGCCCCTCAGGACGGGTGAAATCTATGGTCACTGACTGCTTGTTACGGTTGGCCGACAGGTAATAAGCAGCCTCCGTAGTGTTCTCGCCATAAGCATCCTTCAGGAACGGCGGCCCCCAGGCGCGCGTATCATCACCATTGCCCGGACGTTCGACCTTGATGACTTCAGCCCCCAGGTCCGCCAGGATCTGCCCGGACCAGGGCCCGGCCAGTACCCGTGATAAATCCAGTACCCGCAGATGCGATAACGCGCCCATGGCCGCTCTCCTATTAATAGAACGCCTGGATGCCGGTTTGCGCACGCCCCAGAATCAACGCATGCACGTCATGGGTGCCTTCATAAGTGTTGACCACTTCCAGGTTCACCAGATGACGAGCAATGCCGAACTCATCAGAGATACCATTGCCACCCAACATGTCACGAGCCATACGCGCGATCTCCAGGGACTTGCCGCAGGAGTTGCGCTTCATGATCGAAGTGATTTCCACTGCCGCCGTTCCTTCATCTTTCATCCGCCCCAGACGCAGGCAACCCTGAAGGGCGAGGGTGATTTCGGTCTGCATGTCCGCCAGCTTCTTCTGAATCAACTGAGTTGCCGCCAGAGGACGACCGAACTGCTGACGATCAAGGGTGTATTGACGCGCCGTGTGCCAGCAGAACTCCGCAGCGCCCAAAGCGCCCCAGGAGATGCCATACCGCGCCGAGTTCAGGCAGGTGAATGGCCCTTTGAGCCCACGTACATCCGGGAAGATGTTCTCTTCCGGCACGAATACGTTGTCCATGACAATCTCGCCGGTGATAGACGCACGCAGGCCAACCTTGCCGTGGATAGCTGGAGCACTCAGGCCTTTCCAGCCCTTCTCCAGAACGAAACCACGGATATCACCGGCGTCATCCTTGGCCCAGACCACAAACACATCGGCGATCGGGCTGTTGGTGATCCACATCTTGCTGCCGGTCAGGCTGTAGCCCCCATCCACTTTGCGTGCACGAGAAATCATCGCACCCGGGTCAGAACCATGGTTCGGCTCAGTCAGACCAAAGCAACCAATCCACTCGCCGGATGCCAGCTTCGGCAGGTACTTCTGTTTTTGCGCCTCGGTCCCGAACTCATTGATCGGCACCATCACCAGGGACGACTGCACGCTCATCATCGAGCGATAGCCGGAATCGACGCGCTCCACTTCACGTGCGATCAGGCCGTAGCACACATAGTTCAGGCCACTGCCGCCGTACTGCTCGGGAATGGTCGCCCCCAACAGGCCGACTTCACCCATTTCACGGAAAATGGCCGGATCTGTCTGCTCATGGCGGAAAGCTTCCAACACCCGCGGCGCCAGCTTGTCCCGAGCGAACTGCTCGGCGCTGTCGCGGACCATGCGCTCTTCTTCGGTGAGTTGCTGGTCCAGCAGAAGGGGATCGATCCAGTTGAAGCTTGCTTTGCCGCCCATGAGTGACTCCTCGTGAAGTAGGTCAACTATCGTGGGCCGATCCTAGGCCCGACGGCAGCCCGCGGGCAAACGAGGATTTCGCAAGTTGTTGTGCTAATTTCTCACTCCGTAATGGCCATAAATACCCTTTACAGCTTCTATTAGTGAGATTGCCGTACATGCGCAGGAAGATCCCCAGCACCGCCGCCCTGATCAGCTTCGAGGCCGCTGCCCGGCACGAAAGCTTCACCAAGGCAGCGCAGGAGCTTTCCCTGACCCAGGGCGCCGTCTGCCGACAGATCGCCAGCCTGGAGGAGTTTCTCGGCGTGGAACTGTTCCGACGCTCGCGGCGAGGCGTCAAGCTCACCGAAGCCGGACTCTCCTACAGCCGCCGGGTCGCGACACAGCTGGATGCGGTGGAGCGCGACACACTCTCCGTGATGGGGCAACAGGGCGCCAATGTCATCGAGCTGGCGGTGGTACCGACCTTCGGCACCCAGTGGCTGCTGCCGCGCCTCAAGGATTTCCAGCAGCAACACCCCGAAGTCACCGTCAACCTGACCAACCGCACGCGCCCCTTCCTGTTTGCAGACACACCTTTCGACGCTGCCATCTACTTTGGTGATGCCGATTGGTCCGGCACCCAGTCCCATCGCCTGATGGGCGAGCACCCGGTACCGGTGTGCAGCCCGGCCCTGTTGGCTGATCGGCAGCAGCTGAGCGCCGAAGCCATTGCCGAACTGCCCCTGCTGCAACAGACCACCCGCCCCTATGCCTGGCGCCAATGGTTCAACTCACAGCAGTTGAACGTCCCCCGCGACATGACAGGCCCGCGCTACGAGCTATTCTCCATGCTCGCCCAGGCAGCCATGCACGACATGGGTATCGCGCTGATTCCAGCTTTCCTGATCCAGCGCGAACTGGCGGAAAGACGCCTGGTCATTGCCAACCCGCAGGCTCTGACCAGCATCAAGGCGTATTACCTGATGATTCCCGAGCGCAAGGTGGAATCCGCCTCTTTACGGGCTTTTCGCGATTGGCTGGTGAATCAGGCACACAGCTACAACCTCGAAGGGTAAAGGCTTTCAGTGATTAGCTGACCTCGTAGTCAGAAAATAGAAAGCCCTACAGATATAACTATTTGTCGCATTTCGACAGACTGTACCGACACCTCGGACAATAGTCCTAAAAGCGCCTAACCACGCGGCTTGTAGGGTTTATTTGACAGTAATGTAAGACTATTCACACAGCGGATGAGAAAAATCTTATTTAAGCGATGAAAGCCTTGAAAGGCACGGCTTACAAGGGTTTAACCCCACCCCTTGCGACATTCGGTCACGGGGTGACTTGTAGTTAATTTTCCGTCACTAGTCAGAATCCCTTGAAGGCCTCAAAGTTCGCCTGCAAAATGCCGCGCCCCGCTGCGATTTCAGCGGGATCGTGCTGATCGGCCGCCCCAGTCGCACCCTCCGCAGTGCGCTGGCCTTCTAAGAAAGATCGAAAGCAATAAGATCAAGCAGGAGATTTGACGTGCACATTGGTGTTCCTCTCGAAACCCAGACGGGTGAAACACGGGTTGCTGCAACCCCGGAAACCATCAAGAAGCTGATCGGCCAGGGTCATAAAGTCACTGTGCAAAGCGGCGCGGGCATCAATGCCAGCGTGGTCGACAGTGCCTATGAAGCGGCAGGAGCCACCATTGGCAGCGCCAACGATGCCTTTGGCGCCGAACTGATTCTCAAGGTCGTGGCACCCAACGACAGCGAACTGGCCCTGATCAAGAGCGGCACCGTGCTGGTGGGCATGCTCAATCCGTTCAGCAATGAAACCATCGCCAAGCTGGCCGAGCGTGGCATTACCGCCTTCGCCCTGGAAGCGGCGCCACGTACCTCTCGGGCCCAGAGCCTGGATGTGCTGTCGTCCCAGGCCAACATCGCCGGTTACAAGGCCGTGCTGCTGGCCGCCCACTACTACCCGCGCTTCATGCCGATGCTGATGACCGCTGCCGGTACGGTGAAGGCCGCCCGGGTGCTGATTCTCGGCGCCGGTGTGGCAGGGCTACAGGCCATCGCCACAGCCAAGCGCCTGGGGGCAGTGATCGAGGCTTCGGACGTGCGTCCGGCAGTGAAAGAGCAGATCGAATCCCTCGGCGCCAAGTTCGTCGACGTGCCTTACGAAACCGATGAAGAGCGCGAATGCGCCGTCGGTGTCGGCGGTTATGCGCGCCCCATGCCGGCCAGCTGGATGCAGCGCCAGGCACTGGCAGTGCACGAGCGCGCCAAGCAGGCGGATATCGTCATCACCACCGCACTGATTCCAGGCCGCAAGGCACCGACCTTGCTCAGCGCCGAAACCGTGGCCCAGATGAAGCCCGGCTCGGTGGTCATCGACCTGGCAGCCGCCCAGGGTGGCAACTGCCCGCTGACCGTAGCGGACCAGGTGGTGGTGGAAAACGGCGTGACCATCGTTGGCCCGACCAACCTGGCCGGCGCGGTCGCCGCCGACGCCTCGGCGCTGTACGCGCGCAACCTGCTGGACTTCCTGAAGCTTGTCTTCACCAAAGAAGGGCAGTTCGAAGTCAACCTAGAAGACGACATCGTCGCCGCGTGCCTGATGTGCCGCGACGGCCAAGTCATCCGTAAAAACGCCTAAGCAGGGATTCAGACGATGGAAGAGCTTATCTCCCCCGGTATCTACAACCTGATCATCTTCGTGCTGGCGATCTATGTCGGTTACCACGTGGTCTGGAACGTCACACCCGCACTGCACACCCCCCTGATGGCAGTGACCAACGCCATTTCCGCAATCGTCATCGTCGGCGCCATGCTGGCTGCCGCCCTGACCGTGACCCCGCTGGGCAAGACCATGGGCACCCTGGCCGTGGCCCTGGCCGCGGTGAACGTGTTCGGTGGCTTCCTGGTAACCCGTCGCATGCTGGAAATGTTCAAGAAAAAAGCGCCCAAAGCCGTGAAAGAAGAGGTGCAGAAATAATGAGCATGAACCTGGTAACAACCCTCTATCTGATCGCCTCGGTGTGCTTTATCCAGGCGCTCAAGGGGCTTTCGCACCCGACCACGTCACGACGCGGCAACCTGTTCGGCATGCTGGGCATGGCCCTGGCGGTACTGACCACCATTGGCCTCATTTATAAGCTGGGCGCGGAACTGGCGACCGCCGGTATCGGCTACGTCATCGTCGGCCTGCTGATCGGCGGCACCGCCGGCTCGATCATGGCCAAGCGCGTAGAAATGACCAAGATGCCGGAACTGGTGGCCTTCATGCACAGCATGATCGGCCTGGCAGCGGTATTCATTGCCATTGCCGCCGTGGTCGAGCCCCAGTCCCTGGGCATCGTCAAACACCTGGGCGACGCGATCCCTGCTGGTAACCGCCTGGAGCTGTTCCTCGGCGCTGCCATCGGTGCCATCACCTTCTCCGGTTCGGTGATCGCCTTCGGCAAGCTTTCGGGCAAGTACAAGTTCCGCCTGTTCCAGGGCGCACCGGTACAGTTCGCCGGCCAGCACAAGCTCAACCTGGTGCTGGGCCTGGCCACCCTTGGCCTGGGCGTGACCTTCATGGCCACCGGCAACCTCGGCGCGTTCGCCCTGATGCTGGCCCTGGCCTTCGTCATGGGCGTGCTGATAATCATCCCGATCGGCGGCGCCGACATGCCGGTGGTGGTGTCGATGCTCAACAGCTACTCGGGCTGGGCTGCGGCAGGGATCGGTTTCTCGCTGAACAACTCGATGCTGATCATCGCCGGCTCGCTAGTGGGCTCCAGCGGCGCGATCCTCTCGTACATCATGTGCAAGGCGATGAACCGTTCGTTCTTCAACGTGCTGCTCGGCGGTTTCGGCAACAGTGCCGATGCCGGCGGCCCGGCCGGGGCACAAGAAGCCCGCCCGGTGAAATCCGGCTCGGCGGACGATGCGACCTTCCTGCTGACCAACGCCGACACCGTGATCATCGTTCCCGGTTACGGCCTGGCAGTAGCCCGGGCCCAGCACGCGCTCAAGGAGCTGACCGAGAAGCTGGTGCATCGCGGCGTGACCGTGAAATACGCGATCCACCCGGTAGCGGGGCGCATGCCCGGGCACATGAACGTGCTGCTGGCCGAGGCAGAGGTGCCTTACGACCAAGTGTTCGAGATGGAGGACATCAACTCCGAGTTCGGCCAGGCCGATGTGGTGCTGGTACTGGGTGCCAACGACGTGGTCAACCCGGCGGCGAAGAACGATCCGAAGTCGCCTATCGCCGGCATGCCGATCCTCGAAGCCTTCAAGGCCAAGACCATCATCGTCAACAAGCGCTCCATGGCCAGCGGCTACGCCGGCCTGGACAACGAACTGTTCTACCTGGACAAGACCATGATGGTGTTCGGCGACGCGAAGAAGGTCATCGAAGACATGGTCAAAGCCGTCGAATAAAGCTGCTGTAGCGCAATACCCAAAACCTCAGCCTTTAGTAGGCTGGGGTTTTTTATTGATCTCATAAAGCCGACAGAAGGCTCTAGATCAGGACCTTTCATTCGACCTTTGTCGCGCGGTGTTTTTTTTTGAAATCACTAGACTGCGCTTCTTGCTTCCGTTGCCCGAGATAACAATCCATGTACCGTGATCGTATCCGCTTGCCTTCGTTGTTGGATAAGGTGATGAGCGCCGCCGACGCTGCCGCTCTGATTGAGGACGGCATGACCGTCGGCATGAGCGGCTTCACCCGCGCCGGTGAAGCCAAGGCCGTGCCTCACGCCCTGGCCGAACGGGCCAAGGTGGCGCCACTGAAAATCAGCTTGATGACCGGCGCCAGCCTGGGCAACGACCTGGACAAGCAACTCACCGAGGCTGGGGTCCTGGCCCGGCGCATGCCGTTCCAGGTCGACAGCACACTGCGCAAGGCGATCAACGCCGGCGAAGTGATGTTCATCGATCAGCACCTGTCGGAAACCGTCGAACAGTTGCGCAACCAGCAGCTCAAGCTGCCGGACATCGCGGTGATCGAGGCGGTTGCCATCACCGAACAGGGTCATATCGTGCCCACCACCTCGGTGGGCAACTCCGCCAGCTTCGCGATTTTCGCCAAGCAGGTGATCGTCGAGATCAACCTGGCGCACAACCCGAACCTGGAAGGTCTGCACGACATCTATATCCCGACCTATCGCCCGACCCGTACACCGATTCCCCTGGTGAAAGTCGACGATCGTATCGGCAGCACGGCGATTCCGATCCCGGCGGAAAAGATCGTCGCCATCGTCATCACCAACCAGTCCGACTCGCCCTCCACCGTCTCCACCCCGGATAGCGAAACCCAGGGCATCGCCAATCACCTGATCGACTTCCTCAAGCAGGAAGTGGATGCCGGGCGCATGAGCAACAAGCTCGGCCCGCTGCAGGCCGGTATCGGCAACATTGCCAACGCGGTGATGTGCGGCCTGATCGAGTCGCCGTTCGAGAACCTGACCATGTACTCCGAAGTACTGCAGGACTCGACCTTCGACCTGATCGACGCCGGCAAGCTGAGCTTCGCCTCGGGCAGCTCCATCACCTTGTCGAGCCGGCGCAACGCCGATGTATTCGGCAACCTGGAGCGCTACAAGGACAAGCTGGTGCTGCGCCCGCAGGAAATCTCCAACCATCCGGAGGTGGTGCGCCGCCTGGGCATCATCGGCATCAACACCGCGCTGGAGTTCGACATCTACGGCAACGTCAACTCCACCCATGTCTGCGGCACGCGGATGATGAACGGCATCGGCGGCTCCGGCGACTTCGCACGCAACGCGCACCTGGCGATCTTCGTCACCAAGTCGATTGCCAAGGGCGGGGCGATTTCCAGCGTGGTGCCGATGGTCAGCCACGTGGACCACACCGAGCATGACGTCGACATCCTGGTCACCGAGATCGGCCTGGCCGACCTGCGCGGCCTGGCGCCACGTGAACGGGCCCGGGTGATCATCGACAACTGCGTGCACCCGTCCTACCGCGATGCACTGAACGACTACTTCACCAAGGCCTGTGCCCTGGGTGGCCACACACCGCACATCCTGCGTGATGCCCTGAGCTGGCACATCAACCTGGAAGAAACCGGGAAAATGCTCGCCGAGTGATTGATACAGTTGGCAGCTGACGCAAACACAGTTTCGTCAGCTGACCGACCACCCGCCAAAGACCGTCAAAAACTGTACTGCTGTACCGGTATTTTCCCCGCCTAAAACCATCACCTCCTCACTCTAAAGCGCAAAAATGCACCAAAAAGGTGCTTACAGGTACAGTTGCGCCTTTTCGGAACAGTACAGCCCATATAAACAGTTAACTGGTCCCTCACAATACAGGTGAACTGTATCTACAGAGTCTTGCGCGGGAAGAGGATCATGGGCACCAGTTAAACCACTACCTGATCCCGCCACAAGCGGAAGGATGTCAACCATGGAACGTACACTCAGTTCCGAACTGTTCTTCGAAGACAAAGCTGCAAAAACCCAGGCTTCCCTGCCTCTGCGCGTTATCGCCAACCTGATGCTGTGGCAGCGCCGCATCTCCAGCCGCCACCAACTGGCTCGCCTGGATTCGCGTCTGCTGGCCGATGCTGGGATCAGCGAAGCACAACGCTACGAAGAGCTGAGCAAGCCATTCTGGCGCTAACTCAGCGTCGCTGGCTCTGACCCACCGGGTCCACCGCCAGCACCCCGAATTGCACACACAAGACCCGTCGCGGGAAACCGCGACGGGTCTTGTCGTTCAGGCCTGGAAAAACTGTACGCGGCACAAATACAGCCAAGTTGATTGCGACAGGTACAGTTTTATAAAACACAACAATTAACCAGTACAATTTTATCCTGGTGTATCTGTATGGCTGTCTCCAGCCGTCGCAACATGGTGCTGCAGCACGCCCATCACTCGGCTGCTCAAGGAGGAAAGCACCATGGACTCATGCTCTGGCAAACCCGGCACCGACCTTCAGGCAACCCCACACAGCACGGCCTTCAAGCGCTGCATCACCACCCTCGCCAAGATGCTGGAGCGGGCCCGCACCCGCCAGTTGCTGGCACAGATGGATGAACGACAACTCTCGGACAGCGGCATCAGTCATGGCGAAAGGGCAGCAGAACTGCACAAGCCCTTTTGGCGCTGAGGCCTGAGACAACGCTGTGCGAATGCAACAGCTCAGCCTAATATCTGCAGCGACGTAGCGATTTTCGCTCTGGCTACGTCAGAACAATCAGACACAGCACCTCGCAGTGGCTGCCCGGTGTCTCACTCAGCGCCCTTTATCTGTCTGTCCATTTACAGGAGTTCCTTATGTTCCGTCTTCGCCTGCTCGGCGCTACCGCATTGCTGACCCTGGCCGCCAATGCCAACGCCACCAGCCTGATCGTGACCACCGATGCCATCGTCGGTGCCCTCAAGGCCACCACCGACGCCACCTCAGACGCCACCTCCTCCCTGCGCGACAACAAGATCGTGCGCGCCGCTCGGGATGACGCCGCCAGTTTCGTCGCCACCGACGGCGCCATTCGTGGAGTAAAACTGGAAAGCGCCTTCGACCACATTCGCCAACAGGCCCCCCAACTGCAGGCCACTGACGCACAGCTGGCCCAGGCAATCCTGGCGATCTGAACGAAGATTTCAGGTGCGCCTACGCACCTGAAACCCTCTGCGCTGGCCCTGTCCGGACCATTACGCTAGCCTTGGCGCTGTTTTTCAGCTGTCGAGACTCATGGGTTTGTTGCGGATTTCGCTTTTTGTTCCAGTATTCATCGCCGTCTGTGGGGCCGGCTCGGCACAGGCATTCGACCTGACCACCCAAAGCTCGGTCGTCACCGTATACGCCACAAGCCAGGTGACCTCGGCGCCCTTCGACCATAAACTGCTGCTCGCCGCCCAAGATGACGCCGCCGCCTTCGTGGCAACCGACGGCCAACTGCGTGGCGCGCGCCTGGAGTCAGCCCTGAACTATCTGCGGCACCACCGGGCAAAACTTCATGCCAGCGACCTTGAACTGGCGCAGGCAATTCTCGTCCAATAGTCACCCCTGTTATTCCGGAGTCGTTCCATGCGTAGCCCGCTGATTGCCGCCACCCTTGGCCTGCTGTTGTTGGCCGACGTGGCCCAGGCACACACCCTGGTGGCCACCAGTAACATCATCGTCCGTGCCTCCGGCCGCACGATCGATTTCACCTCGGACACCACCACCTCGATCCGCGACTCCAAAGTCGTGCGTGAAGCCCATGACGATGCCGCCAGCTTCGTCGCCAGCAATGGCGATATCCGTGGCGCCCAATTGGAAGCGGCGTTCACGGCCCTGCGCACCCAGTTGCCGGAAGCCCGCGACGCCAGCGATCAGGTCCTCGCCGAAGCCATCCTCGCTCTGTGAAACCCGTCCTCGCCTGGCTGCTGGCCGGGGCCCTGGCACTGCTCTGCGGCACCGCCCAGGCCGACCTGAAATTGCGCCTCAAGACCGACGGCTTGAGCCCCGCGCAACAACACGCCAGCCAGGCACTGCTGGATGAAGCGATGCAGGCACTGCCGCCGCGCTTCATCCAGCAACTGGACCGCACCATCGATGTCGGCTGGACCGACCAGATGCCCGACAACGCCTATGGCGCGGCCTCCCTGGTATCGGCGCTAGACCTCAATCGCGCCCTGCTGCCAAGCCTGACCGACGGTTCCGCCGCCACCCAGAAAACCAGCCGCCCCCATGGCACTGTGCGTCGGGAAATGCTCGCCACGGTGCTCCACGAACTGACCCACATTTACGATCGCGCGCGTCTCTGGCCCAGTGCCGAACGCAGCCTGATCCAGCGCTGTACCCGCAAGAACAGCACTTCCGGCCTGATCGGCCTGCCGGATGAATGCCGCGGCCAGAACGACCGGCGCTTCACCCTCAGCGATGACCCGCGCCTGCTGGACCTGGCCGGCTGGCCGCAATATGTCGGGCGCCGCGGAGAACGCGAGCAACACAACCGCCAGATCGCCCGCAGCCCGGACCTCTACGAGATCACCAACCCGAAGGAATTCGTCGCGGTGAACATGGAGTACTTCCTCCTCGACCCAAGCTACGCGTGCCGCCGCCCGGCGCTGTACCGCTATTACCAGGAGCATTTCGGCTGGGCCCCGGCCGCTAGGGACAACTGCGCCCAGTCCTTCGCCTTCCTCAATGCCGGCAACGACTTCGCCAAGACGCCGCTGGGCAAGGTGGACCCGGAGCGGGTCTACGCGGTGGACTACCTGCTGGCCGAAGCCAACCAGAACTGGGTCAGTCGCTGGGGCCACAGCATGCTGCGCCTGGTGATCTGCGCCCCGGGTCGTCCCCGTGGGCCGGATTGCCGCCTGGACCTGGACCAGCACCTGGTGCTGTCCTACCGCGCCTTTGTCGGCGACGTGCAGCTGTCCAGCTGGGACGGCCTGGTGGGCAAGTACCCGTCGCGACTGTTTGTCCTGCCGCTGTCGCAAGTCATCGACGAATACACCAAGACCGAACTGCGCAGCCTGGCCTCGGTGCCCTTGAAACTGTCGCGCAGCGAGATCGAGGAGGTGGTGGAGCATGCCGCGGAAATGCACTGGAGCTACGACGGCAACTATTACTTCCTGTCCAACAACTGCGCGGTGGAGAGCCTCAAGCTGCTGCGCAGCGGCAGCAACAACAAGCAACTGATCGGCCTCGACAGCATCATGCCCAACGGCTTGCTGGAAGTGCTCAAGGGCAGGGGACTGGCAGACACCAGCGTGCTCGACGACCCACGCGAGGCACTGCGCCTGGGCTACCGCTTCGACTCCTTCCGCGATCGCTACCAGGCTATGTTCGAGGTGATCAAAAAACACCTGCCGATCAAGCAGGCCAGCGTCGAAGACTGGCTGTCGCTGAGCGCCGAGGAGCGCCAGCGCTGGTTCGACCAAGCCGACCTGCGCACCAGCGCCGCCTTGCTGCTGCTGGAGCAGGCCAGCTATCGCCGGCAACTGCTGCTGGCCCAGGACGAGGTCAAGCAGCGCTACCTGGGCGCTCGCGAACTGCAGAACGGCGGCATGGAAAAGGCCAACAAGACCTTGCAGGAGATTCTCGCCAACAGCGGCTTCCTCAGCCGCCCGGCGGAACTGCTGGGCAGCAGCGGCTATGGCTTGCCGCAACCGGGTGAATGGCAGCGCCTGGAGTCCGAAAGCAGCGAGCGGCAAAAGCAGCTGCAATCCTTGACCGGTGAACTGGACAAGGAAGTGCGGGCCCTGCTGGAGCCGCAACGGGCCGCCGAGATAGCCGCCAACGAGGCCAACTTGAAGCGGGTGGGCGAGCATCTAAGGGCTCTGCACAAGGCGGCGGGTGGGTTGGAGCTGCCTTGAACGCTTCGCCGGCAAGCCGGCTCCGACAACCCACCCGTAGGAGCCGACTTGCCGGCGAAGAAGCCTCCTACAATGTTTCCTCCGATTCCCCTGGCAAGTGCTCATCCAGATGCAGCCAAGGCAACCGGCTGTCGATCCAGATGTGCCGGTCCGCCGGCGCCAGCTCCGGGTGGTCCAGGGTGGCAATGGTGACATCGATGCTGTCCGGGCTCAGGTGGGTAACCAACGCCAGGTGAGCACCACAGTTGCCGCAGAAATAGCGCGCACAACTTGCAGATGAGTCGTAGCGAGCGGGAACCCCCTCCAGCCAGGTGAACGCCGAGGCGGGCAGGGTGATCCAGGTGGTCACCAGGCCGCCACTGACCCGGCGGCAGATCGAGCAATGGCAGTGGGCGATATCCCGCAGCGGCCCGCTGAACTGATAGCGCAGCCGCCCGCAATGGCAGCCTCCGCTGTGCAACTCACTCATGTGCATTCCTCCCGTGGGCCAATGCCCGTCACTTTAGTCCGCTGGTCGCCTGCCGGAACATCCCGCGTTTCCTTTCAACGGCGAAAGCTGGCTGAAAGCTTCCCCGATTAGCATCGCCTCCACTACCGGCAACAGACCGGTTGGCCACAGCGGGCGTTTCTCGCGCTCCCGGCCCTATTAACAACAACAATGGTGATTCTGATGTCCGCTCGTACCCGCCTGTTCGCTGCAACTCCTCCCGTACGCCTCGTGCTTGCCGTTCTGCGCTGATCCCACCCGGTTCGCCATTCCCTAGCCGCGCTACGCCTGGAGTATTCCCATGCTGACTTTCCTTGGCTTTGCCATGGTCATCACGTTCATGTTCCTGATCATGACCAAGCGCCTGTCGGCGCTGATTGCGCTGATCATCGTACCGATCCTGTTCGCCCTGTTCGGCGGTTTTGCGCCGAAAATCGGCCCGATGATGCTCGAAGGCATCACCAAGCTGGCGCCCACCGGCGTGATGCTGATGTTCGCCATTCTGTATTTCGCCCTGATGATCGACTCCGGGCTGTTCGACCCGGCCGTGCGCAAGATCCTCAAGCTGGTCAAGGGCGACCCGCTGAAGGTATCGGTGGGCACCGCCGTGCTGGCTCTGGTGGTGTCCCTGGACGGTGACGGCGCCACCACCTACATGATCTGCGTGGCCGCCATGCTGCCGCTGTACAGCCGCATCGGCATGAGCCCGCGCATCATGGCCGGGCTGATCATCCTCGCCGGCGGGGTGATGAACATGACCCCCTGGGGCGGCCCCACCGCCCGGGCCGCCAGTGCCCTGCACGTGGACCCCTCGGACATTTTCGTACCAATGATCCCGGCGATGCTGGCCGGCGTGGTGGCGATCCTGCTGATCGCCTACCTGTACGGCAAGCGCGAACGTGCGCGCCTGGGTGAACTGCACCTGGCCGGCGACGAGATCGACCACAGCGAAATCAGTGTGTCGCAGTACCCGGATGCCCGCCGGCCCAAGCTGATCTGGTTCAACGGCGCCCTGACCTTCGCCCTGATGTGCACGCTGATCGCTGGCCTGTTGCCGCTGCCGGTGCTGTTCATGGTGGCCTTCAGTATCGCCATGATCGTCAACTATCCCTGCCTGCAGCAGCAGAAGGACCGGGTCGCGGCCCACGCCGGCAGCGTGCTGGCGGTGGTCGGACTGATCTTCGCGGCGGGCATCTTCACCGGCATCCTGTCGGGCACCGGCATGGTCGACGCCATGTCCAAGAGCCTGCTGGCGGTGATCCCGGAAGCACTGGGGCCGTACCTCGCGGTGATCACCGCGCTGGTGAGCATGCCGTTCACTTTCTTCATGTCCAACGATGCCTTCTACTACGGCGTACTGCCGGTACTGGCCGAAGCCGCCAGCCACTACGGCATCACCGCCGTGGAAATGGCCCGGGCGTCGATCGTCGGCCAACCGGTGCACCTGCTCAGCCCGCTGGTACCCTCGACCTACCTGTTGGTGGCCCTGGCCGGCATCGAGTTTGGCGACCATCAGCGCTTCACCCTCAAGTGGGCAGTGCTGGTCTGCCTGTGCATAATGCTCGCCGCTTTGCTGATGGGGATCTTTCCGCTGTTCAGCACGCTTTAAAGGCAATGATTCCCCGCCCGGGCCGGCGTCACGGCCCGGGCCATAACACTCGCGCAAAGGACTACACATGGAATGGCTGACCAACCCGGAAATCTGGGTTGCCTTCTTCACCCTGACCGCCCTGGAGATCGTCCTGGGCATCGACAACATCATCATGATCTCGATCCTGGTCAGTCGCATGCCCAAGCACATGCAGCCGCGCACGCGGATCTTCGGCCTGGCGCTGGCCATGGTCACGCGCATTCTGTTGCTGCTGTCGATCACCTGGGTCATGCGCCTCACCGCCGACCTGTTCGTGGTCTTCGGCCAGGGCATTTCCGGGCGTGACCTGATCCTGTTCTTCGGCGGCCTGTTCCTGCTGTGGAAAAGCTCCCAGGAGATGTACCACGCCCTGGAAGGCGAGGACGAAACCCTGGATGAACCCAAGGGCAAGGGCGGCAACTTCTTCTACACCATCATCCAGATCGCGATCATCGACATCGTCTTCTCCCTGGATTCGGTGATCACCGCGGTGGGCATGGTGTCCCACGTACCGGTGATGGTGGCGGCAATCATTGTCGCGGTACTGGTGATGATGCTGGCCGCCGGGACCATCAGCGAGTTCATCGACAAGCACCCGTCGCTGAAGATGCTGGCGCTGTCGTTCCTGCTGGTGGTGGGCACGGTGCTGATCGCCGAAGCCTTCGACGTGCACGTGCCAAAGGGCTACGTCTACTTCGCCATGGCCTTCTCCCTGGCGGTGGAAGCCATCAACATCAAGATGCGCAGCGCCATCGCGAAGAAGAAAAAACAGCAGGATCCGGTGAAACTGCGCAAGGACGTTCCCGGTCAATAACCGCGAACGGGCGTCAGGAAAAAGGGGCTTTCGAGCCCCTTTTTCACGTCTGCAGCCAGTTGTTTTCATGACAGTTTTGTTTCAAACGCCGCTTGAGCTATGCGATGCTGGCGCCCTGTGCGTTAGCCAACTACAGCTTAAATACATAACGTAGAACCTCACGCAACAACGTCCACTGGCCCCACTTGGGGCTCTTCACCCCAGGGGGGGCCTCTCATGCTGACCCTGCTCAATTTGCTTTCCGCCGTGGCCCTGCTGATCTGGGGCACGCACATCGTCCGTACCGGCATCCTGCGGGTCTACGGCTCCAACCTGCGCCATGTGATCGGCCAGAACATGGCCCGGCGACCGCTGGCCTTCGTTGCCGGCATCCTGGTGACGGCCATGGTCCAGAGCAGCAACGCCACGGCGATGCTGGTGACCTCCTTTGTCGGCCAGGGCCTGATGGCCCTGACCCCGGCGCTGGCGACCATGCTCGGCGCCGATGTCGGCACCGCGCTGATGGCCCGGGTGCTGACCTTCGACCTGTCGTGGCTGTCGCCGCTGCTGATCTTCCTCGGGGTGATCTTCTTCCTCTCGCGCAAGCAGACCCGCGCCGGGCAGTTGGGCCGGGTCGGCATCGGCCTGGGCCTGATCATCCTGGCCCTGCAACTGATCGTCGAAGCCGCCGCACCTATTACCCACGCCCAAGGGGTCAAGGTGCTGTTCGCCTCGCTGACCGGCGACATCCTCCTGGATGCCCTGATGGGCGCAGTATTCGCCATGGTGTCCTACTCCAGCCTGGCGGCGGTGTTGCTCACCGCCACCCTGGCCGGGGCCGGCGTCATCAGCCTGCCGGTGGCCATCGGCCTGGTGATCGGCGCCAACATCGGCAGCGGGGTGCTGGCCTTCCTCGGCACCAGCATGCAAAACGCCGCCGGCCGCCAGGTGGCCCTGGGCAGCCTGCTGTACAAACTGATCGGCCTGCTGCTGATCATCCCGGTGCTCAACCCCCTGGCCCACTGGATGGACAGCCTGGACTTCAGCCCCCAGGAAGTGGTGATCGGCTTCCACCTGCTGTACAACACCGCGCGCTGCCTGTTGCTGCTGCCCAGTGTCGGCCCCATGGCCCGGCTCTGCAGCTGGCTGCTGCCGGAACGGCCCCAGGACAATGGCCGCGCGCGTCCACGGCACCTGGACCCGGCCGCCCTGGCCACGCCGAGCCTGGCCCTGGCCAACGCCGCCCGGGAAACCCTGCGCATCGGCGACCTGATCGACAACATGCTGGAAGCCATGCGCGATGTGCTGCGGGGCAAACAGACCGCCATCACCCAGGAGCTGCGAGCCCTGAGCGATGATGTCGAAGCGCTGTACAGCGCGATCAAGCTGTACCTGGCGCAAATGCCCCGCGAGGACCTCAGCGAGCAGGACAGCCGGCGCTGGGCGGAAATCATCGAACTGGCGATCAACCTCAAGCTGGCCAGCGACCTGATCGAGCGCATGCTGCGCAAGGTCCAGCAGCAAAAGACCTCGCAACGCCGCTCCTTCTCCGAAGTGGGCCTGGAAGAGCTGACCGGGCTGCACGCGCAACTGATCGCCAACCTGCGCCTGGGACTTTCGGTGTTCCTCAGCGCCGACCCGGAAAGCGCCCGGCAACTGCTGCGGGAAAAACGCCGCTTCCGCGCTCAGGAACGGCGCCTGGCCCACGCCCACGTCAGCCGCCTGCAGCGCAAGATCGTGCAAAGCATCGAAACCAGTTCCCTGCACCTGGAACTGATCGCCGACATGAAGCGTCTCAACTCGCTGTTCTGCAGCAGCGCCTACGTGGTCCTGGAAACCTCGGACACCGGGGCCCTGCAAGTCGAAGACATGGCTGACATCACCCATTCACCCTGAACGTCCAGAGTTACATGCAGTCTCTAAAACTTACGCACGCCGTAAGGAAGCTTGTTATGCGTTGTCTGTTATTCGCCTGCCTGTTGCTGGGCAGTGCACAAGGATGGGCCCTGGATCGCTTCCAGGCTGAAGGCTACACCCTGCCCAACGGCCTGCAATTGCTGCTCAAACCCGGTAGCGAACGCGGCCACGTGGCGATCCGCCTGGTGGTGGGGGTCGGCCTGGACGATTTCCCCTGTGCCGACAAGGAACTGCCGCACCTGCTGGAACACCTGCTGTTCAGCGGCATCGACGCCAGCGGCGAAGGCGGCCTGGAAGAACGCATGCAGGCCCTGGGCGGCGAATGGAATGCCTACACCAGCAATGCCGACACCACTTTCGTCATCGAGGCCCCGGCGAGAAACCAGCGCAAGGTCCTCGACCTGCTGCTGTCGCTGCTGACCCGCACCCGCCTTGACGACAACGCAGTGGCCGCCGCCAAACAGGTGGTGGAGCGCGAAGACGGCGGCCATTACTCGCACCTGCAGCGCTGGCTCGACCGCCAGGACCTGGGCCATAGGGCCGGCAACCAGCTGGCGGTGGAACTGGGGCTCAAGTGCGCCGAGCGCGCCGAAGTCGGGCACCTGACCCTGGCCCAGCTGGAGCAAGTGCGCCGGGACTGGTACGCCCCCAACAACATGACCCTGATCGTGGTCGGCGAACTCGACCGCCTGCTGCCGGCCTATCTTGAACGCACCTACGGCGCCCTGGTTCCGGTGGAGCCCAGCGAGCACCCCGATTTGCCGCAGATCCAGGGCACGGCCGCCGCCGAGCGCGACCTGATCCAAGGCTGGGTAGGGCAGAGCGCCCAGTTGCACTGGCTGTTTCCCGAACCCCAGCTGGAACAGCAGCACGACGAGACGTTCGACCTGCTCAAGGACTACCTGGACTGGGCGCTGTACCGCCAGTTGCGCCTGGAGCACGAACTGTCCTACGGCCCCTGGAGCGATCGGGAAGTCTTCGGCGGGGTAGGGTTTCTCAGCCTCAATGCCGACCTGGAGCGTGATGCGCTGCCCCAGGCCCGCCACGTGGTCCAACAGCTCAGGGCGCACCTGCTCAAGGACGGCCTCGACCCGGCCACCTTCGAGCGCCTGAAACAGGCCGCCATCGACCGCCAGGCCTGGGCGGTGCAAGGCAACAGCGCCCTGGCGGACTACTACTGGAGCGCCCTGGGAGACTTCGACAACGGCCGTTTCAGCGACCCGGCCAAGCGCCTGCGGGCAGTCAGCCTGGAACAGGCTAATCGGGCCCTGAAGCAATTGCTGCAACAGCCGGGCTACCTGCGCATCGAAAAGCCGCTGCTGGGCGACGAACAACTGCTGTGGCTGGGCGCTGGCCTGCTGGGCCTGATCCTCTGCGCCAGCCTCGGCGCCTGCCTGTGGCAGCGTCGGCGTCGCGCACGTCCGCTGTAGCGGGAGCACCGCAGTCTGCCGCTGACGGCGTGGCGGAGCCGGGCAGCGCTACAGGCCTCCAGCCCGAGCAAGCTCCCTCGCCACGGGCCGCGGCCAACGGTATCCTGTCGCGGTTTTTTACTGCCCAGACTGTGATCCCCGCCCGATGCCTAACCTGACCCTCTATATTCAGCGCGTTCTGGAACTGATCAAGCGCTACCCGGGGGTCATTGCGCTCGGCGGGTTCATCTCCGGAGTCAGCAGCTTCATCCTGGTCGATCGACAGCAGAGCCTGGCCTCGTGGATCGCCGTGATCCTGCTGGTGAGCTGGGTCTGGCTGATGCTGGAAAACAGCCTGACCCAACTGTTCACCAAGGTCTTCAAGCGCGAGATCCCGCAGCCGCTATTGCGTTACGCCACACAGATGATCCACCAGGAAAGCCTGTTCTTCGTCCTGCCGTTCTTCTTCATCACCACCAGCTGGAACAGCGGCCAGTTGGTGTTCACCGGCTTGCTGGGGGCCGCGGCACTGATTTCCATCACCGACCCGCTGTACTACAAATGGCTGGCCCCGCGGCGCTGGCTGTTCCTCGCCCTGCACACCCTGACGCTGTTCGCCGCCCTGCTCACCGCGCTGCCGCTGATCCTGCACCTGACCACGGCCCAGAGCTTCAAGCTGGCCCTGGGCATCGCCATGCTCCTGTCCTTCCCCAGCCTGGCGTCGATCCTGCCGATCCGCAGCCTGCGCAGTGCCCTGGCGGTGCTGTGCATCACCCTGGCCATTGGCAGCACCGGCTGGCTGCTGCGCTCCTGGGTGCCGCCGGCCACCCTTTGGCTGACCGAGGACGCCATCAGCACCCAGCTTCAGGACCGCACGCCGGGAGACAGCCTGGAACAGGTCAGCAGCCGCCAGGTGCGCAGCGACGGCTTGTACGCCTACACCGCGATCAACGCGCCCCGGGGCCTGGACGAGCGCATCTATCACGTCTGGCAGTTCAACGGCAGTGAAGTGGACCGCATCGCCCTGGACATTCGCGGCGGGCGCAAGGAGGGCTACCGCGCCTGGTCCCACAAGCAGAACTTCCCGGCCAACCCGGCGGGCAACTGGCAGGTCCGGGTCATCACCGAGGACGGGCAGGTGATTGGCGTGCTGCGCTTCGAGATCACCGATCCAGATCAAGATGCGACCAAGAGCGGCGAGGCAAAGTAACGGCGATCGTGCTATTACGTAGCACTGCGCAATCGCCACACAAGCTCGGAGCTTATGAATACCCGCATGACGCCCGGCACCGCTCAACTGGACAACGCCCACTCTCCGGCGCAACTGCGCATCGGTGGCGACTGGACGCTGGCCCATTACAGCGATCTCAAGCGTCTCTGCCAGAGCCTCCACGGCCACTACGATAGCAGCACCCACATCGACCTCAACGGCCTGGGAGCCCTGGACACCGCCGGCGCCTCGCTGCTGGTGGAGCTGCTGGGTGCCGAACGCCTGGGCCAGTCCGCCGAACACCCGGGCTGCACCCTGTCCAGCGCCGACCGCGCGCTGCTGCACACGGTCTACAGTTCGCTCAACGATTTCTGTGTGCCGGTCAGGGAGCCGGAGATTTCCGTCAGCGTGCAATTGCTCTCGCGCATCGGCAGCGCGGTCTACACCGTCTGGCAGGACACCCTGAAAGTCCTCGGCTTCATCGGCCTGATCCTCGAAACCCTGGCCCGCGGTCTGCTGCGCCCCAAACGCTGGCGCATCACCCCGGTGGTGGCACACATCGAACAGACCGGCCTCGACGCCGCCCCCATCGTCGCCCTGCTGACCTTCCTGGTGGGCGCCGTGGTGGCCTTTCTCGGGGCCACGGTACTGGCCAATTTCGGCGCCAGTATCTTTACCGTGGACCTGGTGGCGTTTTCCTTTTTGCGGGAGTTCGGCGTGCTGCTCACCGCGATTCTCATGGCCGGACGCACCGCCAGTGCCTTCACCGCACAGATCGGCTCGATGAAGGCCAACGAAGAGATTGATGCGATCCGTACCCTGGGCCTGGACCCGATGGAGCTGCTGGTGCTGCCCAGGGTCCTGGCGTTGCTGGTGGCGCTGCCGATGCTGACCTTCCTGGCGATGCTCTCGGGGATCATTGGCGGCGCCGTGGTCTGTGCCCTGTCCCTGGATATCTCGCCGGCGATGTTCCTTTCGTTGCTGCATTCGGACATTGGCGTCAAACACTTCCTGCTGGGCCTGGTGAAAGCGCCGGTCTTTGCCTTCCTGATCGCCGCCATCGGCTGCCTGGAAGGCTTCAAGGTCAGCGGCAGCGCCGAGTCGGTGGGGGCCCACACCACTTCCAGCGTGGTCCAGTCGATCTTCGTGGTGATCGTCATCGACGCCGTGGCCGCGCTGTTCTTCATGGAGATGGGCTGGTGAGCCGTGCACCACGCGCGCCAACCGAGGCGGTGATCGATGTCCGCGGCCTGTGCAATCGCTTCGGCAAGCAGAGCGTGCACGAGAACCTCGACCTGGACGTGTTCAAGGGCGAGATCCTTGGCGTGGTCGGCGGCTCCGGCAGCGGCAAGTCGGTGCTGCTGCGCAGCATCGTCGGCCTGCGCCAACCCAGCGAAGGCTCGGTGCGGGTCTTTGGCCAGGACCTGCCGAGCCTGCCGGAACAACAACGCTCGTTGATCGAACGGCGCTTTGGCGTGCTGTTCCAGAAGGGCGCGCTGTTCACCTCGCTGACGGTCACCGAGAACGTCGCCCTGCCACTGATCGAGCATGCCGGGCGGTCTCGCGCCGATGCCGAGCACCTGGCGGCGGTCAAGCTGGCGCTGGCCGGGCTGCCACTGTCGGCGGCGGACAAATACCCGGCTTCGCTGTCCGGCGGGATGATCAAGCGTGCCGCCCTGGCCCGGGCACTGGCCCTGGACCCGGATATCCTGTTTCTCGACGAACCCACCGCCGGCCTCGACCCGGTGGGGGCCGCCGCCTTCGACCAGTTGATCCTGACCCTGCGCGATGCCCTGGGCCTGAGTGTGTTCCTGGTCACCCACGACCTGGACACGCTCTACACCATCACCGACCGGGTGGCGGTGCTGGCACAGAAAAAGGTACTGGTGGCGGACGCCATCGATGTGGTCGCCGAAACCCCGGACGAATGGATTCACCAGTACTTCCATGGCCCTCGCGGCCGCGCGGCCTATCAGGCCGCTACACAGACCAACGAGGGATGACATGGAAACCCGAGCCCATCATGTACTGATCGGCCTGTTCACCGTGATCGTGGTGGCCGGCGCCCTGCTGTTCGGCCTGTGGCTGGCCAAGTCCAGTGTCGACAGCGCCTTCCAGGACTACCAGATCGTGTTCAACGAGGCGGTCAGCGGCCTGTCCAAGGGCAGCGCCGTGCAATACAGCGGGATCAAGGTCGGCGATGTGGTCAACCTGCGCCTGGATCCCAAGGACCCGCGCCGGGTACTGGCGCAGATCCGCCTGGGCAGTGAAACGCCGATCAAGGAAGACACCCAGGCCAAGCTGGCCCTGACCGGCATCACCGGCACCTCGATCATCCAGCTCAGCGGCGGCACGCCGCAAAGCCCGCCCCTCAAGGGCAAGGATGGCCAACTGCCGACCATCATCGCCTCGCCATCGCCCATCGCCCGCCTGCTGAA
Organism: Pseudomonas saponiphila; assembly: GCF_900105185.1. Lineage (NCBI taxonomy): Bacteria > Pseudomonadati > Pseudomonadota > Gammaproteobacteria > Pseudomonadales > Pseudomonadaceae > Pseudomonas > Pseudomonas saponiphila. Next base: position 415,999 of record NZ_FNTJ01000002.1, on the reverse strand, counting down.
CAACAGCAACGACCTGATGACCGGGGTCAACCTGCTGCTGCACAACGCCAACCGCATGTTCTCCCCGGACAACGTGGAACGGGTCAGCGGCACCCTGGACAACCTGCAGAAAACCTCGGCGAGCATCGCCGGGCAACGTGATGAGCTGCGCCAACTGATGCAGCAACTGGGCACCATCAGCAAGCAGACCAGCGCCATGCTGGAACAGACCACCGCGCTGATGCGCAACGCCAACGGCCTGCTCAGCGACCAGGGCAAGCAGATGGTCGGCAGCGCGGCACAGGCCATGCGCAACCTGGAGCAGAGCAGCGCCACCCTGAACACGCTGCTGAGCAACAATCAGGACTCGCTGAACAACGGCATGCAGGGCCTCAACGGCCTGGCGCCAGCGGTACGCGAACTGCGCGAAACCCTGGGCTCGCTGCGGAGCATCACCCGCCGCCTGGAAGCCAACCCCGGCGGTTATTTGCTGGGTAACGAGAAAAACAAGGAGTTCACGCCATGAAGCGTGCCGATCGCCTGTTTGCCCGCTTGGCCCTGAGTGCCGCCCTGGTCATGACCGGCGCCTGCTCGATCCTGCCCAAGGGCGAGCCGCTGGACATCTATCGGCTGCCGGTGAACCAGGCCGGCGCCACGGCCCCGAGCCAGGCCCTGCCGTGGTCCTTGCAGTTGCTCAAGCCCCAGGCCGGCGACGCGCTGAACAGCGCGCGGATCGCGGTACTTCCCCAGGGCAACCTGATCAGCAGCTACAAGGCTTCGCGCTGGAGCGACCCGGCGCCGATCCTGCTGCGCAACCGCCTGCTGGACGGCTTCCAGCGCGATGGCCGGGTACAGCTGTTGAGCACCGACGACAGCAACCTGCAGACCGACCTGGCCCTGGGCGGCGACCTGCAAGCCTTCCAGACCGAGTACCAGGGCACGACCGTCCAGGTGGTGATCCGCCTGGACGCGCGACTGATTCGTGGCAATGACCAGAAGATCCTCGCCAGTCGACGTTTCGAAGTGCGCCAGCCACTGACTGAAACCGGGATACCGGCGGTGGTGACGGGGTTTGGCCAGGCCAGCGATGCGCTGACCCGACAGGTGGTGGACTGGGCGGTGGGGCAGGGCAATCGGGCGCTCAAGCGTTGAGCGCCCATTCGCTGGCAAGCCGGCTCCTACCGGTGGTGTAGGAGCCGGCTTGTAGTGGTCCAGCTTTTTTGGACCACTCTGTAGGAGCATTAGGCCGCCAGCCTTTCAAAAGCAGCGGGCGGCAGATCGTTCGAGGCGCTGTGGCAACGCCGATGGTTGTAATGGGCAATGAAATCCATCACATCCTTCTGCGCCTCAAAATGATTCTGGTAGCCATTTTCAGGCGACCAATCGTGTTTCAGTGTCCGGAAATAACGCGCCACCACCGCGTTGTCCCAGCAGTTTGCGCGTCGACTCATGCTCTGCACGATCTGCTTTTCAGCCAGGTATTCGACAAAGCGATCCGCGGTGTATTGGCAGCCCTGGTCCGAGTGGAATACCAGCGCTGAACCAGGCCGACGTATGCCAACAGCCAGCCGTAACGCCTTGAGCGACAGCTCGGCATCGGCGGTCCTGGAAAAGGCCCAGCCGATGATCCGACGTGAAAACAAATCCATCACGATTGCCAGGTACAGCCAGCTTCCACCGACGCGAATGTAAGTGATGTCTCCGGCCCAAAACGTATTGGGTGATGCAGGATTAAAGCGACGATCGAGGAGATTGGCTGCGGTATTGCTGGGCTTTCCGGTCCGACGATAGTGAGCGTAACGGGCTCGTCGCCTGACCAGCCCAAGGTTTTTCATCAGACGGCCCATACGATGGCGCCCAACCGCTACGCCCTGTTTTTTGAGCTCCCTGGCAAATCCCCGGGCGCCCAGGGCACCTCGATGCTCCCGGTGCAGCTGCCGAATGGTCTTTTCCAGTTGCCGCTCGACCCCAGGTTCAGACCGAGCCACGGGCTTGGCGTAATAGCTGCTGCGAGGCACGCCCAGAAGTCGACAGCAGTGCCGAATGGAGAGCTGTCCTTTCAACCCCTCGATCATTTGATTCGGCTGAACAGCACCTTCAGATGAGAGGGCAATTGCTTTTTTAGGACGCTATTCTCGGCTTCCAGCAAGGCGAGTCTGGCCTGCAGTGAATCAATCAGTTCCTGGTCCTGAGGGCGTGTGGGCAGCAAGGCTCCTTCATGCTCCTTGCGCCATCTGGCGACCCAGCGTCGCAGGGCTGTAGGCCCAACCCCAGTTTGCTCACATGCCTTAGGCACCGAGTAATTCATTTCCACGACCAAGCGAATGGCTTCGGCCTTTTCTTCAGCGCTAACAACCCGAAATCCCATGATGCTTCCTTAGGTTGAAACTCCTACAGAGTGGTCCAGGAATATTGAGCCACAACAGCTTGCCGGCGAAGACTCGGTCAACTCAGCCAAAGAACCAGTAGCAAACCGCAATCGCCGCCACCACGCCAGCGAACTCCGCCAGCAAGGCACAGCCCACGGCGTGCCGCACCCGCTGGATGCTCACCGCACCGAAGTAGACCGCCAGCACATAGAAGGTGGTTTCGGTACTGCCCTGGATGGTCGCCGCCGCCAGGGCCGGGAAGCTGTCCACGCCCTGGGTCTTCATGGTTTCGATCAGCATGGCCCGGGCGGCACTGCCGGAGAATGGCTTGACCATGGCGGTGGGCAGGGCATCGACGAAGCGTGTGTCCCAACCGGCCCAGGCCACCAGGTGGCGAATGCCGTCTAGACCGAAATCAAGCGCCCCGGAAGCCCGCAACACGCCAATGGCGCAGAGCATGGCCACCAGATACGGCAGCAGGTTCTTGGCCACCTCGAAGCCTTCCTTGGCGCCTTCGACAAAGGCCTCGTAGACCTTGACCTTGCGCAGCGCGCCAATCACCAGGAACAGCATGATCAGACCAAACAGCGTGAGGTTGCCGAGGATCGACGACAGCGACGCCAGGGCCGTGGCCGAGAGGGTCGCCAGCAAGGCCATGAAGGCGCCCAGGGCCAGGGCCCCGGGGATCAGATAGGCCAGCACCACCGGGTCCCACAGACGCAGGCGCTGCATCACCGCCACCGACAGCAGGCCCACCAGGGTCGAGGCACTGGTAGCCAGGAGGATCGGCAGGAACACCAGGGTCGGATCCGCCGCGCCTTGCTGGGCGCGGTACATGAAGATGGTCACCGGCAGCAGGGTCAGGGACGAGGCGTTGAGCACCAGGAACAGGATCTGCGCATTGCTCGCGGTGGTGGCGCTGGGATTGAGCTCCTGCAAGGCACGCATGGCCTTGAGGCCGATGGGCGTGGCGGCGTTGTCCAGGCCCAGGCCGTTGGCGGCGAAATTCAGGGTGATCAGGCCCAGGGCCGGGTGACCGGGCGGGACCTCCGGCATCAGCCGCTTGAACAGCGGGCCCAGGACCTTGGCCAGCCATTCGACGATGCCGGCCTTCTCGGCAATGCGCAGAAAGCCCAGCCACAGGGTCAGGGTGCCGAACAGCAGCACCATCACCTCGACCGACAGCTTGGCCATGGCGAAGATGCTTTCCACCATGGCGGCGAAGATCCCGGCATTACCGCCCACCAGCCACTGGGCCAGGGCCGACACGGTCGCCACGACAAAGAAGCCAAGCCACAGGCCATTGAGCATCGGTCATACCCCTCGAAAGATGCGGCGAATGATAGCGGGGCGGGCAGAAACGACAAACCCCGGATTAACCGGGGTCTGTCATCTGTAGGAGCCGGCTTGCCGGCGAAGGCGAGCGTCCAGGCATGTGCAGGGCTCGGGGCCTCTTCGCTGGCAAGCCAGCTCCTACGCAGTAGGCGCTTAGCCCTTGGTGGTTTCGCCGGCAGGCAGCGGCTCTTTGCTGCGCCAGTGCGGCAGGGAGTTCCAGTAGCGCTGGCCCTTGGCGTCGTCGTACATGCCTTCCCAACGTGCGATGACCAGTACCGCCAGGGCGTTGCCGATCACGTTCAGGGCGGTACGCGCCATGTCCATCACCCGGTCGACACCGGCGATGAAGGCCAGGCCTTCCAGCGGAATGCCGACGCTGCCCAGGGTGGCCAGCAGCACTACGAAGGACACGCCCGGAACCCCGGCAATGCCTTTGGAAGTGACCATCAGGGTCAGCACCAGCAGCAATTGCTGGCTGATGGACAGGTCGATGCCGTACAGCTGGGCGATGAAGATGGCCGCGATGCTCTGGTACAGGGTCGAACCGTCGAGGTTGAAGGAGTAGCCGGTCGGTACCACGAAGCTGCAGATGGCTTTCGGCGCACCGTAGGCTTCCATCTTCTCGATCACCCGCGGCAGCACAGTTTCCGAGCTGGCGGTGGAGTAGGCGAGCACCAGCTCATCCTTGAAGATGCGCATCAGCTTGATCACCGAGAAGCCGAACAGGCGGGCGATCAGGCCAAGGATCACGAAGCCGAAGAAGGCGATGGCCACGTAGACCAGGATGACCAGCTTGGCCAATGGCAACAGGGAGGCGAAACCGAAGTTGGCGACGGTCACCGAGATCAGGGCAAACACACCAATCGGCGCGTAGTTCATGATCATGTGGGTGACCTTGAACATGCTTTCCGAGACGCCCTGGAACATCTTCACCAGCGGCTCGCGCAGGTCGGATTGCAGGCTCGACAGGCCCAGGCCGAACAGCACCGAGAAGAAAATGATCGGCAGCATCTCGCCGCGGGCCATGGCCGCGAAGATGTTCGACGGAATCAGGTTGAGGATGGTTTCGATGAACGCATGCTCATGCTGCACTTCGGCGGCGGTGGCCTGGTACTTGGAAATGTCCACGGTACCCAGGGTGCTCATGTCGATACCCGCGCCCGGATGGAACAGGTTGGCCAGCAGCAAGCCGACGACGATGGCGATGGTGGTGACGATTTCGAAGTAGATGATGGTCTTCAGACCAATGCGGCCAAGCTTCTTGGCGTCGCCGACCCCGGCAATGCCGACGATCAGCGAGGAGATGACGATCGGGATCACGATCATCTTGATCAAGCGGATAAAGATATCGCCGGCAGGTTGCAGGACGTTGCTGATCCACCAGGCTTTTTCAGCACTGAAATGATTGAGCAGTGCGCCAATCGCAATCCCCAGGACCAGACCGATGAGGATCTGCCAGGCGAGGCTTAATTTTGCCTTCTTCATATCATTACCCTTACTTCAGTTGGACTCGGGCTGATGCGCGAACTGGAACGCTCAATAGCGGAAAAGTTTGTGCATCGGCCCCCGTATAAGGTCATCCCGAGTGAGCATTTACAGCTCTGTGCGGGCGAAAAAAGGCGCAACTATTCCGATGCCAGGGGGGAACGTCTAATGCCGTAAACGCCTACCCTATGCCGAATCGGCATGAGTTTTTCCAAATAAAACGAGCGTCCCAACCGGTTCGAATACGACATTTCGGCAGGCATAAATGCCGTGAAACCGCCATTTCAGGCGGCGTGCAGGCATGTCGGACAGGTCAGGAAAAGATCGTAAAAAACATGAGAATGTTCTGATTCGGTCGCCTGGAAACACTGCGATTATTCCGCAAAGTTTCTCGATATACGGTCGCAGAGAAACACCAGGTAACGTTTGATCGGCGTCAATGGAAGATTTTTTTCGGAATACGCCTCGGCGCAGATGTAACAACGGCTCTAGAACGGTTCTTTGCCCATTCAAGCACGCCGCAAGCCCTTCAAGTCGATCACGACTTGTGGGCTTGCGCCGCCGCTCTTTCCTGACCCGGCCCTTGCGGAGGCACTCCCTGTACCCCTAGGTCACTCCGATCATGCAAGCATCAGAACATCCCGGCCCCTTGGTCATGCACGCGCCTTCCTCGGGCGGTGCAAAGTCGAAAGCGCCTGGGTGGCTCTTTCGCCTATCTGTTATGCAAGATCGGCAATACCGGACTCAGTACCAGTTCGGATCCTTGCGCAATTGCTCTTGCAGCAAAGCCTGCATGCCGGCGTCCGGCTTACCGAGAAAACGGTAACTGGCATGCCGCGTCGGCGACTTGTCCGCGGGCAAGCCGGCCGGTACTTCGACCCACAAGGCGTAGGCATGCTTCTTGTTGAAGCTGAAGGCGAGGACCAGCCGCTGGTTCTGACAGCTCTGCGCGGTTTCGCACAGCGGCCCGACCAGGTACTGATCGCCCCCTTCGGTCACTGCATTCATCTGTTGTGGCGCATCGCCCGACAGGTTCATCACCCATTCGGGCAGTCGCTCCTCTTGCTGCACGACCTTCTGCCAGGTTTCACGAAACTGCGGATCGGAACCCAGCAGCTGGTTGGCGCGGGCCTGACCATCATTGGCGGCCACCGCCAGGGTGCTGGCGCCCAGCAACAGCGCGAGCGCGGTGGCCAAGGTGTTCAACGAAGGGCGCATGGTCAGCCTCGACCACGACGGCCAAAGAAGAACGAAGCGATGAACATCACCAGGAACACCACAAAGAGAATCTTGGCGATACCCGTGGCGGTGCCCGCGATACCACCGAAGCCCAGTACCGCAGCGACGATGGCAATGATCAGGAATGTGATTGCCCAGCTCAGCATGATGATTCTCCTTACTCTTCTATTGGTGATGGTGCCGGTGGAGCCGCCGGACGCCGCCTGATGCGGGCCGGACCTTGGTGCCTAGAACACCCAGCGTTGCTGACGTGGCGCCTCAAGCGCCGGCTGCGCCTGATCGACGGCCATCAGTTGCACGGGCGTTGCATCGTTGAGCGTGCTGCTCACCGAGCTGAAATGGGTCTGGGTGAAGTGATGGACCGGCACCCGCGGAGCAGGCGCCTGGCTGTCCTGCCAGCGCTGGTACTGTTGCCCGGCGATCAGAGTGACCAGCAACGCCAGACTGGCGAACAGACCTTGCTGAAGGTGCAGTGGCGCAATACGCAATTGGGCAAAACGTTGGCGATTCATCCTGAAACTCCTCCCACGCTGGTGGCGATATTGTTATGGAAGCCATGGCTCGTGCTTCGCTCATAGGAGGGTTAGTGCAGTCTGCATGCCAGCTTTTACAAAGGAATAAATATCAATAAAATCAACAGCTTATATACAACCAAAACAACGGCTCCACACGCATCCTGCACGATGCACGCTGGCCGACCGTGCGAAATGCACGATGGGCGCGGACCGCCTGGAGGGCTTTTTGATCTGTGGGGGAACTTTGCCGAGCGGCGGACAGCCTGATACAGACCCGATCCACGCCGAGCAGCGCTAAACCCATTGAGTTTCAGTCGGTTAGGCATTTCGGCCGGAGATATCTAACCTGCATGCCGTGGAATCGATCAGAATCAACCTTGCAACTTGCCCGATTTATCCGGGACTAAAGAAGATCATTCATTAAAGGAGCCTGCGAAATGGAGTCAGCGCCGGAGAATCAAGGCCGCATCCTTCTGGTGGATGACGAATCCGCAATCCTTCGCACCTTCCGTTACTGCCTGGAAGACGAGGGCTACACCGTGGCCACCGCCAACAGCGCAGCCCAGGCGGATGCCCTGCTGCAACGCCAGGTGTTCGACCTGTGCTTCCTCGACCTGCGCCTGGGAGAAGACAACGGCCTGGACGTGCTGGCCCAGATGCGCACCCAGGCGCCCTGGATGCGGGTGGTGATCGTCACCGCCCACTCCGCCGTGGATACCGCGGTGGATGCCATCCAGGCCGGCGCCGCCGATTACCTGGTCAAGCCCTGCAGCCCCGATCAACTGCGCCTGGCCACCGCCAAGCAACTGGAAGTGCGCCAGCTCTCGGCGCGCCTGGAAGCCCTGGAAGGTGAAGTCCGCAAGCCCAAGGACGGCCTGGACTCCCACAGCCCGGCCATGAAAGTGGTGCTGGAAACCGCGCGCCAGGTGGCCGGCACCGACGCCAACATTCTGATTCTCGGTGAATCGGGCACCGGCAAGGGCGAACTGGCACGGGCCATCCATGGCTGGAGCAAGCGGGCGAAGAAGTCCTGCGTGACCATCAACTGCCCGTCCCTGACTGCCGAACTGATGGAGAGCGAGCTGTTCGGCCACAGCCGCGGAGCATTCACCGGGGCCAGCGAAAGCACCCTGGGCCGGGTCAATCAGGCCGACGGCGGTACCCTGTTCCTCGATGAGATCGGCGACTTCCCCCTGACCCTGCAACCCAAGCTGCTGCGCTTCATCCAGGACAAGGAATACGAACGCGTCGGCGACCCGGTGACTCGCCGGGCCGATGTGCGGATTCTTGCCGCCACCAACCTCAACCTCGAGGACATGGTGCGCGACGGGCGCTTTCGCGAAGACCTGCTGTACCGCCTGAACGTGATCACCCTGCACCTGCCGCCCCTGCGCGAACGCAGCGAAGACATCCTGACCCTGGCCGATCGCTTCCTCGCCCGCTTCGTCAAGGAGTACTCGCGACCGGCCCGGGGCTTTTGCGACGAGGCCCGGGAAGCCCTGCTCAACTATCGCTGGCCGGGCAACATCCGCGAGCTGCGCAACGTGGTGGAACGGGCGAGCATCATCTGTCCCCAGGAACGGGTGGAGATCATCCACCTGGGCATGGCCGAACAACCCACCAACAATGCCCCGCGGATCGGTGCGGCGCTGAGCCTGGATGAGCTGGAAAAGGCCCATATCGGCGCGGTCCTGGCCACCAGCGACACCCTGGACCAAGCAGCCAAGACCCTGGGCATCGACGCCTCGACCCTGTACCGCAAACGCAAACAGTACAACCTGTGAGCGCTCCCCCATGAAGATAGCGATGAAACTGCGAACCCGGCTGTTTCTGAGCATCTCGGCGCTGATCACCGTCGCCCTGCTGGGGCTGGTGCTCGGGCTGGTCAGCGTGATGCAGATGGCCAATACCCAAGAGTCGCTGATCCGCAACAACTTCATCACCCTGGACCTGGGGCTCAAGCTGCGCCAGACCCTGGGCGACCAGTTGATCATCATGCTCAGCAAGGAGCCCGACCGCGCGGCCCTGGAAACCTCCCGGGAGCACTACCTGGCATTGCTCGACCAGGGCATCGCCCAGGAACAGCAGAACCAGGACACCCACCACTTTCAGCAGGCCCGCGATGACTACCTGAGTTTCTTCCAGGCCTTCGAGCGCTCCAGCGGTGCCCCCGGAATCAGCGACAACGATGCACTGACCGAGCGCTTCAATGCCTTGCGCAACGGCCTGATCAACGAACACAAGAGTGCCCTGGACAACATCAGCCAGGTGGAGCGCCAGGCCCGTGACCGCGCCCTGCTGGTGGCCGGCCTGCTGGGCCTGGTGGCCCTGGCGGTGCTGATCATAGGTTTTATCACCGCCCATGCCATCGCCCGGCGTTTCGGCGGCCCCATCGAGGCCCTGGCCAAGGCCGCGGACAAGATCGGCCAAGGCAACTTCGACGTCACCCTGCCCATCTCCACAGCCGCGGAAATGAATCTGCTGACCCGGCGTTTCGGCATCATGGCCGAGGCCCTGCGCCAGCATCAGGCAACCAACGTCGATGAACTGCTGGCCGGTCAGCAGCGCCTGCAGGCGGTGCTCGACAGCATCGACGACGGCCTGCTGATGATCGACCGTCAAGGCTGCCTGGAGCACCTCAATCCGGTGGCCCAGCGCCAGTTGGGCTGGGACCAGGAGCGCCTCGGCCAGGGCCTGGGCAGTGCCCTGCAACGCCCGGAGCTGGATGAGCAGCTGCAGCTGGTCCTGCGCGGCGGCACCCTGGAACGAGCACCGGAAGACCTGGATGTGGAGGTCGACGGCGAGTCCCGCCTGCTGACCTACAGCCTGACCCCGGTGAGCCACACCCAGGGCCATATTCTCGGGGCGGTGATGGTGCTCCACGACGTCACCGAACAGCGTGCCTTCGAGCGGGTGCGCAGTGAATTCGTGCTGCGCGCCTCTCACGAGCTGCGCACCCCGGTCACCGGCATGCACATGGCGTTCGGCCTGCTCCAGGAACGCCTGCACTTTGCCGAAGAGTCCCGGGAAACCGACCTGCTCAATACGGTCAACGAAGAAATGCAGCGCCTGATGCAGTTGATCAATGATCTGCTGAACTTCTCGCGCTACCAGAACGGCCTGCAGAAGCTCACCCTCGCTCCCTGTCCCCTTGAAGAGCTGCTGGAGCAGACCCTGGAACGCTTCCACGAACCGGCACAACGCCAGGGCATCAACCTGCTGCTGGACATCCAGGCGCCGCTGCCGCGCCTGCACGCCGACCGGCCGCAGCTGGAACGGGTCCTGGACAACCTGATCGACAACGCCCTGCGCCATACCGCCAGCGGCGGTCAGATCTGCTTGCAGGCTCGACGACATGGCGAGCGGGTGATCATCAGCGTCGAGGACAACGGCGAGGGCATTGCCTACGGCCAGCAGGGACGGATCTTCGAGCCCTTCGTCCAGGTCGGGCGCAAGAAAGGCGGCGCCGGGCTCGGGCTGGCGCTGTGCAAGGAAATCGTCCAGCTCCACGGCGGGCGCATGGGGGTCTACTCAAGGCCGGGACAAGGCACCCAGTTCTACCTGGCCTTGCCCCTATAGGGCATCAGGCTTCGTCATCCAGGCGCCGGGGCACCAGGCGCCGCCCGCGAGTAATCAGCTCGGTGAACTGCAACGCGCTCAAGGCATGGGCGAAAAGCCAGCCCTGACCGTAGCTGACGCCTTCGCTGTTGAGCAGCAATGCCTGGTCTTCGAACTCGATGCCCTCGGCGATCACCTTGAGCTTCAGGGCATGGGCCATGCGGATGATGTGGGGCGCCACGCCGCTGCTGGCGGCGTCATGGCCGAGGGCGTCGATAAACGCCTTGTCGATCTTCAAGCAATCCACCGGCAGGCTTTGCAGGTAGGCCAGGCTGCAGTAGCCGGTGCCGAAATCATCGATCAACACCTGATGCCCCACGTCCCGCAGCGCCTGCAGGTTGTCCCGCGCCACCACCACATCGATCAGGCCACGCTCGGTGACCTCGAAGGCGATCTGCCGCGCGGCCACCTTGTGCAAGGCCAGGAGCCGCGCCATGACCTGGCCGATGCGCGGCACCATGACATCACAGGCCGCCAGGTTGACCGAGATGTACAACTGCGGGTTGGCCCGCAGTACGTGCCCCAGTTGCTCCAGCAGGCGCTGCAGGACAAAGTCGGTGATCTGGCGGATCTGCCCGGTGTTTTCCGCCAGCGGAATGAACAGGTCGGGGCTGGTCAGGGTGCCATCCGGACGGCGCCAGCGCAGCAAGGCTTCGGCCCCGACGCACACCCGGCTGCCGAGGTCGAAGATCGGTTGGTACAGCACCTGCAACTCGCCACGGCGCAGGGCGCCTTGCAACTCCGCCCCCAGGGATTGGCGCTGGCGCGCCAGCTGATACACCAGCCCGCCGATACACAGCGCCAGCAACAGGCTGATCGGCAACAGCCACCACCAGCCATCGAGCATTTCCGCCTGCATGCTGGCCCGAGGCGTGATCAGCACCAACTGGTACTCGGGATTCTGGGTCGGCATGCGATAGATCAGCAGGTCCGGGGTCACCTGCAGCGGCCCGTCGCGAGCAGCGCGCCAAGGCTCCACCGGCGGCCAGGCACGGGCCTGACCCAGTACCGGAATCGCCCGGGCACCATGCTCCACCACCACCATCAGGCTGCCACCGGTCGGCAGGTCCACCACATCGGTCAAGTGCCCGCGGGAAGTGGCCACGCGAAAATTGCCCCGGCCCAGCATCAGCGCGGCCAGGTTTTCATTGGGCTGGGCAGAGGTATTGAGCCAGTAGCTGTAGGTCGGCCCGCGGATATCCGGAGCCCTGAGCGAGGGCATCAGGCTCTGGCGCGGCGAGTTGGAGCAGCTCTGGGTGGCATCCATGTAGGCCGCTTCATAAATGAAGCGGTAGCTGAAGCTGACCTGCTGCAGGGCGCCGATCAACTCGGCGCTGCACTCGCGCAGCGGCTGGGCTTCGAGCTCGTCCAGTCCTTCACGCAGTTGCCCGAACAGTTGTTCCAGACGCTCCAGGAAGCGCTTGCCCTGGGCATTCATCTGTTCGCTTTCCCGTTGCTGGACCTGATGCATGGCCACCCCGGCACTGCCGAGCATCAGCAGCGCCGCGCTTAGCGCAGCCGCCAGCGTCGCCAGCAACCAGGGGCGATGGAACCAGGTGCGCAAGGGCTCACGAGGGACGGGCATCGTGGAAGATCCGAAGGATTACCAATGAGTTATAGCAACTGATTGAGCAATCGGCCCGAACCGTCCGGCGGCGTCATTATTTTGTCTGATTGAGGACCTGCAGCATCGCTGCACTTTCGGCATCCGGAAGACCATCGAAACGGCTTGGGCGATAGTGCATCTGGAAGGCCGCCAGCACGTGCCGGGTAGCCTGATCCAGTTCGCCGGTCTGCGGAGTGGCGTAGCCCAACTGTGCCAGTTGCTGCTGGAACCAGCCGATGCTCGGCAGGCTCGCCGCGAAGTACGCCTGCTGGCGGGCCACCGCCTGGGCATTGGGCCACAGGCCGAGCCCGGCGTCGGCCAGGCGTTTCCAGGGGAACAGCGGCCCCGGATCGAGCTTGCGCGATGGCGCGATGTCGCTATGGCCAATGATGTGACGCGGGGAAATGTTGTTGCGCTTGCTGATGTCTTTGAGCAGCACGATCAGATTCTGGATCTGCGCTTCGCTGTAGGGGTACCAGAGCCGCCCGTTGGGGCCGTTGCGAAAGCCCGGGTTGACGATCTCGATGCCAATCGAGCTGGAGTTGAGCCAGGTACGCCCCTGCCACTGGCTGTCACCGGCGTGCCAGGCGCGGTACTGCTCGTCCACCAGCTTGTAGATGGTGGCCGACTTGTCGTCGCCGATCAGGTAGTGGCTGCTGACCTGACCACGCGTCAGCAGGGCCAGGGAACGCTCAAGGGACGCCGAAGTGTAGTGAACGATGATGAACTGGGCCCGCTGATCGTAATTCACCGAGGGGTGGCTGGTGTCGATACGTGGACCGCTGGCGCAGCCGGCCAGGACCAGGAGCGAAAAGGCAAGAGCAAGGAGTTTCATGGCAGAGGGCAATACGCTGAAGACAAAGAATGCAACAGTGTAACGTACTGCCCGCGCCGCCATGGGCAAAAACCGTGGCTGGTGACAGGAATCGGCCTGCGCCTCAACCTGTCTCCACCCGGTTGCGACCGGCGTCCTTGGCTCGATACAGCGCCTGATCGGCTCGCTTGATCACCAGTTCGCTGCGATCACCGGGCTTGAATGCACTGAGGCCGACGGACACGGTGATGGTCACCGGCTCGCCCTTGAAGTGAAACGGGCAAGCCTCAACCGCGGCCCGCAGCGCTTCCACGATGCGCGTGCCGACCGGCCAAGGGGTATTGGGCAGCAGCAGGACGAACTCCTCGCCACCGAAACGGGCGATGAAATCGCTGCCCCGCAGACGCTTGCGCAGCACGTTGGCGATGATCTTCAACACCTTGTCCCCGGCCAGATGACCGTAGTTGTCGTTGATCCGCTTGAAGTGATCGAGGTCGAGCATGGCCAGCAACAGGCTGTTGCCATGTTGCTGCCATTGGCCGATCTCGTGCTCCAGGCGCTCGCTCCAGGCCGCGCGGTTGGGCAAGCCGGTCAATGGGTCGATCAGCGCCTTCTGCCGCTGTTCTTCGAGGTGTTCACGGTAGCCCTGGGCTTCCTGCTCCATGCTCGATACACGTTCTGCCAGGCTTTGCAGGCGGGCGGCCACTTCCTTCTCGCGTTCGTCGCGCTGCTTCTGGTGCTGGTCCATGGTGCCCAGCAGACCTTCCAGATGACTTTCCAGCACCTGCTTGAGGTCATCCAGGTCCGCCGCTTCCTGCACACTGCTTTGCAGGCCATCGACCTGTTGGCGAATCTGCGAGTCCATGGCCCGCGCCGCCGAGCTGCTGTCGGCGTGGCCGTCGCTGGCCGCCTGCAGATTGCTCTGGAAGGCTTCCAGACGCTCATTGAGCTGCTTGAGATAGGCCTCGAACTCGTGCTGACCCGAATCGGTGATCGCCAGCATCAATACCGCCAGATCATCGAGGATCGGCAGCAATTCATACCAGTTCAACCCATGCTGCAGACGATCGCGCATGGCTTCCGCCTGGGGCCGATGACGCTCCGGCAGGCTCAGGTCGTCGAGCAGCCCCAGCAGGGTGTGCTCGATATGCTTGGCCACCGAGCTGTAGGAGGGCTCGGGGGAGTCCGGCAGGGCATAGAGCACATCCTGTTCGGACTGCTCCGGATCGATGGCGGCCAGGGCCTCGGCCATGACCGGCGGCAGGGGCAGGCTGTCGAGCAGCACCGCCGGGGAAACCGCAGGCAGAGGCAGCAACTCGTCGGGGTTGGGCGCAGTCGGCTCGCTCCGAGGTTCGATAGGAGCCTGTACCGCCGACGCGGCGAGCGGAACCGGAGCGGCGTCAACGGATGCCGGAGCTTGGGCCGGAGCAGGAGCAGGAGCAGGAGCCGCCAGTTCGACCGCAACGGGCGCTTGCATCTCGCCCTGGGACGCCGGCTCCTGCGGTTGTTCCTGTGCCAGGACAGGGGGCACGAACGCCACCACCGAAGGAGGCGCCGACGCGACAACAGCTTCGGCCTCAGTCCTGGCGGGCGCGTCGGATGCAGGCTCGGCAAGCACGACCGCCTCGGGCTCGGGCGGGGCTACTGCCAAGGGTGCCGGAGCGGTGGCGACGACTTCCGGCAAGTCCGTAGTCGGGGTCTGGTAGTGCTCGCGAACCACCGCCTCCGGCTCTGCAGCGACCTCGGCCGGAGGAGGGGATTGCACACTGGCAGCGGGAACGGGCGCCGCGGGCGGGGCGGCGGTTTCGGCCTGGGGCGCTTCACCGGCGTCTCGCCCGCCGAACAGGCGCTGCAGCAGACTCGGGCGACCTGGCTCAGCCGGGGTTTCCAGCTGGCTCAGGGCCTTGCCCTGAAGGTTGCTCAGTTCCCCCAGCAACAAGGGAATCTCTCGTGCCTGGCTGACCCGTCCATCCAACTGCTTGGCAAAGGCCTTCAACGGGCGACTGACTTCCCGGGGCAAGGGCAGGGACTGCAGTTGAGTCACCAGCGCCGTCAAGGCGCTGCTCATCTGTTCGATCCTTGTTTCGCGCCGCTGCTCGGAATCCAGCACGGCCTTTTCCAGGCGTGGCAACAAGGACGCAAGCCCTGCATCCATGTCGTCTGTGCGCACCACCTCGCGCATTTCCTTCATGCACTGGTCGACTGCACGGTCGGTGCCTTCCGCCGCCAGGGTGCTGCGCACCAGGCCGCGACGCAGCAAGTCCAGGCGAGCGGCCCAACGGCGCTCGAGCTTTTCCTGCTGTTCGATACTTTTGAGGTACTTCTCTTTCCAGCGCTGGGCGTCGTCGCTCATTCATCGGTTCCGCGAGGTGCAGGACTCAACGCGGGCAATGCATCGGCCGTGAGCGAACCCGGCAGACGAATCTCTACCGCGACCGGCAGGTGATCGGATATGGGTTGGGCCAGGACTTCGACTCGCTCCAGGGTCAGGCTGGGGCTGAGGAGGATATGGTCCAGGCAGCGTTGCGGACGCCAGCTGGGGAAGGTCGCCTGCAGTTGCGGCGCCAACAGGCTGAGGTCGCGTAAAGGGGAGTGCTCCAGCAGATCGCTGGCGTGGGTGTTCATGTCCCCCATCAGCACCTGATGTTTGTAGCCGCCGATCAACTCGCGGATATACGCCAGTTGCCGGGTTCGGGCCCGGGCACCCAGTGCCAGGTGCATCATCACCACCACCAGCGCTTCGGCGCCTTCGCCAAAACGCAGGAGGATCGCACCACGTCCCTTGGGGCCGGGGAGCGGGTGGTCTTCAATGGCCCAGGGACGCAAGCGGCTGAGCACGCCATTGCTGTGCTGTGCCAGGCGCCCAAGATTGCGATTGAGCTGTTGATACCAGTAGGGGAAGGCGCCCAGCTGAGCCAGGTGCTCCACTTGATTGACGTAGCCCGAACGCAAGCTGCCGCCATCGGCTTCCTGCAGGGCTACCAGGTCGAAGTCACCCAGCAGGTTGCCGATCTTCTGCAGGTTTTCGGCACGCCCGTTGTGAGGCAGCAGGTGCTGCCAGCCACGCGTCAGGTAATGGCGATACCGTTCGGTGCTGATACCGACCTGGATATTGAAACTGAGCAAACGCAGGCGACTGTCCGCAGGCAGGCCGGTCGACGCCAAATGGTGTTCGTTGACCTGCGGATCATGCAGGCCAACGATGCGTTCCGAGCCCCAGCGCGGCATGGCGGCGGCGCTTACTTGGCTGCACGCTCTTTGGCGATCAACTGGTCGGCCACGCTCAGCGCGCCTTCAGGACCACCGGCGGTGCCCAGGTCGAAACGGTACTTTCCGTTGACCACCATGGTCGGTACGCCGGTGATCTGATAGGCCTGGGCCTTCTTCTTGGCGTCCTCGACCTTGCCTTTGACGGCGAAGGAGTTGTAGGTGCTCAGGAACTTGTCCTTGTCGACGCCTTCTGCGGCCAGGAACTCGGCCATTTCCTCTGGAGTGGCGAGCTTCTCGCCGTTGTGGATGGCTTCGAATACGGCTTTGTGAACCTTGTGCTCGACGCCCATGGCTTCCAGGGTGATGAACAGCTGGCCATGAACGTTCCAGATACCGCCAAACATGGCTGGAATGCGCACGAAGTTGACGTCGGCAGGGAGTTTTTCAACCCAGGGATTGATGGTCGGCTCGAAGGCGTAGCAGTGTGGGCAGCCATACCAGAACAGCTCTACGACCTCGATCTTGCCAGGCACGGCAACCGGAACGGCGCTGCTCAGCTCGACGTAGGTTTTACCGGCTTCAAGCGGCTCGGCAGCTTGAGCGGTCACGCCAAACAGGCTGGCGGTGACGAGAGCGGCGCTGAGAATCAGATTACGCATGCTTTACTCCTGGACAATTTTGGCGCCTCGCGCGACCTGAATTCAGACAGATCATGGCGGGCTTGAGTTCGCTAGTGTAGCGGCAGACGCCATAAAAAAGGGCGGCCTGAGCCACCCTTTATGCTTGCACCGTAAGATTAATCGATCATTAACGTTGTCGCGGCTCATCACCTTCGGCAACTTGATCGAGCCGGCTTAGTGCAGGCCCTGAATATAGCTGGACACCGCTTCGATGTCTTTGTTGCTCAACTTGGCGGCGATGCTGCGCATGACCATGGTGTCGCCGTCGTTGGTACGGTTGCCTTCGCGGAAGTCGGTCAGTTGCTTGGCCACATACTGCGCGTGCTGGCCACCCAGATGAGGGAAGCCGGCTGCGGCGTTACCCGCGCCATTTGGCGAGTGGCAGCCGGTGCAAGCAGGCATGCCCTGATCGAGCTTGCCGCCGCGGAACAGTTCTTCACCGCGGGCCACGACTTTAGGATCTGCTGCGCCGACGCTGCCTTTCTGGCTGGCGAAGTAAGCGGCGAGGTCAGCCAGATCCTGATCGCTCAGGTTGGTCAGCAGGCCGGTCATTTCCAGCACTTGCCGCTTGCCGGACTTGATATCGTGCAGCTGCTTGTCCAGGTACTTTTCCCCCTGGCCAGCCAGCTTGGGAAAGTTTGGCGCCATGCTGTTCCCATCAGGGCCGTGGCATGCACCACAGACTGCGGCTTTCGCCTGACCGGCAGCAGCGTCGCCTGCGGCATGGGCTACACCTGTGATGCCCAAGGTCAACAGCAGACTCACGAGTAATTTGTTCATCAGCTAATCCAACTACGGCTAAGGGTTAAGAGTTATGGACCGGGATCACTCGCTCATCCAGTGGATGATGGCTCGGTAATCCTCGGCACTGCAGTCCATGCACAAACCACGCGGCGGCATCGCCTTGAAACCCTGGGTCACGTGTTGCACCAGCGTCTCCATACCTTGCGCCAACCTCGGCGCCCAAGCTTCCTGGTCGCCCTTGCGGGGCGCCGTGGGTAGTTGGCCGGAATGACAAGCCCCACAAACACGGTTGTACACAGCTTCCGGATCCTGTGTAGCCTGAGCGCTGTAAAGCGGCATCAAGACACCGGCAGCTAGCAGCCATTTCGTCATAAAACGACCTTTTCAGGGTTGAGAGCGTGCTGCGTTCTAGTGCGCAGTCAAGGTTTATCGCTCTCGTGAACTTCATCCTACGCTGGGACAAAGCGCACACAAAATCTGCGGCATTATATACTGGCGCTACTGAAACGGAAACGACACCGCTCGCCGCGTCCACTCTCGGCATCGCACCTATCTCGGAAATCCCATGCAACTCAAGAACCCCATCCTCGGTCTGTGCCAACAGGCTACGTTCATGCTCAGCGCCGCCAAAGTCGACCAATGCCCAGACGATGACGGCTTTGAAGTGGCCTTCGCCGGGCGCTCCAACGCCGGTAAATCCAGCGCCCTGAACACCCTGACCCACGCCAGCCTGGCACGCACCTCGAAAACCCCGGGGCGCACGCAGTTGTTGAACTTCTTCAAGCTAGACGACGATCGCCGTCTGGTCGACCTGCCGGGCTACGGCTACGCCAAAGTGCCGATTCCCCTGAAGCAGCACTGGCAGCGCCACCTGGAAGCCTACCTGGGCAGCCGCGAGAGCCTCAAAGGCCTGATCCTGATGATGGACATCCGGCATCCCATGACCGATTTCGACCTGCTGATGCTGGACTGGGCCGTGGCCAGCGGCATGCCGATGCACATCCTGCTGACCAAGGCCGACAAGCTGACCTACGGCGCAGCCAAGAACACCTTGCTCAAGGTCCAGTCGCAGATCCGCAAGGGCTGGGGCGAAGCGGTCACCATCCAGCTGTTCTCAGCCCCCAAGCGCATGGGCCTGGAAGAGGCCTACACCGTCCTGGCCGGCTGGATGGAACTGGCCGACAAAGGCGCCGAAACCGACGCCTGAGAGACGTAGGGAAAATTGCCTGGGGGATGATCAGGCAAGGCAAAAGCGCGCTGCGAAAGCGGAGTTTACTGGCTGTAAATGAGCATTTCGCGCCGCGCTTTTAACGCAGCATGGTCATTTCCCAGGCAATTTTAGGGCAAAAAAAACCCCGGACTTCGTATGGGGAGGGGGAAGTTCGGGGTTCAAGTTCTAGACCGCTAGGGCGGGGTCCAGATATCTGCCAACACTTAACACAACATAGGAGCATCGAAGGGCTTCACCAGCCATTCAGTAACTCTGAGTGGGCTTTCACTGGATTAGTTCCAGCGGGTTGCAAAAACTATTGGCAATAAACGATGAAATTTTCCGTGCTAATAGCCAGTCGCCAGTTTTTACCGCGACACTATGCCGCGGCAAAAACCACTGAAAAGTGCCCTTAATGGGCCTCGTCCCAGTTATTTCCCACTCCGACTTCCACCAATAACGGCACATCCAGGGTCGCGGCACCGCTCATGTAGCCACGAATCTCGTCGCGCACCTGGTCCACCAGGTCCTCGCGCACTTCCAGCACCAGTTCGTCGTGCACCTGAAGAATGACCCGGGCATCCAACTGCGAAGACTCCAGCCAGTTGTCCACCGCCACCATGGCTTTCTTGATGATGTCCGCCGCCGTGCCCTGCATCGGCGCGTTGATCGCCGTACGCTCGGCGCCGGCTCGCTCCTGCGGCTTGTTGGAGTTGATCTCCGGTAGGTACAGCCGACGGCCGAAGATGGTCTCGACATAGCCCTGATCCGCCGCCTGGGCGCGGGTCCGATCCATGTATTGGCGAACCCCTGGATAGCGGGCGAAATAGGTATCGATATAGGCCTTGGCCTGTTTGGTGTCGACACCAATGTCCTTGCCCAGCTTCTGCGCGCCCATGCCGTAGATCAGGCCGAAGTTGATGGCCTTGGCGCTGCGACGCTGATCGGACGTCACATCCTTGAGCTCCACCTTGAACACTTCGGCCGCGGTGGCGGTGTGCACATCCAGGTTGTTGCGGAAGGCATTGAGCAGGCCTTCGTCCCGGGACAGGTGAGCCATGATCCGCAGCTCGATCTGCGAATAGTCGGCGGCCAGCAGCTTGTAGCCGGGCGGTGCGATAAAGGCCTGGCGAATGCGCCGGCCCTCGGCGGTGCGCACGGGAATGTTCTGCAGGTTCGGATCGCTGGAGGACAGCCGTCCGGTGGAAGCCACCGCCTGATGATAGGAAGTGTGGATGCGCCCGGTACGCGGATTGATCTGCTCAGGCAGACGATCGGTGTAAGTGCTCTTCAGCTTGCTCATGGAGCGGTACTGCATCAGCACCCGCGGCAGCGGATAGTCGTCCTCGGCAAGCTTGGCCAACACCTCTTCAGCCGTGGAAGGCTGGCCCTTGGCGGTCTTTTTCAATACCGGCAGGCCAAGCTTGTCGTAGAGGATGCTGCCCAATTGCTTGGGCGAGCCCAGGTTGAACTCCTCTCCGGCGATCTCGAAGGCTTCGCGCTCTAGGGCCACCATCTTGTCTCCCAGCTCGATGCTCTGCACACCTAGAAGCTTGTCATCCACCAGCGCGCCCTGGCGCTCGATGCGTGCCAGGACCGGCACCAGCGGCATCTCGATATCGGTGAGCACGCTGGCCAGGCTCGGAATGGCAGTCAGCTTCTCGAAGAGCGCCTGATGCAGACGCAGGGTGATATCGGCATCTTCAGCAGCGTAGGGACCGGCCTGCTCAAGTGGAATCTGATCGAAAGTCAGTTGCTTGGCACCCTTGCCGGCAATGTCCTGGAAGCTCACGGTGGTGTGGTCCAGGTACTTCTGCGCCAGGCTGTCCATGTCATGGCGGGTGGCGGTGGAGTTGAGCACGTAGGATTCGAGCATGGTATCGAATGCGATGCCGCGCACAGTGATGCCATTGGCCTGATCGCCGCCAATCGCGCAATTGGCCAGGATGTTCATGTCGAACTTGGCGTGCTGGCCGACCTTGAGCAGCTTGGGGTCCTCCAGCAGCGGCTTCAGGGCCAGCAACACGGTGTCGCGGTCCAATTGCTCCGGCACGCCCATGTAGGAATGGGTCAACGGGATGTAGGCCGCTTCCCCGGCCTCGACCGCAAAGGACAGTCCCACCAGTTGCGCCTGCTGAGCATCGATGCCGGTGGTCTCGGTATCGAAGGCAATCAGCTTGGCGTTCTTCAGCTTCTCCAGCCAGACGGCAAAACGCTCCGGGTCGAGGATGGTTTCGTACTGCAGCTCAAGCACTGGCTGTTCGACAGCCGACGGCTGCGGTGCAGCGGCAGGCGCCGGCTCGGCGCCACTGAGCTCGACACGCTTGGCGTCGCGCTGCAACTCGTCAAGCCAGCTCTTGAATTCCAGCAGGCTGTAGAGTTCCACCAGTTTCTCGCGGTCCGGCTCGCCCAGGTGCAGGTCGTCGAGCCCGATATCCAGCGGCACGTCGACCTTGATGGTTGCCAACTGATAGGACAGGAAGGCCATTTCCTTGTGTTCTTCGAGCTTGGCCGGCAGGGTCTTGGCCCCGCGAATCGGCAGGGTCGGCACGATATCGAGCTGCTCGTACAGCTCTTTGAGCCCCCCATTGACCCCCACCAGCAGCCCGGAAGCCGTCTTAGGACCGATACCCGGCACCCCAGGGATGTTGTCGGAAGAGTCGCCCATCAATGCCAGGTAATCGATGATCTGCTCGGGAGCGACACCGAATTTCTCCTTCACGCCTTCCACGTCCATGCTGCTACCGGACATGGTGTTGACCAGCGTAATGTGCCCATCCACCAGCTGGGCCATGTCCTTGTCACCGGTGGAGATCACCACCGGACGATCCGCCGCCGCGCTACTGCGGGCCAGGGTGCCGATCACGTCGTCGGCCTCGACCCCTTCCACGCACAGCAGCGGGAAACCCAGGGCGATCACGCTGGCGTGCAATGGCTCGATCTGCACCCGCATATCGTCGGGCATGCTCGGGCGGTTGGCCTTGTATTCGGCGTACATGTCATCGCGGAAAGTCCCGCCCTTGGCGTCGAAGACCACGGCGAACGGGCTGTCCGGGTACTGCTTGCGCAGACTCTTGAGCATGTTCAGCACGCCCTTGACCGCACCCGTAGGCAGGCCTTTAGAGGTGGTCAGCGGTGGCAACGCATGAAACGCGCGGTACAGATAAGAAGAACCGTCCACCAGGACGAGGGGGGCTTGGCTCATGAGCGGGATCAACCTTTTCGGCGGGTCCGGCGCTAGAATAGCGGGACCGTTGACGACAAAGGGACAAGGTTATCATGCGCACACTAAATCGCTTGCTGCTGGCCGGCTTGATTGCAATCGCTCCAATGGCCGTGATCGCCGCAGAGGATGCGCCGTCAGCGGACCCGCAAGTCACCATTCGCACGGAAGGCGACAAGACCATTCAGGAATACCGGCAAAATGGCTTCCTGTACGCCATCAAGGTCACGCCCAAGGGCGGCAAGCCCTATTTCCTGGTGCGTGCTGATGGCTCCGACGGTAACTTCATCCGTTCGGATCAGCCGGATATGCTGATCCCTGCGTGGAAAATCTTTGAGTGGTAAGCCACTCCGACTTCAACTCAATGGCGCTGGCTCAATAGCGGCGCCCGTACTGGCAGTTTTTAACCATGTCTGTGTTCACCCCCCTGGCTCGGCCCGAGCTGGAAACCTTTCTCGCCCCGTATGGGCTCGGCCGCCTGCTTGACTTCCAGGGGATCGCCGCTGGTAGCGAAAACACCAACTTCTTCATCAGCCTGGAACAGGGCGAGTTCGTCCTGACCCTGGTGGAACGCGGCCCGGTCCAGGAAATGCCGTTCTTCATCGAACTGCTGGACGTGCTGCACCAGGCCAACCTGCCGGTGCCCTATGCCCTGCGCACCCGCGACGGCATCGCCCTGCGGGAGCTGGCGGGCAAGCCGGCGCTGCTGCAACCGCGCCTGGCGGGCAAGCACATCAAGGAGGCCAACGCCCAGCATTGCGCCCAGGTCGGCGAGTTGCTCGGGCACCTGCACGTGGCCACCAAGGACAACATGATCAAGCGCAAGACCGATCGCGGCCTGGACTGGATGCAGGAAGAGGGCGCACAGCTGCTGTCGCACCTGGATCCCGCCGCTCAAGACCTGCTGCAGCGGGCGCTGGATGAAATCGTCGCACAGAAGACCCGGATCCTCGCCCTGCCCAGGGCCAACATCCACGCCGATCTGTTTCGCGACAACGCGATGTTCGAAGGCACCCATCTGACCGGCCTGATCGACTTCTACAACGCCTGTTCGGGACCGATGCTCTACGACGTGGCCATTGCCCTGAACGACTGGTGTTCCAACGCCGAAGGCGTGATCGACGGCCAGCGCGCCCGGGCCCTGCTCGGCGCCTACGCCACCCTGCGACCCTTCACTGCGGCCGAGGCCGAGCTCTGGCCGACCATGCTGCGGGTAGCCTGCGTGCGCTTCTGGCTGTCACGGCTGATCGCTGCCGAGAGCTTCGCCGGGCAGGACGTGCTGATTCACGACCCGATGGAATTCCAGCAGCGCCTGGCACAGCGGCAACAGATCGGCATCGCGCTGCCTTTCGCCCTCTGAAATGCATCGCGGGCGAGCCCGCTCCTACAGATGTTCACCATCTTTGTGGGAGCGGGCTCGCCCGCGAAAAACGCCCGGTAACTCTCCCGTCCTACAACTGCTCCAGGCAGCCCGCCAGGTCGTTGCCCAGCTTCTCCAGCACCTGCTCATACCCCTGTGCGGTCGCCGGCGTGTAACCACCCAAGGCGTCCAGTTCCGCCAGCTTCACCGGCAACCCGGCCACCAGCGTCTCGGCCAACCGCGGACGCAGAGGCGGCTCACTGAACACACAGGTCTTGCCCACTTGCTGCAAGCGTGCGCGCATCGCGGCGACATGCTGGGCCCCCGGCTGGACTTCAGCCGCAACGCTGAAGACTCCGGTGTGCTTGAGGCCATAGGCGTCTTCGAAGTAGTCGAAGGCTTCGTGGAAGACGAAGTAAGGCTTGCCGGCGATGCCTGCCAGACGGGTTTTCAAGCGGGCGTCCAGGGCATCCAGACGCTCATTGAAGGCTTTCAGGTTGCTCTGGTAGCGAGCGGCGTTGGCCGGGTCGGCGCTGCTCAGGTCGGCGGCCATGCGGGTGGCGATCACCCGAGCGTTGACCGGCGACAGCCACAGGTGCGCATCCAGGGTACCGGGGCGATGATCATGGTCATGTTCGTCGGCATCTTCGCCATGAGAATGGCTATCTTCGGCGAAATGCCGAAGCTTCATGCCCGGCAGGTCCTGCACCGCCACCGATGGCAGGCTGCGCCCCTTCAGCACCCGCGGCAGGAAACCCTCCATGTCCGGGCCGATCCAGTACAGCAGGTCGACGCTCTGCACCTTGCGTACGTCCGAAGGGCGCAGCGCATAGTTGTGCGGCGACGCCCCCGGCGGCAACAGCACTTCGGGCACCGCCACGCCGTCCTGCACCGCCGCGGCAATCAGTTGCAAGGGTTTGATGCTGGTGAGCACCCGGACTTCGGCCTGGGCCGAGCCGATCGCGAACAGGCTGAAGGTAAAAGCGACAAAAAGGCGAAAAAGTCTGGACACGATGGACACTCGAAGAGGCGAGAACGGGTAACATAATAACGTCTCTCACAAACCTCGTCGCCGCTCATGCCTAAAACACCCCTTGCCAGCCGTCCACACGACCACTCTCACTGCGTGCACAGCGCACTGTCTGAGGCCGACGCTCTGTGCGCACGGCAAGGCCTGCGCCTGACCGCCCTGCGCCGGCGGGTGCTGGAGCTGGTGTGGCAAAGCCACAAGCCCCTGGGGGCCTACGACATCTTGGCCGTGCTCAGCGAGCAGGACGGCCGCCGCGCCGCGCCGCCGACGGTGTACCGCGCGCTGGATTTCCTCCTGGAAAACGGCCTGGTGCATCGCATCGCATCGCTCAACGCCTTTGTCGGCTGCAACCACCCGGAGCACGCGCACCAGGGCCAGTTCCTGATCTGTCGCGAGTGCCACGCGGCCATCGAGCTGGAGCAGAAATCCATCAGCGACGCCATCGTCGCCAGCGCCCGCGACGTCGGCTTCGTGGTCGAGGGCCAGACCGTCGAAGTGGTCGGGCTCTGCTCCGGTTGCCAGGGGGCCTGATGAGCACTGCGTTGATCCGCCTCGAGCAGGTCGGGGTGACCTTTGCCGGGCAGAGCGTGCTGGACAACATCCAGCTCAGCGTCGAGCCCGGGCAGATCGTGACCCTGATCGGCCCCAACGGCGCCGGCAAGACCACCCTGGTGCGCGCCGTGCTCGGCTTGCTCAAGCCCGACAGCGGCAGCGTCTGGCGCAAACCGCGGCTGCGAGTCGGCTACATGCCGCAAAAGCTCCATGTCGACCCGACCCTGCCGTTGTCGGTGCTGCGCTTTCTGCGCCTGGTGCCGGGTGTGGATCGCAACCGAGCGCTGGCTGCCCTCAAGGAAGTTGGCGCCGAACAAGTGATCGACAGCCCGGTGCAAAGCATTTCCGGCGGCGAGATGCAGCGTGTGCTGCTGGCCCGGGCCCTGCTGCGCGAGCCTGAGCTGCTGGTGCTCGACGAACCGGTGCAAGGCGTCGACGTGGCCGGCCAGGCCGAGCTCTACAGCCTGATCACCCGCCTGCGGGACCGTCACGGTTGCGGCGTGCTGATGGTCTCCCACGACCTGCACCTGGTGATGAGCACCACCGATCAGGTGGTCTGCCTCAACCGCCATGTCTGCTGCTCCGGGCACCCCGAGCAGGTCAGCGGCGACCCGGCCTTCGTCGAGCTGTTCGGCAAGAACGCGCCGAGCCTGGCGATCTACCACCATCACCACGATCACGCCCATGACCTGCATGGGTCGGTGGTCACCCAGCCCGCCGCGGGCCACGTCCATGTCCACGGAGAAAACTGCAAGCATGGCTGATTTTCTGCTCTACGCCCTGCTCGCAGGTCTGGCTCTGGCGGTGGTCGCCGGGCCCTTGGGTTCGTTCGTGGTCTGGCGGCGCATGGCCTACTTTGGCGACACCCTGTCCCACGCCGCGCTCCTAGGGGTGGCCCTGGGTTTCCTGCTGGATGTCAGCCCCGCCGTGGCCGTCACCGTAGGCTGCCTGCTGCTGGCGGTGCTGCTGGTGACCCTGCAACAACGCCAGCCCCTGGCATCCGACACGCTGCTGGGGATTCTTGCTCCCAGCACCCTGTCCCTGGGCCTGGTGGTACTAAGCTTCATGCATGAAGTGCGAATCGACCTGATGGCCTACCTGTTCGGTGACCTGCTGGCGATCAGCCCCGGCGACCTGGCGTGGATTCTCGGCGGCAGCGCGGCGGTACTTTTGCTGCTGGTTGCCCTGTGGCGCCCTCTGCTGGCAATCACCGTGCATGAGGAACTGGCCAAGGTCGAAGGCCTGCCCGTGGCATCGCTGCGCATGGCGCTGATGCTGCTGATTGCCGTGGTCATTGCGGTGGCGATGAAGATTGTCGGGGTGTTGCTGATTACCTCGCTACTGATCATCCCGGCCGCCGCGGCACAGCGTCACGCCCGCTCGCCGGAGCAGATGGCCCTGGGCGCAAGCCTGCTGGGCATGCTCGCGGTCTGTGGCGGACTGGCGCTGTCCTGGTTCAAGGACACCCCGGCCGGGCCGTCGATCGTGGTGGTGGCGGCCGCACTGTTTCTGCTGAGTTTTGTTCTGCCCCGTCGAGGGGTGTAGACTTGCTCGCTTTTTGCGCAATTAGAGAGTCGCAGGAATGAAGCCGTTCGCCTCCCGTTATCTGCTCCTTGTCGCATTCTCCCTGCTGCTGGGGGCCTGCCAAAGCACGCCACCGGCGACCACCGAGGTCCCCGATGCGCGGGCCACGGCCATCGCGCAGCTGGAACAAAACATTGCCAGCAACGAGCTGGCGACAGCGGAAGACCAACTGGGCGCCCTGCAGGCACAAACCCCTGACGACCCGCAGCTGGTGCAATACCAGCGGCAGATTGCCGAGGCCTACCTGCAACGCAGTCAGATCGTCCTGCAAAAGGGTGACGTCAATGCCGCCGCCACCGCCCTGAGCCGGGCCCGGGCGCTGATGCCCAAGGCACCGGCGCTGACCGGCGGGGTCAACAACGCCATTGCCCATGCGCGCAAGGCCGAGCTGGAACAGGCCGAAGCCGCCTTGAAGGCCGCCGAGGCACGTCCAGCAGCCCGATTGATCGATCCTGCCGCCCAGAGCAGCACCATTGCCCTGAATGTCACCGATATCCGCAAGTTGCGTAAGCAACTCGATGCGCTGGCCGCCGATGTGGTGAATTACCAGTGCGATGTGCACATCCAGGTGCCGCGCACCGAGGATTACCCTTGGCTGTCGACCCTGCTCGGCAAGCGGGTGAAGAAGCTCGATCCGGACTTCGAACAGAACATCAGCAGACAGATCGTGCGCCATGTACCGGCGCAAATGGTCTTGAGCCCACGCAAGGCGCAGTAAACCTTCGCCGCCCGGCCGGTTCCCCAAAGGAGCGGGCCGGGTGGCGAAAGCGTGTTCAGGCCGGGATCGCCTTGGCCCTTTCCTCCCGACTCCACACCCGATGCTGGGCAATGGCGGCAAAGAACAGCTTCAGCGCCTTGGCATCCGCCCCCAGAATCAAGCCGTCATCCGCCTGCAGCCTGAGCACCTCCAGCAGCTCCCGGGCTTCGCCGTGCAAGGCGATAGCCTTGAGGTGCTTGTAGGCCTCCAACAGGTAATGCAAAGCCACGCCATTGCCGCTCAGGGTCTTGATCGACTGCGCACCACCCGGCACGAACACCGCGTCGAAAGCCACTGAAGGCAAGCCCTCCATGGAGGCATCCACCGCCAGGCGCTGGCCATCCGCAGTGGTCACCGGCGCCGAGGTCGGGCCCAGCAGCTTGGCGTGTGCCCCTTCGGCCTTGAGAGCCTTCTGCAACGCGTCAATCGCTGCACCATCAACGCCGTTGGCCGCAAGAATCGCCACCTTCCTCGTTTTGATATGACCCGGCAGCAGGTTCGCCTGGCTCAGGGCCGGCGAACGTGTGAGCGACGTCTTGCGCTCTGCCACAGTGGCCTTCTTCGGCGCGGCCAAGCCCAGGTTCTCGGCCACGCGAGCGGCCAGGTGCAGATCGATGTTGGCGAGGATCTCGTTCACTTGCCGCTCACGGATCCACTGCCGCTCGACCTTGCCCAACTCGAAGCTGTAGGCCGCGATGATGTGTTCCTGCTCGTGCTTGCTCAGGCTCTTGAAGAACAGCCGCGCCTGGGAGAAGTGGTCGCTGAATGACTCGCTGCGCTGGCGGATCTTGTGGGCATCGATGCGCTCGTTATAACTCTCGAAACCACCGTCCTGGGCCGCCGGCGGGGTTTCTTTGGGCCAGCCGCCATCGATGGAGTTCGGCTCATAGGCTGCCCGGCCCTTGTCGATGGTGCTGCGGTGCATGGCGTCGCGCTGGCCGTTGTGCAACGGGGTCAGCGGACGGTTGATCGGCAGCTCATGAAAGTTCGGTCCGCCCAGGCGACTGATCTGGGTATCGGTGTAGGAAAACAGCCGTCCTTGCAGCAACGGGTCATTGGAGAAGTCGATCCCCGGCACGATGTGCCCCGGGCAGAAGGCGACCTGCTCGGTTTCAGCGAAGTAATTGTCGGGGTTGCGGTTGAGCACCATCTTGCCCAGGGGCGTGATCGGCACCAGCTCCTCGGGGATCAGTTTGGTGGGGTCGAGAATGTCGAAGTCGAAGTTGTGTTCGTCCTCTTCGGCGATGATCTGCACGCCGAACTCCCACTCCGGGTAATCCCCGGTTTCGATGGCCTCCCACAGGTCGCGCCGATGGAAGTCGGTGTCCTTGCCCGCGAGCTTCTGCGCCTCGTCCCAGACCAGGGAACAGGTGCCCACCGTCGGCCGCCAGTGGAACTTGACGAAGCTTGCGCCTCCCTCGGCGTTGATCAGGCGAAAGGTGTGCACGCCAAAGCCCTGCATGCTGCGCAGGCTTTTCGGAATGGCCCGGTCGGACATGGCCCAGATCACCATGTGCGCCGACTCCGGCTGCAGGGAGACAAAATCCCAGAAGGTGTCGTGGGCCGAGCCGCCGGTGGGGATTTCGTTGTGGGGCTCGGGCTTCACGGCATGCACGAAGTCGGGGAACTTGATCGCGTCCTGGATGAAGAACACCGGCATGTTGTTGCCCACCAGATCGAAGTTGCCCTCGTCGGTGAAGAACTTCACTGCAAAACCCCGGACATCGCGCACGGTATCGCCGGAGCCTCTTGGCCCCTGGACCGTGGAAAAGCGCACGAACACCGGGGTCTTCTTCTGCGGATCGCGCAGGAAACCGGCCTTGGTCAGTGCCGAATGATTGTCGTAGCTCTGGAAGTAACCATGGGCACCGACACCGCGGGCATGGACGATGCGCTCGGGAATCCGCTCATGGTCAAAGTGGGTGATCTTCTCCCGCATGATGAAGTCTTCCAGCAGCGAAGGCCCGCGGACGCCCAGTTTCAGGCTGTTCTGGTTGTCGGCGACCTTCACCCCCTGATTGGTCCGCAGGGCCTGGCCCGTGGCGTCGGAGCGGAACGGCTCCAGGCTCTGCAACTTGCGGTTGCTGTTGCCGCGGTCCAGGGTATCGGCCCCGGCCATCTGGCTTTTCGGGGCATTGGTTTTTTTCGTACTCATCAGGCAAGAACTCCTCGTTGGCGAAATCCCTGGCGCGCCGGGGCTTCGTGAACACAGGCCCACAGGCACGGCACCTGGGGCTTTCGAGTGGCTTGAGTAGTGACTGACGAGAAACCGCGAGCGTTCCTTTTTTATGACCTTTGATCGCGTTATCGCCAAATGGCAGGATGATCGCGAAATAAATGCTAAGAACCTCTATACGGACAGGCTAAAATGCGCGCCCGGCTAACCGCTGATCCTTTTCTAACGCGCCCCACAAGGTTCGCTACGTGATCGAGTTTCAAAACGTCCATAAAACCTACCGGGTCGCCGGTAAGGATATTCCCGCCCTGCACCCGACCAGTCTTCGGGTCGAGAATGGCCAGGTG
Organism: Pseudomonas saponiphila; assembly: GCF_900105185.1. NCBI lineage: Bacteria > Pseudomonadati > Pseudomonadota > Gammaproteobacteria > Pseudomonadales > Pseudomonadaceae > Pseudomonas > Pseudomonas saponiphila. The sequence goes on along the minus strand of NZ_FNTJ01000002.1, from coordinate 386,166 downwards.
TTCGGCCTGATCGGTCATTCCGGGGCGGGCAAAAGTACCCTGCTGCGCCTGATCAACCGCCTGGAAAACCCCAGCGGTGGCCAGATCATCGTCGACGGCGAAGAGGTCACCGCACTGAATGCCAACGGCCTGCGCCGCTTCCGCCAGCAGGTCGGGATGATCTTCCAGCACTTCAACCTGCTGTCGTCCAAGACCGTGGCCGACAACGTCGCGCTGCCCCTGACCCTGGCCGGTGAACTGTCACGCAGCGACATCGAACGCCGCGTCGCCGAGTTGCTGGACCGGGTCGGCCTGGCCGACCACGCCAGGAAATACCCGGCGCAACTGTCCGGCGGCCAGAAGCAGCGCGTCGGCATCGCCCGCGCCCTGGCCACCAAGCCGAAAATCCTGCTGTGCGACGAAGCCACCAGCGCCCTCGATCCGCAGACCACCGCCTCGGTCCTGCAACTGCTGGCCGAGATCAACCGCGAACTGAAGCTGACCATCGTGCTGATCACCCACGAGATGGACGTGATCCGTCGCGTCTGTGACCAGGTGGCGGTGATGGACGCCGGCCGGATCGTCGAACAGGGGCCGGTGGCCGAGGTGTTCCTGCACCCCAAGCACCCGACCACCAAGCGTTTCGTCCAGGAAGACGAGCAGATCGACGAGAACGAGCAGCGCGACGACTTCGCCCACGTGCCGGGGCGCATCGTGCGCCTGACCTTCCAGGGCGACGCCACCTACGCGCCGTTGCTGGGCACCGTGGCCCGGGAGACCGGGGTCGACTACAGCATCCTCGCCGGACGCATCGACCGCATCAAAGACACCCCTTACGGGCAACTGACCCTGGCCATCACCGGCGGTGACATGGAAGCGGCCTTCGCCCGCTTCACCGCGGCGGATGTCCACATGGAGGTGCTGCGCTAATGAGCGGCTTACTGCATTACTTCGACAACGTTGACTGGGCCGATATCGGGGTGGCGACCAGCGACACCATGGTCATGCTCAGCACGTCCCTGTTGTTCACCGTCCTGGTGGGCCTGCCGCTGGGCGTGCTGCTGTTCCTGTGCAGCCCGAAGCAGTTGCTGGAACAGAAAAATGTCTATTCGGTCCTGGGCTTCGTGGTCAACGCCATCCGCTCGCTGCCGTTCATCATCCTGCTGATCGTGATGATTCCAACCACCATCCTCATCACCGGCACCTCCCTGGGCGTGGCCGGGGCCATCCCGCCGCTGGTGGTGGGCGCCTCCACCTTCTTCGCCCGTCTGGTAGAAACCGCGCTGCGTGAAGTGGATCGCGGCATCATCGAGGCCACCCAGGCCATGGGTGCCACTACCCGGCAGATCATCATGAACGCCCTGCTGCCCGAGGCTTGCCCCGGTATCATCGCGGCGATCACGGTCACCGCCATTGCCCTGGTCGGCTACACCGCCATGGCCGGTGTCGTGGGTGCCGGCGGCCTCGGCGACCTGGCCATCCGTTATGGCTACCAGCGCTTCCAGGACGATGTGATGGTGGTGACCGTGGTGCTGCTGATTGTATTGGTTCAGGTTCTGCAAACCGTCGGCGATAAGCTGGTGGTGCATTTTTCCCGCAAATAATTGCAAACGCCGGCCCTGGCCGGCAGGCGCCCGGGGTCGGGCGACTTACAAGGAGCTTGTTCGATGAAAAAACTACTCGTCGCTTTCGCAGCCGTTGCCGCGTTCTCCGCGCACGCCGCCGAAACCCTGACCGTGGCTGCCACACCGGTGCCCCACGCCGAGATCCTGGAATTCGTCAAACCGGCCCTGGCCAAAGAAGGCGTGGACCTGAAGGTCAAGGTCTTCACCGACTACGTGCAGCCCAACGTGCAAGTGGCCGAGAAACGCCTGGACGCCAACTTCTTCCAGCACCAGCCGTACCTGGATGAGTTCAACAAGACCAAGGGCACCAAGCTGGTAAGCGTGGCCGGCGTGCACGTGGAGCCCCTGGGCGCCTACTCCAGCAAGTTCAAGCAACTGTCCGAACTGCCGGGCGGCGCCACCGTGGTGATCCCCAACGACGCCACCAACGGCGGCCGCGCGCTGCTGCTGCTGGACAAGGCCGGCCTGATCAAGCTCAAGGATTCCAACAGCATCCTGGCCACCGTCAAGGACATCACCGAGAACCCCAAGGACCTGAAGTTCCGTGAACTGGAAGCCGCCACCATCCCGCGCGTGCTGACCCAGGTCGACCTGGCCTTGATCAACACCAACTACGCCCTGGAAGCCAAGCTGGACCCGTCCAAGGACGCCCTGGTGATCGAAGGCAAGGACTCGCCTTACGTGAACATCCTGGTGGCCCGTCCTGACGACAAGGACTCGGACGCCATGAAGAAACTGATCGCGGCCCTGCACAGCCCGGAAGTGAAGCAGTTCATCAACGAGAAGTACAAAGGCGCCATCGTGCCGGCATTCTGATCGGTTGCAGAAACACAAACGGGGCGCCTTGGGGCGCCCCGTTTTGTTTGTGGCCGCTGCCCAGGGCCTCAAGCGCGCGTCCTCTTCGAGGCCGATCGCAGCCTGCGGCAGCGGCTAAAGGTTCAGCGGTTCAAGCATGCCGCGTTATTGGCGCTGCAACATCAGCGGCAACTGGGCCACCAGCTTCTGGTTGTTCAACGGCGCGCGGATAAAACCGCGCTGGCGACCGTCCGGGCCGATCACCGCCAGGTTGCCGCTGTGGTCCACGGTGTAGTTGGGCTTGCTGGTGTCCGCCGGAATGAACGGAATGCTCACGGCATTCGCGAGCTTCTGCAGGTCTTCCACCGAGGAAGCGGTCAGGCCCTTGAAGTCCTTGTCGAAGTAGCCCAGGTACTGCTTGAGCTGCTGCGGCGTATCGCGGTTGGGGTCGACGCTGACCAGGATCACCTGCAGCTTGTCCACCGCCTCCTTGGGCAACTCGCTCTTGATCTGCCGCAGTTGGGCCAGGGTGGTGGGGCAGATGTCCGGGCAGAAGGTGTAGCCGAAGAACAGCAGCGACCATCTGCCCTTCAACTCATCGATCACCACGGGCTGGCCATCCTGGTCGAGCATTTTCACCGCCGGCAGCGTGCGGCTCTGGGGCAGGAGGATGATGCCGGCATCGATCAAGGCGGTGGGATCCCCCTGACCCTTGCCGGACAGTACTTTGTTGACGGTCAGCCCCAGCACCAGGGCCACCAGGGCAACGAGAATAAAGACGGTTTTCTGAGTTCGAGTCATAGGTTCAACAGTAGGTAGTGGTCTACGAGCAGGGCGATGAACAGCAGGAACAAGTAATAAATAGAGTACTTGAAGGTGTTGATCGCCGCGTGCGGCCGAGTGCCACGGTACAGCACCCAGGCCCATTGCAGGAAGCGCCCGCCCAGGGCCAGGGCGCACGCCAGGTACAGCATGCCGCTCATGTGAATGGCATAAGGCAGCAGGCTCACCGCCAGCAGGGCGAAGGTATAGAGCAGGATGTGCACCTTGGTGTAATGCTCGCCGTGGGTCACCGGCAGCATCGGGATATCGGCCTTGGCGTACTCCTCCTTGCGATGGATGGCCAGGGCCCAGAAGTGCGGCGGGGTCCAGGCGAAGATGATCAGCACCAGCAGCAGCGGTTCGGCGCTCAGGTGCCCGGTGGCGGCGACCCAGCCCAGCAGCGGCGGGGCCGCGCCGGCCAGCCCGCCGATGACGATGTTCTGCGGCGTCGCGCGCTTCAGAAAGCCGGTGTAGACCACCGCGTAGCCCAGCAGGGAGGCCAGGGTCAGCCAGGCCGTGAGCGGATTGGTGAAGGCCAGCAGCAGGGCCTGCCCGGCCAGGGCCAGGCACAGGGCGAACGCCAGGGCGGCCCGGGGTGAAACCCGGCCTTCGGCCAGGGGCCGCTTGTGGGTCCGGGCCATCAGCGCATCGATGCGCCGGTCCACCACATGGTTCACCGCCGCCGCGCCACCCGCGCACAGGGCAATGCCCAGGTTGCCGAACACCAGCACGGTCCACGGCACCCCGGCGCGGGTGGCGAGGAACATGCCCACCAGGGAGGTGATGAGCATCAACACCACCACCTTGGGTTTGGTCAGCTCCAGATAATCACGCCAGATCGCCCGGGGCTGCTGACGTTCGCCAATCAGAGTCGCCATGGCATCTCTCCTTTGATGGTGATGGGACCGGCCACCTGTTTGCGCGGGCTCAGACGCCAGCCCAGTGGCTGGCGATCCCGGGCCTGCACCAGGCTGGTACGCGCGTGATAGTTGACCAGCACCAGGGTCAGCAGCAGCGCCGCGCCCCCGGCGTTGTGCGCCACCGCCACCGGCAGGGGCAGGTGGAACAGTACGTTGCTCAGGCCCAGGCTGATCTGCGCCCCCAGGGCCAGCAACACCAGCCCGGCCAGGCGGGTCATCCCGGTCTGCCGCAGTTGCCAGGCCAAGCCCAGCAACACCAGGGTCACCAACACCGCGCCCACCCGGTGGGTCATGTGGATGGCGGTGCGGGCGTCACTGTCCAGTTGCCCGCCCAGGTAGTTGGGGCCGATGTGCTGGGTCAGGTGAAAGCCGTTGGCGAAATCCATGTTCGGCCACCACTGGCCGTGACAGGTGGGCAGGTCGATACAGGCCACCGCCGCATAGTTGGAACTGACCCAGCCGCCCAGGGCGATCTGCCCGATCACCAGCACCAGCCCGGCCGTGGCCCAGTACTGCAAGCGCCGCGGCACGATCAGCGCCGGCAATACGCCGGACAGGCGCAAGGTCAGCAGGAACAGCAGGCTCAAGGTGGCAAAGCCCCCCAGCAGGTGCGCGGTGACCACCTGGGGCCAGAGCTTGAGGGTCACCGTCCACATGCCGAAGGCCGCCTGGGCGAACACCACCGCCAGGAGGAACAGCGGCAGCTTCAGCGGCTGCCCGGGATGCCGGCGATGGCTCCAGGCGCGGGCCGCCAGCAGCACGATCAACAGCCCCAGGGTCCCGGCGAAGTAGCGGTGGATCATCTCGTTCCAGCCCTTGTGGGCTTCCACCGGGGTATCGGGAAAGTGCCGCTCGGCATGGGCCAGCTGCGCCTCGCTTTGCGGCACGCTGATAAAGCCGTAGCAGCCGGGCCAGTCCGGGCAACCGAGGCCCGCGTGGGTCAGCCGGGTGTAGGCGCCAAGCAACACCACGATCAGGGCCAGCAAGGTGGCCAACAACGCGAGGCGAAATCCAGGTTTGGCCATGACGATGCCCTTATCCGATGTTCGACAGTTTCAGCAGGTGGCGCAGGTCGTTGAGCAGGTCCTTGCCCTTGACCCGAGCGTCATAGCGCAGCACCAGGTTGCTGTGGGGATCGACTATCCACAGCTGCGGCGCGTCCTTGTCTTTGGCGCCCTGGGTGAAGGTCACCAGGTCCAGGGGATAGCGTTGCAACTGCGGGTATTCGCGCTGCAGCCTGGCTGCATATTCGGCACTCAGCGGCTGGGCGCTGGCCAGGGCATGGCTGGCCCGCGAGGCATCGCGGCCCAGGGCCACCTGGATCTGCCGCGCCAGGTACACCAGCTGCTGGCAATCCACCGCGCACTCCTTGGGCGCGGTAACCAGGATCTGCCAGCGATCTTCCTCGGCCTGCACGCCGATATCGGCGCGGGTCTGGCCGTTGCCGATCAGCTCGCCGTGGTAACTGCGGCTTTCCGGCACCCAGAACTGCAGCTTGTACATGCCGGTGGCGAGGATCATCGGGCCGATCACCATCAGCAGGATCAGGATCAGTTGCCAGCGTCCACGACGCCGATTGGCTGTTGGAGCTTCAGAGATGCTGGGTGGATTCATGGCCGTTCCCATGGCGTTTCTCCCGTGCGTTGTGCCAGCCGAAATAGAGATAGAGGAGCAGCAGGGCCAGGGCCATGGCGAACCACTGCACGGCGTAGCCCTGGTGTTTTTCCGGTCCCATGGCCACCACCGGCCAAGCCGTCAGGTAAGCGCCCGGGCCGGACTCCTGGCGCACCTCCTGGTTGAAGCCAATGCGATCCAGCTCGGCCCAGAGTGCTTGCGGGGCCACGGCGGTAATCAGCCGCGGCCAGCGCGCAGCGGCCGGGTCGGCATGCAGTTGGAACACCGCTCCCGGAGAAACGTAGACCCAGGCATCCAGGCTCAGGCTCTGCTCCGGGGTGCTGAAGACCGGCGGTGTGCGCCGGTCGGGCCAGGGCAGCCAGCCACGATTGACCAGCAGCCAGCGCCCGCTGGTCTGGTCGAGGAAGGGTTGCAGCAACTCGACTCCGGCCTGGCCGTCGTGCAGGCGGTTGTCCAGCAGCAGGCTGTGCTCGGCATCGAAATGGCCATACAGGCGCAGTCGGCGAAAGGCCGTATCCTCGGCGCCCAGCAACTCCAGCAGCGGCACCGGTTGGGCCACGCGGCGCTCGGCGTAACTGGCCAGCAGCTGGCGTTTCTGCTCGCCGCGCCCCAGTTGCCAAAAGCCCAGGTAAACCAGCACCGGCAGCAGCAACAGCACCACCAGGGTCGGCACGACGCCGGGCCGGAAGCCTTTCATGAGCGACCCGCAGGCTTGAGAAATCCACTCGCTATACTGCTGTACATCGCGTTCCCCCCGGAGTCCCACCATGCTCAAAGCAGCCATCGTCCTGATGCTGATTGCCACGGTGATCAGCCTGTTCAGCGGCCTGTTCTTTCTGGTCAAGGACGACAGCCAATCCAAGCGCCTGGTGACCGCCCTGAGTGTTCGGGTGTGCCTGGCCGCGATCACCGTGGGCCTGATCGCCTGGGGCTTCTTCAGCGGCCAGCTGGTGTCCCACGCGCCCTGGTAGGGCGCAGCAACTCCTGAACAGCGCCTCAGAGCACGTAGACGAAGACGAACAGGCCGATCCACACCACATCGACGAAGTGCCAGTACCAGCTGGCCGCCTCGAAGCCGAACTGATGCTCGGCGTCGAAATGCCCGCGCAGGATGCGCATCAGCATCACGAACAGGATCAAGGTGCCGATGGTCACGTGGGCCCCGTGGAACCCGGTGAGCATGAAGAAGGTCGCGCCGTAGATCCCCGAGCCCAGGGTCAGCCCCAGTTCGTGATAGGCGTGGATGTATTCCTCGGCCTGGAAGCCGAGGAAGGCGCAGCCCAGCAGCACGGTCAGCGCCAGCCAGATCTTCAGCGCACCGCGATGGCCTTTCTTCAGGGCATGGTGGGCGATGGTCACGGTGACGCTGGAACTGACCAGCAGCACGGTGTTGAGCAGCGGCAGGCCCCAAGGGCTGATGGTGCCCTTGGGCGATGGAAAGAGTTTCGGATCGGGGTTGTCGAGCAGCGGCCAGACGAACTCGAAGTTCGGCCAGAGCATATGGGCGATGCCCTTGTGCCCCTCACCGCCGAGCCAGGGCCCGGACATGTGCCGCACATAGAACAGCGCGCCAAAGAAGGCCATGAAGAACATCACTTCGGAGAAGATGAACCAGCTCATGCCCCAGCGGAACGAGCGATCGAGCTGAGCGCTGTACAGCCCGGCGCGACTTTCCTTGACCACCGCGCCGAACCAGCCGAACAGCATGTAGGCCAGCAGCAGGCCGCCGACGAAAAAGATCAGTGGCCCGTGGGATTCCGGGCGCGCCGCCTTCAGATCGTTGAACCAGGTCGCCAGGCCGAACACGGTGACGAACATGCCCACCGTCGCGATGATCGGCCACTTGCTCTGGGCCGGAACGTAATAGTGCTCATGAGTCGCCATGGGTCGTTCTCCTTATCGGGCACGCCAGATCGTCTATCCACCGGTCTTGGCGGTCGCCGCCACGGGTGGATGACGCGCGGTGATATCGAACAGCGTGTAAGCCAGCGTCAGGTGCTTCACATCCTTGGGCATGTCGCGGTCAACGATGAAACGCACCGGCATCTCGATCTTCTCCCCGGGCTGCAGCACCTGCTGGGTAAAGCAGAAACACTCGGTCTTGTGGAAGTACATGGCCGCGCTGCTGGGGGAAATGCTCGGGATGGCCTGAGCGCTCATCGGGTGATCACTGGGATTGCGGGCGATGAAGATCATCTCGTTCACCGCCCCCGGATGGACCACGATGTCATCGGCCTTGGGGTAGAAATCCCAGACCATGTCGATGGCGTTGGTGGACAGGAACTGCACCCGCACCTGGCGCGACTCATCCACCTGCTGGCTCTGGTCCGCGTACTGCCCTCCGGTCTTGCCATTGATGCCCAGGGCCTTGCACATCACGTCGTAGATCGGCACCAGGGCAAAACCGAAGACGAACATCGCCGCCACCACCAGCAACAGGCGGGTCACCAGTTTCTTCAGCGAGACTTCGGACATCTCAACCTCCTCCCGAACCTGTAGGAGCCGGCTTGCCGGCGAACCGGACACCAGGCTCTGGCGCCTTCGCGAGCGAGCTCGCTCCTACGGCCCAGCGGTTCATTTCACTTCCGGTGGGGTGACAAAGGTGTGGTACGGCGCCGGCGAAGGGATGCTCCACTCCAGGCCCTCGGCACCTTCCCACGGCTTGGCCGGGGCCGGTTTGCCACCGCGAATGCACTTGATGACGATGAACAGGAAGAAGATCTGCGTGGCGCCGAAGGTGAAGGCGCCAATGGAGGACACCATGTTGAAGTCGGCGAACTGCAGGTTGTAGTCCGGAATCCGCCGCGGCATGCCGGCCAGCCCGACGAAGTGCATGGGGAAGAACGCCATGTTCATGCCGACGAAGGACAGCCAGAAATGCAGCTTGCCCAGGGTTTCGTCGTACATGTGCCCGGTCCACTTGGGCAGCCAGTAATAGGCTGAGGCGAAGATCCCGAAGATCGCTCCCGGCACCAGCACGTAGTGGAAGTGGGCCACCACGAAGTAGGTGTCCTGGTACTGGAAGTCCGCCGGGGCGATGGCCAACATCAGCCCGGAGAAGCCGCCGATGGTGAACAGGATGACGAAGGCCACGGCGAACAGCATCGGCGTCTCGAAGGTCAGCGAGCCCTGCCACATGGTGCTCACCCAGTTGAACACCTTGACCCCGGTGGGCACGGCGATCAGCAGGGTGGCGTACATGAAGAACAGCTCGCCCACCAGCGGGATGCCGACCACGAACATGTGGTGCGCCCAGACGATGAACGACAGGAAGGCGATCGCCCCGGTGGCGTAGACCATCGAGGTGTAGCCGAACAGAGGCTTGCGGCTGAAGGTCGGGATGATCGAGCTGACGGCGCCGAAGGCCGGCAGGATCATGATGTACACCTCGGGGTGGCCGAAGAACCAGAACACGTGCTGGAACAAGACCGGGTCACCGCCGCCGGCGGCACTGAAGAAGCTGGTGCCGAAGTGGATGTCCATCAGCATCATGGTCACGCAGCCGGCCAGTACCGGCATCACCGCAATCAGCAGGAACGCGGTGATCAGCCAGGTCCAGACGAACAGCGGCATCTTCATCAGGGTCATGCCCGGGGCACGCAGGTTGAGGATGGTGGCGATCACGTTGATCGCGCCCATGATCGAGCTGATGCCCATCAGGTGAATGGCAAAGATGAAGAAGGTCACGCTTTCCGGGGCGTAGGTGGTGGACAGCGGGGCGTAGAAGGTCCAACCGAAGTTCGGCCCGCCGCCGGGCATGAACAGGGTCGACACCAGCAGCAGGAAGGCCGCCGGCAGCAGCCAGAAGCTGAAGTTGTTCATCCGCGGCAGGGCCATGTCCGGCGCGCCGATCATCAGCGGGATCATCCAGTTGGCCAGGCCGACGAAGGCCGGCATCACCGCGCCGAAGACCATCACCAGGCCGTGCATGGTGGTCATCTGGTTGAAGAACGCCGGCTCGACGATCTGCAGCCCGGGCTGGAACAGCTCGGCACGGATCACCATGGCGAACGAACCGCCAAGGAGAAACATGCAGAAGCTGAACCACAGGTACAGGGTGCCGATGTCCTTGTGGTTGGTGGTCAGCACCCAGCGCATCAGGCCCTTGGCGGGACCATGGGCGTGGTCATCATGGCCGGCGTGGCCGTGGTCATCGATCACAGCACTCATGTCCTGTCTCCTGCGAGCGAATGGACGGGATGATCGGCAGCGACGTGCCGCGACCGCTTGCGCAAATATTCGATGAACCGGCTCATTTGCTTTCCGCCTGTTTCAGCGCCAGGACATCCTTGGGCGTCACCATGTCGCCCTTGTTGTTGCCCCAGGCGTTGCGTTCGTAGGTGACCACGGCGGCGATGTCGACTTCCGAGAGCTGCTTGCCGAAAGCCGCCATGGCGGTGCCGGGCTTGCCGTGGAACACCAGGCTCAGGTGAGCTTCCTTGGGACCGGTGGCGATCTTCGACCCCTTGAGCGCCGGGAACATCGGTGGCAGGCCCTGGCCCTCGGCCTGGTGACAGGCGACGCAAGTGGTGTGGTAGATCTTGTCGCCACGGGCCACCAGTTCGTCGAGGGTCCATTCCTTGCTGGTCAGTTCCTTGAGCTTGGCCGCCTCGGCCTTGCGTTCGCCGAGCCAGGTGTCGTAGTCGGCCTGGCTCTTGACGTCGACCACGATCGGCATGAAGCCGTGGTCCTTGCCGCACAGCTCGGCGCACTGGCCGCGATAGATGCCGGGCTTGTCGACCCGGGTCCAGGCCTCGTTGACGAAGCCGGGGATGGCATCACGCTTGACCGCGAAGGCCGGCACCCACCAGGAGTGGATGACGTCGGCGGCGGTCACCAAAAAGCGCACCTTGGCCCCCACCGGCAGCACCAGCGGCTGGTCGACTTCCAGCAGGTAGTGCTCGCCCTTGGCGGTCTTGTTGTGGATCTGCTCGGCGGGAGTGGCCAGGTTGCTGAAGAACTCCACATCCTGGCCCAGGTACTTGTAGTGCCACTTCCACTGGTAGCCGGTGATCTGGATGTCCACGTCCGGCTCGCTGGTGTCGTACATCTTGATCAGCGTCGCCGTGGCGGGCACGGCCATGGCCACCAGGATCAGGAAGGGAATGATGGTCCAGAGGATTTCCACCGTGGTGCTTTCGTGGAAACGGGCCGGGACCTGGCCGGTGGAGCGACGGTGCACGATCATCGACCAGAACATCGCGCCGAAGACGATGAGCCCGATCACCACACAGATCCAGAAGATGGTCATGTGCAGGTCGAACACCGCGTGGCTTATCTCGGTCGCCCCTGGCGTCATGTTCACCGTCCAGGCGGCTTGCGCCTGGCTGAATACCGACCACAACAGCAGGCCCATCCAGACATGTGGATGTCGCATCATTGCGGGTTCCCCTTATCGTTCTTGTTATCCCGGAGGCTCAACACCTGCGGCAAGGGAGCGGCTGCCTAGACTACGAACTTAAACCGGCCGGGGCCTCGCTGCGTCTGCAGTCGAGCGTCATCAGCTAACTTCATTCATTGGCGAGTATAGACAGCGACTCTCACCTCGCAACGCGCTGGCATAAATCACTTGAAACGCCGGGGAAGGGCTTTGCAGGCCACGGAGGAAAAGGGGTAGAAAGCAGGGGCGAATACAGCGATATAACCGCGATGACTAAGCATGAAATAATTATGACAAATGCGTCTTAACCGCTTTTGTAAGCACGCTAACTTATGTGCTCCCTATTCATGTCCTTGTCCCTGGAGTTTTCATGAACACCGTCGCATTGCGCGAGCAGATCCAGCTGGCCCAGCAACACGAAGCCAGCACGGGCCTTCTGGCCCGTCAGCTGGAAACGCAACTGCCTCACCTGCACCCCTCCATCCAGCTGCCCGAAGTCGACGCCAAGGGCGTCCTGACCCGTTTCGTCAGCGCCTACATCGACCAGGTTCCGGACCTGCTGGACGCCGCCAACGCGGTGGCCCGCGAAGCCGGCATCGAGTCGCAGATCAAGCCGGTACTGAAGATCGCCGAGCAATTCTTCCTCCAGCCGCCGGCCATCATGGACGGCCACGTCGGCCTCGACAGCCTGCTGGACGAAGCCTACCTGGCCCTGCGCCTGGTGGAGGAAGTCAACGACCTGTACATCAAGCATTTCGGCCGTCCGCTGATCCCCCTGGACATGACGGTCGCCAACCTCATCGCCCACCAACTGATCGGCGAAACCTTCGCCAACCAGCTGGACGAAGCGGTGCACCACGCAGTCGACGCGATGCTCAACGAAGAGAGCTTCGCCCTGGAGTCAGTCGAAGCCTACCGCGAGAAGCTCAGCAGCCCGGATACCGAGGCCGCCTGGAAACGCTGGCCCTGCCTGTCGCGCCAACTGGGCGTTGAACTGGAACTGGACCAGCCCGCCGCCTGACCCACGCCTCGCCAGCAAGGCTCGCAACGAGCCTTGTGGCGAAGGGCCGGCCCTCTGCGAGCGCCGCGCGCCCAACCTTCGGTCCAGCCTCTTGCCCTGCAGTGCCCACCCTTGGTGCTCGACCAGCCTTCCAGGCGCCGCTTCACTCCCCGTGTTTCGATCAGCAGCCGCAAGCCCCTGGCGCGGCCGGCCCGACTCCCGCCTACCAGCAGTTGCCAAGGCAGGGCAGCGTGCACCCTGCTCCTGGCTGTACTTCGGGCGTGACCAAGCCAGGGCCGCCAGACGGCGGCCCTGGCTGCTACCACTCAAGGGAATTTAGAAACGCGCTTTGGGCGTGGCAACCGGGATCGGGTGGCTGCCATCGAGCGGCAGGAAGCAACCCTTGTCCGCGTCGTAGGCCTTGATCGAGCTGGTTTCGATGTCATAGACCCAGCCATGGATGAACAACTGGCCGTTGGCCATGCGCGAGGCCACGGAAGGGTGGGTGCGCAGGTGCTGCAACTGGGCGATGACGTTCTCTTCGGTCAGCACATGCATGCTGGACGACTCGTCGGCGCAATCGCAGTTCTCGTGGACCATGGTCCGCGCCACTTCGGCATGGCGCAGCCAGGCCTTGACCGTGGGCATCTTCTCCAGGCTCTGGGGGTTGAGCACCGCGCGCATGGCGCCGCAGTCCGAATGCCCGCAGACGATGATGTGATGCACCCCCAGGGCCAGCACCGCGTACTCGATCGCCGTCGACACACCACCGTTCATCTGCCCGTAAGGCGGCACCACGTTACCCACGTTGCGGGTCACGAACAGGTCGCCCGGGGAGCTTTGGGTGATGAGTTCGGGAACGATGCGCGAATCGGCACAAGCAATGAACATCGCCCGCGGCCGCTGGGCCGTGGCCAGTTTCTTGAACAACTCTTCCTGCTGCGGGAAGACTTCATGATGAAAATGCAAAAAGCCGTCAACGATATGCTGCAGCGCTGCATCGGCGGTTTCGCCAACCTCGGTGGGTGCCGGAGCCGACGCAGCCAACGGCTGTTTATCTTTGTCACTCATGATTCAGCCTCTCTGTCGGATTTGGTGAATTTTCCAGAATTATCCGGCACGACGCCAGTAATCGATTAAGAAATAACCGAGCCGCCGCCCGCGACCACTGGGTCACTCAACGATAGGCCAATGCCGTTCACAGCAACGACATCTGTCCGCCCGGCGGACAGAAGGCCGAACAGTCGAGATCGAACACCTCGCGGCGATTGAGCCCCAGACGCTTGAGAGCCTTGGCAAAACGCTGGGCCAGCAACTCGGCGAAAGGTCCCTCGCCGCGCATGCGGCTGCCAAAACGACTGTCATACAGCTCACCGCCGCGGCTCTGACGGATCAGGCTGAGCACGTGGGCGGCGCGCTGCGGGTAATGCGCCGCCAGCCATTCCTCGAACAGCGGCGCCACTTCCAGGGGCAGCCGCAGCATCATGTAGGCCGCGCTTTGCGCCCCGGCGGCATGGGCCTCGGCAAGCAGGCTTTCCAGCTCGCTGTCGTTGATCATCGGGATCATCGGTGAACACAGCACCCCGACCGGAATACCTGCTTCACGCATCACCCGGATCGCCCGCAATCGCGCCTTGGGCGCCGCCGCCCGAGGTTCGAGAATGCGCTTCAACTCATCGTCCAGGGTGGTCAGGCTGATCATCACCGCCACCAGCCGCTGCCGGGCCAGCTCGGCCAACAGGTCCAGGTCCCGCAGGATCAGCGACCCCTTGGTGACGATGGTCACCGGGTGCCGATAGCGCAGCAGCACTTCCAGGGTGCGCCGGGTCAGTTGCTGCTCGCGCTCGATGGGCTGATAGGGATCGGTGTTGGACCCCAGGTTGATCGGCGCGCAGCGATAACCGGGCTTGGACAACTGCTGCTCCAGCAGGGCGGCGGCGTTGCTCTTGGCGATCAGCTTGGTTTCAAAGTCCAGCCCCGGCGACAGGTCCCAGTAAGCGTGGCTGGGTCGCGCATAGCAGTAGATGCAACCATGCTCGCAGCCGCGATAGGGGTTGATCGAACGATCGAAGGGCAGGTCCGGCGAACTGTTGCGGGTGATGATGGATTTCGCCGTCTCAAAACGCACTTCGGTGCCCTGGGTCAGCGGCACCTCCTGGTACCAGCCGTCGTCCTCGGCCACCGAACGCTTGGGCGCGAAACGGTTGTGCGGATTGCTCGCGGTACCACGACCACGGGGAGGCAGGGGAGTGAACATGGGAGCGCTCCATTACTGTATGGGTATACAGTAATGGAGTCGGATTTATCTTGCCAGCACCGCCGGACCGAAACCCCACCGCGCAAGCGAACCTTCCCCGCCCGACGCAGGCCGTACCGCACCTTCGCCGGCAAGCCGGCTCCTACCGATTTGCCGCGTTAGGGTATAAGGCAGGCTCAAAGAACAGGAGCGCAAATATGCCCAGGACGCCCGGCACGCTGGAAAAGATCTTCTACGCGGCAGATGCCTACCTCCCCAGCTACGAACAAGGTGCCGACCTGATCATCGTCAGGGCGCCTGATGGCCAGCTCTGGGGCCTGGCCTGCGAATTCGAGCTGTGCACCCAGGACATCGAAAAGGCCACGGTGAGCAGCCAGCAGCCCTTCGGTGAAGCGGACCCGAAGTTCGCCGAGGTGCGCTGGAGCCCCCACCACGATGGCATCGGCCTGCTCCCCGCCAGCTGGGAAGACCTGATGAACGCCGGGCTGGCGGACTGCATCGCCGGCTATCAGCTGCAAAGCCGCTTGGGCATCCAGCGCTTCAGCCAAGGCTGAACAGCCAACGTCGGACCGACGCCCGCAGCGGGCGCCGGCCTTGACGCTAGTGACGGCTGAACGGCCCCAAATCATCGTTGGATGTGCTCTGCAGGTCGCCATTGCGCAGCGCCGCAACATCTCCGGGCGTAACTGGCGAGGCCTGGTTGCCCCAACTGCTGCGGATGAAGTTGACCACGTCGGCCACCTCCTGGTCCGACAGGCGCCAGGCGAAGGGCGGCATGCTGAAGGTCGACGGCGCACTGTGAGTGGCCGGCAACGTGCCGCCCTTGAGCACGATGTGGATCAGCGAGGTGGCATCCGCCGACTGCAGCACCGGATTGCCCGCCAGCGCCGGGAACACCCGGGTGTAGCCGTGGCCGTCGGTGCGATGGCAGGCCGCGCAGTTGTCGATGTACACCGCCGCGCCGGGCTTGCTGTCGTCACCCTTCCACAGGGCTTGGGCCACCTGCTTGTCGTACTGCTGCGGCGGGTTGTTGGGATCACTGGCCGGCAGCGACTTGAGGTAGCGGGCGATCGCCGTCAGGTCGGCCTCGCTCATGTACTGCATGCTGTGCACCACCACATCGCTCATGCCGCCAAACACCGCGCTGCGATCACTGCGCCCGGTCTTGAGGAACTGCACCAGTTGTTCTTCGCTCCAGCTGCCCAGGCCGTCCTGGTGATCGCCCCGCAGGTTCTTGGCGATCCAGCCTTCCAGCGGCGCGCTGCCGGCAAGGAAAGCACTGCCATCGCTGGCACTCAGGGCCTTTTCCTGCATGGTCAGGGCCCGTGGCGTGTGGCAGGCGCCACAGTGGCCAAGGCCTTCCACCAGGTAGGCGCCACGACTGACGACAGGATCACTGCCAGCGGCGACCGTCGAAGTCTCCACACTGGGGGCGAACATCCAGCGCCAGATCGCCAACGGCCAGCGCATGCTCAGGGGCCAGGGAATGTCGCTGTCCTGGTTGTCCCTGGCCACCGGGGCCACGCCTTGCATGAAGTAGGCGTAGAGCGCCCGCATGTCGGCGTCGCTGACCCGGGCATAGGAGGGGAAGGGCATGGCCGGGTACAGGGTACTGCCGCCCTTGGCTACGCCATGGCGCACGGCCTGGTCGAAGTCCTCGAAGCTGTAGTCGCCGATGCCGGTCTTGTCCGGGGTGATGTTGGTGGAATAGATCACGCCAATGGGGGTTTCCATGGGCAGGCCGCCGGCGAACGGCTTGCCGTCCTTGGCGGTGTGGCAGGCCACGCAGTCACCGGCGCGGGCCAGGTATTCGCCCTGTTGCACCAGGGCCTGCTGATCCACTTCGGCGGCGCTGGCAGAGGCGCTGCCCAGCAGGGCCAGGGTGGCGATAACGAGTGCTTTCATGGTCATCGCTCCTTATGCCTGCACCAGCGGGCCGGGGTTCTTCAGGTACTGCTCGCGGATCGCCCGGGCCGACCAGTAGGTCAGCGCCGCCACCAGGCCGGTGGGGTTGTAGCCCAGGCCCTGAGGGAAGGCCGAAGCCCCGGGCACGAAGACGTTGTGCACGTCCCAGCTCTGCAAGTAGCGGTTCAGGGCGCTGGTCTTGGGGTCGGTGCCCATGATCGCGCCACCGTTCAGGTGGGTGGTCTGGTAGGACGCGGTGTTGAAGTGCTCGCCCACCTGCTTGCCCAGCCGGGCGATGGCCTTGGGGTTCATCGCCTCGGCAATCTTGCCCATCTTCTCGACCATGAAGCGGTTCATCTTGATGTCATTTTCCTGCCAGTCGAAGGTCATCCGCAGCAGGGGCATGCCGTAGGCATCGCGGTACACCGGGTCCAGATCCAGGTAGTTGCCACGGTAGGACTGATGCGCGCCGTGGGCGTCCATCGACACCTGGTGGGTGTAGTAGTCGGCCGTGGCTTTTTTCCAGGCGCTGCCCCAGGCCGGGGTGCCCGGCGGGTTCGAGGTGCCGGCAATCGGCCGGCTGCCGGCCTGGTTGACCCACATCGGCGAGCCGCCGACGAAGCCATGGGGGCCGTGGTCGAAGTTGTCGGCGTTGAAATCGTCCACCGCCACGCCGTTGCCGCCGGCGCCGATGAAGTTGTTGGTGTGCACGTCCTTGTCGAAATAGGCCTTGATGGTGGCCATGTTCTGGTAGGCGAAGTTCCTGCCCACCACCCCTTCGCCGCTGATCGGGTCATAGGGCTTGCCGATGCCCGACAGCAGCATCAGCCGCACGTTGTGCAACTGGAAGGCGCCGAGGATCACCAGGTCCGCCGGCTGTTCGATCTCGCGGCCCTGGCCATCGACATAGGTGACGCCGGTGGCGCGGGTCTTGCTGCTGTCGAGGTTGACCTTGAGCACGTGGGAGTTGGGGCGCAACTCGAAATTCGGCAGCGGCTTGAGGGCCGGCAGAATGTTCACGTTGGGCGAGGCCTTGGAATACATGTAGCAGACGTAGCCGCTGCAGAATCCGCAGAAGTTGCACGGGCCCATCTGCGCACCGTAGGGATTGGTGTAAGGCCCCGAGGTATTGGCCGACGGCAGGTTGTAGGGTTTGTAGCCCACTTCATTGGCGGCTTTCTGAAACAGCTGTGCAGAATAGGTGTTCTTCTGCGACTCCAGCGGGAAGTGGTCCGAACGATCCGGGGCATAGGGGTTGCCGCCCTTGCCTTCGCCCACCCGCTGGCCTTTCACGGTCCAGGCCTGGCCCGAGGTGCCGAAGACCTTTTCGGCGAAGTCGAAGAACGGCTCCAGCTCTTCATAACTGACGCCGAAATCCTGGATGGTCATGTCCTTGGGGATGAAGGCCTTGCCGTAGCGCTCTTCGTAGTGGCTGCGCATGCGCAGCTCGATGGGATCGACCCGAAAGTGCACCCCGGACCAGTGCAGGCCGGCGCCACCCACGCCATTACCCGGCAGGAAGGCACCCAGTTGTCGATTGGGTAGCGCTACCTCGTTGACGCTGTGGCGAATGGTCACCGTCTCTTTGGAAATGTCCTGGAAGAGTTTCTTGCGCACGCTGTAGGTGAGTTCATCGATCACCTGGGGATAGCTGCCGTCGGGGTAGGTGTCCTGCATCGGCCCGCGCTCCAGCGCTAGCACGTTGAGCCCGGCCTCGGTCAGCTCCTTGGCCATGATCGCGCCAGTCCAGCCGAAACCGACGATCACCGCGTCGACCTTCTTCATCACTGTGGCCATGCTCAAGCCCTCTCGCCGCGAATCGATACTGCCGGGAAGGGGTATTGCTCGTTGCGCTCCACCCAGTCCATGAAATCGGCGCGCGCGCCGGGAAAGCCGATCAGGGTCCAACCCACCAGGCCCTTGTTGCCGCCGTGGATCGGATCGCTGAAGAAGCCTTCCTTGGTGTTCTGCAACAGCAGATTGAAGAAAAGCTTGGCCGGGACTGCCTCGAATTGCGGGGTTCCGGCCTCCAGCTGCTTGAGCAAAGCGTCTCGGGTAGCGCTGTCTTGCGCGGCAAAAACTTGACCCTTGAGGTCTTTGCACCATGCATCCACAGCGGCAATGCCCAGGCGATAGATGTCCTTGGGTACCAGCTTGCTCTGCCAGCCCATCTCCGGCGCGGCGTCGGCCTTGAACGGGCCTTGCATGTACCACAGGGCACCGGCGGCGTAGGGCGTGTTCATTTGTCGGTCGATGTACTCCGGCACCCCGGCTTCCAGGGCACCTGGCCCCATTTCGTCCGCCGGGATCAGGCGTTCCACCGCGGCCTTGATGAAGGCCCACTCTTCGGCGCTGAAGTAGCTTGGTTCATAGCTCAGGCTGGCGCTGGGCAGCTTGGCCGACGCCGGCCTGGCTGGGGAGACCTCCTCGGGGGCCGCCGCCAGCATGGAACTGCCCAGGCCGGTACTGGCAACAGTGACCACGGGGATCAAGGTCAGGGATTTACGCAAGAACTCACGCCGCGGGTTGTCTCGATCTTGATCGGACATCGGTGCACCTCATCAGGCATTGATGGATTGGTCAGCCGCGTCATGGCGCGACTTTATGTTTGGGCAACGCAAAAAGCCGGGCCGGGCCCGGTGGATGAACACATCAGCAAACTTTGGTTACAAATGGTAGCAGGCTAAGCATCTGGATGAATCGTTTCAGGCGGAAAAAGATCGCAAGCGGCCGAATGCGGCCCATCAGCTTCACATTTCTTTGACAGCGGGCTCACAGGGCTTTGACCGAACGCAGCGGACACTGCATGACATTCAATGCCCTCAATCAGTGACCCTCACATGTCCAGAACCCGCTTCATTCCTGCACTTTGTCTGTCGCTGCTGGCACTGATCGCCGGACCGCAGGCCCAGGCTGCCGATACTCCCGCCAATCGCCCGGAGCAATGGGCCCAACCGGTGGAGAAGCAATACAACCTGTATCAGATGTCGCCGACCCTGTACCGCAGCGCCCTGCCGGACAAGGGTGCGGTGCCCCTGCTGGAAAAACTCAAGGTCGGGACCGTGATCAACTTCCTTCCGGAGTCCGACTCCAGCTGGCTGTCGAGTCCGGGTATCAACCAGGTGCAGTTGCCCTACCGCACCAACCACGTGGATGACGCCGACGTGCTCAAGGCCCTGCGCGCCATCCAGAGCGCCGAAACCCAGGGCCCGGTGCTGATGCACTGCAAACACGGCTCGGACCGCACCGGCCTGATGTCGGCCATGTATCGGGTGGTGGTCCAGGGTTGGAGCAAAGAGGAAGCACTGAATGAAATGACGCAGGGCGGATTTGGCGACAGTTCCCACTTCAAGGACGGCATTCGCTACATGATGCAGGCTGATGTCGACAAGTTGCGCACCGCGCTGGCCAATGGCGACTGCAGCACCAGCGTGTTCGCCACCTGTTCGGTGAAGAGCTGGTTCGAAACAGTGGGCGCGACCAAGCCGCTGAGCCACTAAGCACCGCACCCTCTGTAGGAGCGAGCTTGCTCGCGAAAGCGCAGGTGGCAAGGTAAGGGTGGCGAATCGCTTCGCCGGCAAGCCGGCTCCCACGGGGGAGCCGGCTTTTTACTGCCTGGTCAGTCGGTTTTTTTCTTCAACTTGGGGTTGGGGAAAAACTGCACCGATTGCACCTTGGTGTCGGCGGCCTTGGGAGCCGCGTGGTTGACCCGGGTTCCCAGTTCCTTGGGCACCGACAGCCCCTGGGCGTTGAGGGTGTCGGCATAGCCACAGGCCACGCATTCGCGATGGGGCACGTCGTCCTCGCTCCACATCATCAGCTTGTCCTGCTCACTGCACGCCGGGCACACCGCCCCGGCGATAAAGCGTTTCTTGGTCTTCACGGGTGCATCACTCATGCTGCCGCGTCCTCGCTGAGGCCGCTATGGCGCAAGAGTGCGTCAATCGACGGCGCCCGTCCGCGGAAATCGACGAACAGCACCATCGGCTCCTGGGAACCGCCACGGGCCAGGATCGCCTCGCGGAACGCACGCCCGGTGTCCGGGTTGAGCACACCGTCTTCCTCGAACCTGGAGAAGGCGTCGGCCGACAGCACTTCGGCCCACTTGTAGCTGTAGTAACCCGCGGCATAACCGCCGGCGAAAATGTGCGCAAAGCTGTTGGGGAAGCGGTTGTAGGCCGGCGGGCGCATCACCGAAACCTCGTCGCGCACGGTTTCCAGCACCTGCAGCACGCTGCGGCCGTCGCCATGGGTGGCATGCAGTTCGAAGTCGAACAGCGAGAATTCCAGCTGGCGCACCATCATCAGCCCGGACTGGAAGTTCTTCGCCGCCAGCATCTTCTGCAGCAGATCCTGGGGCAGCGGCTCGCCGGTTTCGTAGTGGCCGGAGATCAGCGCCAGGCCCTCGGGCTCCCAGCACCAGTTCTCCATGAACTGGCTCGGCAGTTCCACCGCGTCCCAGGCCACGCCATTGATCCCGGAAACCCCGGCATGCTCGACCCGGGTCAGCAGGTGGTGCAGGCCATGGCCGAATTCGTGGAACAGGGTGGTGACTTCGTCGTGGGTCAGCAGCGCAGGCTTGCCGCTGTCGGCCGGAGTGAAGTTGCACACCAGGTTGGCCACCGGACTCTGCAACTCACCGCCAAGGGTGCGGCGACGATCACGGGCGCCGTCCATCCAGGCACCACCACGCTTGTTGGCACGGGCATAGAGGTCGAAGAAGAAGCGACCGACGTGCTGGCCGTTTTCCTTGATCTCGAACAGACGCACGTCCGGGTGCCAGCTGTCGAAGCCTTGCTGCTCGGCGATCTCGATGCCGTACAGGCGCTGGACGATGGCGAACAGGCCGGTGAGCACCTTGTCGATGGGGAAATAGGCGCGCAAGGCTTCCTGGGAAACGCTGTAACGCTGCTCGCGCAGCTTCTCGCCATAGAAACCGCTGTCCCAGCTTTGCAGGTCGGGGCAGCCCTGTTCGGCGGCATAGGCCTTGAGCTGTTCCAGGTCCCGGGCGGCGAACGGTTTGCTGCGCTTGGCCAGGTCCCGCAGGAAACTCAGCACCTGATCGCTGGACTCGGCCATCTTGGTGGCCAGGCTGAGTTCGGAAAAGCTGGCAAAGCCCAGGAGCCTGGCCAGTTCCTGACGCAGGTCGAGGATTTCTTCCATCACCGGGCCGTTATCGTTCTGACCGGCGTTAGGGCCTTGATCCGACGCCCGGGTGCAGTAGGCGGCATAGACCTCTTCACGCAGGGCACGGTCCTGGGCGTAGGTCATTACCGCGTAGTAGCTGGGGAATTCCAGAGTGATCAGCCAGCCTTCCAGGCCCTTGGCCTGGGCCGCGGCGGCCATCTGAGCCTTGGCCGAGTCGGTCAGGCCGGCCAGGGCCGCCTCATCGGTGATGTGCTTGGTCCAGGCCTGGGTGGCGTCCAGCAACTGGTTGGAGAAACGGCTGCCCAGCTCGGACAGCTTCATCTGGATTTCGCCATAGCGCTGCTGCTGGTCCGCCGGCAGGTCGATGCCGGACAAGCGGAAATCCCGCAGGGTGTGTTCGAGAATGGTCTTTTGCGCCACATCGAAACCCGCGGCCTCGGGGCTGTTCGCCAGGGCCTCGTAAGCCTTGAAGAGCTCGCGGTTCTGCCCCTGCTCGGTCCAGTACTCGGACAGCATGGGCAGGCAAGCCTCGTAGGCGCTGCGCAGCTCGGGGCTGTTGCACACGGCGTTCAGGTGGCTCACTGGGCTCCACGCGCGTCCCAGGCGGGCACCCAGTTCGTCCAGTGCCAGTACCAGGCCCTGCCAGGTCGGCGTGCCCTGTTGCTGCTCAAGCAGTTGCGCGATCGCCGCGCGGTTGTCGGCCAGCAGGGTCTCGATGGCAGGCTGGACATGCTCGGGACGGATGGCGGAATAGGGCGGCAGGTCGAAGTCCTGCAGGAGGGGATTGCTGGAGCTCAAGGCATTCACCTGTAGATTGCGTCTGGGTAGAGGTTTAATAGAGCAGCAAGAAACAGCGAGGGGGCGCAAGCCCCCTCCGGAAATTATTTTCGTCTCCTGTTTGCATTCCAGGAGCCGTTCTTGGGTAGACCGCTGATGCCTCTGGCGATCTTCTGAATCTGTCCGCCGCGATGAAGATAGACCGCGACATGGGCGGCGATCGATTCACGGGTTTCAACAGCCGCTTTATTTCCTGCCTTGCTTGCAGAGGATCTGAAACGCAAGGTAGTCATAAACACACTCCTTTTCCAGAGACGGCCAGCCACTATGCCAGATTATTGACATTTTAGCCAAAAAAGCCGTTTTATCCCGGTAATTCCTGAATTTTCGACGCTTTTATCCAACAAATGACCACCCTCTCCAATTACCTTCGGCGCGCAAAGCGGCCACAGGACTGTCCATGAACGCGATAAGAACATACCAGGGCGTAACCCCACGCCTGGGCGAGCGAGCCTTTGTCGACCACTCGGCGGTGGTCATCGGCGACGTGCAAATCGGCGCCGACAGCTCGGTCTGGCCCCTGACGGTGATCCGCGGCGACATGCACCGCATCCGCATCGGCGCGCGCACCAGCGTGCAGGATGCCAGCGTGCTGCACATCACCCACGCCGGCCCGTTCAACCCCGAGGGCTTCCCGCTGCTGATCGGCGACGATGTGACCATCGCCCACAAAGTCATGCTCCACGGCTGCAGCATCGGCAACCGGGTACTGATTGGCATGGGCAGCATCGTCATGGACGGTGCGGTGGTGGAAGACGAAGTGATAGTCGGCGCCGGCAGCCTGGTGCCACCGGGCAAGCGCCTGGAAAGCGGCTTCCTGTATGTCGGCAGCCCGGTGAAGCAGGCGCGCCCGCTGACCGACAAGGAGCGGGCGTTCTTCACCTACAGCGCCGCCAACTACGTGAAACTCAAGGACCTGCACCTGGCCGAAGGCTACGACCGGCCCTGATCAACCCTTGCACTGCCCTGGAATTCCCATGCATTACCAAAACGTACTGTTCGACCTCGATGGCACCCTTACCGACCCTCGCGAGGGCATCACCCGCTCGATCCAGTTCGCCCTGGGCCAGCTGGGTATCGACGAGCCGGACCTGACCAAGCTGGAACACTTCATCGGCCCGCCGCTGCTGCAGGCCTTCATGCAGTTCTACGGCTTCGACGAGGCCCGGGCCTGGGAGGCGCTGAGTTTCTATCGCGAACGTTTCAAGGTCACCGGCCTGTATGAGAACCGGGTTTTCGACGGTGTCATGCCGCTGCTGGAAACCCTCGGCGGACAAGGGCGGCAGCTGTACATCGCGACCTCAAAACCCTGGATCTTCGCCCGGGAAATCGCCCGCCACTTCGACTTCGCCAAGCACTTCAAGGTGATCTACGGCAGCGAACTGGACGGTACCCGCACTGACAAGGTCGAACTGATCGCGCATTTGCTGGAGCAGGAACAACTCGACCCGGCCAACACCCTGATGATCGGCGACCGCAAGCACGACCTGATCGGTGCCCGGCGCAACGGCCTGGACGCGGCAGCGGTGAGCTATGGCTTTGGCAGCCGCGAGGAGTTGAGTGCCGAGGCGCCGGCCTATTACTTTGAGACACTGGCCGAGTTGCATCAGGCGTTTTTGCGGCGCTAGGGCTGAGGCTCGCCGACCGGCGGCTACAGGTCCGGTGCAGGTGCCGGCTGCTCGGCGAAGGCCGTCTGCAGCTTCAGCAAATCGGCCTTGCGCTGTTCGGCCGGCAGGCGCCCCAGCTTCTCCACCGCAAGGAAGAACCTCGGCCAGTCTCTATCGACCTGCTTGAACAGCGCGGCAAACGCCGGCACCCACTGGTCATACAGGCCAAAGGGCAGCAACCGGGCGTTGTTCAGCGGCTGGTCGATCCAGGCGTCATAGCGCTTGGAACCGGCCCACTGACTGTCGCGCATCTGCCGGTAATCCCGGCGCAACCTGTCGAAGGCCTGCGCCTTGCGCTGGCGCATCTGCTCGGCGGGCAAGGGCAGGGCGTACAAGCGCTCCAGGCGCTGGCGCGTGTCCAGCAACAGCTGGATGAACTGATCGCGCTGGCGCACGTCGGCGTTATCCTGGGGCGCCAGCCCACGGTAGGCCCGCCATTGCCGGGTGCCTTCTTGCTCGACGAAGGTGGCGAAGGATTCGTTGAACTGGGTGTCGTCCTTCACATAGAAGCGCTGATGCGCCAGCTCATGGAAGATCAGGGTCGCCAGGCGTTCATCGCCCCAGTGCATCATCGAACTGATGATCGGGTCATCGAACCAGCCCAGGGTCGAATAGGCCTCCACCCCGCCAATCGCCACGTCCATGCCTTGTTGCCGCTGCAGCGCCGCCTCGCCGCGAGCCGCACCCTGGCTGTAATAGCCGCGATAGGCCACGCAACCGGCAATGGGAAAGCAGTGGGTCTGCGGGTTCAGGGAAAACTCCGGCGTGGCGAACACATTCCACACCACATAGGGCCGGCCGATGTCGACGTACAGCCGGTAGCTGCGATTGTCCGGCAGGTGCAGGTGCCGGCTGGCAAAGTCCCGGGCCTGTTGCGACTGCGCCAGATGGGCCCGCAGGGTCGGGTCACGGGTGGGATCTGCCAGCACCTCGGCCACCGGGGTGCGCGCCCGCAACAGCTGCAACTGTCCGCTGGCCAGCTGGCCGTAGTACCCCAGGCTGCTGCAGCCACTGAGCAGGCCAAGCACCAGGATCGGCAGCAGGACACGCGAAAGGGCAGCACGTATCCGATGGCAAGAAGGCGGCCTGTTCAATGTGCGTCATCCGAAAAAATCTGTCGGCAAGACTATCTCGCCAGCCCGACACTGCGCCAGGCACCCGTGACGTCGCGCAACATGCCAGGCAACACGACCAGCGGGCTGCCAAGGTCGTTGATCAGCGTTATGCTCGGATTCCCCACGCTCAATCGGCCACTGTCATGCGCCAGCTACTACTCATCCTCAGTCTCGCCGCCCTCGGCGCCTGTTCCAGCCCCTTGCCCAATGTCGATCCGCAACAGGCCTGGATCGACCTGGCCACGCCAACCCCGGGTGGCAAACTGATCATGGCCGAGCGCCTGGACAACCAGCGCCTCAAAGATGGTCGCTACTTCCAGGTCAGCCCCGGCAGCCACGAATTGATGGTGCGCTTCGACTTCGAAGTGTTCAGCGGCGGCATGGGCATGAACAACGACCCTCAAGAGCGCCTGTGCTACCTGAGCCTGCGCTACGACCACTTCCAGGCCGGCCAGCGCTATCGCCTGGAGGCGCGCAACCTGGCCTTCACCCCCAGCGCCCGGCTGTACGACGCCAAGGGCAAGATCGTCGCCGAGGAACGCACGTTCAACTGCGTGCCCTGATCGGCCTCAGCGATCGTTCTTCTGGTAGATGATCTTCTTGGTGCCGTTCTCACAGCTGCCGACCACCATGTTGTTGTCGTGGACTTCGTCGTTGGTGACGATTTCCAGCGTGTAGGAAGGCACGCCCTGAGCCTGGATCTTGGCTTCGATCTCGGCCTTGAGTTCATCACAAGGCTTGGGGGCGGCGAGGGCCGATGTGGCCAGCGCGCAACTTGCAACCGCCAAGGCAAAACGTTTCATGATCTAAAGCTCCCTTGCTGCGGCGCGCACGAGGGTGCACTGAAGCCGCCGTCGCGTATTCGACCACAGGTGCTTGTGCGTCGCACAGACGCATTCGCCGGCAAGCCGGGTCCTGCCAACTGAAGCAGGACCCGGCTTGCCAGCGCAACCATCAGCCCAGCAGCGTCGCCTTCAGGCTGATCTTGGCGTTGAGCACCTTGGACACCGGACAACCTTCCTTGGCCTTGTTGCTCAACTCGGTGAACTGCTGCTGGCTGGCGCCGGGGATCTTCGCCCTGAGGATCAGGTGCACCGCCGTGATGGCGAAGCCGCCGTCGACCTGATCCAGGGTCACTTCGGCCTGGGTGTCGATGCTGTCCGCCTTGAGCCCGGCCTCGCCGAGAATCATCGAAAAGGCCATGGAGAAGCACCCCGCATGGGCGGCACCGATCAACTCCTCCGGATTGGTGCCCTTGCCCCCCTCGAAACGGGCCTTGAAGCCGTAGGGGGCCTCGCGCAATACCCCGGTTTCGGTCGAGATCGAGCCGATCCCGGTTTTCAGATCACCTTCCCAATGAGCCGAGGCTTTCTTTTTGATACTCATCGCTTTCTCCTCAAGAACCGATGCGAAAGCTCGCACCATGCTGGTTTCTGTTGCCTAAGGGTTCTGAGGATAGATCTGATGGCAAAGTTCAGCCGCTGTGCAGCGGCGTTCTTTACCCGACAAATTCACTCTGGCTATTGAATCTCGGGTATATGCCCACATTGCATAGATCTGACTTACAGACTTCGGCAGGTTTTGGCTCATGACAAAGGCCTGCGCACCCTCAAGGAGAAGCAGGCTTATGAAACCGCTGTCCGCTGTTAAATTCTCGACCCTCGACCTGGTGCCCGTGCGTGAAGACGGCAGCCCGGGGCAGTCCCTGCGCAACTCCCTGGACCTGGCGCAGCACGTTGAAAAGCTTGGCTACACGCGCTTCTGGGTCGCCGAGCACCACAACATGGACGGTATCGCCAGCTCCGCCACCTCGGTACTGATCGGCTACCTGGCGGGTGGCACCTCGACCATTCGCGTCGGCTCCGGCGGGGTGATGCTGCCCAACCATGCGCCGCTGGTGATTGCCGAACAGTTCGGCACCCTGGAAAGCCTGTACCCGGGACGCATCGACCTCGGCCTGGGCCGTGCTCCGGGCTCCGACCAGATGACCGCCCGAGCCCTGCGCCGCGAGCGTTCCGGCAGCGCCGACGACTTCCCTGAAGACGTTGCCGAACTGATGGCCTACCTCGGCCCACGGACCCCGGAACAACGGGTGATCGCAATGCCGGGCACCGGCACCCAGGTGCCGGTGTGGCTGCTCGGTTCCAGCCTGTTCAGCGCGCAACTGGCCGGGGAACGGGGCTTGCCTTACGCCTTCGCCTCGCATTTCGCACCGCGCTACCTGCATGAGGCGATTCGCGTCTATCGCAACCACTTCAAGCCTTCGGCGGTGCTCGACAAGCCCTACGTGATGCTCGGCGTGCCTTTGGTGGCAGCCGATAGCGATGAACAGGCCGACTACCTGGCGACCTCGGTGTATCAGCGGATCCTGGCGCTGATGCGCGGCCAGAGCCTGGTTCAGCGCAAGCCGGTGACCAGCATGGACGGCCTGTGGCTGCCCCATGAGAAGGAAGCGGTGTCGAGTTTCCTCGGCCTGGCGATGATCGGCAGCCCGGCGAAAATCCGCGCCAAGCTCGAAGTCCTGATCGAACAGACCGGCGCCGACGAGCTGATCTTCACCTGCGATCTGTACGAGCACGCCGATCGGCTGCACTCCTACGAACTGCTGTCACAGGTGATGCAAAGCTAAAATGACAGGCATGAAAAAGCCGACGCCCTGGCGTCGGCTTTTGATTTGCGCATCTACAGGGGCTCAACCGCGCTTGTAGACAATCTCCTTGGTACCCGCTTCGCAGGTGCCAACCACTTTGCCATCCGCCGCCGCGCCTTTGTCGACCACTTCCAGCGAATAATGCTTGGCGCCCTTGGCGTCGATCTTCGCGGCGATCTCGCTTTTAAGCTCCTCGCACGGCTTGCCGGCGGCAAGGGCTGTTCCCGCAAGACTCAACAAAGCAGCTGCTAATACTAGTTTTTTCATCGGTCGCATTCCCTGGTCGGATCAAAAGAGGCGGCGTTGACGCCAGCCTGACAGAGGCTCAAGACAGTTGTAGCGCTTTGCCATTTCCTATGGCACTCGGCCAGCGCACAAGTTCCAGAGCCTAGCTCAAGCGTTTAACTATTGGCAATCCGGAAGCCGACCTTGAGCGTGACCTGAAAATGCGCAGCCTTGCCGTCCTTGATATGGCCCCGGGTTTCGGTCACTTCGAACCATTCCAGGTGCTTGATGCTTTTATGCGCCTCGGCTAGCGCGTTGTTGATTGCCTCTTCGATGCTGTTGGGCGAAGAACCCACCAGTTCGACTTTCTTGTAGGTGTGATGATCACTCATGGCGCTCTCCTTTTTTGCTGTGAATTACAGCCTAGCAGTGATTTTTCTTATTACTTGGGGCGCCATTGCTCACGGCTAGTTCAGATTTTCTGCACTTTCCGAATCGGCCGCAGTCGGAACCTACAGAGTCCGTTCACTACCCTGCAGGAGAGCCGACATGGCCAACACCTCGTTACGCAAAGCCTCACTGGAAAGTATGGAAGCCGAGATCGAAAGCCTGCTCAAATCCCTGGAAAGCCTCAAGGACGATGCGACCGACGAATCGCGCAAGACCCTCAAGGCGCTCAAGAGCAACGCCGAGAATGCGCTCAAGCATTCCCGCAGCCTGATCAGCGATGCCTACGAAGAAGTCAAAGTGAAAACCCGGGAAACCGGAATCGCCACCCGCGACTACGCCCAGGAACACCCGTGGGCGACCGCCGGTGTCGCGGTCGGAGCCATCGGCCTGCTGGCCGCCTACCTGTTGTGCAAGCGCGGTAACTAAACCGACTGGCGCAGTTCGTTTTTCAACCACTGCGCCAACTCTCGGGCGCGCCCATCCGCGGCGCGCTTGGGTAACCACAGCGCCAGTTGCCCCGGGGTGTCGGAAAACCCCCACGGGGCAACCAGCCTGCCCGCCAGCAAGTCCTCGGCCACCAGCGGCTCCGGAGCGATGGCCACCCCAAGCCCGGCCACCGCTGCCTCCAGCAAGTAATACAGATGCTCGAAACCCTGCCCGTACTTCAGGGCCTCGGCGCCGATGCCGTTGTGTCGAGCCCAGCTGGGCCAGGCCTGGGGACGCGACGTGGTATGCAGCAACGACTCTGCGCCAAGGGCCGTGGGCGGCGCGGTGCGCAGGCGCGGGTAACCGGCATAACGCGGGCTGAGCACCGGCCCGATGCGCTCACAAGCCAGCTCATAGACCTGCATGTCCGCCGGCCACGGCGGCTCGGCAAACACCAGCAGGGCATCCAGCCCGGGGCGCCGGGGGTCCAGGTCGCCTTCACCGGCGGAGAGGTGCAGACGCAGGTCCGGCAGGTCGGCATTCAGGCGCCCCAGGCGCGGAATCAGCCAGCGCGCCAGCAGGCTGCCGGAGCAACCGAGGACGAACGGCGCGTCGGCGCTGCCTCGGGTCAGCTCGCTGCAGACGTCGCGCAGGCGCTCGAAAGCCTCGCTGCTGACATCGCGCAGGCGGACTCCGGCATCTGTGAGTTTAATGCCACGTCCGTCCTTGACGAACAGGCTCAGGCCCAGGTGTTCCTCCAGGACTTTCAACTGCCGGCTCACCGCGCCATGGGTGACATGCAGCTGTTCGGCAGCCTGGCTGACACTGTTGAGCCGGGCAGTGGCTTCGAAAGCCCGCAGGGCATTCAGGGGGGGCAGGTCGCGGCTCATGGGATAGGTGAGTTTTCCTGACAGGTTGCGGCGATCTTATCGGTTTTCAGCCTTCGGTGTCAGGGGTAGAGTGGGTTCCATTGTCCTTCCACGAATCTGTCTTTCCCCACCCTTGCCCGGGAGCGCTGCAATGACTCAGTCCCAATTGCGTAATGGTCCAGACGACAACGGCCTGTTCGGCGCGTTCGGCGGCCGTTACGTGGCCGAAACCCTGATGCCGCTGATCCTCGACCTGGCCCGCGAGTACGAAAAAGCCAAGGAAGATCCCGAGTTCCTCAAGGAGCTGGCCTACTTCCAGCGCGACTACGTCGGCCGCCCAAGCCCGCTGTACTTCGCTGAACGCCTGACCGAGCACTGCGGTGGCGCCAAGATCTACCTCAAGCGCGAAGAGCTGAACCACACCGGCGCGCACAAGATCAACAACTGCATCGGCCAGATCCTCCTGGCCCGGCGCATGGGCAAGAAACGCATCATCGCCGAAACCGGCGCCGGCATGCACGGCGTGGCCACCGCCACCGTGGCCGCACGTTTTGGCCTGCAATGCGTGATCTACATGGGCACGACCGACATCGAGCGCCAGCAGGCCAACGTGTTCCGCATGAAGCTTTTGGGCGCCGAAGTGATCCCGGTAGTGGCCGGCACCGGTACCCTCAAGGACGCCATGAACGAAGCCCTGCGCGACTGGGTGACCAATGTCGACAGCACCTTCTACCTGATCGGCACCGTGGCCGGCCCGCACCCGTACCCGGCCATGGTCCGCGACTTCCAGGCGGTGATCGGCAAGGAAACCCGCGAGCAGATGCAAGCCCAGGAAGGCCGCCTGCCGGACAGCCTGGTGGCGTGCATCGGCGGCGGCTCCAACGCCATGGGCCTGTTCCACCCGTTCCTTGACGACAAAGGCGTACAGATCATCGGCGTCGAAGCCGCCGGCTACGGCATCGAGACCGGCAAGCACGCCGCCAGCCTCAACGGCGGCGTACCCGGCGTGCTGCACGGCAACCGCACCTTCCTGCTGCAGGACGACGATGGCCAGATCATCGACGCCCACTCGATTTCCGCCGGCCTCGACTACCCCGGCATCGGCCCGGAACACGCCTGGTTGCACGATATCGGCCGCGTCGAATACACCTCGGTGACCGACGACGAAGCCCTGGCCGCGTTCCACCAGTGCTGCCGCCTGGAAGGCATCATCCCGGCCCTGGAAAGCGCCCACGCCCTGGCCGAAGTGTTCAAGCGCGCGCCGACCCTGCCCAAGGATCACCTGATGGTGGTCAACCTCTCGGGTCGTGGCGACAAAGACATGCAAACCGTCATGCACCACATGCAACAGTCCCAGCAGGAGAAATACTGATGAGCCGCCTGCAAACCCGCTTTGCCGAGCTGAAGGAACAGAACCGCGCGGCCCTGGTGACCTTCGTCACCGCCGGCGATCCGAACTACGACACCTCCCTGGAAATCCTCAAGGGCCTGCCCGCGGCCGGCGCCGACGTGATCGAGCTGGGCATGCCCTTCACCGACCCGATGGCCGACGGCCCGGCGATCCAGCTGGCCAACATCCGTGCCCTTGGCGCCAAGCAAAACCTGGCGAAAACCCTGCAGATGGTCCGCGAGTTCCGCGCCGGCAACAGCGACACGCCGCTGGTGCTGATGGGCTACTTCAACCCGATCCACCACTACGGCGTGGCGCGCTTCATTGCCGACGCCAAGGCCGCCGGGGTAGATGGCCTGATCGTGGTGGACATGCCGCCGGAACATAACAGCGAGCTGTGCGACCCGGCCCAGGCCGCCGGCATCGACTTCATCCGCCTGACCACGCCGACCACCGACGACGCGCGCCTGCCGAAGGTGCTCGACGGCAGCTCCGGCTTTGTCTACTACGTCTCGGTAGCCGGAGTGACCGGTGCCGGCGCCGCGACCCTGGAACACGTGGAAGAGGCCGTGGCCCGCTTGCGTCGCCACACCGACCTGCCGATCAGCATCGGTTTCGGCATCCGCACCCCGGAGCAGGCCGCGGCCATCGCCCGTCTGGCAGACGGCGTGGTGGTGGGTTCGGCGCTGATCGATCACATCGCCAATGCCCAATCTTCCGCGCAAGCGGTGGACGGTGTCCTGAGCCTGTGCGCGGCTCTGGCCGAAGGCGTGCGTCAGGCCCGCGTCAGCTGAGGGTAAAGTTCCTGATACAGAGGAATTAGCGCCTCTGGATGCAGACTAAACAGGCAAGACCGAGGGTTTCAGAACCGCTGTTCTGAAACCCTTTTTGCTGTTTGTGCTGCGAGGAATGCCTGATGAAAATGCCCAAACGTCTGATTGCCGGTGCCGTGGTGCTGATGCTCGGCGCCAGCCCGTTGCTGCACGTGATGGCCGACGAACGCGGCGACCATGGCCGCGGGGATGATCGCGGAGGACCACCGCCGGGCCATTGGGACAATCGTGGCAACGAACACCGCGGCCCGGACAACGACCGGCGCGGTGGCCCACCACGGGATTTCGGCCCGGTACGCCAGACCATCCACGACAATCGCGGCTACTTCGTGCGGGGCGCACCTCCACCTCCCGGCATCCGCCTGGTGCGCGGCCAACCCTTGCCCCGCGGTTACTATGGCGAACGCCTGGATGGACGCGCGCTGTCACGCCTGCCGGTGTACCCGGGCTATGAATGGCGACGCATGGGCGGCGACATCTTCCTGATGGCCGTGGGCACCGGCATCGTCTACGAAATTCTCGACGGCGTGCTCTACTGACGCCGCGCGAGGCCTGGGGGCCCCGCCCCCAGCACCGACACCGGGTGGAAAAATGCTTGGGAATGACCTTGACTTAACTTGGTAACCAAGTAGATTTTCCACCCATGAACACTCTCGACGACTCCCCGACACCTGCTCCCGAACACGCCAGCGATGCCGCGCTGCAAGGCCTGTTCGTGGAAATCTTCGACGGCCTGCTGGCCCCGGGTGAGGCGCTGCCCGCCGAACGCCTGCTGGCCGAGCGCTACGGCGTTTCGCGGATCACCGTGCGCCAGGCGGTGCACAAGCTCAAGGACCTGGGCCTGGTGGAGGTCCGCCAGGGCGGTGCGAGCAAGGTGCTCGATCCGGCCAGGGCCGACGCCCGGGTGCTGGAACTGCTGCTGCGCCATGCCGACAAACTGCAATCGGACGCCGCGCGCAACCTGCTGCAGGACCTGGCCGAGTACCAGGAACTCTATGCCACCGGGTTGCTCGAAGCCGCCGCGCGCCACGCCAGCGACCAGCAGCGCCAACGCCTGCTGCAGTTGGTGGAGGCCTATCCCGATGACCTGGATGCACAACAGGCCGAACAATTGAGCCAGCGCTTCTGGCAGGCCGTAACCGCGGCCGGGAAGAATCGCATCCTGCAAATGGAGATGGCCCTCTGGCAACGCTGGAGCGACAAGGCCCAACCGCAGGAAGACGAGCCCCAGACCGTGCGCTGGTTCTACCTGACCCTGGCCAGGCAACTGTCGAGCCGGCAGGACCCCTTGCCCTATTACCTGGCTTCGGTGCGCACTTCCCGAGGCTGAACCCTTCACCCCCGACCGCTGGATGCGGTCTTTTTTTGGCCGTGGCAACTTGGTTACCAAGTGGAGGTAACATGCGCTATCAACTGATGAATCCTGTAGGTTTTCCTCGGCAGCTGCTGGCTGCCCATCACGATCAGCCTGGCGCTGCCGGTGTACCGGGCGGCCCATGGCTGGCGAAAGTCGACGTAGCCGTGGTCGGCGCCGGCCTGTCCGGGCTGGTGGCCGCCCGGGCCCTGCAGGACGCGGGCCTGCGGGTGCTGGTCCTGGAAGCCCGCGACCGGGTTGGCGGCCGCACCTGGAACCAGGCCATTGCCGACAACCTGTGGGTGGATGGCGGCGGCCAGTGGATCGGCGGCAGCCAGCGCCGGGTGCTGGAACTGGCCCGAGAGCTGGATATTCCGCTACTGGAGCAATACGACACTGGCGACCCGCTGCTGCCGGGCGGCGGCCCACGGGACGACGCCGAGGCACGGCGCCAGCGCCAGCAGGTGCAACGGCGCCTGGAGGCCATGGCCGACCGGGTGCCGACCCGCGCGCCCTGGCTGGCCGCCGACGCCGCAGCTCTGGACGCCCTGAGCGTCGCCGCCTGGATGGACCGCGAGGGCTTGAGCGAGGCCGCCCGGGAAGCCGTTGCCAGCACCATAGGCACCACCCTGAGCACCGAGCCGGAGAAGGTATCGCTGCTCTGGCTGCTGTTCTACCTGGCTTCTGCCGGCGGCTTCGAAGCCCTTGATGAACAGGCCCAGCAATATCGTCTGCAAGGTGGGGCACAGGCGCTTTCCCTGCGGCTGGCCGAACAGCTGGACGGCCAACTGCGCCTGAACTGCCCGGTGCAGCGCATCGTCACCCGCGATGACCAGTCGCTGGCCCTGCGCAGCAGCCAGGGCCTGATCCATGCCCGCCGCGCGATAGTGGCGATGATGCCGGCCGATGTTCGCCGGATCGAGTTCTCGCCACCCTTGCCAGCAGGACGCCAGGCCCTGCAGGAAAACTGGAGCGGCTACAGCGGCATGAAAGTGCACCTGCACTATTCACGGCCGTTCTGGCGCGAAGCCGGGCTCAGCGGCGCCAGCAGCAATGACCAGGGCCTGGTCCAGGTCACCTTCGACAGTACGGGCGACCCGTCCCGGGGCGGGGTGTTGCTGGCCTTCGTCGACCCGCAGGTTCTGCGCGACCAGCCGCAGCAGCGCCGTGCCCGGGTGCTGGAGGAACTGGCGGCGCTGTTCGGCGAAGCGGCGCGCCACCCGCTCGGCTATGTCGAGCAGGACTGGTCGCGGGAAGCCTGGAGCGCCGGCTGCGTCAGCGCACTCAAGCCCGGGGTGCTCAGCCGGCATGGCCAGCACCTGCGGCCGGCGCTGGGCACCCTGCACTGGGCCGGTTGCGAAACCGCCGAGCGCTGGTGCGGTTACCTTGAAGGCGCGGTGCGCGCCGGCGAACGCGCCGCCGAAGAGGTGCTGCAGGCCCTGTGCTGAGGCCTAGAGCTGGTAATCCACAGACCCGTCGCTGAGGTCCGAGAGATCCAGCGGCCGGGCCTCGCCCATCCACATCGGGTAATCGCGATGATCGCGCAGGTCGCTGCCGGTGATCGGGTGCACCAGCACCACCAGGCCCTGGCGATTGAGCATCAGCCAGGGCACCAGCTCGGCGAACAGCGCAGGCTTGAAGGCCAGCTGGCAGCTCCAGTCCGGATGCGGCCCCACGGGACGTTCATGAACCCGGCCCATCTTCAGCGGGAACCGTTGCGCCGCCTGCTCGCACAGGGCCCGGGCTTGATCGATGGTACTGGCGTCGAAGTAGACGTGGGCGTGATAACCCTTGATCCGATGCATGCAAAAACCTCACGAAATGATTCAGGCCCAAGGCCCCTGCGCAGGCGCCATGCAGACCGATACAGGCCTTCATGGCAGCCGTTCAATGTGACTCGGCCGACAGCGTCGCCGCCACCTCCAGCAATTGCTGGCGCAACCAGGCATGGGCCGGGTCGGCACTGTTGCGCCCATGCCAGATCGCCATCAACGGCGCGGCTTCCAGCGCCAGGGGCAAGGCCCGTGGACACAGCGCGAAACGTCGCTCGAAGGCCCGGGCCAGCGGCCCCGGCACAATTGCCACCAGCGGTGACTGCGCCAGCAGTTCCGGCAGCACCAGGGAATGGGGCAGGGTGAGCTGGTAACGCGGCTGCCGACCGATGCTGGCGAAGGCCTGCTCCAGACGCTGGCGATCGAACATCTCCGACTGCCGGGCAAGGCCCCGTTCGAGAATGTAGCCGTTCACCGCGCCTTCCTCCTGGCCCCCAACCGAGAGGGTGATCAATGGACAATCGGCCAGCGCCTCCAGGGTCACTTCGGGCAATTTCAACAAGGGATGCCCGGGGTCCATCAGCAGCACGTCCTGCTGCTGCCAGAGGCAGGTGCTGTGCACTCGTCGCGGCAGTTCGGCGAATACCCCGAGGGCCAGATCGATGCGGCCGACATCGATCTGCTCGGCCAGGTCCAGGCGGGTCACCGGACGCACCACCAGGTCCACCCCCGGGGCCTGCTGCGCCAGGCGCCGCAACAAAGGCGCCAGCAGCACCGAGCTCAGGTAATCGTTGATCGCCAGGGTGAAGGTGCGCGTGGCCCGAGCAGGATCGAAGGCCTCCACCCCGACCGTACGCTGGATGGTCAACAGCGCCTCGCGCAGCGGACCGGCGATGGCTTCGGCCCGGGCCGAAGGCTGCATGCCCCTGGCCGTGCGGATAAACAGTTCGTCCTGCAAGGACTCACGCAGCCGGGTCAGCGCATGGCTCACCGCCGACTGGCTCAGATGCAGGCGCTTGCTGGCCAGGAGGATGCTGCGGTCCTCATAGACCGCATCGAAAACCCGCAGCAGGTTGAGGTCGATACGCGGGACGCGGGGCACTTCATCACGGAGCATATTGCAGATCCTGCAGGAGGCTATTGCGGATTGTTCCCTTGCCCCGAGGGGCAGGCGCGGGCAACTTTAACGCATCCGACCAGCAAGCAGATGGCACTGAAAATCAACCCGTGCGATCACGGCAGCGGCTTGCCCGACGTTCAGTGACCGCCACCGGCCTGAGTGTTTTTTGAACACTTGAAAGCGCTTGGTTGTGATCGACACCGTGCTTACCTTCAGGGACCGAAGATGCCCGCAAGCCCCGACCTCAATGACATCCGCGCCCATGACTGGGTCGCGACCCGCCTGCCGCGATCCTGGCAGGCCTACGCCCGCCTGATGCGCCTGGACCGGCCCGTCGGCACCTGGCTGACCCTGCTGCCGGCGCTGGCCGCGCTGATCCTCTGCGCCGGGCGCATTCCCCCGGTCGGCACCGTGCTGGTGTTCGCCCTCGGCGCCTTGCTGATGCGCAGTGCCGGTTGCAGCATCAACGACATCTTCGACCGGCGCTTCGACGCCCAGGTCAACCGCACCCGCCAGCGGCCCCTGGCCAACGGCTCACTCAGCCAGAGACAGGCCTTGGCCTGCCTGGCGCTGCAATTGCTGCTGGCCGCGGGGCTGCTGCTGTTCCTGCACCCCCTGACGGTGCTGCTGGCCCTGGGCTGCGTGCCCCTGACCCTGGTCTACCCGCTACTCAAGCGCTTTACCCACTGGCCCCAGGCGTTTCTCGGCGCGGTGTTCAACTGGGGCGTGCTCATGGCCAGCGTGGAAACCACTGGCAGCCTGCAACCCGAGGCGCTGGCGCTGTGGCTGGGCTGCCTGTTCTGGCAGTTGGGCTACGACACCCTCTATGCCTACAGCGACCGTGAGGACGACCTGAAAATGGGCCTGCGCTCCACCGCCACGCTGTTCGCCGGACGGGGCAGGACCTGGATCGCCGGGTTCTACGCCATGACCCTGCTGTGCTGGTGCGGCGCGGGCCTGCTGGCCGGCGCCAACCCGGGCTTTTTCATCCTGCTGCTGCCGATCGCCCTGTCCCTGGCCTACCAGCTCAGCCTCTTCAGTCCGGACCACCCGGAGCCCTGCAACCAGCTGTTTCGCAGCAACGTCCACATCGGCGTGCTGCTACTGGTCGGCGCCTCGGTGGCCATCGTTTGACCGCTGGACATTCAGTACTCAACCCGCACCTTCCACCTCACAAGGACTTGTCATATGCCTGCACTCTCAATCAGCTCGCCGCTCCGGGCACCGGAACAATGGGCCGCCCTGTTGCTGCGCCTGGCCCTGGGCGCCATGTACATCGCCCACGCCCTGTTCAAGATCCTGGTCCTGGGCTGGCCGGGCACCCTCAAGCTGTTCAGCGCCACCGGCATGCCCGAGTGGCTGACCTACCCGGCGGTGTGCGCCGAACTGGTGGGCGGCTTGCTGCTGATCTTCGGGGTCGGCGTGCGCTGGATCGCCCTGGGGCTGATGCCGATGCTGCTAGGGGCGATCGTCTTCGTCCACGGCGCCCACGGCTGGATCTACACCAGCCCGGGGGGTGGCTGGGAATACCTGGCCTTCCTCGCCGTGGTATCGCTGGCGCTGGTGTGCCTGGGCAACGGCGCGCTGTCCCTGTGGAGCCTGTTCAAGGCGCCGCCTACAGGGCAATGGACGGCAACGCCAGCCCCCTGAGGGACTGGGCACTGCCGGCCTGCTCGGCCATCAGCCAGTCGACGAAGCGCTGGATCAACGGCCCACGCCGCTTGCGCGGCGGCAGCACCACGTAATAGCCGTAGGCGGACAGCGCGCTCTGGGCGATCGGTCGGCACAACAGCCCCTGTGCCAACAGATCGTCCACCAGATGACGCCAACCGATGGCCACCCCCTGGCCGCCGATGGCCGCCTGGATCAGCAGGGTGTAATTGTCGAAACGCAATTGCCCGGGGGGCGGGGCGCCTGCCAGGCCCAGTTCGCGGAACACCCCGCTCCAGTCGAACCAGTGACTGGCGTTTTCCCCCCGCAGGTGCAGCAGCGGCATCTCCAGCAGGGCATGGGCGGGCAGGGGCGCC
This sequence comes from Pseudomonas saponiphila, assembly GCF_900105185.1. Taxonomy (NCBI): domain Bacteria; kingdom Pseudomonadati; phylum Pseudomonadota; class Gammaproteobacteria; order Pseudomonadales; family Pseudomonadaceae; genus Pseudomonas; species Pseudomonas saponiphila. Next base: position 347,965 of record NZ_FNTJ01000002.1, on the reverse strand, counting down.
AGGCGCTCCTTGAGCAGCAGCGGGCTGCACACCGGGAACACTTCCTCGCTGAACAACCAGCGGCTTTCGCCATGTTTGAAACGGCCGTCGCCAAACAGCACGGCCACATCGATATCGCTGCGCAACATGCTGTGGCTGCGCTCGCTGGTCACCAGGCTGACGTCCACCTGGGGGTTGGCCGCATGGAAGCGATGCAGGCGCGGCATCAGCCAATAGGCGGCGAAGGCGAAATCCGTGGCCACTTGCAACACCTCATGCTGATGCTGCCGGGCCAGGGCAGTGAGGCCGGCATCGATGCTCTGCAGGCCGGCCTGCACCTGTTCCAGCAACAGCACGCCGGACTCGGTCAACTCGATGCCGCGGTAGATGCGGTCGAACAGGCGCACCTGCAACTGCTCTTCCAGACGCTTGATCTGCTGGCTGATGGCCGGCTGGGTAGTGCCCAGTTCCACCGCCGCCGCGGTGAAGCTGCGCAGACGCGCGGCCGCTTCAAACACCCGAAGCAGGTCCAGGGACAGGTCACCAAGGCTTTCATACATAAGTTGTACTTATCCTAGTCATTGCCGCACATGGGCTTTACCGCAAAAGACATGGAATCCATGCTCGATCGCAGCACTTTCGCATAACCGTCGACTATGGAATGCCGCGAACACATGAAGCGCAAGAACATTCTTTTCATCATGGCCGACCAGATGGCGGCGCCCTTGCTGCCGTTCTACGGGCCATCGCCGATCCAGCTACCGCACCTCAGCCGCCTGGCCGCCCGGGGCGTGGTGTTCGACGCCGCCTACTGCAACAGCCCACTGTGCGCGCCTTCGCGCTTCACCCTGGTCAGCGGCCAGTTGCCGAGCAAGATCGGCGCCTACGACAACGCCGCGGACTTTCCCGCCGACGTGCCCACCTACGCCCACTACCTGCGGCGCCTGGGCTACCGCACCGCGCTGTCGGGCAAGATGCACTTCTGCGGCCCGGACCAGTTGCACGGCTACGAAGAGCGCCTGACCACCGACATCTACCCCGCCGACTACGGCTGGGCAGTCAACTGGGATGAGCCCCAAGTGCGCCCCAGCTGGTACCACAACATGTCCTCGGTGCTGCAGGCCGGCCCTTGCGTGCGCACCAACCAGCTGGATTTCGATGAGGAGGTGGTATTCAAGGCCCGGCAATACCTGTTCGACCACGTTCGCGCAGGCGGCGACCAGCCGTTCTGCCTGACCGTGTCCATGACCCACCCCCACGATCCCTACACCATTCCCAAGGCGTTCTGGGACCTGTACCGCGACGACGACATCCCACTGCCCCAGACCCCGCCGCAGAGCGAGCTGGACCCGCACTCCCAGCGCCTGCTCAAGGTCTATGACCTGTGGGACAAGCCGCTGCCTGTGGATAAGATCCGCGACGCGCGGCGGGCCTATTTCGGCGCCTGCAGCTACATCGACAGCAACGTCGGCAAGCTGCTGCAGACCCTGGAAGACACCGGGCTGGCGGACGACACCCTGATCGTGTTTTCCGGCGACCACGGCGACATGCTTGGCGAGCGTGGCCTCTGGTACAAAATGCACTGGTTCGAAATGGCCGCCCGGGTGCCGCTGCTGATCTGCGCGCCAGGGCAGTTCGCCGCCGGGCGGGTCGGCGCCGCGGTGTCCACCGCCGACCTGCTGCCGACCCTGGTGGAACTGGCCGGCGGCCGTGTGGAGCCCAACCTGCCCCTGGACGGCCGCTCCCTGGTCCCCCATCTGCTGGGGCAGGGCGGCCACGACGAAGTGTTCGGCGAATACATGGCCGAAGGCACTGTCAGCCCGCTGATGATGATTCGCCGGGGCGCCTACAAATTCATCTACAGCGAAGACGACCCCTGCCTGCTCTTCGATGTCGCCAACGACCCGCAAGAGCGTATCGACCTCAGCCGCTCGGCCGAGCACCGAACGCTGTTCGACGCCTTCCTCGCCGAGGCCCGGGCCAAGTGGGACATCCCGCTCATTCACCAACAGGTCCTGGCCAGCCAGCGCCGCCGCCGTCTGGTGGCCGACGCCCTGAACCGGGGCACGCGCAAGAGCTGGGATCACCAGCCACTGGTCGACGCCAGCGCGCAGTACATGCGCAACCACATCGACCTCGACGATCTGGAGCGCAAGGCGCGTTATCCACAACCCTGCCAAAACCAATAATCCAAGGGGAAGAGCATGAAAAAGTTATCCACAGCGCTGGCGTTCGGGCTCCTGGCTCTGGGCAGCACGGCCGCCTGGGCCGACTCGTGCGCAACCGTGAAGCTGGCCGATCCGGGCTGGAGCGACATCGCCGCCACCAATGCCATTGCCAGCTTTCTGCTGGAGGGCATGGGCTACAAGACCAAGATCGACACCCTGGCGGTGCCGATTACCTACGGCGGCCTCAAGGACGGCCAGGTGGATGTGTTCCTGGGCAACTGGATGCCGGCGCAACAGGGTTTCTACGACAAGTTCGTGGCCAATGGCGAGGTCATCCAACTGGCGAAGAACCTGGAAGGCACCGAGTTCACCCTGGCGGTTCCGGACTACGTGTGGAACGCCGGGGTGCATGATTTCGCCGACCTGAACACCTTCGCCGACAAGTTCGACAAGAAGATCTACGGCATCGGCTCCGGTGCCCCGGCCAACCTGTCGCTGCAGGAGATCATCAAGCACAACCAGTTCAATCTCGGCCAGTGGAAGCTGATCGAGTCCAGCGAACAGGCGATGCTTGCCGAAGTGACCCGGGCCACCAGAAAGCAACGCTTCGTGACCTTCCTCGGCTGGACCCCGCACCCGATGAACGTGCAGTTGAACATGCGTTACCTCACCGGCGGCGAGCAGTACTTCGGCGCCAGCGGCAGCGTCTACACCCTGACCCGCAAGGGTTATGCACAGGCCTGCCCGAATGTCGGCAAGCTCCTGGGCAACCTGCGTTTCACCCAGGACATGGAGAACGCCATCATGGCCGAGGTGGTGAACAACAAGGTCAGCAACGCCGAGGCCGCCAAGGCCTGGATCAAGGCCAACCCGGCGGTGCTGGAACAGTGGCTGGAAGGGGTGCGGACCATTGATGACCAAGAGGCCCTGGCGGCGGTGAAGGGCAAGTTGTAAGCCCGAGGTGCTTCGGCCATTCGCCGGCAAGCCGGCTCCTACGGGATGAGGGGCCAGCCTCGGCACATGCCCGAGGCCGGACAATGCTTTACCCTGGCCCCCTCGAATCAACCCATCCGTGAGCAACCATGGCCTGGCCCAACCGCCATTCACTCCTGCCTTTTCTCGCCTGGCTGCCGCAGCAGACCCGCGCCAGCGTCGGTCGTGATCTGCTGGTGGGGCTCAGTGGCGCGATCCTCGCCCTGCCGCAATCGATCGCCTATGCGCTGATTGCCGGCCTGCCGCCGGAGTACGGGCTGTACGCGGCCATAGTCCCGGTGCTGGTGGCCTGCCTCTGGGGCTCGTCCTGGCACCTGATCTGCGGCCCGACGGCGGCGATTTCCATCGTGCTGTATGCCAGTGTCAGCCCCCTGGCGGTGCCGGCGTCCGAGGACTACATCACCCTGATCCTGCTGCTGACCCTGCTGGCCGGGGTCTTCCAGTGGCTGCTGGGGCTGCTGCGTTTCGGGGCGCTGGTGAACTTCGTCTCGCACTCGGTGGTGCTGGGCTTCACCCTTGGCGCGGCCGTGGTGATCGCCCTGGGGCAGTTGCCCAACCTGCTGGGCCTGGAACTGCCGAGCCAGACCACCGCTCTGGGCAGCCTGAGCCAGTTGCTGGAGCACCTGGACGCCGTGGACCGGCCGTCGCTGCTGCTGGGGCTCGGCAGCCTGGGGATAGGGCTGGGCCTGAAGCTGCTGGCGCCACGCGGGCCGGGCCTGCTGCTCAGCCTGGTGCTCAGTGCCCTGCTGGTGTGGCTGCTGCCGGGGCTGTTCGGCCAGGTCAAGCTGGTCAGCGCCTTTGTCGGCCGCCTGCCGCCCTTGAGCCCGCTGCCACTGGATCTGGAGCTGATCCTGCGGCTGCTGCCCAGTGCCGTGGCGGTGGGCATGCTGGGGCTGGTCACCAGCCTGTCGATTGCCCGCTCGCTGTCGATACGCTCGGAACAACTGCTCGACGCCAACCAGGAAGTCCGCGCCCAGGGCCTGTCGAACATGGTCGGGGCGTTTTTTTCCGGCTACCTGTCCTCCGGTTCCTTCACCCGCTCGGGCCTGAGCTACGAAGCCGGTGCCCGCTCGCCCCTGGCCGGGGTGTTCTCGGCGCTGTGGGTGGCGCTGTTCGCGGTAGTCGGCGCCGGGTTGATCGCCCACATCCCGATTCCGGCCATGGCCGGCAGCATCCTGCTGATCTGCTGGGGGCTGGTGGATCATCGGGGCATCCGTGACCTGTTCCGGGTCAGCCGCGCCGAATTCCTGGTGATGAGCCTGACCTGCGTCGCCACCTTGCTCCTGGAGCTGCAGACCGCGATCTATGCCGGGGTCCTGGCGTCGCTGTTCTTTTACCTCAAGCGCACTTCGCAACCACGGGTGCAGCAGTCCAGCGAGGGCGATGCGGACATCCTGCGGGTCGGCGGCTCGATCTTCTTCGGCGCCAGCCATTACCTGCAGGTGCGCATGCAACGCTGCCACGCGCCCAGGCTGGTGATCGACGCCCGGCAGATCAACTTCATCGACTATTCAGGGGTGGCGATGCTGCATCAGGAAGCCCGCCGGCTCAAACGCCAGGAGCGCAGCCTGACCCTGCGCCGGGCGCGGCAGGCGGTGAAAGAGGAATTGATCAAGCTCGAAGGCGCGGAGCACTGCCCGATCCACTTCGAAGACTGAACCCCATCCGTAGGAGCCGGCTTGCCGGCGAACAGGCCCTTGGACCTGGCGCCAGTCTTGAGGCTACCTTCGCTGGCAAGCCAGCTCCTACAGGGGGGTGGGTTACTGCGCCAGCTGGCGGCGCAGTTCGGCCAGTACCGGGGCGCTGTCCGGACGCACGCCACGCCACAGGAAGAAGGCTTCCGCCGCCTGCTCGGCCAGCATGCCCAGGCCATCGAGCACCAGCGCCGCCCGGTGATCACTGGCCCAGCGGCAGAACGGCGTCGGTTCCTTGCCGTACATCATGTCGTAGCACACCGTCTGGCCCGGCTCGATCAGGCTGCCGGCAATCGGCGGCAATTCGCCCGACAGGCTGGCGGAAGTGGCATTGATGATCAGGTCCACCGACTCCTGCAGCCAGTCGAAACCACTGGCCGACACCGGGCCCAGGTCGGCAAAGAGCTCCGCCAGCCGCTCGGCTTTTTCCACGGTGCGGTTGGCGATCACCACCGAGGCCGGCTGCTGCGCCAGCAAAGGCTCCAGGGCCCCGCGCACGGCGCCCCCGGCTCCCAGGAGGAGGATGCGTTTGCCCTTGAGGCTGACCCCGGCGTTGACCGTCAGGTCGCGCACCAGTCCGGCGCCGTCGGTGTTGTCCCCCAGCAACCTGCCGTCGGCCTGCTTGCTCAGGGTGTTCACCGCACCGGCACGCTGTGCGCGCTCGGTCAGGCTGTCGCACAGGCGATAAGCGTCTTCCTTGAACGGCACGGTGACGTTGGCCCCGCGGCCCTCGGCGAAGAAACGCCGAGCGGCGCCGACGAAATCGTCCAGGGGCGCCAGCAGGGTGTTGTATTCCAGCTGCTGGCCGGTCTGCTGGGCGAACAGCCGATGGATCAGCGGCGATTTGCTGTGGCCGATCGGATTACCAAAGACAACGTACTGGTCCATCTCTCATCCCATTTGCTCAACACACACGGGTAGGAGCCGCGTCCGCCTTGAAGGCCGTTTCGCCGGCAAGCCGGCTCCTACACGGTGGGGGTGGGTTAGTGGCTGGCCGCCAGCCAGTCGCGGTCCTGCAGGAAATACTCGGTCAGGCGCGCCTCTTCGGTGCCCGGCTCGGCCTTCCAGTCGTAGCCCCAGCGCACTTGCGGCGGCAGCGACATGAGGATCGACTCGGTACGCCCGCCCGATTGCAGGCCGAACAGGGTGCCACGGTCGTAGACCAGGTTGAACTCCACGTAGCGGCCACGGCGGAATTCCTGGAACTCGCGCTGCTGCTCGGTGTAGGCGGCGGCCTTGCGGCGCTGGACGATGGGCAGGTAAGCCTCGATATAGGCATCGCCGATGGCGCGCATGAAGGCGAAGCAGGTGTCGAAGTCCCACTCGTTCAAGTCGTCGAAGAACAGACCGCCGATGCCCCGGGGCTCGTTGCGGTGCTTGATGTGGAAGTAGCTGTCGCACCAGGCCTTGTAGCGCGAGTAGACATCCGGGCCGAAAGGCGCGCAGGCGCGTTCGGCGACCCGGTGCCAGTGCACGCAGTCTTCTTCATTGCCGTAGTAGGGGGTCAGGTCGAAGCCACCGCCGAACCACCAGACCGGTTCTTCACCTTCCTTCTCGGCAATGAAGAAACGCACGTTGGCGTGGGAGGTCGGCACATGAGGGTTGTGCGGGTGGATCACCAGGGACACACCCAGGGCCTCGAACCCGCGGCCGGCCAGTTCCGGACGATGGGCGCTGGCCGAAGGCGGCAGGCCACTGCCGAACACGTGGGAGAAGTTGACCCCGCCCTTTTCGATCACTGCACCGCCACCGATCACCCGGGTGCGTCCGCCACCGCCGGCAGGCCGTGTCCAGGCATCCTCGATGAAGCGCGCGCCGCCGTCTTCGGTTTCCAGGGCAGTGCAGATACGATCTTGCAGGTCGAGCAGGTAGGCTTTCACGGCCTCGGTGCGGGTAGTCATGGCATCACCTTGAATCGGGCAAAGCTGGGCGGCGCCAGGGATGAAACCTGCGCCGGCGCAAATGGGCGCGTAGCATAACACCGCACTGTGTCCACTCGCAGTTGACGAAGGTCAAGCAGAGGAGTCCGATAGAGCCCTTTCACGCGACGACCAAGGAGTGAGTGCAGATGGCCAAACGTATACAGTTTCGCGCCCATGGCGGCCCCGAAGTGCTCGAGTATGTGGATTACCAGCCCGCCGAACCGGGTCCGCAGCAGGTTCGCGTCAGCAACCAGGCCATCGGCCTGAACTTCATCGATACCTATTTCCGCAGCGGCCTGTACGCACCGCCGTCGCTGCCGTCGGGCCTGGGCGCCGAGGGGGCCGGGGTCGTGGAAGCCGTGGGCAGCGCGGTGACCCGCTTCAAGGTCGGCGATCGGGTGGCCTATGGCAGCGGCCCGCTGGGCGCCTACAGCGATGTGCACGTGCTGCCCGAAGCCAACCTGGTGCACCTGCCGGACGCCATCAGCTTCGAACAGGCGGCCGGGGTGATGCTCAAGGGCCTGACCGTGCAGTACCTGCTGCGCCAGACCTACGAACTCAAGGGTGGCGAAACCGTACTGTTTCACGCGGCCGCCGGCGGCGTCGGCTCCCTGGCCTGCCAGTGGGCCAAGGCCCTGGGGGTGAAACTGATCGGCACCGTCAGCTCGCCGGAAAAGGCCGCCATCGCCAAGGCCCTGGGCGCCTGGGAAACCATCGACTACAGCCATGAAGACGTGGCCCAGCGAGTGCTGGAACTGACCGATGGCAAGAAGTGCCCGGTGGTCTACGACGGCGTGGGCAAGGACACCTGGCTGACCTCCCTGGATTGCCTGGCACCCCGCGGGCTGATGGTCAGCTTCGGCAACGCCTCGGGCGCGGTGGACGGGGTGAACCTGGGGATTCTCTCGGCCAAGGGCTCGCTGTATGTCACCCGCCCAACCCTGGCCAGCTACGCCAACAATGCCGAAAACCTGCAGCGCATGGCCGACGATCTGTTCGGCATGATCGCCAGCGGCAAGTTGAAGATCGAGATCGGCCAGCGCTTCGCCCTGGCGGATGCCGCCAAGGCCCATATCGAGCTGTCGGCGCGGCGCACCACTGGCTCGACCGTGCTGTTGCCTTGAGCGCCTTCGCCGGCCAGCCGGCTCCTACAGATCATCGTAGGAGCCGGCTGGCCGGCGCAGCGCATCAGGAAGGCCGCACCACCCTGCCGGTGGCCAGATCGCGGATCAGGCTCGGGTTCTTGCGCCCGCCCAGGCTGCCGGTGAGCACCAGGTCCAGTTGCCCGCGGAAGTACTGCTCGATGCGCAACCGCGTGCGCGCCGCCGGCCGCCCCTGGGGATTGGCCGAGGTGGAAATCAGCGGCCCCACCAACGCACACAGTTCGCGCACCAGCGGATGGTCGCTAACCCGCAACGCCACCGTGTCATGCACCCCGGTGACCCACTCCGGCAGCAGGTTCTGATGGGGCACCAGCCAGGTGTTGGGACCCGGCCAGGTGCTGGACATGCGCTCGATCCAAGTGTCGGGGAAATCCTCGAAGAGAAAGTCGAACTGGTGGATGTTGTCGGCGATCAGAATCAGGCCCTTGTCCACCGAGCGTGACTTGATCGCCAGCAGGCGATCCACCGCCTCTTCGTTCCACGGATCGCACCCCAGGCCCCAGACCGCTTCGGTTGGGTAGGCAATCACCGCCCCTGCGCGAATCTCTCGTGCGGCTTGTTGCACACGCCAACTGCTGACCATTGCCGAATCTCCAGATAAAAGCTGTGCGCAGTTTACCGATCCTGCCTATAAAACCTAGCTCAGACGCGCAAACCAGCGGCCGTTTTCGTTGACGGCCCGAGCCTCGATTTCCAGCTCGGTCAGTGCCGCCAGCACCCGTGGCAGGGACCAGCCGCTGGCAAGCGCCAGGGCCTCGCTGCTGTGGGGAGCCGCCTGAAGCAGGGCCAGCAGCGGATGTTCACTGGCCTCCAGCGGCGCCGCAGCGGGCGGTGGCAGGTGTTGCCAGCCTCGCAGGGTTTCCAGGATGTGCTGCACGCTTTCCACCAGCACCGCGCCCTCACGGATCAGTTGGTGACAACCCCGGGCACCGGGGTGATGAATAGAACCTGGGATCGCATACACCTCGCGGCCTTGCTCGGCCGCCAGGCGGGCGGTGATCAGCGAACCGCTGGCAACACTGGCTTCCACCACCAGCACCCCCAGGGACAAGCCACTGATGATCCGGTTGCGTCGGGGGAAGTGCTCCGGACGCGGGCCGGTGTCCAGGGGGAACTCGGAAATCACCGCGCTGCCCTGGTCGATCATCGCCCTGGCCAGAGCTCGATGCCGCTGTGGATAACAATTTTCCAGGCCCGTGCCCAGCACCCCCACGGTATGCCCAGCAACGTCCAAGGCCGCCTGGTGCGCAGCGCCATCGATGCCCAGGGCCAAGCCGCTGGTGATCACGAATCCGGCGGCGGCCAGGCTCCGGGAAAACGCTGCGGCAGTGTCCAGTCCCGGACGCGAAGCCCGACGGCTGCCCACCAGCGCCAACTGCGGCCGTTGAAGAATCGACGGATCGCCGGCCACGAACAACAGCGGTGGCGCATCCTCCAGTTGCGCCAGCAGAGGCGGATAGTCGGGCTGGTCAGACATCAGCAAATGCTGGGCCTGGTTGTCTATCCAGGCCAGCGCGCGGCGGGCGCTATCCCGGACTTCGACGCTGCGTCGGGCATCGGTGCAGGCCGTCGGCAGCCCCAGCGAGTGCCAGGCACGGGCCGGGGCACTGAGGGCCTTGGAGGCTGAACCGAAGGCCTGGAGCAAACGCCCAAAGCGCATGGCACCCAAGGCGGGCAGAGCATGCAAACGTAAACGGGCTTCCAGTTCCGCGGGGGAAATGGCGGCACTAATCGAGTGCGACATGGATCATCCTTGATCGTCATCGGTCCGGCGAGGGCCGGAACAAGCTGTGGATAAGTCTGTTGGTAACTTGTTGAGGAAAGGTTTCCCGCTGCCTCAGGGAGACACCCTGCCAACGTCGGCCAAGCTCTGCCCGACGCCCCGTGCAGCCAACCGCAAGCGCGTCAATCGGACCTGATGCAGCCGCTGGCAGGTCCGATCGGTGGCAGCCCAGCCCAATAGCAGCAGGGCGAACAGTGATTTCCTCAGGGGCTGAATCCCTTTATTATGTGCACTCGCGTAAAACGCCAGAGCCTGCGCGGCTCGCTCGCTCCCAGAGCACGTTTTGCATCGGCGGCCCAGGTCCAGCACCTGCGCAGACGCCGACTCCGCCCTTACTTCACACGTGTAGCAATTACGCTTATGGCCATTTTAAACATCCTCGAATTCCCTGATCCGCGCCTGCGCACTATCGCCAAGCCAGTGGCCGTAGTGGACGACGAAGTGCGTCAGTTGGTCGACGACATGTTTGAAACAATGTATGAGGCCCCAGGCATCGGCCTGGCGGCGACCCAGGTCAACGTGCACAAACGCGTGGTGGTCATGGACCTGTCCGAAGACCGCAGCGAGCCCCGGGTGTTCATCAACCCCGAATTCGAAGCCCTGACCGACGAGATGGACCAGTACCAGGAAGGCTGCCTGTCGGTGCCGGGTTTCTATGAAAACGTCGACCGCCCGCAGCGGGTCAAGATCAAGGCCCTGGACCGCGACGGCCAGCCCTATGAACTGATCGCCGAAGGCTTGCTGGCGGTGTGCATCCAGCACGAATGCGACCACCTCAACGGCAAGCTGTTCGTCGATTACCTGTCCACGCTCAAGCGTGACCGGATCAAGAAGAAGCTGGAAAAGCAGCATCGCCAGCAGGCTTGATTCCTTATCCAGTGGTGCATCGCGGGCAAGCCCGCTCCTACAATGGCGAAATTGTGTAGGAGCGGGCTTGCCCGCGATCGTTTTACCTGCGTCCCCTTTCTAAGCGAGTACCCATGATGCGCATCGTCTTTGCCGGCACCCCCGAATTCGCCGCTGAACACCTCAAGGCCCTGCTCGACAGCCCTCATCAGATCGTCGCGGTCTACACCCAGCCGGACCGCCCGGCCGGACGTGGACAGAAGCTGATGCCCAGCCCGGTCAAGCAGTTGGCCCTGGAACACCAGATCCCGGTGCTGCAACCGCCGACCCTGCGCAACGCCGAGGCCCAGGCCGAACTGGCGGCGCTCAAGCCGGACCTGATGGTGGTGGTGGCCTACGGCCTGATCCTGCCTCAGGTGGTACTGGATATTCCGCGCCTGGGCTGCATCAACAGCCACGCCTCCCTGCTGCCGCGCTGGCGCGGTGCCGCGCCGATCCAGCGCGCCGTAGAAGCCGGTGATGCAAGCAGTGGTGTGACCGTGATGCGCATGGAAGCCGGCCTGGACACCGGGCCGATGCTGCTCAAGGTCAGCACCCCGATCAGCGCCCAAGACACCGGCGGCAGCCTGCACGACCGCCTGGCCGAGCTGGGTCCGCCGGCCGTGCTGCAAGCCATCGAAGGCCTGGCCGCCGGCACCCTGCAAGGCGAAGTCCAGGACGACAGCCTGGCCACCTACGCCCACAAGCTGAACAAGGACGAGGCACGCATCGACTGGAACCGCCCCGCCGTGGAACTGGAACGCCTGATCCGCGCCTTCAATCCCTGGCCGATCTGTCACAGCACCTTGAATGGCGAAGCCCTGAAAGTCCTGGCCGCGACCCTGGCCGACGGCCGTGGCGCCCCGGGCGAGATTCTCGGCGCCAGCAAGGACGGCCTGCTGGTCGCCTGCGGTGAACAGGCGCTGTGCCTGACCCGCCTGCAACTGCCCGGCGGCAAGGCGCTGAACTTCAGCGACCTGTTCAACAGCCGCCGCGAGAAGTTCGCCCTCGGCACCGTCCTCGGCCAAGCGGCGGACGGCCAATGAACCCGCGCCTGGCCGCCGCCAAGGCCCTGACCGCGGTACTCAACGGCAAGGCCTCGCTCAACAGCTCGCTGCCGATCCAGCTGGACAAGGTCGAGGCCCGGGATCGCGGCTTCACCCAGGACCTGGCCTTCGGCACCGCGCGCTGGCAGCCACGGCTGTCGGCGCTGGCGGCCAAGCTGCTGCAGAAGCCATTCAAGGCCGCCGATGCCGATGTCGAGGCGCTGCTGCTGGTGGGGCTCTATCAACTGCTCTACACCCGAGTGCCGGCCCACGCCGCCATCGGCGAAACCGTGGGTTGCGCCGACAAGCTGAAAAAGCCCTGGGCCAAGGCCCTGCTCAACGCCGTGCTGCGCCGCGCCCAGCGTGAAAGCGCGGAGCTGCTGGCCGAGCTGGAACACGACCCGGTGGTGCGTACCGCCCACCCGCGCTGGCTGCAAAAATCCCTCAAGGCCTTCTGGCCCGAGCACTGGGAAGCCATCTGCGCCGCCAACAACGCCCACCCGCCGATGATCCTGCGGGTCAATCGCCGGCACCATTCGCGAGACGCCTACCTGAAGCTGCTGAGCGAAGCGGGAGTGGCGGCCAAGGCCTGCATCTACAGCCAGGACGGTATCGTCCTCGACGAAGCTGGCGATGTACGCAGCCTGCCGGGCTTTGCCGAAGGCTGGATCAGCGTGCAGGACGAAGCCGCGCAACTGGCCGCCGAGCTGCTGGAGCTGGCGCCGGGACAACGGGTGCTGGACGCCTGCTGCGCGCCGGGGGGCAAGACCTGCCATATCCTCGAAGTGCAACCGGCCCTGAGCGGTGTGGTGGCGGTGGATCTGGAAGCCAAGCGCCTGGTGCGGGTGCGGGAGAACCTCGACCGCCTGAAGCTCGATGCCCAACTGATTGCCGCCGACGGCCGCGACACCCAGGCCTGGTGGGACGGCCAGCCGTTCCAGCGCATCCTGCTGGACGCGCCGTGCTCGGCCACCGGGGTGATCCGTCGCCACCCGGACATCAAGCTGACCCGCCAACCGGAAGACATCGCCGCCCTGGCGCAGCTGCAAGGCGAGCTGCTGGACGCCCTGTGGCAGACCCTGGAAGTGGGCGGCATCCTGCTCTACGCCACCTGCTCGACCCTGCCCACCGAGAACACCGAAGTCATCGAGGCGTTCCTCGGCCGTACCCCGGGTGCCCGTGAATTGGACATCGGCGGCCAGCTGGGGCAGCCTGCGGCCGGTCTCAAGCAGCCCCACGGACGCCAGTTGCTGGCGCAAGAGGGCGGCCATGACGGCTTCTACTACGCCAAGTTGATCAAGATCGCCGCCGCACGCGGCTAAACGGTTTTAAGGGAGTGACTGGATGAAGATCATCATCCTCGGCGCCGGGCAAGTGGGCGGCACACTGGCGGAGCACCTGGCCAGCGAAGCCAACGACATCACCGTGGTGGACACCGACGGCGAACGCCTGCGCGGCCTCGGCGATCGCCTGGACATCCGCACCGTGCAAGGCCGCGGCTCCTTTCCCACGGTGTTGCGCCAAGCCGGAGCCGACGACGCCGACATGCTGGTAGCGGTGACCAACAGCGACGAAACCAACATGATCGCCTGCCAGGTCGCCCACACCCTGTTCAACACGCCGACCAAGATCGCCCGGGTGCGCGAATCCGCCTACCTGACCCGCGCCGGGCTGTTCGACAACGACGCAATCCCGGTCGACGTGCTGATCAGCCCCGAGCAAGTGGTGACCCACTACATCAAGCGCCTGATCGAACACCCCGGCGCCCTGCAGGTGATCGACTTCGCCGAAGGCAAGGCGCAACTGGTGGCGGTCAAGGCCTACTACGGCGGTCCGCTGGTGGGCCAGCAACTGCGCCAGCTGCGCGAGCACATGCCCAACGTCGACACCCGGGTGGCGGCGATCTTCCGGCGCGACCGGCCAATCATGCCCAAGGGCGATACGGTGATCGAGGCCGACGACGAGGTGTTCTTCATCGCCGCCAAGGCCCACATCCGCGCGGTGATGAGCGAGATGCGCCGCCTGGAGGAATCCTACAAGCGCATCGTCATCGCCGGTGGCGGACAGATCGGCGAACGCCTGGCCGAGGCCATCGAAAGCCGCTACCAGGTGAAGATCATCGAGATGAACCCGGCCCGTTGCCGCTACCTGTCCGACACCCTGGATAGCACCGTGGTGCTGCAGGGCAGCGCCTCGGACCGCGACCTGCTGCTGGAAGAGAACATCGCCGACGCTGACATCTTCCTGGCCCTGACCAACGACGACGAGGCCAACATCATGTCCTCGCTGCTGGCCAAGCGCCTGGGGGCGAAGAAGGTCATGACCATCATCAACAACCCGGCCTACGTCGACCTGATCCAGGGCGGCGACATCGACATCGCCATCAGCCCGCAACTGGCCACCATCGGCACCCTGCTGGCCCACGTGCGCCGTGGCGACATCGTCAGCGTGCACTCCCTGCGCCGTGGCGCGGCGGAAGCCATCGAGGCCATCGCCCACGGCGACGCCAAGTCGAGCAAGGTGATCGGCCGCGCCATCGAGAACATCGGCCTGCCGCCGGGCACCACCATCGGCGCGATCATTCGCGATGAGGAAGTGCTGATCGCCCACGACGATACGGTGATCGAAGCCGGCGACCACGTGATCCTGTTCCTGGTGGATAAAAAGCACATTCGCGACGTGGAGAAGCTGTTCCACGTGGGCCTGAGCTTCTTCTGACGCGCAGGAGCCGGCTTGCCGGCGAAAGGGCCCTTGAGCGCGCGTTCGCCGGCAAGCCGGCTTCTACAGATGAGGTATTGGTGATGCTGGAATCCCTGGAAAAAATGCTCGCCAAGGGTGTGGATAACGCCCTGCTGCGCTTTGGTCTGGGCAAGGGTTATCTGGATCAGGCCGAGTACGCCAAGGCCGTTGAGCACCTGCAACGCTGCGTGGCCTTCGATCCCAAGTATTCAGCCGCCTGGAAGCTGCTGGGCAAGGCTTGCCAGGGACAGGGCGACCTTCAAGGGGCGCGCCAGGCCTGGGAGCAGGGCCTGGAGGCCGCCCGCGGCCATGGCGACAAGCAAGCGGAAAAGGAAATGACCGTGTTCATCAAGAAGCTCGAGCGCCAAGCCGGGGCCTGAGCGCCTGCTCAGAGATAGCGCAGGGCGATCCCTTCCGCGTCCGCCTGGACCACTTCCATGCGCACCCTGGGCGCCGCCGCCGGCAAGCCTTGCACCTGGCCATAGACCACCGCGCCCTTGGGCAATTGCGCCAGGACCGGGCTTTGCACATAGACGCCACTGGCAGACAGGTTGCGCGTCTGCCCCAGGCATTCGCCGATGCTCTCGTGGGAAATCTTGATGCGAAACGACTTGCGGTGCTCGGACATCTTCTGCGCCCTTGTTCTGTGTGCTGTGGATAACGCCTGCAAGAAGGTTATCCACAGATCGTGCCAGCGCTGTCAGTACCAGCGCGCCTCGCCCGGAGGGCGCTTCTTGAAGCGTTTCATGCTCCACATGTACTGGCTTGGATACGCCCCGACATAACGCTCGACCACCTTGCTCATGGCTGCGCAGGAGGTTTCGGTGTCGGTGCTGTACATGTCGTCCGGGGCCGCTTCGAGGATCACCTTGTAGCCCGAGCCATCGGGCAGGCGCAGGGCGTGGAGGAACACCCCCACCGCCTTGCCGCCGGCCAGCATGTTCGGCACGAACTTGCTGGTCAGGGCCTGAGTGGCGAAGAAGGGCACGAAGATCCCGGCGGATTCGGCCGGTTCCGGGTCGGCGGGAATACCCACCGCACCACCTTTGCGCACTTCCTTGATGACGCTGAGGATGCCTTCCTTGGTGGAGGCCGCCACGCGGTTGCCCAACTGCACCCGCTGCTTGCGCAGCAGCTCGTCCACCGCCTTGAGCTTGGGCGGACGGTAGAAAATGATCGGTTTGCACTGGCTGCAGTAGAAGTGGTTGAGCACTTCCCAGTTGCCCAGGTGGCTGGTGATGCCGACCACGCCCTTGCCCGAGGCCAGGGCGTCCTTGAGTACGTCCAGGCCCTCGACTTCACGTACCAGGGCGAGGGAGCGCTCGGCCGGCCAGATCCAGGCGCAGGCGCTTTCGGTCAGGGACTTGCCGATGTCTTTCAGGCTCTGGCCCACCAGGCGCTCGCGCTCGACGGGGTCCATCTGTGGAAAACACTTGGCCAGGTTGATGCGCACCACATCGCGGGAGCGATTGGGGGTTTTCCACATGATCCAGCCGATGGCCGCGCCGACTGCCTGCACCGCGCGCCAGGGCAGCAGGGCAAACAACCGCAGAGCGCCTACCAGCAGGGCGCCTTTGAACTTATCCACACATGACTCCTGATCTTGGTCCTGAAGCGTGTCGCGAGCCGGCTATTCTAACCGCGCATCGGCCAGGATGGCGTAGCGATCACAGTCGCGGGTGTGATCCATGACCATGCCCGAGGCCTGCATCAGCGCGTAGCAGATGGTCGGGCCGACGAAGGTGAAGCCGGCTTTCTGCAGGCCGCGGCTCATGGCTTCGGCCTCCGGAGTCACCGCCGGTACCTCGCTGCGGTCGCGGAAATGATTGATCTTCGGCTCGCCGCCGACAAAGGACCAGAGAAACGCCACCGGGTCTTCCAGCTCCAGCCAGGCCTGGGCGTTGCGCCGAGCGGCATTGAGCTTGAGGCGGTTGCGGATGATGCCGGGGTCCTGCATCAGGTCGTCGATCTCGGCGTCGCTCATCTGCGCCACGCGCTGTACATCGAAGCCGAACAGCACCTGGCGATAGCGCTCGCGCTTCTTCAGTACGGTGATCCAGGACAGCCCGGCCTGGAACCCTTCGAGCAATAACAACTCGAACAGACGCTGCCCATCCCGCAGCGGCACGCCCCACTCCTGATCGTGATAAGCCATGTACAGCGGATCTTCGGAACACCAAAAGCAGCGTGGCATAAGGCTCCAGGGGGCGTGCGCAGGACTGAATCGGGTATACTCCCGCTCCTTAAATCGCAGCCCAAGTAACAGGTGAATTTCGTGAGCCAGCCTACGCCAGCCGTGCGTACCTTCCAAGACTTGATCCTCGCCCTCCAGCAGTACTGGGCCGAGCAAGGTTGTGTGGTACTTCAGCCCTACGATATGGAAGTAGGCGCCGGCACTTTCCACACCGCCACATTCCTGCGGGCCATCGGCCCGGAAACCTGGAACGCCGCTTATGTGCAGCCCAGTCGTCGCCCGACTGACGGCCGCTACGGCGAAAACCCCAACCGCCTGCAGCACTACTATCAGTTCCAGGTGGTGTTGAAGCCCAACCCGGAGAACTTCCAGGAGCTGTACCTGGGTTCCCTGAAGCACGTCGGCCTGGACCCGCTGGTGCACGACATCCGCTTCGTCGAGGACAACTGGGAATCGCCGACCCTGGGCGCCTGGGGCCTGGGCTGGGAAGTCTGGCTCAACGGCATGGAAGTGACTCAATTCACCTACTTCCAGCAGGCCGGTGGCATCGAGTGCTACCCGGTGACCGGGGAGATCACCTACGGCCTGGAACGCCTGGCCATGTACCTGCAGGGCGTGGACTCGGTGTACGACCTGGTGTGGGCCGACGGCCCGTTCGGCAAGGTCACCTATGGCGACGTGTTCCACCAGAACGAAGTGGAGCAGTCGACCTACAACTTCGAACACGCCAACGTCGAGAAGCTGTTCGAACTGTTCGATTTCTACGAAAGCGAAGCCAAGCGCCTGATCGAGCTGGATCAGCCGCTGCCGCTGCCGAGCTATGAAATGGTCCTCAAGGCCTCGCACACCTTCAACCTGCTGGATGCACGCCGGGCGATCTCGGTGACTGCGCGTCAGCAGTACATCCTGCGTGTGCGCACCCTGGCACGTTCCGTTGCGCAAGCCTACCTGCTGGCCCGGGCCAAGCTGGGCTTCCCGATGGCAACCCCGGACCTGCGTGATGAAGTGTTGGCTAAGTTGGAGGCGGCACAATGAGTGCGCAAGATTTTCTGGTTGAACTGGGCACTGAAGAACTGCCACCCAAAGCCCTGAACACCCTGGCCGAAGCCTTTCTGGCCGGCATCGAGAAAGGCCTGCAGAGCGCCGGCCTGAGCTTTCAGGCCAAGCACGTGTACGCCGCGCCACGGCGCCTGGCGGTACTGATCACCCAGCTGGCCACCCAGCAGCCGGATCGCAGCATCAACCTCGACGGCCCGCCACGCCAGGCCGCGTTCGACGCTGAAGGCAACCCGACCCAGGCGGCCCTGGGCTTCGCCAAGAAGTGCGGCGTCGAACTCAGCGAGATCGACCAGAGCGGCCCGAAACTGCGCTACAGCCAGAGCATCAAGGGCAAGCCGACCGCCAGCCTGCTGCCGACCATCGTCGAAGACTCGCTGAACGACCTGCCGATTCCCAAGCGCATGCGCTGGGCCGCGCGCAAGGAAGAGTTCGTGCGTCCGACCCAATGGCTGGTGATGCTGCTGGGCGACGCGGTCATCGACTGCACCATCCTGGCCCAGAAGGCCGGCCGCGATTCCCGTGGCCATCGCTTCCATCATCCGCAGAGCGTGCGCATCACCTCGCCGGCCAACTACCTGGCCGACCTGCGTGCCGCCTACGTGCTGGCCGACGCCAACGAGCGTCGCGAGCTGATCAGCAAGCGCACCGCGGAGCTGGCCACCCTGCAGGAAGGCACGGCGATCGTCCCGCCGGACCTGCTGGACGAAGTGACCGCCCTGGTGGAATGGCCGGTGCCGCTGGTGTGCTCGTTCGAGGAGCGTTTCCTTGAAGTGCCGCAGGAAGCCCTGATCACCACCATGCAGGACAACCAGAAGTACTTCTGCCTGCTGGACGTGGACGGCAAGCTGCTGCCGCGCTTCATCACCGTGGCCAACATCGAGAGCAAGGATCCGCGCCAGATCATCGAGGGCAACGAGAAAGTCGTGCGCCCACGCCTGACCGACGCCGAGTTCTTCTTCAAGCAGGACAAGAAACAACAGCTCGAAGACTTCAACCTGCGCCTGCAGAACGTGGTCTTCCAGGAAAAGCTCGGCAGCGTCTACGACAAGGCCGAGCGGGTGTCCAAGCTGGCCGCCTTCATCGCCCCGCGCATCGGCGGCGACGCTCAGCGCGCGGCCCGTGCCGGCCTGCTGTCCAAGTGCGACCTGGCCACCGAAATGGTCGGCGAGTTCCCGGAGATGCAAGGCATCGCCGGCTACTACTACGCCCTCAATGACGGCGAGCCGGAAGACGTGGCCCTGGCCCTGAACGAGCAGTACATGCCCCGTGGCGCCGGCGCCGAGCTGCCAAGCACCGTGACCGGTGCCGCCGTGGCCATCGCCGACAAGCTGGATACCCTGGTGGGGATCTTCGGCATCGGCATGCTGCCCACCGGCAGCAAGGACCCCTACGCCCTGCGCCGCGCCGCCCTGGGCGTGCTGCGGATCCTGATCGAGAAGAAGTTCGACCTCGACCTGAACGACGCCGTGGCCTTCGCCGTCAGCGCCTTCGGCAGCAAGGTCAAGGCCGCCGGCCTGGCCGACCAGGTGCTGGAGTTCATCTTCGACCGCCTGCGTGCCCGTTACGAAGACGAAGGCGTGGATGTGGCCACCTACCTGTCGGTACGTGCCCTGAAGCCGGGCTCGGCCCTGGACTTCGACCAGCGCGTGCAAGCCGTGCAGGCCTTCCGCAAGTTGCCGGAAGCCGCCGCCCTGGCCGCGGTGAACAAGCGCGTGTCGAACCTGCTGAGCAAGATCGAAGGCAATGTGCCGACCACCGTCGAAGCCAAGTACTTCGACAACGCCAACGAGTTCTCCCTGTACTCGGCGATCCAGCAGGCCGACCAGGCCGTCCAGCCCATGGCCGCTGCCCGCCAGTACAGCGAAACCCTGGCCCGCCTGGCAGCCCTGCGCGAGCCGGTGGACGCCTTCTTCGAGGCGGTGATGGTCAATGCCGAGGACGCCAAGGTGCGAGCCAACCGCTATGCGCTGCTGGCGCGCCTGCGTGGCCTGTTCCTGGGCGTGGCGGACATTTCGGTGCTGAGCTGATCAGGTAAGGAAAGGCTGTGAAACTGCTGATACTCGACCGGGACGGCGTGATCAATCACGACTCCGATGCCTACATCAAATCGGTGCAGGAGTGGATTCCAATCCCCGGCTCGATCGAAGCCATTGCGCAGTTGAGCAAGGCCGGCTGGACGGTGGCGGTCGCCACCAACCAGTCCGGCATCGCTCGCGGCTACTATGATCTGGCCACCCTCGACGCCATGCACGCGCGCCTGCGCGAGCTGGTGGCGGAGCAGGGCGGCGAGGTCGGGCTGATCGTCTATTGCCCCCACGGCCCCGACGAAGGGTGCGCCTGTCGCAAACCGAAACCGGGCATGCTGCGGACCATTGCCGAGCATTACCAGGCAGAACTGACAGGTCTATGGTTTGTCGGTGACAGTCTCGGTGACCTGGAAGCCGCAAAAGCCGTCGACTCTCAGCCAGTATTGGTGAAGACCGGGAAAGGCGAAAAGACGCTGGGGAAAACCCTGCCGGTAGGCACCTTGATTTTTGACGACCTGGCGGCCGTTGCCGCTGAACTTATCCACAATTAGGCCCCTTCTGGCATCCTGACCAAGGACTGTTCGGGAGAGCGCTTTTTAACAGGCGGGCATGCCCGCAATGGTAAATGCCGCTATGTCGATCCTGCAGGCCATCAGAACCTTCTTCTTTTACCTGCTGTTGGGCACCAGTTCCTTGCTGTGGTGCTCCCTGAGCTTTTTTATCGCGCCGTTCCTGCCCTTCAAGGCGCGCTACCGCTTTATCAACGTCTACTGGTGTCGCTGCGCGCTGTGGCTGACCAAGGTATTTCTGAACATTCACGTGCAAGTGCAGGGCGCGGAAAACGTCCCGGAGCGGCCATGCGTGATCGTCTCCAATCACCAGAGCACCTGGGAGACGTTCTTCCTCTCGGCCTACTTCGAGCCCCTGAGCCAGGTCCTCAAGCGCGAGTTGCTGTATGTGCCGTTCTTCGGCTGGGCCATGGCCATGCTGCGCCCCATCGCCATCGACCGCGACAACCCCAAGGCCGCGCTCAAGCAGGTGGCGAGCAAGGGTGACGAACTGCTCAAGGACAATGTCTGGGTACTGATCTTTCCGGAAGGCACCCGCGTCCCCTACGGCACCATTGGCAAGTTCTCCCGCAGTGGCAGCGCCCTGGCGGTGAACGCCGACCTGCCGGTGCTGCCAGTGGCCCACAACGCCGGCAAGTTCTGGCCGAAGACCGGCTGGGCCAAGCGCCCGGGCACCATCACCGTGACCATTGGCGCGCCGATGTACGCCGAAGGCAGCGGGCCACGAGCCATTGCCGAGCTCAATGACCGGGTCGCGGCCTGGAATGAACAGGCCCAGCGGGACATGGGCTCATTGCCACCATTGGCCACTTCCACGGATAAGGTTGCTGTATGAGCTTCTGTGGATAACCTGTGTACGACTTTTCTCACAGCGGCAAAAATCTACTTATAAATTACTGATTTATATGCATATTTCCCAAGCTAATAAAATGTGGAAAAACGTGCATAAGTTTTTCGGACACAAAAAAACCGGCCTTGATGCCGGTTTTTTTTCGCCCGTTCAATCCCATCGGCTTCAGTCCTGCAACAAAGGCAGCTCAAGGATGAAACAGGAGCCCTGGCCGACCTCGCTGCGACAGCTGATCCGCCCCTGATGCCGATCCACCACCGCCTTGACCATGGACA
Organism: Pseudomonas saponiphila; assembly: GCF_900105185.1. Classification (NCBI taxonomy): domain Bacteria; kingdom Pseudomonadati; phylum Pseudomonadota; class Gammaproteobacteria; order Pseudomonadales; family Pseudomonadaceae; genus Pseudomonas; species Pseudomonas saponiphila. The sequence goes on along the minus strand of NZ_FNTJ01000002.1, from coordinate 326,619 downwards.
GACCCAGGCCCAGGCCATCGATGCCCTGGGCCGAGGAAAAGCGCTGGTACTGGCCAAACAGCAGGGGCAGGTCCGCCGGCGCAATCCCCTGGCCCTGATCGGCGATCTCGCAGCGCAGCCAGTCTTCGGCACAGCTCACTGCAACATGAACCGTGGAACCTGGCGGGCTGTACTTGATGGCGTTCTCCAGCAGATTGAACAAGGCCCGGGTCAGCAGCGACTGATCCGCCAGGACCATGCCCTCGTTGTCTTCATCCAGGTCATGCTGCAGGCGGATCTGCTTCAACTGGGCCAGGGTGGTGGCCTGGTCGAAGGCATCCAGCACCAGCATGGCGAACATGCTGGGCGCAAACTGATAGGCCTCCGACTCGGCCTTGGCCAATTGCACGAAGGCCTCGGTCAGCTCCAGGGCCCGGCGCACCTGTTGCTCGATCTGCCTGTAGACCTGCCCGGGCGGCGAGGGCTGGCGGCTTTGCACATCCAGCAGCGCGAGGATTGCCGAGTGGGGCGCGCGCAGATCGTGGGACAGAAAGCGCAGCAGCACGCCGCGCTGCTGCTCGGCGTCCCGCTCGACGCTGAGGTCGGTGAGGCTCAACAACCAACCGATGGCGTTATCACTGTCCACCGGCAACAGGGGCGCCAGTTCCATGCGCAGGCTGCGCTGCCGGACGTCGCGAAACTCCAGGGCCGGCAACTGCCCCAGGCTCGGGACCGGGGCCGCGTCCGTCAGGCCCGGGTAACCCAGGGCGGCCAGCTGCGCAATCAAGGGCTGCCCCACCAGGGAATGGGCGAACACGTCCCGGGCATTGCGGTTGGCCAGCAGAATCTTGCCGTCCGGATCGCTGATCAGGGTCGCCACCGGCAGGTACTCCAGGCCGTCGGCGATAAAGCGCCGGGTATCCCGGGTCCGGCTCAGGGCCTGTTCCAGGGCAACGATCTGCCCTTGCAGCACATCACCGGCGGGGGTCTGGCTACGACGGCGCTCCGGCAACACCTTGGGCTCGCTGTCCAGGCGCTCCAGCTCCCAGCCGAAATAGGCCAGGATCACGCTCAGCCGACGCCAGTTCCAGATCAGGTAAGCCAGCAACATGCCCAGCAGGCTGGCCACCGGCGACCACCAGTAGCCCAGGCGCAACATCAGCACCGACCCCAATAGCGCCAGGCCCATGCAACCCAGGGTTATCCACAAGGCGTGACGTGGACGCCAGAGCAGCAACCCGAGCAATGCAGCGGTCAGGGCCACGGACAACAGCATCCCCGACCACTGGCCCAGGTCGACGATACTGCGATGCTGCAACAGGCCATTGAGCAGGTTGGCCTGGATCTCCACGCCCGGGGTGGTGCCCTGGCTGCCGGATTGCGGGGTGACATAACGGTCGCCCAGCCCCGGGGCGGTGGACCCCACCAGGATCAGCCGGTCACGCAGCAACTCGGCGGGCACCTCGCCACGCAGCACGCTGACATAGGGCACGCTGGGAAAGCCCGCCGCCTTGTCGATAAAGGCAATACGTACCGGGTTGGCTCGCAGCCAGCCCCTGGCAATCTGCGCAGTTCCGGGGCCCGGCATCAGCGGCGACAACGGATCGGCTTCGGTGAGCTGGTAGAGCAACCAGGTCAGCTGCGCCCGCGGCGCCTGCTGCGGACCTTCGCGCAGGTAGACGCTACGCACGGTGCCGTCGGCATCCGCTTGTGCATTGATATGCCCCAGCCCCCGGACACAGTGGCGCAGCACCGGCACCGGAGGGATCTCCTCCAGGTCCTGGCCGTAGCGAGCGATCCCCTCGCGCAGCACCGGCAGGAACACGGTGCCGGCGCGGCACAGGGCAGCGGCCAACCGGGTGTCGTTTTCCACAGTGCTGCCGGGCTCGCTGAGGATCACATCGAACAGCACGCCTTTGACCTTGGCGTCCGTCAGCCGGTCCAGCAATTGTCCATGCATCGCCCGTGGCCAGGGCCAGCGTCCCAGTTGCTGCAGGCTGTAGTCGTCGATGGTCACCAACAGAATGCGCGGATCGACCGGCAACGGGGTAAAGCGTCGCAGGTTGTCATAGAACAGGTTGTTAAAAGCCAGGCCCTGGCTCAGGGACAGCAAGGCCGTCAGGGGCAGAAGTATCAGGCCAACCCACAGCCATTCACGTACCAGGCGACGAAACAGGCGCTGGGCCTGGGTCGGTTCACGGCCGTTGGCCCATTGCTTGCCGAGACTCATCGACGGCCCGCCGACGGCTCATTGAGCACGAGTGGTCCTGGGGTAGTAGAAGATGTCATAGACCCCGGTTTCTCCTTCCAGGCCATGCTCGTCGAACGCCGAGAGCCGTACATGATAGAAAAACGCCTTCAGGCCAGTGAAGTTTGCGGATTTCGGAGCACCGTGACCGGCCGTTTCGGTTGATCGTGACCGGTCATTTCGCTAACGCGTGACCGCTCATTTCGGTAGCAACGTGACCGATTTTCCGCCTGTTCCGAAACAGGTGGTCACGGCTTACCGAAATCGCCGGTCACGACTTAGCGAAAGCCTTCCCCTTCGTTGCGCATGACCTGATGCGCCGCCATCCTCGACCGATTTCGGGAGAGGAAGATGGCGGCGCCGCGAGTAGCCATGCGAAACATCAAAGAATGTCTGCGCCTCAAGTTTGAGGCCGGCTTGTCCCACGAGAAGATTGCCCGTGCCTTGCAGCTGTCCAAGGGCGTGGTTAGCAAGTACATCGCGGCGGCGCGGGTGGCCGGGCTGGACTGGCCGGCGCTGGTGGCCATGGACGAGGCCGCGCTGGCGGCCGCCTTGTTTGCACCGACGTCGACGAACAAGCCGCGCGGTGAGCGAGTGCTGCCCGATGTGCTGAGCATCCACCGCGAGTTGCGACGCAAGGGCGTGACCTTGCAGCTGCTGTGGGAGGAATATCTCGCCGCGCATGCGGGCCAGCCGACCTACCGCTACACCCAGTTCGTCGAGCACTACCGGCGCTACGCCCAGACGCTCAAACGTTCGATGCGTCAGCTGCACCGTGCGGGCGAGAAGCTATTCATCGACTATGCCGGGCCGACGCTGCCGGTGGTCGACCCGGCCACCGGCGAAGTGCGCCGGGCGCACATCTTCGTCGCCGCCCTGGGCGCCTCGAATTACACCTATGCCTGCGCGACGCCAGGCGAAACCCAGGTGGACTGGCTGACCTCGCTGGGCCAGGCTCTGACCTACTTTGGCGGCGTGCCGGAAATGGTTGTGCCGGACAATCCGCGCGCCCTGGTCGCCCAGCCGGATCGCTACGAGCCGGGCCTGAACCGGGCCACGCTGGAGTGCGCGCGTCATTACCAGACGGTGATCCTGCCGGCACGGCCACGCAAGCCTCAGGACAAGGCCAAGGCCGAGGTGGCGGTGCAGGTGGTCGAGCGCTGGATCATGGCGCGGCTGCGCCATCGGCAGTTCTTCAGCCTGCATGCGCTTAACCAGGCCATCGCCGAGCTGCTGGAGGATCTGAATCGGCGCCCGTTCAAGCGGCTCGATGGCTGCCGGCGCGACTGGTTCGAGCGCCTGGATCGCCCGGCCTTGCGAGCGCTGCCGGTGCATCCCTACGAGGTCGCCACCTTCAAGCGCTGCAAGGTCAGCATCGACTACCACATCGAGGTCAATGGCAGCTTCTACAGCGTGCCCTCCGCCCTGGCCCGGCAGAACGTGGACGTGCGACTGACGGCACACACCCTGGAAGTGCTGCATGGCAACCGGCGGGTGGCCAGCCACCTGCTGCTGGGGCGACGCGGCGCTTACAGTACCCAGCGCGAGCACATGCCCGCGGCGCACCAGGCGCATCGCGAATGGACGCCACAACGCCTGCTCGACTGGGGCGCGCGGATCGGCCCCTACACGCGCCAACTGATCGATCACCAACTGACCCACAAGCCGCACCCGGAGATGGGCTACCGCGCCTGCCTCGGCCTGCTCTCGCTGGCCCGGCGCTATGGCAATGCACGCCTGGAAGCCGCTGCCGAACGTGCCGTACACCTGCGCGCCTTCACCGGGCGCAGCGTGCGCAACCTGCTCCAGCAAGGCCTGGATCAACAGCCGCTGCCCCAGCGTGCCGCCGAAACGACCTTACCCGGCGACCACGAGAACGTCCGTGGCGCCGACTACTACCAACCCCCGCAACAGGAGCTGTTCGATGATGCCGCAACACACCCTGAATCAACTGCACCAGCTACGCCTGGACGGCATGGCCCGCGCCCTGGAAGAGCAATGGACGCTGCCGGCCAGCCACAGCCTGAGCTTCGATGAACGCCTCGGCCTACTGCTCGACCGCGAACTGGCCTGGCGTGACAACCAGCGCCTGGTACGGCTGCGCAAGAAGGCCAAGCTCAAGTACGCCAACGCCTGCCTGGAAGATCTCGACCGCCGCACCGGACGCGCCCTGGACGAGCGTCTGATCGCCACCCTGGCCAGTGGCGACTGGATCCGCCAGCAGCACAACCTGCTGCTGACCGGCCCGACCGGTGCCGGCAAAACCTGGCTGGCCTGCGCCCTGGGCAACCAGGCCTGCCGCCAGGGCTATAGCACCCTGTACCTGCGCACCCCGCGCCTGCTGGAACAACTGCGCATCGCTCATGGCGACGGCAGCTTCGGCCGTACCCTGCAACAGCTGGCAAAGGTCGACGTCCTGGTGCTGGACGACTGGGCGCTAGCCCCGCTGGAGGAAGGAGCCCGGCATGACCTGCTGGAGGTGATCGACGACCGCGCTGGCAGCCGCTCCACCATCCTGACGAGCCAACTGCCCATCGAGCACTGGCACGGCTGGATCAACGACCCGACCCTGGCCGATGCCATCCTCGACCGCCTGGTGCACAACGCCTACCGACTGACGATGAAAGGCGAGTCGCTGCGCCGAAAAAAAGCCGAGGAACAAGCCGCATCGTGACCGATGCGATTACAATCCAGAACCCGCGCAACCGGGGTGGAAGCACCGGTCACGTATTAGCGAAACGCTCGGTCACGTTCACCGAAATCCGCATGAAGTTCACTTCCGGAGTGCTGGAGAACTGTTCCTGCTTGATATTGAGGAAATCCTTGTCGGTAGCCACCTGTGCCCGATAGCGACGGGCACCCGGCAACGGTTGCAGGATGAGTTGCCAGACGGGCAGGGCGCCGGTTTGTCCGGCCTGCCCCAGCAGCCGGGGCGCAGCCAGCAGTTCCACCGGCTTGAGCTCGCCCTGATTCTGAATGCGCAATCCCTGGCGCGCCATGACCTGGACCTCCCCCGGCAGCGGGCCGGCAGGGTTATCCACAACACGCTTGCCGGAGCGTCGAGCAGTCTTGGTCGGCGGCGGCTCATCGCGGCTCACCGCCACCTGGCCATTGAGCACCTCCACCAGGGATTGCTGATCGTCATTACGCACCCGGAAGTGCGTCCCGCGGACCCCCAACACGCCTACGGGGGTCACGATCTGGAAGCGGTCGTGATCGCTGTTGCGCTTGATCACGTAGGATTCGATCTGACCCTGCTCCAGGACCACCTGAGGAATGCTGTATTGCGTATTCAATTGCAGGGTGACCTGGGAACTGGAGGGCAGCACCACGCGCGAACCATCGCCGAGGGACAGGCTGACGAAAGCCGACGGTGAGGTTTTTATCCCTTCTTTCTCATCGATGCTCATGCCTTCTTCCAGGGCCACCTCGCGGCCCTTGGCATCCAGTTTCCAGGCCTCGCCCGTCAAGTGCTCGACGGTAGCCGGTAAGGGCTGGCCGCGGCATTGCTGGTTGTCATCCAGGTAGGGAAGGCGTTGCGGGGCAGCCTGCACGGCGCAGGATGGCAGGATCAGGCCCGCTAGCAGCAATGCAGCGCACGCCACCTGCAACCGGCCAACGGGCGGAGAAGGGCAGAGGTCATTCATGAATTTGCTTTGAGCCTTTGGGAAAACCACGGCGAAATCCTACGCACCATACCTGAGGCAGCGCATGGGCAGAAAGCCGCGGCTGCAGGGCGCCGCCCAGGGAAAGGGGCGAATAGGAACCGGGAGGGAAGAGCACAGCCAGCAAAGAAAGTGACACGTCCCTGTGTCGGAACCGGGGCGACAGGTCGCCCGGCCCAAAGTCCTGAGGAGGCACTCCCTGTATTCCCCTTCAACGACGCACGCAAGCGCGCGTTGTGCCGCCAGCCTGGCGGTTGACACTCCCTGTGTCGGAGCACTTCCAGGTGCCCCCGTGTGCCACTCAGCGAGAGCCAATGTAGCGCTGCGCGAGCGGCCGGGGCGGTTTTGCAATATTTGTTCAGAATCATCGCCGCACCTGCTAGAAGACCCAGCGGGGTGCCGGTGACTGCCGCACCGCAGGCAGGGCTGTCCGGCCCAGTAGCGGTTCGGCATCCAGGGTCAGGCTGGCTTCCTGGCTGTCGGGCGAGGCCAGCGTCGAGTAGGCCTCGGCCTTGGCTGCCTCACAGCAGGAGCCGGACGACGACGGCAGCCCGCTGGCACTGATCCCCAGATAAGCCGCCAGCATCAAGCTGACCAGGCGCAGCGGATCATCGCCGCTGAACATTCTGACCAGCGCGACCTGGCCTTTGCTGAACATGTTCCCCATGGTTCTTTTCCTTGCTTGAGCGAGCCGGTATCGTGCTGCTGCGATAGCCCCCCAGCACCCGTGCTCCAGGTGCCTTACCGGCTATTTGATATCAGCGTACCGAGGGAGCAGGGGCTCAAGAGCAATTCGCCATAATTGTTCAGAATCAGCCAAGACGCCTAAACTGCCCCCTGCCTGAAGCCGCTGGATCTGTGTCTCTGGGGCTCTTCGAACCATAAGGAACTGCCTGGCATGCGTGTCGCGATACTGGATGACGAACCCGCAGAACTGGCGCGTGTGGAACAGACGCTGCGAGAAATTCCCGGCCCCGGTGAAGCCCCATGGACCCTGCATCGCTTCGAACGGGGCGAAGACCTGCTACGTCAGTTGCGGCGGGAAACCTTTGACCTGCTGATACTCGACTGGCAACTGCCGGACCTCAGCGGTCTGTCGTTGCTGCGCTGGACTCGGGAACACATGGATGCGCCACCTGCGGCCATCATGCTCACCAGCCGCGATGCCGAGAGCGATATTGTCCAGGCCCTGAACAGCGGTGCCGACGATTACTTGAGCAAGCCGTTTCGTCCCAACGAACTCAAGGCCCGGGTCAACGCGGTGCTGCGCCGCCACGGCTTGCAGCGCAATAACAGTGAGGAGCTCCTGAGCTTCAACGACCTGACCTTCGACGATGCCGAACTGACCGTGACCCGCGCAAGAGTCCCCATCAGCCTGACCGAGCGCGAGTACCGCCTGGCCCGCTGCCTGTTCGCCAACCTGGGCCGGCCACTGTCGCGGGAGTACCTGTACGAACGGTTCTGGACCCATGAGGAAATCGCCTCCTCGCGGCCCCTGGACACCCACATCTACCGCCTGCGCAACAAGCTGGGGCTGACCGCGGATCGCGGTTGGCAACTGCTGACCATCTACGGCTATGGCTACCGGCTGGAAAGCGTGGCGGCACCCGACCAGCAGGGCCACTGACAGCTTGCCGGCAACAGCGGCTTGATATCACTCCGGGTCCTGCCAGACATCTTTATAGCCGGCGCGGTCGATGATGAAACGCGTCCCGCTTGGCAGGTACAGGTAATCGATCACCTCCGGCAACAGCTCGACCAGATGCTCGGCGCACAGCGGCTGGTAGAAATCCACGGCTGTTGAATGTTCGCCGCAGTGGATAAACCAACTGACCGTGCCGTTCTCCGGCAACTCGATCCGGGTGCCATAGATGGGCGACTGCGCCAGGGAACCGGTGGCCAGTGCAATCATCGGCTCCGGCGTTTGGGGAGCAAGGTCGTAGCGTTCACAGACAAGCTGCTGTCTTTCGTTCATTGTTCCAGCCACCAATCGAGCAAGGTCTCGTCATCGGTGTCATCGAGGTTTTTATAGATGTTGGCGTAGTACCACTCGATGCCCGTTGTCTCGCGGAAGCGGTTGAAGAACCGTGCGATGTTGTCCATGCCGTTTCGCGCCGGCACCGACAGTGTCAGATTGCCCTTGTAGCGCCCGTCGAGCATGCCGCCCAATTCGGTCACCACATCCGCCGCCAGGGCAACGATGTGCTCTTCAGGGATGTGCTTCGCATAAATGTGGATGCAGAAGTTGCCGCCACGCTTGAGCACCACGGCGGGGGCCTGCGGGTTCTTGATCGAGATGATGTCGCCCTTGGCCAGGTTCAGCGTCAGCCCCGGTGAATAGAGAATCTCGTAGCTGTCCTCGTCGATCCGCCGTACATGTAGCGGCTCATAGACCGGGCCATGGGCGTTTTGCCCCGCCACGACCCGAATCGATATTTCCTGGTTCTGATCATCCATAACTGGTTTCCGAGCGATTGCTGTTTTTACACAGGGTGAAAGGAATCGATCCAGGCTCAGCCGCGTAGCGGGGTCAACTGCTCGATGAACACATCTCGAAGCGCCTGTTCGATGGCCGGATCGTCTTGCAGCTCAGGTGCCAGCAACAGCACCAGCCGATCCAGTCCGGCACACCAGGTGACGGAGTTGGCCATGCTGAAGATGATGCGTTCCTGTTCGATCCGCACTTGTGCAACCCCGCCGTAGCCGGAGAGGGCAGGGCTGGAGATTTCCAGGTGGTAGGTATCCTGGCCCAGGGCGGCGTCCTGTTCATCGCATTCGGTGCTGCGCTGCAACAACAGATAGTGCTCAGGCTCATCGGCAGTGTCGGCAAAAGCCACAAGCCATACATCGTCTTCCAGAGTCGCGCTGAAATAACTGACAGGCCATTCAACAGTCATGCTTGAACCTCAAGTGAAGCCAGCGATAAGCACTCGCTCATGCGCGCAGGCTCAATGGCCCCGTGCTGTAAGCAGGCATCTTCATAGGCGATATGTTGGTCGTCGGTGATGGAGGACAGGTATTGGTCGATGGCGCAAAAACTGACCTCGGGCGCGATGTCCACGGTGAACAGCGACAGGCCCCGGGTAAGCATGCACCGGGCGCCAAGGCTGCGCAGGTGCTGCATAATGCTCGCGCGCTCTGACTCGCGCTCGGCAAAAACCCGCAGCGTCGAGTGCCCGGATTGCCGCACCACGCCAGTCGCGATCAACTCATGGGCGTCAGCGCGAGTCAGCACCCAGTCCCCCTTGCTCACGCCGTAGAGATAGTAGGGCGTGTTGTCCAACTCATAGACACCTGCGCCCCGTTGGATGCCCCACAGCGATTCATATTCCACCGGTGGGTAACCGTCGGCATCGACGGTGAGCTTGAAAATGATCTTGTGAAACTGTGCTGTCGAGTTATCCATTCCATCTCACAGAGGCGCCGCCATGGGCCTCACGAACTGTCCGTAAAAGAAGTTTTCCTTGAAGGAAAATATGACCTCTGCGCTATTCGGCATGGCCAGGGCCGTATTCTCATCGGACGGATAGAAAAAGTCGTCCCAGCATTTTATAAAATTATCCTTGGACACCTGCGCTGCGCAGCACCGGATGGGCCCGCTGACGAGGCACTATCTGAGGACAAGAATATCGCCATCGACACCCTCCAGTCGGCCGGCATAGTCATCAATCTGACACGCCCTGTGGTAATCCGAGGGTTCGCCGTCGAGGCCACGCCACATACCGGCCAAACCTTCACCTATCACCACCAAGGGGCCACCGGAACTGGACAGCCATGGAGAAATCTTGAATCGACTCATAGGCTCCTTGCCTTCCTGTTGAGCAGAACAGCTACATGATCCACTGACAACGCCATGATGTCCGCGCAAAAAAAAGCCAACGCTAGGCGTTGGCTTTTTAGGTGCCACTGCGGATCAGAAGTCCAGGTTGGACACCGCCAGGGCGTTGCTTTCGATGAAGTCGCGACGTGGCTCGACCGCATCACCCATCAGGGTGTTGAAGATCTGGTCGGCGCCGATGGCGTCTTCGATGGTCACCTTGAGCATGCGGCGCATGCTTGGGTCCATGGTGGTTTCCCACAGCTGGTCGGGGTTCATCTCGCCCAGACCTTTGTATCGCTGGATGGTGTGGCGCTTGGTGCTTTCCGCCATCAGCCAGTCCAGGGCTTCCTTGAACTCGGTGACCGCTTTCTTGCGTTCGCCGCGCTGAACATACGCGCCTTCGTCCAGCAGGGTGCTCAGTTGAGCGCCAAGGGAGACGACGGTCTTGTAGTCGTTGCTGCCAAAGAAGTCGCGGTTGAAGGTGACGTAGTTGGACAGGCCGTGGGAGATCAGTTCGACCTCTGGCAGCCAGACATTGCGTTCACGGTCTTCACGCAGGCTGGCCTTGTAGACCAGGCCGGACTTCTCGGAAGTGCGCAGGCGGGCGTCGTACTTGGCCAGCCAATCCTGCATGGCGGCGTGGTCGGACAGTTGCTCCATGGTCACGGCCGGCAGGTAGATGAAGTGCTCGGTCAGCTCCTGCGGGTACAGGCGCGACAGGCGCTTGAGGGTCTTCATCACCATGCGGAAGTCGTTGACTAGGCGCTCCAGCGCCTCGCCGGAGATCCCCGGAGCTTCGTCGTTCAGGTGCAGGCTGGCATCTTCCAGAGCCGACTGGGTCATGTAGTCTTCCATGGCGTCGTCGTCTTTGATGTATTGCTCTTGCTTGCCTTTCTTGACCTTGTACAGCGGCGGCTGGGCGATGTAGATGTAGCCGCGCTCGATCAGCTCCGGCAACTGACGGAAGAAGAAGGTCAGCAGCAGGGTACGGATGTGCGAACCGTCGACGTCAGCATCGGTCATGATGATGATGTTGTGATAACGCAGCTTGTCGATGTTGTACTCTTCGCGGCCGATGCCGCAGCCCAGCGCGGTGATCAGGGTGCCCACCTCTTGCGAGGAGATCATCTTGTCGAAGCGCGCCTTCTCGACGTTGAGGATCTTGCCCTTGAGCGGCAGGATCGCCTGGGTCTTGCGGTTGCGTCCCTGCTTGGCGGAACCGCCAGCAGAGTCACCTTCCACCAGGTAGAGTTCGGACAGCGCCGGGTCTTTTTCCTGGCAGTCCGCCAGTTTGCCGGGCAGGCCGGCGATATCCAGCGCGCCCTTGCGACGGGTCATTTCACGGGCTTTACGCGCCGCTTCACGAGCACGGGCAGCGTCGATCATCTTGCCCACCACCAACTTGGCTTCGTTGGGGTTTTCCAGCAGGAAGTCGGAGAAGTACTTGCCCATTTCCTGTTCGACCGCGGTCTTCACTTCGGAAGACACCAGCTTGTCCTTGGTCTGGGAACTGAACTTCGGATCCGGCACCTTCACCGAGATGATTGCGGTCAGGCCTTCACGAGCGTCGTCACCGGTGGTGGCGACCTTGTGCTTCTTGGCCAGGCCTTCCTGCTCGATGTAGTTGTTCAGGTTACGCGTCAGGGCCGAACGGAAGCCCACCAGGTGGGTGCCGCCGTCACGCTGAGGAATGTTGTTGGTGAAGCACAACAGGTTCTCGTTGAAGCTGTCGTTCCACTGCAGGGCGATTTCCACGCCGATGCCGTCTTCACGCTGGATGTTGAAGTGGAACACCTGGTTGACCGCAGTCTTGTTGGTGTTCAGGTATTCAACGAAAGCCCGCAGACCGCCTTCGTACTTGAACAGTTCTTCCTTGCCGCTGCGCTCGTCCTTGAGGACGATGCCGACACCGGAGTTGAGGAAGGACAGTTCACGAATCCGCTTGGCCAGGACATCCCAGCTGAAGTGGATGTTCTTGAAGGTTTCAGCCGAAGGCTTGAAGTGAATCTGGGTACCGGTGGTTTCGCTGTCGCCAACGATCTTCATCCGCTCTTGCGGAACACCGTGGACGTAGGTCTGTTCCCAGATCTTGCCGCTGCGGCGCACGGTGAGGATCAGTTCCTCGGACAGCGCGTTCACTACCGACACACCCACACCGTGCAGGCCGCCGGAAACCTTGTAGGAGTTGTCGTCGAACTTACCGCCGGCGTGGAGCACGGTCATGATGACCTCTGCCGCCGAGACGCCTTCTTCTTTGTGCACATCCACCGGGATGCCGCGACCGTTGTCGCGCACGGTGATGGATTCGTCCGGGTGGATGATGATGCTGATGTCGTCGCAATGACCGGCCAGCGCTTCGTCGATGGAGTTATCGACCACCTCGAACACCATGTGGTGCAGACCGCTGCCGTCATCGGTGTCGCCAATGTACATACCGGGACGTTTGCGTACGGCATCCAAACCTTTCAGCACCTTGATGCTGGTCGAGTCGTACGTATTTTCTTCGCTCATGCCTTCACTCCCGATGGTCGTGGGTCTGGGTGATACGGCCTTGTTCCACGTGGAACAAGGCGACTGGCGTTTCCGTCTGCCAGCCTTCCCTCAATAATTCGTGGTCTACACAGGTGATGAACACCTGGCAGCGTAAGTCTTCCAGCAAGCGACAAAGTGCGCGGCGGTGCTGCTCGTCCAACTCGGACGGCAAGTCATCCACCAGATAAATACACTGACCGCGACGGGCCTGGCTCACCAGGTGCCCCTGGGCAATGCGCAAGGCACAGACCACCAACTTCTGCTGGCCACGGGACAAGATGTCCGCGGCGTTGTGTCCGCCTAAGCGCAGACGCAGATCAGCACGTTGTGGACCGGCCTGGGTATGACCCATTTGCTGATCACGGTGCAGGGCGGTCGCGAGTACTTCACTGAGCTCTCGGTCCTTGTCCCAACCACGGTAATAGCTAAGCGTCAGGCCCTCGAGCTGCAGCAGTTCGCCCAAGGTCCGCTCAAAGACTGGTTTCAAGGCTTTGATGTAAGCGCGGCGGTATTCATCGATTTCAGCGCTGGCCTGACACAGTTCCCGGTCCCAGGCCGCTTGCGAAGCGGCGTCAAGTGTACCATGCCGCAGCCATGAGTTCCGCTGCCGCAGGGCCTTCTGCAGGCGCTGCCAGGTGGACATGAAGCGCGGTTCCACATGGAACACGCCCCAGTCCAGGAACTGCCGGCGGATCTTGGGAGCACCTTCGAGCAGGCGAAAGCTGTCCGGGTTGATCAGCTGCAGCGGCAGGATTTCCGCCAGCTGAGCGGCGCTGCGGGCATTCTGCCCGTCGATGCGGATCTGGAACTCCCCCTGGCGATCCCGAGATATCCCCAGGTTGCTGTGTCCGCCCTCAGCCAACTCCACCTGGCCAAATACCGTGCAGGCCAGTTGCTCATACTGGATCACCGGTAACAGGCGGGTGCTGCGGAACGAGCGGGCAAGCCCTAGCAGATGGATGGCTTCCAGCACGCTGGTCTTGCCACTGCCGTTGGCGCCGTAGAGAAGGTTGATGCGAGGAGAGGGGGAGAAGGTCACCGGGTGCAGATTGCGCACCGCGGTGACCGAGACGCGACTGAGGGACATCTAGCTTCTGCTGAGCATGATTACAGGCGCATCGGCATGACAACGTAAGCCGAGTCGTCGTTGTCGGATTCCTGCACCAGCGCACTGCTGTTGGAGTCGGACAGGATCAGGCGAACCTGTTCGGTGGTCATCACGCCCAGTACGTCCAGCAGGTAGCTGACGTTGAAGCCGATTTCCAGCGAGCCGCCGTTGTATTCCACGCCTACTTCTTCTTCCGCTTCTTCCTGCTCCGGGTTGTTGGCCTGGATCTTCAGCTGACCATTGGCCAGTTGCAGACGGATGCCGCGATATTTCTCGTTGGACAGGATCGCGGTACGGCTGAAGGCTTCACGCAGGGCCTGGCGGTCGCCCAATACCAGTTTGTCGCCACCTTTTGGCAGCACGCGCTCGTAGTCCGGGAACTTACCGTCCACCAGCTTGGAGGTGAAGGTGAACTCGCCGGTGGTGGCGCGGATGTGGTGCTGACCCAGGACGATGCTGACGTTACCGTCCGGCTCGGTGAGCAGGCGCGCCAGTTCCAGGATGCCTTTACGCGGCACGATCACCTGGTGACGATCCGGCTGGCCGATGTCGGCCTGCATCGAGCACATCGCCAGACGGTGACCGTCGGTGGCCACGGCGCGAATGATCCCGGCGGAAACCTCCAGCAACATGCCGTTGAGGTAGTAGCGCACGTCCTGCTGGGCCATGGCGAAGCTGGTGCGCTCGATCAGGCGACGCAGCTTGCTCTGCTCCAACTGGCAGGTCAGCGAGCCCGGGCCTTCTTCCACAGTCGGGAAATCGTTGGCCGGCAGGGTCGACAGGGTGAAGCGGCTACGCCCGGCCTTCACCACCAGCTTCTGCTCATCGACCTTGATGTCGATCAGCGCATCGTTGGGCAGGCTCTTGCAGATGTCCATCAGCTTGCGCGCGGGAACGGTGATTTCCCCCGGTTCGGCCGGCTCTTCAAGTTGTACGCGACCGACCAGTTCGACTTCCAGGTCGGTACCGGTCAGCGACAGTTGCTGGCCTTCGACAACCAGCAGCACGTTGGAAAGCACCGGCAAGGTCTGACGACGTTCGACGACGCCGGCGACCAGTTGCAGAGGTTTCAACAGGGCTTCGCGTTGAATGGTGAAATGCATGGTCTAGTCCCTTGCCTTAATAAGCTGCGTTGGAGTCATCAAGTGGTCAGAGTACGCAGCAGGTTCTTGTAGTCCTCGCGGATGTCCGCGTCGGATTCCTTAAGTTCATTGATCTTGCGGCAGGCGTGCAGCACGGTGGTGTGGTCGCGGCCGCCGAACACATCGCCGATTTCCGGCAGGCTGTGGTTGGTCAGTTCCTTGGACAGGGCCATGGCCACCTGACGCGGACGGGCCACCGAACGCGAACGTCGCTTGGACAGCAGATCGGAAATCTTGATCTTGTAGTACTCGGCGACGGTGCGCTGGATGTTATCCACAGACACCAGCTTGTCCTGAAGGGCCAACAGGTCCTTCAGGGATTCGCGAATCAGCTCGATGGTGATGTCGCGGCCCATGAAGTGCGAGTGGGCAATGACCCGCTTGAGCGCGCCTTCCAGTTCACGGACGTTGGAGCGGATCCGCTGGGCAATGAAGAACGCCGCATCGTGAGGCAGTTCGACCTTGGCCTGGTCGGCCTTCTTCATCAGGATCGCGACCCGGGTTTCCAGTTCCGGAGGCTCGACCGCCACCGTCAGGCCCCAGCCGAAGCGCGACTTGAGGCGCTCTTCCAGGCCCTCGATCTCCTTGGGATAGCGGTCGCTGGTGAGGATCACCTGCTGGCCGCCTTCAAGGAGGGCGTTGAAGGTATGGAAAAACTCTTCCTGGGAACGCTCCTTGCGGGCGAAGAACTGAATGTCATCGATCAGCAGCGCATCGACCGAACGGTAGAAGCGCTTGAATTCGTTGATGGCATTGAGCTGCAACGCCTTGACCATGTCCGCCACGAAGCGCTCGGAATGCAGGTACACGACCTTGGCATTCGGGTTCTTCTTTAATAGGTGGTTACCCACTGCGTGCATCAAGTGGGTTTTACCCAAACCGACGCCGCCATACAGGAACAGCGGGTTGTAGCCATGCTTGGGGTTGTCCGCCACCTGCCAGGCCGCCGCGCGGGCCAGCTGGTTGGACTTGCCCTCGACAAAATTCTCAAAGGTGAAGGTGCGGTTCAGATAGCTGGTGTGCTTGAGCGCGCCTTCTACCTGGACAGTACGCTGCTCGGCGCGTACCGGTGCCTGCTGCGAGCTGGCGCCCGCCATCGGGTCGAAGCTGTCACGAGAGGGTTCTTCGCTGACTTCGGCACTCTTCTGCGCCGCGGCTTTCTTGGCCGGAGCGGAAGTGGGTGCCGGAGTTGGCGCAGGAGCCGCCGCCGGGGTGGCATTGGCCGCTGCCGCTTGCAGCGCTTGCGAGGCTGCGGCGGCCAGTGGCGCATTAGGTGCAGCGCGAGGCGCCGAACTGCGTTTGCTGCCTATTAATAAGGAAAGAACCGGCGCACTGCCGTTGCCGTGTTCATCCAGCAGCTCGAGCACGCGCCCCAGGTACTTTTCGTTGACCCAATCGAGAACAAAACGATTCGGTGCGTAAACACGCAACTCGTCGCCTTCGGCTTCGACCTGTAGCGGACGGATCCAAGTGTTGAATTGCTGGGCAGGCAGCTCATCACGCAGAAGCTCCACGCACTGCTGCCAAAGTTCCACTGACACGGATATCCCCTAAGTTGAAAGCCGGTGAGGCAAAAACAAGCGGCCATTGTAGCGATCAGCCGCCCACTTATCCACATGTAGCGTGCCCTCAGGACACTAAGAATCAACGTCTTACCCCGAATAAACACGACCAGCGGTATGTGCATAAGCTCTGTGGATAACCCCGCTTGAGGTCGTTGCACAACTCGGGTCGAAACGCTGTGGGTAAGTCGCTTGTGGATAACTGCTCGTTCCACGCACAGGTTTTCCGATAGCGCAGCACAGGGAGGACACCGTTTCTCAACCGTGTTGTCATTCTCTGTACAGTACGGAATATAAGGGCTAAAGCCAGTTACCCACAGAAGGCGCCGTCCCTAGCCTTTATAAGCTTTACAGAAAAGCTTTAAATACTTTCCTTCTTTATTTTTATATCTACCTGACCCTGGCTCACAACCCCGTCCCCGGACATACATAGATAAAGGAAAAGCTGGTTGGAAATTGACCTAGAGGCTTGCTTTCTCTAGAATCGCCGATCTCTTAAAACGGGGGCCATTCCGGCCCGTTGTGGACGAACCAGGTAACACGACATGAAACGTACTTTCCAACCAAGCACTATCAAACGCGCTCGTACCCACGGTTTCCGTGCTCGCATGGCTACCAAGAACGGTCGTGCCGTCCTGTCGCGTCGTCGCGCCAAAGGTCGTGCGCGTCTGGCAGTTTGATAATCCGGCACTGGAGGTGAGTCAGGACTTCAGTCGGGAAAAGCGTCTGCTTACACCCCGGCACTTCAAGGCGGTCTTTGACTCCCCTACCGGCAAGGTTCCGGGGAAAAATCTCCTGCTCCTTGCGCGCAACAACGACCTGGATCATCCCCGTCTGGGGCTCGTGATCGGGAAAAAGAGCGTAAAGCTCTCCGTTGAGCGCAATCGCCTCAAGCGTCTGATGCGCGAATCGTTTCGTCTCCACCAGGATTCACTGGTCGGATGGGATATCGTTATCGTCGCGCGCAAAGGTTTGGGCGATGTAGAAAACCCCG
Source organism: Pseudomonas saponiphila (assembly GCF_900105185.1). NCBI lineage: Bacteria > Pseudomonadati > Pseudomonadota > Gammaproteobacteria > Pseudomonadales > Pseudomonadaceae > Pseudomonas > Pseudomonas saponiphila. The sequence goes on along the minus strand of NZ_FNTJ01000002.1, from coordinate 309,569 downwards.
AATTGATTCAGCATTTCGGCAAACTCTGGAAACGTCTGGCGCGCAGCAAGCCGGAACCAGCAGTCAAATCCGAAACTGTAGGGGTAGACAGTCCCGATGCGTAAACTGGCACTCGTTCCGATCCAGTTTTACCGCTATGCCATTAGTCCTCTGATGGCCAATCACTGTCGTTTCTACCCCAGTTGTTCCTGCTACGCGTTAGAAGCCATCGAAAATCATGGCCTTCTGCGCGGTGGCTGGCTGACCTTTCGTCGTTTAGGTCGCTGTCATCCGTGGAATCCCGGTGGTTATGACCCGGTTCCACCTATCCCTACCTCCCGTTCTTCTTCGATGGCCGAGTAATCATGGATATCAAACGCACGATCCTGATCGTCGCCCTGGCAATCGTGTCCTATGTCATGGTTCTTAAATGGAACCAGGATTATGGCCAGGCTGCCCTGCCGACTCAGAATGTTGCTTCCAGCACGACCACTCCGGGCTTGCCGGACACGCCAAATGGCACTTCCGCTGCCAACGACGACATTCCGCGCGCAGCAAGCGACACCACTGCACCGGCTGAAGCGCCCGTTGCTGCAAGCAAAGATCTCATTCAGATCAAAACGGATGTGCTCGACCTGGCTGTCGATCCACAAGGTGGGGATATCGCGCAACTGCGTTTGCCACTGTATCCACGTCGTCAAGACCACCCGGAAATCCCGTTCCAGTTGTTCGATAACGGCAATGAGCGGACTTACCTGGCACAAAGCGGCCTGATTGGCAGCAATGGCCCGGACGCAAGCCCGGCTGGTCGTCCGATCTACTCCTCGGAAAAGAAAAGTTATCAACTGGCTGACGGTCAGGACCAACTGGTGGTCGACCTGAAGTTCAGCAAGGACGGCGTCCACTACATCAAGCGTTTCACCCTGAAACGTGGCCTGTATGACATTACCGTTTCCTACCTGATCGACAACGAAAGCGCACAACCTTGGACCGGTGCAATGTTTGCCCAGCTCAAGCGTGACGCCAGTTCCGATCCATCCTCCAGCACCGCCACCGGCACTGCGACTTACCTGGGCGCCGCCCTGTGGACAAGTTCCGAGCCGTACAAAAAAGTGTCCATGAAAGACATGGACAAGGTGAACGAGGATAAAACCAAGGCCCCAATCACTGAAAACGTTCAGGGTGGCTGGGTAGCCTGGCTGCAACACTACTTCGTGACCGCCTGGATTCCGCCAAAAGGCGAGAACAATCAGGTTCTGGCGCGCAAGGACAGCAAGGGTAACTACATCATTGGCTACACCGGCCCTTCGATGACCGTCGCTCCAGGTGCCAAGGCCGAAACCAGCGCCACTCTGTACGCCGGTCCGAAAAGCCAGGCCGTGCTGAAAGAGTTGTCCCCAGGTCTGGAACTGACCGTCGACTACGGCTTCCTGTGGTTCATCGCCCAGCCGATCTTCTGGCTGCTGCAACATATCCACAGCCTGGTGGGTAACTGGGGCTGGTCGATCATCTTCCTGACCATGCTGATCAAGGGGATCTTCTTCCCACTGTCGGCTGCCAGCTACAAATCGATGGCGCGTATGCGTGCCGTAGCTCCGAAACTGGCCGCGCTGAAGGAAAAATTCGGCGACGATCGTCAGAAAATGTCCCAGGCGATGATGGAGCTGTACAAGAAAGAGAAGATCAATCCGCTGGGCGGCTGCTTGCCGATCCTGGTGCAGATGCCGGTCTTCCTGTCCTTGTACTGGGTTCTCCTGGAAAGCGTTGAAATGCGCCAGGCGCCGTTCATGCTGTGGATTACCGACCTGTCGATCAAGGATCCGTTCTTCATCCTGCCGATCATCATGGGCGCCACCATGTTCATCCAGCAGCAGTTGAACCCGACGCCTCCGGATCCGATGCAGGCCAAGGTGATGAAAATGATGCCAATCATCTTCACCTTCTTCTTCCTGTGGTTCCCGGCCGGTCTGGTGCTGTACTGGGTAGTGAACAACTGCCTGTCGATCGCTCAACAGTGGTACATCACTCGTAAGATCGAAGCGGCCACCAAGAAAGCGGCTGCCTGACCTACGCTGTGGATAACCACACAAGACGCCCCCTAGTGGGGCGTTTTGCTATCTGTCACTTTTGTCTGGATGTCGGGTTATGAATGTCCCTCGTGAAACCATCGCCGCCATCGCCACCGCCCAAGGGCGCGGCGGCGTGGGCATCGTACGGATTTCCGGGCCCCTGGCGGGCGCGGCGGCCAAGGCCATCAGTGGTCGTGAACTGAAGCCGCGTTTTGCCCATTACGGGCCATTTCTCAGTTCGCAGGCTGAGGTCCTGGACGAAGGCATCGCCCTGTATTTCCCGGGGCCGAACTCCTTTACCGGGGAAGACGTCCTGGAACTTCAGGGCCATGGCGGGCCGATTGTTCTCGACATGCTGCTGCAGCGTTGCCTGGAACTGGGCTGCCGCCTGGCCCGGCCGGGGGAATTCAGTGAACGTGCGTTCCTCAATGACAAACTAGACCTGGCACAGGCCGAAGCCATTGCCGACCTGATCGAAGCCAGCTCGGCACAGGCTGCGCGCAACGCCTTGCGTTCGTTGCAGGGGGCGTTCTCCCAGCGTGTGCATAACTTGACCGAGCAACTGATCGCCCTGCGGATCTACGTCGAAGCGGCGATTGATTTTCCCGAGGAAGAAATCGACTTCCTCGCCGATGGTCATGTCCTCAGCATGCTCGATGCAGTGCGCGATGAGTTATCCACAGTACTGCGTGAAGCCGGGCAGGGTGCCTTGCTGCGTGATGGCATGACCGTGGTGATCGCCGGTCGTCCCAATGCCGGCAAATCCAGCCTGCTCAATGCCCTGGCCGGGCGCGAGGCAGCCATCGTCACCGATATCGCCGGCACCACCCGGGACATCCTCAAGGAACATATCCACATCGATGGCATGCCGTTGCACGTGGTGGACACCGCCGGGCTACGAAATACCGAAGACCAGGTGGAAAAGATCGGTGTCGAACGGGCACTCAAAGCCATCAGTGAAGCGGATCGGGTGTTGCTGGTGGTGGATGCCACTGCAGCCGAGGCCGCGGATCCTTTCGCTTTGTGGCCCGAATTCCTGCAACAGCGGCCGGATCCGGCCAAGGTTACGCTGATTCGCAACAAGGCCGACTTGACCGGCGAGCCCATTGCCCTGGAAACCTGTGATGATGGCCACGTAACCATCAGTCTAAGTGCGATGTCTGCAGGCGTCGGCCTGGATTTGCTGCGTGAGCATCTCAAGGCTTGCATGGGTTATGAACAGACGTCGGAAAGCAGCTTCAGTGCCCGCCGCCGACACCTCGAGGCCCTGCGCTACGCCAGTGCCGCGCTGGAGCATGGCCGTGCCCAGCTGACCCTGGCCGGTGCCGGCGAACTGCTGGCCGAGGATCTGCGCCAGGCCCAGCAGTCCCTGGGGGAAATTACCGGGGCTTTCAGTTCCGATGATCTGCTGGGGCGGATCTTCTCCAGTTTCTGCATCGGCAAGTAGATTCGCCCCCGATGGGCTCCGGCAAAGGTTATCCACAGCCCTGCCGGTAGCGCTCGGTTTTACTCCACTGACAGGTAGATTCGTGTCTGCAGCTGTGCAGGCGGGGTGGAGCGCGGATCGTTTACATACTGTTCGAACATCGGAAAATTCCCCGGCGTCAGGCCACTCTCGGGCAGCCACTCGGAGAACATCCAGGCATAGGCTTTGCCCATCTCGTTGTAGGGGCCAACGTAATTCAGTATTGCGTAGCGCCCTTGAGGGATTTCGAACCTTTCCAGCTTTTCACCCAGATCCGCATCAGGCGCGACCGAGACTCCGGCCAGGGAACGCAACTGTTCGGTCGGAACCTGCTCGGGGTCATTTAAGTACACACCAAACCCGCAGGCGGTCGGGTGCATGAGCCCCTGGCTGGCAGCCAGCATGAAAACACGGGTGAACACCGGACCGATTTCCTGATAGGAACCCTGATGAGGCAATGCCGCCAGGACAACGCCAGGGAAATGTTCAATGGTAATGGGGTACATATTTGACTCCTTTGGGTCGAAAGGACGGGAACGGGTTGCGCGATACCGCCCTGGTGGCACCCCGAAAACGCCAGAGAATGCCCGGTTGAAGGCAGCTCCCGATTCATACCCGGCACGCAAGGCCACCTCGGCCAGGTCCTCTTGCGTACCTGCCAGTGCCGCGGCAGCCAGATGCATGCGCATCCGTTGCACCGTGGCATTCAGCGTTTCTCCCATCATCGCGCGGTAAATGCGGTGAAAGTGGTAAGCCGACATACAGGCCAGGTCCGCCAGGTGGTACAGGTCCGGATCGCTGTGTGGATGGCTTGCCAGCCAACGCAGCACCGGCTCCATGCGCTGGCCGTAATGGATTCGGGTTGCGGGTTTCATAAGGGCTCCTTGGCACTCCACTGTAGCGACGGCAGATTTGCAGATTTTGCGATTTTTACCGGCCCAGGGGAGAGCGACGTTACCTTTACCCCCCTCCCGCACGACAGCTGATAAAGCTGCGGTCTTGAGTAACAACCCTCTTTCGAAGAAGGGCCATTTCTCCTTGTTTTTCCCGAAAAATCAGGTTTTTCGCGGCTTTTTATTGGTTTTCCCAAGTGGTACCTGATTTGCATCCTGGTGGATGGACAGGTTTGTACACCTGAGGAAACAGTCCGGCATTCAAGGAATAGAAATGGCTAGCGCGAATTCTGCATTGCACCGTGGCTTGAGTACCCGGCATATCCGCTTCATTGCGTTGGGTTCTGCCATCGGCACGGGCCTGTTCTACGGTTCAGCGGCGGCGATCCAACGGGCCGGCCCTTCGGTTCTGCTGGCGTACCTGATTGGCGGTGCGGCCATCTACCTGACCATGCGCGCGCTGGGGGAAATGGCGGTGAGGACACCGGTTTCCGGCTCCTTCGGACAATACGCCAGCACCTACCTGGGGCGTTTCCCGGGGTTCCTGACCGGCTGGAGCTACGCCTTTTCGATGCTCATGGTGTGCCTGGCGGACGTCACCGCCTTTGGCGTCTACATGGGCCTGTGGTTTCCCGAAACCCCCAGGTGGATCTGGGTACTGAGCATCGTCCTGGGGATCGGCGCCTTGAACCTGTGCAGCGTCCGGGTATTCGGCGAGCTGGAGTTCTGGCTGTCGATGCTCAAGGTTGGCGCCATCGTGGCCATGATCGTCGGCGGCTTTACCTTGCTGTTCTTCGGCATCCAGCTCGGAGACGAACAAAGCCGTGGGGGGCTGGGCAATCTCTGGGAATACGGCGGTTTTTTCCCGAATGGCGTCGAGGGCATGATCGCCTCCTTCACCATTGTCATGTTCGCTTTTGGCGGAATCGAAGTTATAGGCATCACTGCCGGCGAGGCCAAGGATCCGCAACGCATGATTCCCAAGGCCATCAACTCGGTGCCACTGCGGATCCTGATCTTCTATGTTTTCACCTTGCTGATCCTGTTGACGCTGGCTCCCTGGTCGAGCATCGGCAGCCAGGGCAGCCCGTTCGTGCAGATCTTCAGCAGCCTGGGGATAGATTCGGCGGCCACGGTGCTGAACATCGTGGTGATTTCGGCCGTGGTGTCCGCCATCAACAGCGATATCTTCAGTGCCGGCCGCATGATGTACGGCATGGCCGCCATCGGCCAGGCACCGGCGGTGTTTGCCAGAACCTCACGCTTCGGCGTGCCCTGGATGACGGTGCTGGTGATGTCGGTGGCGCTGCTGCTGGGCGTGCTTCTCAATTACTGGGTGCCGGAACGACTGTTCCTGGTCTTCGCTTCCCTGGTGACGTTTTCCGTGGTGTGGGTCTGGCTGATGATCCTGCTGTCGCAGATCGCAATGCGTCGTGGCCTGACAACTCGGGAAGTCCACGAGCTGCAGTTTCCGGTGCCCCTGGGAATTGCCGGCCAGGCCTGCGCCGTGGTTTTCATGCTGTTCATCTTTGCCGTGCTGGGGGCTTTTGCCGACACACGCCTGGCACTGTATGTGGGAGTGGGCTGGCTGGCACTGCTGTCTCTGGCCTACTGGATCTGGATCAGACCGGCCGCTGTACACGGGGTTGTGACCGAGCCCGGTCTTGAAACTCATGAATAGGGATATGTCCATGCGAACATTCGAGTTGCCGCCCGCCACTGTAGAAGCATTTCAGCGTGATGGAGCGGTGTGCATTCGCCAGTTGTTCAGCGCAGATGAAGTGGCGCTGCTGGAGCAGGGTATCGAACACAATCTGGCGCAACCCAGTGAGCGGGCTGCGGATTTCGGAGCACCGTGACCGGCCGTTTCGGTTGATCGTGACCGGTCATTTCGCTAACGCGTGACCGCTCATTTCGGTAGCAACGTGACCGATTTTCCGCCTGTTCCGAAACAGGTGGTCACGGCTTACCGAAATCGCCGGTCACGACTTAGCGAAAGCCTTCCCCTTCGTTGCGCATGACCTGATGCGCCGCCATCCTCGACCGATTTCGGGAGAGGAAGATGGCGGCGCCGCGAGTAGCCATGCGAAACATCAAAGAATGTCTGCGCCTCAAGTTTGAGGCCGGCTTGTCCCACGAGAAGATTGCCCGTGCCTTGCAGCTGTCCAAGGGCGTGGTTAGCAAGTACATCGCGGCGGCGCGGGTGGCCGGGCTGGACTGGCCGGCGCTGGTGGCCATGGACGAGGCCGCGCTGGCGGCCGCCTTGTTTGCACCGACGTCGACGAACAAGCCGCGCGGTGAGCGAGTGCTGCCCGATGTGCTGAGCATCCACCGCGAGTTGCGACGCAAGGGCGTGACCTTGCAGCTGCTGTGGGAGGAATATCTCGCCGCGCATGCGGGCCAGCCGACCTACCGCTACACCCAGTTCGTCGAGCACTACCGGCGCTACGCCCAGACGCTCAAACGTTCGATGCGTCAGCTGCACCGTGCGGGCGAGAAGCTATTCATCGACTATGCCGGGCCGACGCTGCCGGTGGTCGACCCGGCCACCGGCGAAGTGCGCCGGGCGCACATCTTCGTCGCCGCCCTGGGCGCCTCGAATTACACCTATGCCTGCGCGACGCCAGGCGAAACCCAGGTGGACTGGCTGACCTCGCTGGGCCAGGCTCTGACCTACTTTGGCGGCGTGCCGGAAATGGTTGTGCCGGACAATCCGCGCGCCCTGGTCGCCCAGCCGGATCGCTACGAGCCGGGCCTGAACCGGGCCACGCTGGAGTGCGCGCGTCATTACCAGACGGTGATCCTGCCGGCACGGCCACGCAAGCCTCAGGACAAGGCCAAGGCCGAGGTGGCGGTGCAGGTGGTCGAGCGCTGGATCATGGCGCGGCTGCGCCATCGGCAGTTCTTCAGCCTGCATGCGCTTAACCAGGCCATCGCCGAGCTGCTGGAGGATCTGAATCGGCGCCCGTTCAAGCGGCTCGATGGCTGCCGGCGCGACTGGTTCGAGCGCCTGGATCGCCCGGCCTTGCGAGCGCTGCCGGTGCATCCCTACGAGGTCGCCACCTTCAAGCGCTGCAAGGTCAGCATCGACTACCACATCGAGGTCAATGGCAGCTTCTACAGCGTGCCCTCCGCCCTGGCCCGGCAGAACGTGGACGTGCGACTGACGGCACACACCCTGGAAGTGCTGCATGGCAACCGGCGGGTGGCCAGCCACCTGCTGCTGGGGCGACGCGGCGCTTACAGTACCCAGCGCGAGCACATGCCCGCGGCGCACCAGGCGCATCGCGAATGGACGCCACAACGCCTGCTCGACTGGGGCGCGCGGATCGGCCCCTACACGCGCCAACTGATCGATCACCAACTGACCCACAAGCCGCACCCGGAGATGGGCTACCGCGCCTGCCTCGGCCTGCTCTCGCTGGCCCGGCGCTATGGCAATGCACGCCTGGAAGCCGCTGCCGAACGTGCCGTACACCTGCGCGCCTTCACCGGGCGCAGCGTGCGCAACCTGCTCCAGCAAGGCCTGGATCAACAGCCGCTGCCCCAGCGTGCCGCCGAAACGACCTTACCCGGCGACCACGAGAACGTCCGTGGCGCCGACTACTACCAACCCCCGCAACAGGAGCTGTTCGATGATGCCGCAACACACCCTGAATCAACTGCACCAGCTACGCCTGGACGGCATGGCCCGCGCCCTGGAAGAGCAATGGACGCTGCCGGCCAGCCACAGCCTGAGCTTCGATGAACGCCTCGGCCTACTGCTCGACCGCGAACTGGCCTGGCGTGACAACCAGCGCCTGGTACGGCTGCGCAAGAAGGCCAAGCTCAAGTACGCCAACGCCTGCCTGGAAGATCTCGACCGCCGCACCGGACGCGCCCTGGACGAGCGTCTGATCGCCACCCTGGCCAGTGGCGACTGGATCCGCCAGCAGCACAACCTGCTGCTGACCGGCCCGACCGGTGCCGGCAAAACCTGGCTGGCCTGCGCCCTGGGCAACCAGGCCTGCCGCCAGGGCTATAGCACCCTGTACCTGCGCACCCCGCGCCTGCTGGAACAACTGCGCATCGCTCATGGCGACGGCAGCTTCGGCCGTACCCTGCAACAGCTGGCAAAGGTCGACGTCCTGGTGCTGGACGACTGGGCGCTAGCCCCGCTGGAGGAAGGAGCCCGGCATGACCTGCTGGAGGTGATCGACGACCGCGCTGGCAGCCGCTCCACCATCCTGACGAGCCAACTGCCCATCGAGCACTGGCACGGCTGGATCAACGACCCGACCCTGGCCGATGCCATCCTCGACCGCCTGGTGCACAACGCCTACCGACTGACGATGAAAGGCGAGTCGCTGCGCCGAAAAAAAGCCGAGGAACAAGCCGCATCGTGACCGATGCGATTACAATCCAGAACCCGCGCAACCGGGGTGGAAGCACCGGTCACGTATTAGCGAAACGCTCGGTCACGTTCACCGAAATCCGCAAGCGGGCCAAGGTCGCCAGCCTGCCCGACGATCCCGGCTGGTTTTTCGAGGACTTCTGCAATTGGCAGGAGAACCCTGATTATCGACGCTTTATCTTCGATAGCCGGGTCGGCCATGTAGCCGCGCAGTTGATGGGTTGTGCACAGGTTCGGTTGTATCACGACCATCTGCTGGTCAAGGAGCCCAATACCCGGCAGCGCACTCCCTGGCATCAGGACCAGCCTTACTACAACGTCGAGGGGCGACAGAACTGCAGCATGTGGATGCCTGTGGATCCGGTTGCGCGGGAGTCGACCCTGGAGTTTGTCGCCGGTTCGCACCTGGGGCCCTGGCTGATGCCCCGTACCTTCCTGGATAACCAGGCCAAATGGTTCCCCGAAGGCAGTCTCACGGATCTTCCGGATATCGAGGCCGATCGAGACGCATGGAACATTCTTGGCTGGGATCTGCAGCCCGGGGATGCGGTGTTTTTCCACATGCTGACCTTGCATGCAGCCGGTGGCGTCGGTGGAGATAGGCGACGGCGCGCCTTCTCCCTGCGCTTTCTGGGGGAAGATATGCGGCATGCCCCCAGGCCCTGGCGGACGTCTCCGGAGTTTCCAGGCCTGGCCTCGCAACTGCCGGCTGGGGCGCCAATGGAACATGAACTCTTTCCTTGCCTGTGGACGGAGCAGCCCCGGTTTTAGGCACTTGTGGTCCGCGGCAGAATCGGAATCAGCTGATAGGCATACAACCAGAGCCCGACCAGCATGCGTGATCGCAGCCTCAAATGGATGGAAGGTGTTTATGCGCTTTTTTAGCTATCTTGCGGTACTCGGTCTGAGCCTTGTCTGCCAAGGCACCTGGGCTCAGCTTTCTTCGAATCAGGCACCAGCGCCAGAGCAGGTGGCCACGTCTGTCTCCGCGGAAGCTGAAGTTGCCCCTCTCAATGCTGGAATAGCGACAGCGGAGCCGGTGTCCGCTGATAGAGAAGCAGCTGCACCGGTGAGCGAAGCGACGCCAAACAACACCAAGCAGTATTGGGCACTGCTGGTGGTTGTGCTGCTCGGGCTGAGCTGGTGGGTCCAGGGGCGCTTGGTCAAACAGCCCGAGTAATACTGCTTATCCACAGACAGGCTCCTGCGGCCTGTCTGTTTCCTCTCTCTCTGATAACCACTGAATGCGCTGCAAGCCAGAGTCGTGTCCCCGGATTATCCCGGGCACGGCTTTTTTCTGTGGATTAAGCCCTGTGAATAACTGCCCTTCAGCTCAGTTGATAACCGGGCCTCAAAACTGAGGAAAACCACCTCTGTGGATAACCACCCCATTCATCCACAGGTTTAAACCGCTTATCCAAGGGCCTCCTGGCTACCTAATCACAGAGTTTAAAACCTCTGTACATATTGAATATAAAGGCCTGTAGAGATTTATCCACAGAAAGGCATGTGTATAAGAATAAACATAAAAACAAGGATTTAATAAATTTCTCTCTTTTAATTTCTATTGTCCGTCAGTCATCCACAGCTGGTTAAATTTTGTGCAAAGGGTTCTTTAGGAAGGGCTAAGTCCCTATACTTGCCGCCTTGGTCCAAAAACCAACCCGACAACTACTCCTAATTACTCCTACTTGAAGCAGGCACGAGGTGCGTGGTGGATTTCCCTTCCCGTTTTGAAGTGATCGTCATCGGCGGCGGTCATGCCGGTACCGAGGCAGCACTTGCATCAGCACGCATGGGGGCCAAAACCCTGTTGCTGACGCATAACGTGGAAACCCTCGGTGCCATGAGTTGCAATCCCGCGATCGGCGGTATTGGCAAAAGCCATCTGGTCAAGGAGATAGATGCCCTCGGCGGCGCGATGGCCATGGCGACCGATAAAGGTGGTATTCAGTTTCGTGTGTTGAACAGCCGCAAAGGCCCAGCCGTGCGTGCTACCCGCGCCCAGGCCGACCGTGTTCTATACAAGGCCGCGGTACGCGAGATTCTCGAGAACCAGCCCAACCTGTGGATATTTCAACAAGCCGCTGATGACTTGATCGTGGAACAGGATCAGGTGCGGGGCGTGGTCACCCAGATGGGACTGCGGTTCTTCGCCGAGTCGGTGGTGCTGACCACCGGCACCTTCCTCGGCGGACTTATCCACATTGGCATGCAGAACTACTCCGGCGGTCGCGCAGGTGATCCGCCCTCTATCGCTCTCGCACAACGTCTGCGGGAGTTGCCACTGCGGGTGGGCCGCCTGAAAACCGGTACTCCGCCACGCATCGATGGCCGTTCTGTGGATTTCTCGGTCATGACCGAGCAACCTGGGGATACACCCATTCCGGTGATGTCGTTCCTGGGTTCCAAAGAACAGCATCCGCAACAGGTCAGCTGCTGGATTACCCACACCAATGCCCGCACCCACGAGATCATCGCCTCGAACCTCGATCGTTCGCCGATGTATTCCGGGGTGATCGAAGGCATTGGGCCGCGTTACTGCCCGTCGATCGAAGACAAGATCCATCGTTTTGCCGACAAGGAAAGCCATCAGGTGTTTATCGAACCTGAAGGCCTGACCACCCATGAGCTGTACCCGAACGGGATATCCACATCCCTGCCGTTCGACGTGCAGCTGCAGATCGTGCAATCGATCCGCGGCATGGAAAATGCCCATATCGTGCGTCCCGGCTACGCCATCGAGTACGACTACTTCGATCCCCGCGACCTCAAGTACAGCCTGGAAACCAAGGTGATCGGCGGTCTGTTCTTCGCCGGCCAGATCAATGGCACCACCGGTTACGAAGAGGCCGGCGCCCAGGGTCTGCTGGCCGGGGCCAACGCCGCCTTGCGCGCCAAGGGCAAAGACAGCTGGTGCCCGCGTCGCGATGAGGCCTATATCGGTGTGCTGGTAGACGACCTGATTACCCTGGGGACCCAGGAACCGTACCGGATGTTCACGTCACGGGCCGAATACCGCCTGATTCTGCGGGAAGACAACGCCGATCTGCGCCTGACCGAAAAGGGGCGCGAACTGGGGCTGGTGGATGACGTGCGCTGGGCGGCGTTCTGTAAGAAACGCGAGGGCATTGCCCAGGAAGAGCAACGCCTGAAGTCCACTTGGGTCCGTCCGGGCACCGAACAGGGCGATGCCATTGCCCAGAAATTCGGCACGCCGCTGACCCATGAGTACAACCTGTTGAATCTGCTGAGCCGTCCGGAAATCGACTACGCTGGTCTGGTCGAAGTGACCGGGCAGGGCGCTGAAGATCCACAAGTGGCCGAACAGGTCGAAATCAAGACCAAGTACGCCGGCTACATCGATCGTCAGCAGGACGAAATTGCCCGTCTGCGTGCCAGTGAAGACACCAAACTGCCTGTGGATATCGATTACACCGGCATTTCCGGACTGTCGAAGGAAATCCAGATCAAGCTCGGCGCGACCCGTCCCGAAACCCTGGGCCAGGCGTCGCGGATTCCGGGCGTAACCCCGGCGGCCATTTCCCTGTTGATGATTCACCTGAAGAAACGCGGCGCCGGCCGTCAGTTGGAGCAAAGCGCTTGAGTTCTATGGTCACCCCACAACATGCGGACGAGTTATCCACAGGTGCACGCCAGCTCGGTGTCAATCTGAGCGCAACCCAGCACGACCTGCTGCTGGGTTACCTGGCCCTGTTGATCAAGTGGAACAAGGCCTACAACCTGACCGCGGTGCGCGATCCCGACGAAATGGTTTCCCGCCATCTGCTCGATAGCCTGAGCGTGATGTCGTTCATTGAGAACGGTCGCTGGCTGGACGTCGGTAGCGGCGGCGGGATGCCTGGTATCCCTCTGGCGATCCTGTTTCCTGAGTCGCAAGTCACCTGTCTGGACAGCAACGGCAAGAAAACCCGCTTCCTGACTCAGGTCAAACTCGAACTCAAGCTGGATAACCTGCAAGTTATCCACAGCCGGGTTGAAGCCTTCACTCCTGAACTGCCGTTCAACGGGATCATTTCCCGGGCATTCAGCAGCATGGAGAACTTCACCAACTGGACCCGCCACCTGGGCGACCGCGATACACGCTGGCTGGCAATGAAGGGCGTCCATCCCTCGGATGAGCTGTTAGCATTGCCGGCAGACTTCCACCTCGATAGCGAACACGCCTTGGCCGTACCCGGTTGCCAAGGCCAACGCCATCTGCTGATACTGCGCCGCACGGCATGATTGGGAACACAAGCAAGAATGGCTAAGGTATTCGCGATTGCGAACCAGAAAGGTGGCGTGGGCAAGACCACCACCTGCATCAACCTCGCAGCATCCCTGGTCGCGACCAAGCGCCGGGTGCTGTTGATCGATCTTGATCCACAGGGCAACGCCACCATGGGTAGCGGTGTGGATAAACATGGTTTGGAAAACTCGGTCTATGACCTGCTGATCGGCGAATGCGATCTGGCCCAGGCCATGCACTTCTCCGAGCACGGCGGTTACCAACTGCTGCCGGCCAACCGCGACCTGACCGCCGCGGAAGTGGTTCTGCTGGAAATGCAGATGAAGGAAAGCCGTCTGCGCAGCGCCCTGGCGCCGATCCGCGAGAACTACGACTACATTCTGATCGACTGCCCGCCGTCGCTGTCGATGCTCACCCTCAATGCGCTGGTGGCCGCCGATGGGGTCATTATCCCCATGCAGTGCGAGTACTACGCGCTGGAAGGCTTGAGCGACCTTGTGGATAACATCAAGCGCATCGCTGAACTGCTCAATCCGCAACTCAAGATCGAAGGCTTGCTGCGGACCATGTTCGATCCTCGGCTGAGCCTGATGAACGATGTTTCCGCACAGCTCAAGGAACACTTCGGTGATCAGCTATACGACACCGTGATTCCGCGCAACATCCGTTTGGCCGAGGCGCCGAGCTACGGCATGCCGGCATTGGCGTACGACAAACAATCCCGTGGCGCGCTGGCCTATCTGGCCCTGGCGGGCGAGATGGTTCGCCGGCAACGTAAACAATCCCGCGCCGCAGCCGCCCAGCCAACTTAAGGAATCCCCATGGCCGTCAAGAAACGTGGTCTCGGACGTGGACTGGATGCACTGTTGAGTGGTCCGACTGTCAGTGCCCTTGAAGAACAAGCGGTGCAGGCCGACCAGCGCGAGTTGCAGCACCTGCCCCTGGACCTGATCCAGCGTGGCAAGTACCAGCCGCGCCGGGACATGGACCCTCAGGCGCTGGAAGAACTGGCGAACTCCATCAAGACCCAGGGCGTGATGCAGCCGATCGTGGTGCGCCCTATCGGTGGGGGGCGTTTCGAGATCATTGCCGGCGAGCGCCGCTGGCGTGCCAGCCAGCAGGCTGGCCAGGAAACCATCCCGGCGATGGTTCGCGATGTGCCGGATGAAACCGCCATCGCCATGGCGTTGATCGAGAACATCCAGCGCGAAGACCTCAATCCCATCGAGGAAGCCGTGGCCCTGCAGCGCCTGCAGCAGGAGTTCCAGCTGACTCAGCAACAGGTCGCCGAAGCGGTGGGCAAGTCCCGCGTCAGCGTGGCCAACCTGCTGCGCCTGATTGCCTTGCCTGAGGTGATCAAGACCATGCTGTCCCACGGCGACCTAGAAATGGGGCATGCCCGTGCCTTGCTCGGATTGCCGGAAAATCAACAGGTTGAAGGGGCGCGACACGTTGTCGCACGCGGCCTCACCGTACGCCAGACCGAGGCCCTGGTTCGCCAGTGGCTGAGTAGCAAACAGGAGCCTGCTGAACCGGTCAAGCCAGACCCGGACATCGCCCGTCTCGAGCAACGCCTGGCCGAGCGCCTAGGCTCTGCGGTGCAGATCCGCCACGGAAAGAAGGGCAAGGGACAGTTGGTGATCGGCTACAACTCCCTGGACGAGCTGCAAGGCGTCCTTGCCCACATCCGCTGAAACATTTCCTTATGTAGCGTGCAGTCGGAAATCACTACCCGGCAGTTGAATAGGGGCTGAACCGCCCCTATACTCTGCGCGCATTTTGTCGGCACAAATTATGCCAAGTTATTGAATTCTGGCAGCCGACCCTTGAGGAGCAAGAGCGATGGAAACACGCACGCCAAACCGCTTGCCGTTTCATCGCTTGGCGGTTTTTCCGGTTTTACTGGCTCAGTTGGTCATTCTACTGATAGCCGCTCTGGCGCTCTGGCAATGGCGTGGAGTCGTAGCCGGATACTCAGGCCTTTGCGGAGGACTGATAGCCTTGCTACCCAATGTGTATTTCGCTCACAGGGCATTTCGGTTTTCCGGCGCCCGAGCGGCCCAAGCCATCGTCCGGTCTTTTTATGCCGGTGAGGCGGGCAAACTGATTTTGACGGCTGTGCTGTTTGCACTGACGTTCGCAGGTGTGAAGCCATTGGCGCCGCTGGCTGTATTCGGCGTCTTCGTGCTGACCCAACTGGTCAGCTGGTTCGCTCCCCTGCTAATGAGAACAAGACTTTCGAGACCTTAGGGCGTTTGAGGCAACCATGTCAGCAGAAACAACCGCTTCGGGCTATATCCAGCACCACTTGCAGAACCTGACCTTCGGTCAGCTACCCAATGGGAGCTGGGGCTTTGCCCACTCCGCAGCAGAAGCCAAGCAAATGGGCTTCTGGGCATTCCACGTCGATACCCTCGGCTGGTCTGTCGCACTGGGTGTGATCTTCATTCTTCTGTTCCGCATGGCGGCCAAGAAGGCGACTTCCGGCGTGCCGGGCGCTTTGCAAAACTTCGTTGAAGTCATGGTTGGCTTCGTCGATGGCAGCGTGAAGGACAGTTTCCACGGTCGCAGCCCGGTGATTGCACCGCTGGCACTGACCATTTTCGTCTGGGTGTTCCTGATGAACGCCATCGACCTGGTACCGGTGGACTGGATTCCACAACTGGCCATGTTGATCTCGGGCGATCCGCACATTCCATTCCGTGCTGTTTCCACCACTGACCCGAACGCCACCCTGGGCATGGCCCTGTCGGTGTTCGCGCTGATCATTTTCTACAGCATCAAGGTCAAGGGTTTCGGCGGTTTCATCGGCGAACTGACCCTGCATCCGTTCGGCAGCAAGAACATCCTGGTTCAGGCGCTGCTGATTCCGGTGAACTTCCTGCTGGAGTTCGTGACCCTGGTCGCCAAGCCTATCTCTCTGGCACTGCGTCTGTTCGGTAACATGTATGCCGGCGAACTGGTGTTCATCCTGATCGCTGTGATGTTCGGCAGCGGCCTGCTGTGGCTCAGCGGCATGGGTGTGGTTCTGCAATGGGCGTGGGCTGTGTTCCACATCCTGATCATCACCTTGCAGGCCTTTATCTTCATGATGCTGACCATCGTCTACCTGTCGATGGCACACGAAGAGAACCATTAAGACCGGTTTCGACCAGTCTGATGTCCCTCTCGTTGCGGCGAGAGGGGGCCCGTCTCGGGTCAATGAAACGATTTGTTTTACCGCTTTAATCTAAAAAACCTAAACCATACGACGTAAAAGTCGGGAGGAAAGATGGAAACTGTAGTTGGTCTAACCGCTATCGCTGTTGCACTGTTGATCGGCCTGGGCGCACTGGGTACCGCAATTGGTTTCGGCCTGCTGGGCGGCAAGTTCCTGGAAGGCGCTGCGCGTCAACCAGAAATGGTTCCAATGCTGCAAGTTAAAATGTTCATCGTTGCCGGTCTGCTCGACGCCGTAACCATGATCGGTGTTGGTATCGCTCTGTTCTTCACCTTCGCAAACCCCTTCGTTGGTCAACTCGCTGGCTAATCACTCGAGTATTCGAGTTGATTGGTGTGACGGACAACGAACGAGCGAGGTGTTGGCGTGAACATTAATGCAACCCTGATTGGCCAGTCCGTTGCGTTCTTAATTTTTGTATTGTTCTGCATGAAGTTCATTTGGCCTCCGGTCATTGCTGCTTTGCACGAACGTCAAAAGAAGATCGCGGATGGACTGGACGCTGCCAGCCGAGCAGCTCGTGACCTGGAACTGGCCCAAGATAAAGCGGGTCAGCAACTGCGCGAAGCTAAAGCTCAGGCAGCTGAAATCATCGAGCAAGCCAAGAAGCGCGGTTCTCAGATCGTCGACGAAGCCCGTGAACAGGCTCGTGTCGAAGCTGAACGCGTGAAGGCTCAGGCTCAGGCCGAGATCGAACAGGAACTGAACGGTGTCAAAGACGCGCTGCGTGCCCAACTGGGCAGCCTGGCAGTCAACGGCGCAGAGAAGATCCTGGGTGCCACAATCGATCAAAACGCGCACGCAGAGCTGGTTAACAAACTGGCTGCTGAAATTTAAGCGAGGGCGATCATGGCAGAACTGACCACGTTGGCCCGACCTTACGCTAAGGCGGCCTTCGAGCACGCTCAGGCCCACCAGCAGCTGGCCTCTTGGTCAGCCATGCTCGGCCTGGCTGCAGCGGTGTCACAAGATGACACCATGCAGCGCGTGCTTAAGGCCCCGCGACTGACGAGCGCAGAAAAGGCCAGCACTTTTATCGAAGTGTGTGGCGACAAGTTTGATGCACAGGCACAGAATTTCATTCACGTTGCCGCCGAAAACGACCGTCTCCTGCTGTTGCCGGAGATCTCCGCTCTGTTCGACCTGTACAAGGCCGAGCAAGAGAAATCGGTGGATGTGGATGTGACCAGTGCGTTCGCATTGAACCAAGAACAGCAAGACAAACTCGCCAAGGTTCTCAGTGCACGGCTCGGCCGGGAAGTGCGACTGCACGCTGCGGAGGATGCCAGCCTTATTGGTGGCGTCGTAATCCGCGCCGGCGACCTGGTTATCGATGGCTCGATTCGCGGCAAACTCGCGAACCTTGCCGAAGCATTGAAATCTTGAGTTTGAAGGGGCAGCAGAGCAATGCAGCAACTCAATCCTTCCGAAATAAGTGAAATTATCAAGGGCCGCATCGACAAGCTCGATGTGACCTCCCAAGCCCGTAACGAAGGCACTGTCGTCAGCGTATCTGACGGCATCGTGCGGATTCACGGTCTGGCCGACGTCATGTACGGCGAGATGATCGAGTTTCCGGGCGGCGTCTACGGTATGGCCCTCAACCTTGAGCAAGACTCTGTAGGTGCCGTAGTACTGGGCGCGTACACCACTCTGGCTGAAGGCATGAGCGCCAAGTGCACCGGCCGCATCCTCGAAGTTCCGGTTGGTAAGGAACTGCTGGGTCGCGTAGTCGACGCACTGGGTAACCCAGTTGACGGCAAAGGTCCGCTGAACAACACCGAGACCGACGCGGTCGAGAAAGTTGCTCCAGGCGTGATCTGGCGTAAGTCGGTAGACCAGCCTGTACAGACTGGCTACAAGGCTGTCGATGCCATGATCCCTGTCGGCCGTGGCCAGCGTGAGCTGATCATCGGTGACCGTCAGATCGGTAAGACCGCTCTGGCGATCGACGCGATCATCAACCAGAAAGACAGCGGCATTTTCTGCGTATACGTAGCGATCGGTCAGAAGCAATCGACCATCGCCAACGTTGTTCGCAAGCTGGAAGAAAACGGCGCCCTGGCCAACACCATCATCGTGGCAGCCAGTGCTTCGGAGTCGGCAGCACTGCAATTCCTGGCACCGTACTCCGGTTGCACCATGGGTGAATACTTCCGCGACCGCGGTGAAGACGCGCTGATCGTTTATGACGATCTGTCCAAGCAAGCAGTGGCTTACCGCCAGATTTCCCTGCTGCTGCGCCGTCCACCAGGCCGTGAAGCCTACCCAGGTGACGTGTTCTATCTCCACTCCCGTCTGCTGGAGCGCGCTTCCCGCGTTTCCGAAGAGTACGTAGAGAAGTTCACCAACGGCGCAGTGACTGGCAAGACCGGTTCCCTGACCGCTCTGCCGATCATCGAAACCCAGGCTGGCGACGTTTCCGCGTTCGTTCCGACCAACGTGATCTCCATCACCGACGGTCAGATCTTCCTGGAATCGGCCATGTTCAACTCCGGGATCCGTCCTGCTGTGAACGCCGGTGTTTCGGTATCCCGTGTGGGTGGTGCCGCTCAGACCAAGATCATCAAGAAGCTGTCCGGTGGTATCCGTACCGCTCTGGCTCAGTACCGTGAACTGGCGGCATTCGCCCAGTTCGCTTCTGACCTGGACGAAGCGACCCGTAAGCAACTTGAGCATGGTCAGCGCGTTACCGAGCTGATGAAGCAGAAGCAATATGCGCCGATGTCCATCGCCGACATGTCCTTGTCCCTGTACGCCGCTGAACGTGGCTTCCTGACGGACGTCGAGATTGCCAAAGTTGGTAGCTTCGAACAGGCCATGATTGCTTACTTCAACCGCGATCACGCCGACCTGATGGCGAAGATCAACGTGAAGGGTGACTTCAACGACGAAATCGACGCTGGCCTGAAAGCCGGTATCGAGAAGTTCAAAGCCACCCAAACCTGGTAAGCCGCAGCGGGAGCCGCAAGGCTCCCGCTTGCTAACCTGATAGGTGTTACATGGCAGGCGCAAAAGAGATTCGCAGTAAGATTGCGAGCATCAAAAGCACGCAAAAAATTACCAGCGCCATGGAAAAAGTGGCGGTCAGCAAAATGCGCAAGGCACAAATGCGCATGGCTGCTAGCCGTCCTTATGCGGAGCGCATCCGCCAGGTTATTGGTCATCTGGCCAACGCCAACCCGGAATATCGTCACCCGTTCATGATCGACCGTGCTATCAAGCGCGTCGGTTATATCGTGGTGAGCAGTGACCGTGGTCTGTGTGGTGGCTTGAACACCAACCTGTTCAAGGCCCTGGTCAAGGACATGGCGGTAAACCGCGAACAAGGCGTCGAGATCGATCTGTGTGTGGTCGGTAGCAAGGGTGCGGCCTTCTTCCGCAACTTCGGCGGTAACGTCGTTGCAGCTATCAGCCATCTGGGTGAAGAGCCGTCGATCAACGATCTGATCGGCAGCGTCAAGGTGATGCTGGATGCGTACCTGGAAGGCCGGATTGACCGCCTGTCCGTGGTATCCAACAAGTTCATCAACACCATGACTCAGCAGCCGACCGTGGAGCAGTTGATTCCACTGGAGGCAACCCCGGATCAAGAACTCAAGCACCACTGGGACTATCTCTACGAACCGGACGCCAAGGAGCTGCTGGACGGCTTGATGGTCCGTTACGTGGAGTCGCAGGTCTACCAGGCGGTGGTCGAGAACAACGCAGCTGAACAAGCCGCGCGGATGATCGCAATGAAGAACGCTACCGACAACGCCGGTGACTTGATCAGCGATTTGCAGCTGATCTACAACAAGGCGCGTCAGGCTGCGATCACCCAAGAGATCTCGGAAATCGTCGGCGGCGCTGCCGCGGTTTAACGGTTCAAATATTCAGAGGATCCAGCTATGAGTAGCGGACGTATCGTTCAAATCATCGGCGCCGTTATCGACGTGGAATTTCCACGCGACAGCGTACCGAGCATCTACGACGCCTTGAAGGTTCAAGGCGCCGAAACCACTCTGGAAGTTCAGCAGCAGCTGGGCGACGGCGTGGTGCGTACCATTGCGATGGGCTCCACCGAAGGCTTGAAGCGCGGTCTGGACGTCAACAACACTGGCGCAGCCATCTCCGTACCGGTCGGTAAAGCGACCCTGGGCCGGATCATGGACGTACTGGGCAACCCGATCGACGAAGCCGGTCCTATCGGTGAAGAAGAGCGTTGGGGTATCCACCGTCCAGCTCCTTCCTTCGCAGAACAGGCAGGCGGCAACGACCTGCTGGAAACCGGGATCAAGGTAATTGACCTGGTTTGCCCGTTCGCCAAGGGCGGTAAAGTTGGTCTGTTCGGTGGTGCCGGTGTGGGCAAGACCGTAAACATGATGGAACTGATCCGTAACATCGCCATCGAGCACAGCGGTTATTCCGTGTTCGCCGGTGTGGGTGAGCGTACTCGTGAGGGTAACGACTTCTACCACGAGATGAAGGATTCCAACGTTCTGGACAAGGTTGCTCTGGTCTACGGCCAGATGAACGAGCCACCAGGAAACCGTCTGCGCGTAGCGCTGACCGGCCTGACCATGGCCGAGAAGTTCCGTGACGAAGGTAACGACGTTCTGCTGTTCGTCGACAACATCTACCGTTACACCCTGGCCGGTACCGAAGTATCCGCACTGCTGGGCCGTATGCCTTCCGCAGTAGGCTACCAGCCGACCCTGGCTGAAGAGATGGGCGTTCTGCAAGAACGTATCACTTCGACCAAGCAAGGCTCGATCACTTCGATCCAAGCGGTATACGTACCTGCGGACGACTTGACCGACCCGTCGCCAGCGACCACCTTCGCCCACTTGGACGCCACCGTCGTTCTGTCCCGTGACATCGCTTCCCTGGGTATCTACCCAGCGGTAGACCCACTGGACTCGACTTCCCGTCAGTTGGACCCGAACGTGATCGGCAACGAACACTACGAGACTGCTCGCGGCGTTCAGTACGTACTGCAGCGTTACAAAGAGCTGAAGGACATCATCGCGATCCTGGGTATGGACGAGCTGTCGGAAGCCGACAAGCAGTTGGTATCCCGTGCTCGTAAGATCCAGCGCTTCTTGTCGCAGCCGTTCTTCGTGGCTGAAGTCTTCACTGGTTCTCCAGGCAAATACGTTTCCCTGAAAGACACCATCGCTGGCTTCAAAGGCATCCTCAACGGTGACTACGACCACCTGCCAGAACAAGCGTTCTACATGGTCGGCGGCATCGAAGAAGCGATCGAGAAAGCCAAGAAACTGTAATCCCGGCGCCCGGCAACGGGCGCTAATTTAGGTTGAGGCAAGCAGATGGCTATGACAGTCCATTGCGATATCGTCAGCGCGGAAGGGGAAATCTTCTCCGGTCTGGTGGAGATGGTGGTTGCGCACGGTGAACTGGGTGATCTTGGTATCGCTCTGGGTCACGCACCGCTGATCACCAACCTGAAGCCAGGTCCGATCCGCTTGATCAAGCAGGGCGGGGAAACCGAGGTGTTCTACATCTCCGGTGGTTTCCTCGAGGTTCAGCCGAACATGGTCAAGGTTCTTGCCGACACCGTGCAACGTGCTGCCGACCTGGACGAAGCCTCCGCTCAGGAAGCCGTCAAGGCTGCTGAGAAGGCCCTGAATGAAAAAGGCGCAGATTTCGACTACGGTTCTGCTGCTGCACGTCTGGCCGAGGCCGCAGCTCAGCTGCGTACCGTCCAGCAGATCCGCAAGAAGTTCGGCGGCTAAGTCGCAGGCTTTCTGTGTGATTGCTTAAAAAGGGTAGCCTCGGCTACCCTTTTTATTTTCCGCCATTCACCCCCCCTTGGTCGCAGTCGCCGACCCCCCAGGATTGGTAGCCAGTCATGTCTCTCGAAATCGTTATCCTCGCCGCGGGTCAAGGCACTCGCATGCGTTCGGCGCTGCCCAAGGTGCTGCACCCGATCGCCGGCAACTCCATGCTCGGGCATGTTATCCACAGCGCCCGGCAACTTGATCCACAGCGCATTCACGTGGTGATCGGCCACGGAGCGGATGCGGTGCGCGAGCGCCTGGCGGCCGATGATTTGAATTTCGTGTTGCAGGACAAGCAGCTGGGCACCGGTCATGCCGTCGCCCAGGCCGTGCCTTTCATCACGGCCGACACCGTGCTGATCCTCTACGGCGATGTGCCGCTGATCGAAGTCGAGACTCTGCAGCGTCTGCTCAAGCAGGCGGGGCCGGAGCAACTGGGCCTGCTCACCGTCGAGCTGGATGACCCGACCGGCTACGGGCGCATCGTTCGTGACGCCAGTGGCAAGGTCACCGCCATCGTCGAGCAGAAGGATGCCGACGAGGCCCAGCGCGCGATCACCGAAGGCAACACCGGGATTCTCGCGGTGCCTGGCAAACGCCTCGGCGACTGGACTGGCCGGCTGTCCAACAACAACGCCCAGGGCGAGTACTACCTCACCGACGTGATCGCCATGGCGGTCAGCGATGGCCTGATCGTTGCCACCGAACAGCCGGACGACGCCATGGAAGTGCAGGGCGCCAACGACCGCAAGCAACTGGCCGAGCTGGAGCGCCACTACCAGCTGCGCGCCGCGCGCCGGTTGATGGCCCAGGGCGTGACCTTGCGCGACCCCGCACGTTTCGACGTGCGTGGCGAAGTCACCGTCGGCCGCGACGTGCTGATCGATATCAACGTGATTCTCGAAGGCCGGGTGGTGATCGAGGACGACGTGGTGATCGGGCCCAACTGCGTGATCAAGGACTGCACCCTGGGCAAGGGCGCGGTGATCAAGGCCAACAGCCACCTCGATGGCGCGGTACTGGGCGAGGGCAGCGATGCCGGTCCGTTCGCCCGCCTGCGCCCCGGCACCGTGCTGGAGGCCCGTGCCCATGTGGGTAACTTCGTCGAACTGAAGAATGCCCACCTGGGCCAGGGCGCCAAGGCCGGTCACCTGACCTACCTGGGCGACGCGGTGATCGGTGCCCGCACCAACATCGGCGCCGGCACCATCACCTGCAACTACGACGGGGTGAACAAGCACAAGACGGTGCTGGGCGAAGACGTGTTCATCGGTTCCAACAACTCCCTGGTGGCGCCTGTGGATATCTTGTCTGGTGCCACCACCGCAGCCGGTTCCACCATTACCCAGAACGTGGCGCCAGCCCAGCTGGCGGTGGGGCGAGCGCGGCAGAAGAACATCGACGGCTGGAAGCGGCCGGAGAAGATCAAGAAGGACTGAGGTTATCCACAACCGTGGTACCCCGTTCGCCGACAAACCAGCTCCCACACCGATCGGTAGGAGCCGGCTTGCCGGCGAATTTTTTCGCTCCCCCGCTTGACGAAGTTTCGATCATGGGTTTTTATTGCGCCTGTTATCTTTCGAATCGAAATTTAAGTCGCCATGTCGAAACGCAACACTCCCCAACGCCGCCACAACATCCTTGCCTTGCTCAACGAACTGGGCGAAGTGAGCGTGGACGCCCTGGCCAAGCGCTTCGAAACCTCTGAAGTTACGATTCGAAAGGATCTGGCCGCCCTGGAGAGCAATGGCCTGTTGCTGCGTCGCTACGGTGGCGCCATCACCATGCCCCAGGAGCTGGTCAGCGACCTCGGCCAGCCTGTGTCGCTCTACAAGCAAGCCATTGCCCGCGCCGCGGTGCAGCGCATCCGCGAACACGCGCGGATCATCATCGACAGTGGCAGCACCACCGCCGCGATGATCCCCGAACTGGGCCTGCAGCCAGGCCTGGTGGTCATGACCAACTCGCTGAATGTGGCCAATGCCCTGAGCGAGCTGGAGCACGAGCCGGTGCTACTGATGACCGGTGGCACCTGGGACCCGCATTCCGAGTCCTTCCAGGGCCAAGTGGCCGAACAGGTTCTACGCTCATACGACTTCGACCAGCTGTTTATCGGTGCCGATGGCATCGACCTGGCCCGCGGCACCACCACCTTCAACGAACTGCTGGGGCTGAGCCGGGTCATGGCCGAAGTGGCGCGTGAAGTGGTGGTGATGGTCGAATCCGACAAGATCGGCCGCAAGATTCCCAACCTGGAACTGCCATGGAGCAGCGTCCATACCCTTATTACCGATGATCGCCTGCCCTTAGAGGTCCGCGACCAAATCCAGGCCCGCGGCATAACTCTGATTTGCGCGGCTGTCAGCTAGGAGAGAAACCATGTGTGGAATTGTTGGCGCCGTTGCTGAACGCAATATCACCGCCATTTTGCTGGAAGGCCTCAAGCGCCTCGAATACCGCGGCTACGACAGCGCCGGTGTCGCGGTCTACACCAACGCCGGCAAGCTTGAGCGCATGCGTCGCCCGGGCAAGGTCAGCGAACTGGAACAGGCCCTGGCCGGCGAGCCGCTGGTGGGCCGCCTGGGTATCGCCCACACCCGCTGGGCCACCCATGGCGCGCCGTGCGAGCGTAATGCTCATCCGCATTTCTCCGGTGACCTGGCGATCGTGCACAACGGCATCATCGAGAACCACGAAGCCCTGCGCGCGCAACTCAGCGCACTGGGTTACGCGTTCACCTCGGACACCGACACCGAAGTCATCGCCCACCTGCTGGACCACAAGCTCAAGGACCTGGGCGACCTCACTGTGGCGCTGAAGGCCACCGTCAAGGAACTGCATGGCGCCTATGGCCTGGCCGTGATCAGCGCCAGCCAGCCGGACCGCCTGGTGGCGGCTCGCAGCGGCAGCCCGCTGGTGATCGGCCTGGGCCTGGGAGAAAACTTCCTCGCCTCCGACCAGTTGGCCCTGCGCCAGGTCACCGACCGCTTCATGTACCTGGAAGAAGGCGATATCGCCGAGATCCGCCGCGACGGCGTGCAGATCTGGGACATCGACGGCCAGGCCGTGGAGCGTGAGGCGGTGCAGTATCGCGATGGCGCCGAAGCGGCGGAGAAGGGCGAGTTCCGTCACTTCATGCTCAAGGAAATCCACGAACAACCGTCCGTGGTGCAACGCACCCTGGAAGGCCGCCTGAGCGCCAATCAGGTGCTGGTCCAGGCCTTTGGTCCGCAAGCCGCCGAGCTGTTCGCCAAGGTGCGCAACGTGCAGATCGTCGCCTGCGGCACCAGCTACCACGCCGGCATGGTGGCCCGTTACTGGCTGGAAGAACTGGCCGGCATTCCGTGCCAGGTGGAAGTTGCCAGCGAGTTCCGCTATCGCAAGGTGGTGGTGCAGCCCGACACCCTGTTCGTGACCATCTCCCAGTCCGGCGAAACCGCCGACACCCTGGCGGCTTTGCGCAATGCCAAAGAGCTGGGCTTCCTCGCCAGCCTGGCGATCTGCAACGTCGGCATCAGCTCCCTGGTGCGTGAATCCGACCTGACCCTGCTGACCCAGGCCGGGCGCGAAATCGGTGTGGCCTCCACCAAGGCCTTCACCACCCAGCTGGTGGGCCTGTTGCTGCTGACCCTGTCCCTGGGCCAGGTGCGTGGCACCCTGGCCGCCGGCGTCGAAGCCGAACTGGTGGAAGAGTTGCGCCGCCTGCCGATCCGCCTGGGCGAAGCCCTGGCCATGGACGGTGTGGTGGAAAAGACCGCCGAGCTGTTTGCCGACAAGCACCACACCCTGTTCCTCGGTCGTGGTGCCCAGTACCCGGTGGCAATGGAAGGCTCCCTCAAGCTCAAGGAGATTTCCTACATCCACGCCGAAGCCTACCCGGCCGGTGAGCTCAAGCACGGTCCGCTGGCCCTTGTGGATAACGACATGCCGGTGGTCACCGTGGCGCCGAACAACGAGCTGTTGGAAAAACTCAAATCCAACCTGCAGGAAGTGCGTGCCCGAGGCGGCGAGCTGATCGTGTTTGCCGACGAACAAGCCGGCATGACCAATGGCGAAGGCACCCACGTGATCCAGATGCCGCACATCCACGACATCCTCTCGCCGATTCTCTACACCATCCCGCTGCAGCTGCTGTCCTACTACGTTGCCGTACTCAAGGGCACCGACGTCGACCAGCCGCGCAACCTGGCCAAGTCAGTCACCGTGGAGTGAGTTATCCACAGTCGGGCAGTGCCTGGCTTTGGATAACCGCAACCGCAAACAAAAAAGGGGAGCCTGTCCAGGCTCCCCTTTTTGCATGCGCCTTGACCTTCCGGCTGCGCTCGTCGTGTCCGGCAGCCTGGCTGGCGGACGGCATGGCCTTCAGCGCGAATGCTGTACCGAAACAATGTCGCCAGTCGATGCGTCGATATCCACCCTGAACATCGCCTGGTCACGCTGACGGCTGAACATGCAGGTAAAGATGCTGGGCGAATCGTGCGGAAATTGTTCGAACCAGCTGTAGACACCTGCCTCAAGCTGGCCATTGATCAGCAACTGGTCGGCAATTCTGATCTGTTGCTGGCGGTCGCCGGAAACCACGTAAAGGGTCGCTGCCACGCCGGAGTCATCATCGTTCCACAGGATGGCGAGGTGCTGCCGATCCGGCACCACGATCGCCAGCAGGCCGCGGCTGTTGACCACGCTCAGGGGCTGATCCTGCCAGCGCCAGCAAGCTTCGACGACTCGGCAGGGAGCCCAGCCCAGAGCGATCATCTGGTCCACTGTCATGTGTTCGTCGATGACCTTGCCGTCTTCGCGGATCCGCTCGAAATCACTAATCACAACTTTCACTCCACAGGCAGCAAACTAGGCGTGCCGACAATTTTCAGATTCCTGTCACCGACGAACTCCACCTGCTGCACGCCGCCCTTGTAGTTCTCCAGCGGACCGGTGAGGCCACTGTGAATCTTTTGCGGTGCCGTGGTTTCGACGGTGATCACATGGGACACATCTGTCTTGAACCGATCGAGGATCACCAGTTTATCCCGCGCATAGGCCTGGCTGGGAATTGGCTCGGGGGCGGCGAAACCGCCGAAGGCTGGCTTGCCCTGCATGATGGCCTCGGCCTGGCCCTTGGCGACGACCATCTGGTATTGCCGTCCCGGCGGCACTATCTCGGTCTTGACCTGGGTGCCTTCCAACCACGCCGGCAAGTTGCCCTCGGCGATCATCGCCTCGTTGACCTGCGCGGCCGTTCGCACCTCTAGCACTTGCGACTGGTTGGCCAATCGCGCCGCATTGCGTTCGGCGCTGACCTTGGCCATTTTCGGCCCGGCGCCGAGCAGCGCCAGGCCGGCCATGCCTTGCAGCAGGTCACGGTAGCCCGGGCCGAGCCGGTCGCCGAGCTGCCCGAGCAATTCCATGCCGCCATAGATCGCGGCGCCCACCGCCACAGTGGTCAGCAGGGCCGCCAGGCCGGCCATGGCGGCCAGCACCAGTGCACCGGCGGCGGCGACCAGGCCCAGCGCCTCAAGGCCCGTGTGCAGCCAGCCCTCGATATCCAGCACGAACTCCACCTGCAGCGTCGGACCGCCGATAAAGGTGTTATGGCTGCCGGACTTGATATGCGCACCGCAAGTCATCTTGCTGCTCAGTCGCGCCGCCGGCTTGCCGTTGATGTACACCGTGGCGCTGCCTTCGGCGATGGTGATCGGGAAGGGCCAGGGCGGATGCGCGACGGGAAAGCCGCTGCAGGAACTGGACACGTCTTCGCCGGCCCGCATGGCATTGCGCAGGTTGACCAAGACGTTGGGACTGCCCCTTATGAGTGCACCGGTAGCGGGTTCGGGCAGATCGAAGATGGTCGACAGTCCCTTCACCAACTGGAACATCGACAGGCCACCGGCGGCGACCGAACCCGCCAGGATCACTGCCGCCAGGCCACCCGTTGCCGCGGTCGCGGCGATGATGGCCGCGCCAATGAGAGCGCCTGCCACCGCGCCGGCGAGCATGGCTGCAACTCCGAATCCATGGGCGATTTCATCGCCCAAACGTGCTGCGGCCTGTAC
Organism: Pseudomonas saponiphila; assembly: GCF_900105185.1. Lineage (NCBI taxonomy): Bacteria > Pseudomonadati > Pseudomonadota > Gammaproteobacteria > Pseudomonadales > Pseudomonadaceae > Pseudomonas > Pseudomonas saponiphila. The sequence goes on along the minus strand of NZ_FNTJ01000002.1, from coordinate 281,465 downwards.
ATCCATGCTGAGATTGCGCCTCCGATACGACAAGCATCTTCCCTGGGGCCAGGTTGGCCCGAGGCGCGGATTATCAAAGAGTAGCCAGGGAAGGGGCAAGGCCAAAAAAGGCGGTCTGCAGCGAAGGAGGACGGGAGCTTCACGCGCAAGGTTATTTTTGTGCGACAGTTTTGCATTCTCCGAGTCCGCGACGAATGTCAGTGGATGGCCCGAGGAATCCCGACTTGTGCACAGGTCTGGATTTTTATCCTGCTAATGGAAAACCAATGAAACTTCGCCTGATTCATGGATGGATGCTCCTGCTGATGGTGGCTGTCCTGATGCTGGGAGCCCTGACCCCAGTGCTGTCCAACAGCCTCTTGCTGTTGATGGATCGGGCCAACTTCATTCCCGCCGAATCGTCCATCTGGACCTTCGAGCCAACACGGATCAACCAGGGTGCTGCTTCCTATTGGCTGTATGGGGAAGACCGGCACTACTACTTCTATTTTTCCTACGCCGAAGATCAGCCTTACCGGCTGATTGCCAAGAACAACTCGTGCCCGGGATTCGACAGGCACGATGTCGGCACCTGGTGTATCCCCTGAAGCCAGGGCCCTGGATTATGCTGCGGGCTCGCGACGCCCACCGGGTAGGCGCCGGCAGCTGAGGTAGGGCATGGACAGGTTCCAGGAAATGCAGGTATTCGTGTGCGTCGCCCAGGAGCAGGGCTTCGCCGCTGCGGCCCGGCGGTTGAACCTGTCGGCCGCCAGCGTGACCCGGGCCGTGGCCGCGCTGGAGCAGCGCATCGGCACTCAGTTGCTGATCCGCAGCACCCGCCGTGTGCACCTGAGCGATGCCGGGCAACGCTACCTGGAGGATTGCCGGCGCATTCTGGCCGAGGTCCAGGATGCCGAGGCCTCGGCCGCCGGTATCCATGCCCAGCCCCGTGGCCAGTTGACCCTGACGGCGCCGGTGCTGTTCGGCGATCTGTTCGTCACGCCTTTGCTGGTGCGCTACCTGCAACGTTATCCACAGGTGAGCGTCAACGCCCTGCTGCTGGACCGGGTGGCGAACATGGTGGAGGAGGGCATCGATGTGGCGGTGCGCATCGGCGAGCTGGCCGACAGCGGTCAGCACAGCATCCGTGTCGGGGAGGTGCGCCGGGTGGTGTGCGCCGCGCCGCAGTTCCTGGAGGCCCATGGGCGTCCGCAACATCCCGATGAGCTGCGCCAGGCACCGGTGATCGCGCCTTCGTCCATTGGTCAGGCCCGCAACTGGCAGTTCAATGACAACGGCCGGGTACTGAGCGTGCGCCCCGACCCGCGGTTGCTGGTCAGCGCCAATCAGGCGGCCATCAGCGCCGCCTGCCTGGGCTTGGGGCTGACCCGGGTGCTGTCCTATCAGGTCGCCGACAAGGTGGCGGCGGGCCAGTTGGAAATCGTTCTTGAGGCCTTCGAGCTGGCGCCCTTGCCGATCCACGTGGTGTACCAGGGCGGGCGCAAGGCGCCGGCGCGGGTGCGCAGCTTTGTCGACTTCGCCGTACAGACCCTGCGGCAACACCCATCGCTCAATCCCTGATCGGCTTTATTGCGCTGGATGAAATGATGGATTGCGATTTCTGGTGATTCTGTTGTTTTTCTCCGAGGACCAAGATAGGGCTCCCAGCGCGGCACTTCGACCGCGCCTCGTTTGCGGAGTCGACCATGTCTCAGCCACCCATCAAGTTCTACAACTTTCCCCGTTCCGGGCATGCCCATCGGGTCGAACTGATGCTGTCCCTGTTGGACCTGCCCAGCGAAACCATCTTTGTCGACCTGGCCAAGGGCGCCCATAAGCAGGCCGACTTCCTCGCCCTCAACGTCTTTGGCCAGGTGCCGGTGATCGATGACCAGGGCGTGGTGCTGGCCGATTCCAACGCCATCCTGGTGTATCTGGCCCAGCGTTATGGCCAGGGCCGCTGGTTGCCCAGCGATCCCGTGGGCGCGGCCCAGGTGCAGCGCTGGCTGTCGGTGGCGGCGGGGCCGATTGCCTTTGGACCGGCGGCGGCGCGGCTGATCACGGTGTTTGGCGCCTCGTTCAATGCCGAGGAAGTCATCGCCCGGGCCCATGCCCTGCTCAAGATCATGGACCAGGAGCTGGCGAGCCGGCCCTTCCTGGTAGGGCAGGAGGCAACCATTGCCGATGTCGCGGGCTACAGCTACATCGCCCACGCCCCTGAAGGCAACGTGTCACTGGAGCCCTACCCCCATGTACGGGCCTGGCTGGCGCGGATCGAGGCGCTGCCCGGTTTTGTGCCGATGCCGTCCACTGCGGCGGGTTTGAAAAGCGCCTGACGGCGGAACCGGTGGAGGCTTGCCCATGAACACCCAATCTCCCTGGCATGCCGGCGAACGGCAGCTTCAGACCCTGACCGGGGTGGCCGAGCGCATGCAAGCCTTCGGCGCCAAGGTCATCCGCACGGCGATGCCCGACCAGCACCGGCAGTTCTACCAGCAACTGCCGTTGATCCTGGTGGGAGCGGTGGATGACCAGGGGGATCCCTGGGCGAGCGTGCTGGAAGGCCCGCCCGGTTTTGCCCAGGCGCCCCAGGCCACTCTGTTGCGCCTGGACAGCCTGCCCGCCGCCGACGATCCGCTGGTCTTGCACGAGGGGGCGGCGGTGGGCTTGCTGGGGATCGAGCTGCATACCCGGCGGCGCAACCGCCTCAATGGCCGGATCGGCACCCTGGACCGTGACGGTTTCAGCGTCAACGTGGAGCAATCCTTTGGCAATTGCCCGCAGTACATCCAGCTGCGCGAGCTGCAGCAGGGGGCCCTGAGCGACCCCGCCAGTCGCCCGGCCCAGCGTCGCCAGGAGCTGGACCCGGCGGCCCGGGCGCTGATCGCTGCTGCCGACACCTTCTTCGTGGCCAGCTACGTCGACCTTGATGGCCAGCGCTCGGTGGATGTATCGCACCGCGGCGGGCAGGCGGGGTTTGTCCGGGTCGAGGGCAACTGCCTGACCATTCCCGACTTTGCCGGCAACCTGCACTTCAACACCCTGGGCAACCTGCTGCTCAATCCGCGGGCGGGCTTGTTGTTCATCGATTTTCGCAGTGGCGAGCTGCTGCAGCTCAGCGGGCGCACCGAGCTCATTCTCGACGGGCCGCTGATCGCCGCTTTTCAGGGCGCGGAACGGGTATGGCGCTTTTATCCGGAACAGATGGTCCGTCGACCGGGCGCCCTGTCCCTGCGCGGGGAGCTGCAGGGCTTTTCCCCCAACAGCCTGCTGACCGGCAACTGGCCCCAGGCCGAGGCCCGTCTGCGGGCGGCGGCCCTGGGTCAGCAATGGCGGCCCTTGCGGGTGACGCGCATCGAGGACGAGAGCCGCAGCATTCGTTCGTTCTACCTGGAGCCGGCCGACTCTGCCGCAGCGCCGGGCTTCCTGGCGGGCCAGCACCTGCCGTTGCGGTTGACGATCGACGGCCAGCCGCTGATCCGGACCTACAGCCTGTCCAGTGCGCCTTCCGATGCTTTCCTGCGGATCAGCGTCAAGCGCGAAGGGCGCTTCTCCAGCCATATGCACCGGCAACTTGAGGTGGGCGACCTGCTGGAGGCGCGCTCGCCCCAGGGCCGCTTCAGCGCCGATCCTTTGGCAACGCGGCCGTTGGTGCTGCTGGCGGCCGGAGTGGGGATCACCCCTTTGCTATCGATGCTGCGGGAGGTGGTGTATCAGGGCCTGCGCACCCGTAGCAGGCGTCCCTGCTGGCTGATCCAGAGCTCGCGCAGTCTCGCCGAGCAACCCTTTGCCGCCGAGCTGCAAGCCCTGCAGGCGCAGGCCGGGGAATCGTTGCGGGTGCGGCGTCTGCTCAGCCAGCCGGAAGCGCAGGCGCGGCCGGGCGTCGACTTTGATCAGGCTGGCCGCATGGACGTTCAACAGCTACTGGCAGAGCCGGATCTGGACTTCGACAGCGCCGACTTCGTGCTCTGCGGCCCCGGCGCCTTCACTCAGGATCTGTACGACCGCCTGCGGGACCTGGACATCAACGATGAACAGATCCACGCCGAAACCTTCGGCCCCTCGACCCTGCGTCGCCGGCCCGATCCCCTGGCGCCAGCGTTCGAGCAGCCGCCGGCGGCCACCACGACGGTGCTGGTGCGTTTCCAGCAGGCGGCCAGGGAACTGAGCTGGCAGCCCGCCAGCGGCAGCCTGCTGCAACTGGCGGAAAGCGCCGGCCTGCACCCGGAGTTCAGTTGCCGGGGCGGCTCCTGTGGCACCTGCCAGACCCGGCTGGTCAGCGGCCAGGTCAGTTATCCACAGGTGCCACCGCAGCTCCCCGAGCCCGGCCAGGTGCTGATTTGCTGCGCCGTTCCGGCGGCTGTGGATAAAGACGCCGCGCCTTTGATCCTCGACCTGTAGCAGGGCAAAAAAACTCCTCGCCAGCGATTGCCGCCGGCCCCGGCCCTGCGTAGGCTGGCGCGATCTCAAGGCCGGGCATTGGCCTCGCAGCCGGCCCTCCAGGGTCTTTTTCGCGTTAAAGGGAATCAACGATTCATGCGCCCCCGGGCCGTTCTCCGTTTCTCTGCCCTGTTGCTCAGCGCCCTGCTGCTCAGCGCCTGCGGCAATGACCAGCAGCCGGCGCTGGACCAGCAACTCTATATCTGGCAACGCCAGTGGACCGCGGCCCACGTCGACGCCCTGGCAGGCTCGCGGGCCGACTTTTCCACAGTCCGGGTCCTGGCCCTGCAAGCTTTTCCACAGGCTGGCTGGAGCCGTGCGCGGATCGACGCCGCCTTGCTCAAGCAGGACGCCCGGCCGTTGATCGCGGTGGTGCGCCTCGACGGTCAACTGCCGTCCCTGGATCAGGACGAGATCATCCGTCAGGTCCGGCAATTGCTGGCGGATTGGCAGGAGCAGGGCCTGACCCTGGCCGGGGTCGAGATCGACCACGATGCCGGCAGCGCGCGCTTGCCCGCCTATGCCAGGCTGCTGGAGCGCTTGCGAGCGGCGCTGCCCAGTCACCTGGCCCTGAGCATCACCGCCTTGCCGGCCTGGCTCGACAGTCGCGAGTTGCCGGGCCTGCTGGCCAGGGTCGACAGCAGCGTGCTCCAGGTGCACGCGGTGAGCGATCCACGGCGCGGCCTGTTCGATCCACGGCAAGCCGAGCAGTGGGCCCGGCGGTGGGCGCGGATCAGTGCCAAGCCCTTCTATCTGGCCTTGCCCGCCTACGGTGTCGCCTTGCTCCCCGGGGCCGAAGGCGCGCCGCTGGTGGAAAGCGAGGCGCCGCTACGGCGGGCTGGAGAGCGTCGGGAACTGATGGCCGATCCCGAGCAACTGAGCCAGCTGGGCCGCGCCCTGCGGGCTGATCCGCCGCCCCATCTGGCCGGTCTGATCTGGTTTCGCCTGCCGCTCAAGGGCGATGTGCGGGCCTGGAGCCTGGAGACTCTGAAGGCGGTGGCCCGGGGTGATGCCCTGAGCGCTGAACTGGGCATCCGCCTGGAGGAACAGGACGGCCTGTTCGATATTCGTCTGGATAATTCGGGCAACCTCGATCGGCCCTTGCCTGAACAACTGACCCTGGCCGTTGCCCAATGCGACGGATTCGACGGGCTGGGCGGTTATTCCGCCGAGCTGCGCGACGGCCAACTGCTGTTGACCCGGCAACGCAGCGGCCGTCTGGCCGCAGGCGCCAGCCGCGCCGTGGGCTGGGCCCGCTGTACAAAAATTGACCAAGGAGCTGCGCATGTTCGTCCCTAGATCCCGTCACCTGCTGTGCCTGAGCCTGTGCCTGCCCCTGGCTCCGGCCATGGCCTGCGGGCCGACTTTCCCCATGCGCCTGCTGGACGATCGCCCACAGACGCTGGCGCAGCTGCCCGAAGGCAGTTTCAAGTTCGAGATCAGCCGTCTGGGTCAGCCCATCGTCGGGCTGATGCCGGTCGCCAACAACGGCTTCAGTGTCGATTACAGCCTGCCTGAGAGCTACTCGGTGCAAGAGCGCAACTGGGCCGAACTACAAGGGCTGGATCAGGCCCAGCAAACCCTGGTCGGCCAGTTGCGCAAGCTCAATGACGCACGCGAGGCGGAGCAGCAAGGGGCCGGCCTGCCGCCGGAGATCAAGCTCTACACCGCGGGCGCCGTGGCCTTCAGCGCCGGCGATCATGAGTTGGCGGCGGAGTATTTCCGCAAGGTGCTGGCGCTGCCCGCCGAGCAGCGCGCCCTGCGCAGTACCTGGGCCGCCTATTCCCTGGGGCGGGCCCTGTCCTTTATCAGCGAGCAAGCCAACGAACTGGACGATCAGGGCCGGCGTGACATGCGGCAGTCGGCGCGCCAGGCGTTCGCCCAGACCCGGCAGCTGAGCATCGACGCCTTCAGCGACCCCCTGAGCCTGGGCGTTGCAAGCCTGGGGGAGGAGGCGCGGATCCTCAAGGATCAGAACGACTGGAGCCAGGCCATCGATCTGTATGCCGTGCAGAACCAGCTGGGTTCAGAGGTCGGCTACAGCTCCCTGAAACAGGTGGTGGGCGAGCTGAGCGGCCTGCCGGACGCGCAATTGCTGGAACAGCTCAAGCAGCCTTCCGTAGCCCGCTTGCTCACCGCCTCGTTGATCTCGCATCAGGGCTGGTCCTTCGGTGAGCGGCCGGAGTCGGAGGTAAAACTGATCAAGCTGCTGAGCCAGGGCACCGCCGGCAGCTTCGACAATGCCGACCGGCTGGCGGCGCTGAATTATCAGAATGGCGATTTCGCCACCACCCGGCAGTTGCTGGAGCATGCCGGCGACGGCGGCCTGGCCTGGTGGCTGCGGGCCAAGATGGCCCTGCGTGATGGCGACAAGGTGGCTGCCGCCGCGGCTTACGCCAAGGCGTCGGCCGCCTTCCCCCGAGACGAGAGCTGGGGCTTTCGCGGCGATTACGACGGCAATTACGAAGACCTCAAGCCGGGCTGCCGGGTAGAAGGCGAAAGCGCCTTGCTGGCCCTGGATCGCGGTGACTACCTGCAAGCCTTCGAGCTGCTCTACCGCAGTGGCGACATCTACTGGCACGACGCGGCCACCGTAGCCGAGCGGGTGCTGACCCTGGATGAACTCAAGCAGTTCATCGACACCCAGGTGCCGGCGCCAGCGCCGACTCCCAAGCAGCCGGATGCCTATTACGAAAGCCTGCCGATCGCCGCCCAGATTCGCGAACTGCTGGGCCGACGCCTGTTGCGTGAAGGGCGTTACGAAGAAGGCTGGGGCTATTTCGACAGCCCGGAACGCCAGGCCATCGCCAAGGCCTACGGCGAGAACCGACGCCGTGCCGAGTCGGCCTGGCTGCCTACGCGCCGGGCCGAGGCCTATTACCAGGCCGGCAAGCTGGCCCGGGCGTCGGGGATGGAGATCCTGGGTTACGAAATGGGCCCGGACTATCACAGCCTCTGGGGCAGCTACAGCCTGGAGATCCCGCCGGTGCAGGCCGGGCCCTTCATCAGTGCCGACGAAGTGCAGCGTCAGCAAGCCACCACCGCCGAGCCCGATGTGCGCTACCACTACCGCTACGTGGCCGGGGAACTGGGCAACCGGGCGGCGGATTTCCTGCCCCATACCAGCCAGGCCTATGCCGCGGTGCTGTGCAAGGCGGCGCGCTGGACCCGGGGCAGCGATGCCGAGATCGAGTACTACCGGCGCTACGTGGAAAACGGGCCCTTCGTGGAATGGGCCGGCAACTTCGGCATGAACTGCCAGGAGCCGGACTTCGGCAGCGCCAACAAGCGTTACCTGACCCAGTGGCTGGACGGCTCCCGTTCAGCCCTGATGCAGCACAAGCTGGCAGCGGCCGGTGGCGCTGGCGTGCTGCTGGCTGGCGCCTATCTGCTGTGGCGCCGGCGCCGAACGGCCTGATGAACCGGGGGCTTGCAGTGACGTCTGTTCGCCACTGAGGTGGGGCGGGGCTCAGGCCTGCTGGACAAAGGTCAGGCGCAGGGCGAAACCGATCAGCAGGCTGCCGAACAGCCATTGCTGCAAGCGTTGCGCCGAAGGGCTGCGTTGCATCCAGCGACCCAGCCCGGCCCCGGCCAGGGCGTAGCAGGCGTCGAACAAAGCGCCCACTGCCACCAGTAGCACCCCCAGGGTGACGAACTGCGGGACCACCGCCCCAGCCTGGGGATCGATGAACTGCGGCAACAGCACCGAGCAGAACAACAGCGCCTTGGGGTTCAGCAGGTTGGTCAGCAGGCCGCGTTGGATCGCCTGGCGCCAGCGCAGGGGCGTGGCCGCCGCGCCGGCGCTATCGAGGTTGGGCAGCAGGTTGGCGCGCAGGCACTGGATGCCGATCCACAGCAGGTAGGCGGCGCCCGCCAGGCGCACCACATCGAAGGTCCAGGGCGCGGCCTTGAACAGCGCCGCCAGGCCCAGGGCGGCCAGGGCCACGTGGCAGCCGCGGGAGATCGCCAGCCCCAGGGCAGTGGCCAGCGCCTGGGCCTTGCCCTGGCGGGCGCCGGTCTGCAGCAGCAGGATCATGTCGGGGCCGGGCAGCAGGTAGACCACCGCCAGAGCCAGGAAATACATCCACAGTTGCGCCACCTTGCACCCCCCTTCGTTGTCGAATCGGTGCGCCCAGTTTAGGGCCAGAGGGGTGAGCAGGTGCTTGCGTAATCAGCCAGCAATGCGGCAAAAATTGGCATAATATTCCAGCTTTCACCGCCATGGCCATCTGGATATGCCAAACATGAAACTCGATGCCTACGACCGCAAGATTCTCGCCGCGCTGCAGCGCGATGGCCGCCTGAGCAATGTGCAACTGGCCGAGGAGATCGGCCTGTCACCGTCGCCCTGCCTGCGCCGGGTACGCATGCTGGAAGAGGCCGGGGTGATCCGCGGTTACCAGGCGACCCTGGACCGCGACGAAGTGGGGCTGGGGCTGACGGTGTTCGTCGGGGTCAAGGTGGAACGGCACAACGACGCCGAGGCCGAAGCCTTCCGCCAGGCGGTGTTGCAGTTGCCGGAAGTGATCTCGGCGTTCCTGGTATCCGGCGAATCGGATTTCCTGCTGCAGGTGGTGGTCCCGGACCTGCGGGGCTACGACCGCTTCCTGACCGGCCATTTGCTGAAGATCCCCGGGGTCAGCGACATCCGCAGCAACTTCGCCATTCATACGGTGAAAACCCCAGGGCCCTTGCCCCTGGGGCATCTACCGAGCTGAAGGGCTCAGGTCCACCAGTAGCGCACCAGGTGGAAGAATATCGGCGCGGCGAAGCACACCGAATCCAGGCGATCGAGCATGCCGCCGTGGCCTTCGATCATGTGCCCCCAGTCCTTGACCCCGCGGTCGCGCTTGATCGCCGACATGACGATGCCGCCGGCAAAGCCCAGCAGGTTGATCAGCAGGGCGATGAGGAACGACTGCCAGACATTGAACGGGGTGATCCAGAACAGCGCGCCGCCGATCAAGGATGCCAGCAAGATACCGCCGACGAAGCCTTCGACGGTCTTGGACGGTGACAGGTTGGGAGCGATCTTGCGCTTGCCGAACAGTTTTCCACAGACGTACTGCAGCACATCCGAGAGCTGCACCACGATCACCAGATAGGCGATCAGCAGCAGGTTGCGGCCTTCGTAGCCGGCGATGTCCAGGGTCAGCAGGGCCGGCACGAAGGACACGCAGAACACCGCGATCATCAGGCCCCACTGGACCTTGGAGGCGCGTTCCAGGAAGTGCGTGCTGTCGCCGCCCAGGGACGCCAGGATCGGCAGCAGCAGGAACACGTAGACCGGGATGAAGATCGAGAACAATCCGTACCAGTCGGAGTAGATCAGCAGGTACTGCAGGGGCAGGGCCAGGTAGAAGGCCGCCACCAGGGCCGGATAGTCGCTGCGCCGGGTCGGGGTCAGGGTGAGGAACTCGCGCAGGGCGTAGAACGACACCGCATAGAACAGCAGGATCACCGCCGCGGTGCCGAGCCAGAAGGCGACGCCGATCACCAGCACCATCACCCACCAGGCGTTGATCCGCGCATTGAGGTTGTCGATCACCGGGTTGGGCGTGCCACGGGTGCGCCACTGCAGGATGAAACCGATCAGCGAGGCCAGCACCAGAATGGCGCCGATGCCGCCGAACAACATCAGGGTCTGCTTATCCATCTCAGCTGTGCTCCGGAGCCAGGGCCAGCAGCGCGGCGCGGCTGCGTTCGAGGAAGTGTTCCTTGCTTTCGTCTTCTTCCAGGGCCAGCGGTGCACCGAAGCTGGTGGTGCACAGCAGGGGCAGGGGCAGGAAGCGGCCCTTGGGCATGACCCGGTTGAGGTTGGCGATCCACACCGGAATCACCTCCACCTGTGGATAACGTTTGGCCAGGTGGTAGATCCCGCTCTTGAACGGCAGCAGGCCGTCTTCCGGGTTGCGCGTGCCTTCCGGAAAGATGATCAGCGAGTCGCCCTGGTCCAGGGCATCGAGCATCGGCTGCAGCGGATTGTTATCCACAGCCTCCTTGCGCTCGCGGTCGATCAGCACTCCGTTGAATACCTGGTTGATGATGTAGCGGCGCAGGGCGCTTTTCTGCCAGTAGTCGGCACCGGCCACGGGCCGGGTCAGCTTGCGCAGGGCCGGCGGCAGCGAAGCCCAGAGCAGCACGAAGTCGCCGTGGCTGCTGTGGTTGGCGAAGTAGATCCGCTGCACCGGTTGCGGCGCGGAGCCCAGCCACAGGCTGCGGGCCCCGGTGATGCTGCGGGCGGCGGAGGTGATGAGATTGGCAACCAGGGGTTCGAACATGGGCATTCCTTATCCGGCGAAGGTCAGCCAGGGGCTGGCCAGGATCAAGCTCAACAGCGTCAACACCTGGGCCGCCAGCAGCAACGCCTGGCGGCGTAGCAGGCCAAGGGCTCCGCGGCTGCGTTGGTCCCAGGGCCGGCCGCCTTTTTCCGCGGGCTGCAGGCCGAGGGCGCCCAGGGCCTGATCCAGGGCCTGGGTGCTGTGTTCGAGGGACGTGGGGCTATCGGCCACGCGCTGAAACAGGTCGGCGTCGAAGGCCACCCGCAGCGCCAGGTACTTTTCCACCAGCCCCAGCAGTACCAGGGCCAGGCTGACGATCAACCCACCCAGAGTGACGCTGGCCAGCAGGTACTGAGCCAGGCCATACAGGGCACCGAGCAGGGTCAGGCCTGTGGATAACTGATCCAGGGCCCGGCCCCGGCGCAGCAGGCTGGCGACGCTGTACAACTGCATCTCACTGGACATGGGCCGGACTCTTGGCGTGGACCAGGGTCTGCAGCGCCTGCCGGTGGGCCGCTTGCAGGACGATCTGCGGGCGTGCCCGCTGGATCTGCACCACGGCTGCGTCCACCGTGGCGGCGCGCCCGCTGTGCAGCAGCCAGGCGGCAATCGCCGTGGCGCTGCGCGAATAACCCAGAGCGCAGCACACCAGCAGCGGGCCTTGCTGACGCAGGCGTTCAATGGCTTGCGCCGCGGCCAGGCACTGCTCCGGGCTCGGTGCGCACAGATCGAGCAGCGGCAGGCTCTGGTAGGCCTGCAAGCCACGGCTGTCCAGGGACAGTTCGGCGCACAGGTCGAGCACCGCGACAAACGGGCTGTCCTGCAACTGCGCCGGAGTCGGCAGACGGCCCAGCCAGACGTTATCCACAACCTGATCCGGCTGTGGATGGTTTTTTGTCCACAGCCGCGAGTTGATCCAGGCCGCTGCCAGATAGGGTGCCAGCAGCCAGCGGGCGGCCGGGCTCAGGCGGCCGTCCTCGCGTTTCTGAAACCCTGCGACGCCGAGCAGGGCGTAGTTCAGGGCCACCAGCAGCAGGGCCACGGCGGGCCAGATCAACCACAGCCCGGTGCCGCCCCAAGTGAAGGCGGCCACCGCCATTAGCGCCGCACCCAGGCCGTAGCGCCAGGCCAGCTGGCGCCGCCGCGGGTCGCGCGTCGGTTGTCCGCTGAACAGCGGGCTGGGGCGATCCAGCGGCCACAGCCAGACGCACAGCCAGCCGGCCAGGGCGCCAGTGGGCACATCGACAAAGTGGTGTTGATAAGTGGTCAGCACCGACACCCCGATCAAGCCGAACCAGCCATGCACCAGCCAGCGCCAGAAGCCCTGGCTATGCCGGGCGTAGCAGACCCACAGCACCACCAGCAGGGCGATGTGCAGCGACGGCGCCTGGTTGAAGGGCTTGTCGAAGCCGGCCAGCACCTCGAACAGCCAGCCGAACACCCCGTCCAGCTCCGGCCGGGCAAAGGTGAAGCGCAGCGGCCAGAGCAGAAAGCAACTGACCGCGATCACCTGGGCGCTCAGCAGGCGCAGGGCGTGGCGCTTGAGCTCATCCCGGCTGCGTGGCAGCAGCAGGGAGAAGCCGTAGAGCAGGTCGATGGACCAGTAGGGGACGATGGTCCAGGCCCAGAACGGCATGTGCCGCTCCCAGTCGAAGACCAGGCTGGCGACGTCGTCGCGCTGGGCGCTGACCCAGGTGGCGAAACCGTAGGTGCTGAAGAACAGCGGCGCCAGGAGCAGCAGCCAGAGCACCGCCGGTTTCAGCAGGCCCGGCTCCCGCGCCGGCAAGACGCCTGCGGCCATCATTGCACCCGTTGCGCCAGGGACACGCTGAAGATCCCCCATTCATCCACGCGCATGGTGATCTTGCGAAAGCCTGCCGCCTCCACCAATTGATCCATTTCCGCCTGGGTACGGCGGCGCATGACCCAGGCCTGGCCTTCGCGGTGGCTGGTCAGGGCGCGGGCGATCAGTTCCAGCTGCGGGTGCCACGGCTGGCCGGTGTACACCAGGTAGCCGCCGGGTTCCACGGCGCTGGCCAGGCCGGCCAGGGAGCCGCCGACCATCTGGTTGTCGGCGAACAACTCGTACAACCCGGACACCACCGCCAGGGTCGGCTTGGGATCGAGGGCCGCCAGGTCCTCGCGGTCGAAGGCGTTGCCCTTGACGAAGCGCGCGATCTCGCCCAGGCCCTTTTCCTGGATCAATGCGCTGCCGTCGCGCACGTTGATGTCGCTGTAGTCGCGCAGCAGGATCGATTCCGGCAGCGGGCTGACCCCTTGCAGGGCTTCGAGGATGTAGCGGCCGTGGCCGGCGGCGATGTCGACGATGCGCACTTCGCTGTTCTGCTCACGGAGTTTTTCCATGGCCAGGCGCAGCAGCTCCTCCACGTGCAGCTTGCGTTGGCGGATGCCGCGCCAGCCGATGGAGTTCAGGTAGTTCTGGTCGATCAGCCGGCCCAGGGCGGAATGCCCGGTGGGCTGGTTGCGGTAGACGTAGTCCAGGGTGCTGCCGGAGTCGAAGCCGGTGTCGAAGCCCAGCTTGACCCCCGCCGACAGCTGGCTGCCCAGGCGCATGCTGGCGCGGGTGGCGCGCCAGTACAGGTCGCGCAGGGAGTTGTGCGGCAGCGGCGCGGCCAGGGCTTCGGACTCGGCGCAGGTGACGCCCAGGCGGTCGGCGTCCAGCAGGGCAGGGCGGTTCAGCGGGCGGGCGAAGTTCTGCAGGATGAAGCGGCGGATGCTGGCCATGGCCGGGGCGCGGTTCTTTTCCCCCAGGGTGTCGTGGAAGAAGCCGGGAAGGATGTGCTTTTCCTTGTGCAGGCTGCCCAGCCGCTCGAAGAACTGCTCCTGGGGCTTGCGGTGCACCACGAAGTCGGCACCGGAAATCAGCAGCTGGGTCGGCACCTGGATCGCCTGGGCGTCGGCCACCACCCGGTCCGCGGCTTCATACAGGCCCAGCAGCACGTTGACCGAGATCGCCTTGGTGATCAGCGGGTCGGCGTCGTAGCTGCGCACCCGTTCCGGGTCGTGGCTCAGGAAGCGCGCCTTGACGTAGCTGTTGACGAAGAAGTTGCCGCGAAAACGCCGCATCAACGCCAGGCCAGGACGGGCGAAGGGCACGTACAGCTTGACCTTGAACGCCGGCGAGGCCAGCACCAGGGAACGGATGCGCGGCGCGTAGTCGTGGACCCAGGTGGACACGATCACCGCGCCGACGCTCTGGGCCACCACGGCGATGTTTTCTTCGTCGATGCCGTGGGCGCTGCCCAGGTGGTCGCAGAAGGTCTGCACGTCGCGCACGCTGGTGGCGAAGCTCGGGCTGTCGCCCCGGGCACCCGGGGATTGGCCGTGGCCACGGGCGTCCCAGGCGAAGAAGTCGACCTGCGGCAGGTTCAGTTCGTCCACCAGATGGGCGATGCGCCCGGAGTGTTCGTGGCCGCGATGGAACAGCAGCACCGCTTGCCGCGGTTCGCCGGGGGCCACTTCGGTGGCCGGCCAGTGGCGGTAAAACAGTTCGACGCCGTCATGGGTCCGAAACGTCTGGTGTTGAGCGTCGCGCATTGCCATTTCCTTATGCAGAGGGAGCGTTGTGCTGAACTTCTTTGAGGCCCTGGCGGACCCGGTTGATCAGGGTGTAGACCAGCAAAGCGGCAACCAGTGCCAGCACGCCGTTGATCCACAGGGCGCCGAGCCAGCCCAGGGCGATGCCGGTGGCCAGCACGCCGAGGATGAAGGCCCGGTCGCTCTTGCCCATGGGGCCGTCGTAGCGGCGTGAGGCGCCGACCATCGGCCCGAGCACCCCGGCGTATTCGCTGAACAGTGCCAGCAGGGTCACGGCCAGCACCAGCAGCAGGCTGACCCCCGGGAGCAGGGCGAAGGGCAGGATCAGCGCGCTGTCGGCGACCACGTCGCACAGTTCGTTGAGGTAGGCGCCCAGGCGCGACTGCTGGCCGAACTCCCGAGCCAGCATGCCGTCGATGGCATTGAGCGCCATGCGCAGGATCATCCACAACGGAATCAGGGCGAACAGCCAGGCGTGGCTGGCGAACAGGGCAATGACGGTGCCGACCAGGAGTGAGATGACGGCGGCCAGGACGGTGATCTGGTTGGCGGTGGTGCCGTTGTCGTACAAGCGCTGCACCAACGGCCGCAGCAGGTTCTGAAAGCGCGGTTTGAGCTGGTAAATCGAGAGCATGATGGGACGGTTCCTTGTCGCACGCGGTGAGCAGGGCTGGATTATTGCCACAAATGCCAGGGGGCTGACATCAGAAGTTTCTGCACGAGCAAATGGCTGCCAGTTGTGTCTTCGACGCACGCCATGGATGAAAAGACATGACGTGCGACAAAAATTTCACTCGATGGGTTATACAGTAACGAATTGTTTCAACTTTATTCGGCTCGGGATTTATCCACAGGGCCGGGCCAGAGCGGCGGGGTGGTATGCAAGTCGATCTTCAGACACAGGGCGCCGAAGTGGCCGCCTTGCCACGGTTTCAGCGGGCGGCGGTTCATGCCGCGCGTTTGCAGCGTTGGGGCGCGGTCCTGCTCGGGCTGGCGGTGCTGGGTTTGGTGTCGGCGGTGTTTGTCGACCTGTTCGCCGCGCAGACGATCTGGCCGGCGCTGCTGGTCAACTTGTCCTGCGCCTTGCTGGTGGCGGTGGCGGGTTTGCAGTCGGCCTGTTGGCTCAGTCGCTGGCGGGAAGAGGCGATCAACCCTGCGCCGCTGGCGCTGCCCGAGGAGCCGCTGCGCACCGGCCTCTCGGCGACCCTGGCGCTGCGCTGGCGACGGCTGTTGCGGCAGATCGGCGCCCCGACCTTGTGGCTCGCCGGCTGGTCGCTGCTGATCCTGTATAGCCTGTCGCGGGTGTTCAACCTGAGTTTGCCCGCCACGGCCCTGGGCCTGAGTGCCAGTGTCGCCGCGGTGCTGGCGTTGCTGCTGGCCTTCGCCCTGCTGGTGCTGGAGCGCCAACTGGCCCAGGAGCCGGTCCTGGAATGGCCGGAGGCCGGCGCCCTGGCGCAACTGTTGCGGGTGTCGATCCTGTGTCTGCTGGTCAGTGCCCTGTGCCTGCTGTTCAGCAGCGACGCGGCGCTGTGGCCGGTGCGCCTGGCGGTGCTGATCGGGCTGCTGCCGGCTCTGGTGGCCGGGGAGTTGCTGCTGCGGGCGCTGTTGTCGCTGTTCAGTCCGCAGCGTGAACAGCTTGAACCGCGCTTGCTGGCCCACAGCGTGATCGCCGACATGCTGCGCTGGCCGCCGCAACCGCTGCTCAGCCTGCAGCACGAGTTGCACAACAGGTTCGGCATCGATCTGCGGCAGATCTGGGCGTTTACCTACATGCGCCGGGCGTTGTTGCCGGTGCTGGCGGTGGTGCTGGCGATTGCTTGGCTGTTGACCGGCGTTCATGAGCTTTCGCTGCAGAATCGCGGCATTTATGAGCGTTTTGGCAAGCCGCTACAAGTCTTCGGCCCAGGCCTGCATGTGGGCCTGCCCTGGCCGCTGGGCCGGGTCATCAGGGTGGAAAACGGCGTGGTCCACGAGCTGGCCACCAGCGTTGGCGACAGCCCGCAGCCAGTCCAGCTGGCCCCGGCCGAAGGCCCGGCACCGGCGATTGCCAACCGCCTGTGGGACGCCAGCCATGTGAATGACAAATCCCAGGTCATCGCCAGTGGCAGCGGCCAGCAACAGAGCTTTCAGATCGTCAACATGGACGTGCGCTTCGTCTACCGCATCGGCCTGGACGACAGGGCGGCGCTGGCCGCGACCTATAACAGCAGCGATGTGCCGACCTTGATCCGCAGCACCGCCAGCCGGGTGCTGGTGCACGACTTCGCGTCGCGTACCCTCGACGGCCTGCTGGGCGAAGACCGTACCGGGCTGGCGGACGACATCGGCAAGGCGGTGCAGGCCGATCTGAACAAGCTGGACAGCGGCGTGGAGATCCTCGCCACCGTGGTCGAGGCCATCCATCCACCGGCCGGTGCCGCCAATGCCTATCACGGCGTGCAAGCGGCGCAGATTGCGGCCCAGGCGCTGATCTCCCGGGAGCGCGGCGCCGCCGCCGAGCAGACCAATCAGGCGCAATTGCAGGCCAGTATGGCGAATGACCAGGCCCGGGCCGATGCTCGCGAGGTCCAGGCCACGGCCCAGGCCGCCGACCTGCGCTTTGGCGCCGATCGACAAGCCTATGCCAGCGCCGGGCAGGCCTTTGTTCTTGAGCAGTACCTGAGCCAACTGAGCCGGGGGCTGAGCCAGGCCCGGCTGCTGATTCTCGATCATCGTCTGGGGGGCGACAGCGCGCCGACCCTCGATCTGCGTACATTCACCCCGCCCGCCGACCCTGTGGCGCGGGGCAAAGCCGCTCAGCCAGGAGCCGTCCATTGAGCCAGTCTGCCCACTCTCACGATCACGCCGCTCATGACCATGGGCACGGCCATCATCACCATCACGGTCATCACCACCATCATCACGGCGCGCCAGCCGAGGCCGGGCCCTTCCCCTGGCGGCGCATGAGCTGGGCGCTGCTGCTGGTGCTGTTCGCCGTCGCCGCCGCGAGCCTGGTGCAGGTGCGCTCCGGCGAGGCCACGGTGATCACCCGTTTCGGCAACCCGGCGCGGGTGCTGCTGGATCCGGGCCTGAGCTGGCGCTGGCCGGCACCCTTCGAAGCGGCGATCCCGGTGGATCTGCGTCTGCGCACCACCTCCAGCGGTATGCAGGATGTGGGCACCCGCGACGGTTTGCGCATCATCGTCCAGGCCTATGTAGCGTGGCGAGTGCAGGGCGACCCGGACAACGTGCAGCGCTTCATGCGTGCCGTGCAGAACCAGCCCGATGAAGCGGCGCGGCAGATCCGCACCTTCGTCGGCTCCGCATTGGAAACCACCGCCAGCAGTTTCGATCTGGCCAATCTGGTGAACACCGATGCCGGCCAGGTGCGGATCGCTGACTTTGAAGCGCAATTACGCAAGCAGATCGATCAGCAACTGCTGGCTACATATGGTGTGCAGGTGGTGCAGGTGGGCATCGAGCGCCTGACCCTGCCGTCGGTGACCCTCACCGCCACCGTGGATCGCATGCGCGCCGAGCGGGAAACCATCGCCACCGAGCGCACCGCCATCGGCAAGCGCGAGGCGGCGCAGATCCGCTCTGCCGCCGAGCGCGATGCGCGGATTGTCCAGGCCGATGCCACGGTGCAAGCGGCGAATATCGAAGCCCAGTCGCGGGTGGAAGCGGCGCAGATTTATGGTCGCGCCTACGCCAGTTCGCCACAGCTGTACAACCTGCTGCGCTCCCTGGACACCCTGGGCACCGTGGTGACACCGGGCACCAAGCTGATTCTGCGTACCGATGCCGCACCGTTCCGGGTGCTGGTGGACGGTCCGCCGAGCCTGCCGAACAAAGCCTCCGGATCGCAGCCATGAGCAAGGTTCCACGTGGAACAAATGAACTGAGCAGCCCGTGGATTCAGGCCGGTCGTCTGGCGTTTATCGCGCTGTACGTGGTCACGGTGCTGGCGGCGGTGGCCTGGGCGATCTCCAATGTGCGGCAGATCGACCCGCAGGACCGGGCCCTGGTGATGCACTTTGGCGCGCTGCAGCGGGTGCAGAACGCCGGTTTGCTCCTGGCCTGGCCGCAGCCCTTCGAGCAGGTGGTGTTGTTGCCCGCCGCCGACCGGGTGCTGGAGCGGCGGGTCGAAGGCTTGCTGCGTTCCGAGGCTGCGCTGGAAGGGGACCGGGTGGCGAGTCTGGCCACGCCCTTGAACGACGCCCTGGCCGGTTCGGGGTATCTACTCACCGGCGATGCCGGGGTGGTGCAACTGGATGTGCGGGTCTTCTACAAGGTCAGTGACCCTTTTGCCTACGTGCTGCAGGGCGAACATGTGCTGCCGGCCCTGGATCGCCTGGTGACCCGCAGCGCCTTGGCCCTGACCGCCGCCCGTGATCTGGACACCATCCTGGTGGCGCGTCCGGAGTTGATGGGCCCTGACAATCAGGCCGCCGAACGCCGCGAACGGCTACGGGGCGATCTGTTGCAAAGCATCAACCAGCGGCTGGCGCAACTGAGCGCCAGCGGCCAGGGCATTGGCCTGGAGGTGACGCGAGTGGACGTGCAGTCGAGCCTGCCGCAACCGGCGGTAAGTGCTTTCAACGCGGTGCTGACCGCCAGCCAGCAGGCCGACAAGGCGGTGGCCAATGCCCGCACCGAGGCCGAGAAGCTAACCCAGAACGCCAACCAGCAAGCCGATCACAGCCTGCAGGTGGCCCATGCCCAGGCCAGCGAACGCCTGGCCCTGGCCCGGGCCCAGACCGCCACGGTGCAGAGCCTGGCCCAGGCACAACGCGATGGCACCGATCCGCAAATGCTCCTGCGCATCTACCGCGAGCGCCTGCCGAAGATTCTTGGGCAGGCCGGCTCGCTGACCACGGTCAACCCCAAAGACGATTCCCGCCTGATCATTCAGGGAGCCGAACAATGACAGCTTCAACCCAGGCGGCCCCCGCCAGCATGCTGACCAGCGCCGAGCAACGCAGCGCCGCGCGCCAACTGACCCTGGCCATGCTGGCCCTGGGGCTGTTGGGGCTGGGCCTGCTGTGGCGCTGGCAGGCCCCGGAGCAGGAGGGCGTGAGCCAGTTGCTGCTGGGTGTGGCGTCCTTGCTGGTGGCGGTGCCGGTGATGCGCTCGGCCTGGTTCAGCCTGCGTTATCCCAGCCTGCACGGCATTACCGATCAACTGATCGCCCTGGCCATGCTCGGCGCCTGGGCCACCGGCGATCTGCTGACCGCCGCCTTGCTGCCGATCATCATGATCTTCGGCCACGTGTTGGAGGAGCGCAGCGTGATCGGCTCCCAGGAAGCCATCGATGCCCTGGGCCGCCTGACCCGCAGTCTGGCGCGCAAGGTTCAGGCCGACGGCAGTGTGCTGGAAGTGGATAACGCCAGCCTCAAGGCCGGTGATCGGGTGGAAGTGCGCGCCGGCGACCGCGTGCCCGCCGACGGCCTGGTACTGTCCGGTCAGGCCAGCCTGGACACCGCGCCGATCACCGGCGAGTCGGTGCCCCTGGAGGCCACGGTGGGCATGCAGGTATATGGCGGGGCGATCAACCTGGATGGCTTGTTGCGTCTGCAAGTGACCCGCACGGGTGAAGAGTCGACCCTGGGCAAGGTCATCGGCCTGATGCAGAGCGCTGAACGGGCCAAGCCGCCGATCACCCGTTTGCTGGAACGCTATGCCGGCAGTTATCTGGTGTTGGTGCTGCTGTTGGCGGCGGTGACCTGGTTCATCACCCGCGATGCCCAGGCCATGCTCGCGGTGCTGGTGGCGGCTTGTCCTTGCGCCCTGGTGCTGTCGGCCCCGGCCACGGCGATTGCCGGGATCGCCGTGGCCGCGCGCCACGGCATCCTGATCCGCAGCTCGGCCTTTCTTGAAGAGCTGGCGGACCTGACTTCCCTGGTGGTGGACAAGACCGGCACCCTGACTTTCGGCACCTTGCGCCTGCAGGCCATCGACAGCCCCCGGGAAGACCAGCAGGGCATGCTCAATCTGGCCGCCAGCCTCGGCTCGGCCAGCAGCCACCCGGTCAGCCGGGCCCTGGCCGGGTTGGTGCCCCAGGAACAACAATGGCTGCTGAGCGACATCCATGAGCGCCAGGGCCTGGGCGTGGTGGCCCGTACCGGGGAGGGCGAAGCGGCCCTTGGCCGCCCGGAACTGTTCAGCCAGTTGGGCATCACTACCAGCCCGGTGCCGAAGCATGACGGACCGATTGCCGGGCTCGCGCTCAATGGCGAGTTCCTCGGCTGGCTGCTCCTGGCCGACAGCGTCAAGCCCGAGGCTCGGCACGCGCTGGAGGAGTTGCGCGAGCTGGGGCTGGGGCGGCAGTTGTTGCTCACCGGCGACCGGCAGAGCGTGGCGGACAGCCTGGCCCTGGAGGTGGGCATCAGCGATGTGCAGGCCCAGGCCCTGCCAGAAGACAAACTCAAGCGCGTGCTGGGGGAGATCGACACGGGCTTCCGGCCGATGGTGGTGGGGGACGGCATCAACGATTCCCTGGCGCTGAAAGCCGGGGTGGTGGGCGTGGCCATGGGCGCCGGTGGCGCGGACATCGCCCTGGCCTCGGCGGACGTGGTGCTGATCGGCAGCGACCTGCGGCGCCTGGGCACCTGCGTGCGCCTGAGTCGAGAATGCCGCCGCACCCTGCAGGTCAATGTGATCATCGGCCTGGGCTGGACCCTGGCCATCGTCGCCTTTGCTGCCTTTGGCTGGCTGGGGGCGGCGGGGGCCATGATCGCCGCGCTGTTGCACAACCTCAGCACCTTGCTGGTATTGGGCAATGCCGGTCGCTTGCTGCGGTTCCAGGAACCGCTGCTCAAGCTGTAGGAGCCGGCTTGCCGGCGAAATGCGACTGAGCGGATTTTTTTCATCCCGGCTGTAACGCCGGGATGCCTCCTCTCTCTAGTGCTATGACGGGATTGCACAAGCTGCCCGTCGACCCCTTGCGACTATTGAGGAATAAAAAATGAACATGAAGAAAACCGCTGCCGGTGCTGCCCTGGCCTTCGCCGCCGCCACTATGTTTGCCGGTGTCGTGACTCAAGCGTCTGCTGCCGATGCCCAGGTGCATTGCTACGGCGTCAACGCCTGCAAAGGCCAGAACGACTGCAAGACCAAGGACCACGCCTGCAAAGGCATGGGCGCCTGCAAAGGCCAGGGCTTCAAGGCCATGACCCAGTCGGCCTGCGAAAAAGCCGGCGGCAAAGTCGGCGAGTAAGCGGCGAATCCGTGCTGCCGCAGTGGGGGCTGACGACCACTGCGGCCACGTTGCGAGGAGTTCGCTATGTCTGACCTTTGTTCCTGCCTGGGCTATGGCCTGGGTTTGCGCAGCGCCTATTACCAACAGATTCTCGATGAAGCACCGGACGTCGACTGGTTCGAAGTGGTGTCCGAGAACTTCATGGTCGAGGGCGGCAAGGCCCTCTACTACCTGGACGCGATTGCCGAGCGTTACCCCATCGTGATGCATGGGGTGTCGCTGTCCATTGGTGGTCCCCATGCCCTGGACCTGGACTACCTCAAGCAACTCAAGCAACTGGCTCGACGGGTGGATCCTGCCTGGATTTCCGATCACCTGTGCTGGAGCCGGGGCAATGCTCATCAACTGCACGATCTGCTGCCCTTGCCCTACACCGAGGAAAGCCTGGAATACGTAGCGGGCCGGGTGCGGCAGGTGCAGGAGGTGCTGGAGCGGCCCCTGGTGCTGGAGAACGTCTCCAGTTATGTGCGCGCCGCGGCCGATCAATTCAGCGAATGGGAGTTTCTCGCGGCCCTGAGCCAGCTCAGCGGCTGCGAGCTGTTGCTGGATGTGAACAACGTCTATGTCAGTTCACGCAATCACGGTTTCGATCCCTGGCAGTTCATCCAGGGGCTGCCGGCGCAGCGGGTGCGACAACTGCATCTGGCCGGGCACCAGGACTACGGCGATTACGTGATCGACACCCACGACCATCCGGTGTGCGATCCGGTCTGGGCCCTGTATCAACGCACCCTTGAACACCTGGGACCGGTGGCGACCTTGCTGGAGCGAGACGATCATTTTCCACCCCTGCACGAGCTGCTGAGCGAACTGCACAAGGCCCGCGCACTAGGGCAACAGGCTCTGGCCGGGAGGCAGCAATGCGCCTGAATGACTGGCAACTGGCTTTTGAAACCTATCTGCTGGGTGAACAGGCCCAGGCGCGCGCGGCCCTGGAAGAGAGCCTGATCGGTGGCCCGACCCTGGATGTCGAGACCGGCCTGGCGATCTATCACAACGCCTACCTGGCCCGGCTGCAGGAGGTGATGGGCAGCGACTTCCCGGCCATCTGGCACTGGCTGGGGGATGTTGAATTCCAGGCATTGACGGGGGCCTATATTCGCCAGTGCCCGTCCCGGCATTTCAGCCTGCGCTGGCTGGGGCAGGGCTTTGCCGAGTTTATCCAGGGCCATCTGGTGCCGGAGCAGGGCGAGCCCCTGGCGGAGCTCGCGCGTCTGGAATGGGCCTTCACCCTGGCCTTCGACGCCGCCGAAGCCCAGGTGCTGACGGTGGCCGCCATGGCCGGGCTGGATGCCGAACAATGGCCGCAGCTGCAACTGCGCCTGGCGCCTTGCGTGCAGTGGCTCGACTGTCGCTACAACAGCCTGGCCCAGTGGCGTGCGGCCAAGGAGCATGTGGATTTCCCCGACAGTGCCTTACTCGATCAGCAACAGGTGTGCCTGGTCTGGCGAGCGGAGCGGGTCTGCCGGTATCGCAGCTTGTCGGCCGAAGAGGCCCCGGCGCTGTGGGGCATGATCGAGCAACAGTGGAATTTCGCGGAACTCTGCGCCGAGCTGGCCGTCACTTATGCCGAGGGGGCCCCGCTGCAGGCGGTTACCTGGCTGAAACAGTGGGTCGAAGAGGGCCTGGTGGTTCGCCGCGAATCCTGAAAAGAACCTGGAAATTCGATAGCCAGCTATTTTTTCAAGATGGTCTACCCTCATTTCAGACGTCTGAAACAGGGGGGGTTTTTCATGCTCGCGCAACTTCCACCGGCCTTACAGAATCTGCAATTACCCTTGCGCCTGCGGCTCTGGGATGGCCATGAGTTCAATCTTGGGCCGGAGCCCAGCGTCACCATCGTGGTCAAGGACCCGCAACTGGTCGCGCAATTCACCCATCCCAGCCTTGACGCGCTGGGGGGCGCCTTTGTCGAGGGCAAGCTGGAACTCGAAGGTTCCATCAGCGAAGTCATCCGGGTCTGCGACGAGCTGAGCCAGGCCCTGCTGGATGAGGACGGCGACAATCAGCCGGTGCGCACCCTGCACGACAAGGCCACGGACGCGGCAGCCATTTCCTACCACTACGATCTTTCCAACGCCTTCTACCAACTGTGGCTCGACAGTGACATGGCCTACTCCTGCGCCTATTTCGAGACGGGCAGCGAGTCCCTGGAGCAGGCCCAGCAAGCCAAGTTCCGTCATCTGTGCCGCAAGCTGCGCCTGCAACCGGGGGACTACCTGCTGGACGTCGGCTGTGGCTGGGGCGGACTGGCCCGCTACGCTGCCCGCGAGTTCGGCGCCAGGGTCTTTGGCATCACCCTGAGCAAGGAGCAACTGGCCCTGGCGCGGGAGCGGGTGAGTGCCGAGGGCCTGGACGATCTGGTGGAACTGCAGCTGCTGGACTACCGCGATCTGCCCCAGGATGGCCGCTTCGACAAGGTGGTCAGCGTCGGCATGTTCGAACACGTCGGCCACGCCAACCTGGCGCAGTATTGCCGGACCCTGTTCAACGCGGTGCGCGAAGGCGGCCTGGTGATGAACCATGGGATCACCGCCAAGCATATCGATGGACGCCCCGTGGGCCGGGGCGCCGGTGACTTCATCGAGCGTTACGTGTTCCCCAATGGCGAGCTGCCGCACCTGGCGATGATCTCCGCGCAGATCAGCGACGCCGGGCTGGAGATCGTCGATGTCGAAAGCCTGCGTCTGCATTACGCCCGCACCCTGGACCACTGGAGTGAGCGCCTGGAAGACAACCTGGAGGCCGCCGCCCGACAGGTTCCCGAGCAGGCGCTACGGATCTGGCGGTTGTACCTGGCGGGTTGCGCCTATGCGTTCGCCAGGGGCTGGATCAACCTGCACCAGATCCTCGCGGTCAAGGCTCATGCCGATGGCAGCCATGAGTTGCCCTGGACCCGCGACGACCTCTACCACCCTTAGGCCGACCCTGAGCGACGACTTACAGAATCGGTGAAATCAGCCGCGCGACCCGCATGCCCAGTTGTTGCAGGCGGTGGGTCTGGCGGCTTTCTTCCTTGGCGATTTCCCGGGCCTTGGCGAAGTCGGCCTTGAGCATGTCCTCGACCTCGGTGGCGAAATCGTCATCCACGGTCAGCAACATCACTTCGAAATTCAGGCGGAAGGAGCGGTTGTCCAGGTTGGCGCTGCCAATGGCGCTGATCTCGTTGTCGATCAACACCACTTTCTGATGCAGGAACCCCGGCTGATAACGGAAGACCCGGACCCCGGCGCGCACTGCCTCGAAGGCATAGAGACTGGAGGCGGCGTAGACGATGCGATGGTCCGGGCGCGCCGGCAGCAGGATGCGCACGTCCACACCACGCAGCACCGCCAGGCGCAGGGCGGCGAACACCGCCTCGTCGGGAATGAAGTACGGGCTGGTGATCCACACCCGTTCGCTGGCGGCGTGGATCGCCTCGACGAAGAACAGCGAGCAGGTTTCGTAGGCATCCGCCGGACCGCTGGCCAGCAATTGGCAGAGCACGCCGCCGTCGGGGTAGGCGTCCGGCAGGATCAGCGGTGGCAGCTGCCGCGCGGCCCAGAACCAGTCTTCGGCGAAGGACTCCTGCAGGCAGGCCACCACCGGGCCGCTGACCTGCACGTGGGTATCGCGCCAGGGGGCCAGGGGCGGTTTCTCGCCCAGGTATTCGTCACCGACGTTGTGTCCGCCGACAAACCCCAGCATGCCGTCCACCACCACGATCTTGCGGTGGTTGCGAAAGTTCACCTGAAAGCGATTGAGCCAGCCGCTGCGGGTGGCGAAGGCGTGTACCTGAACCCCGGCTTCGCGCAGGGTCTGCACGTAGCTGGCGGGCAGGGAATGGCTGCCGATGCCGTCGTAGAGCAGGTGGATCGACACCCCTTCGGCGGCCTTTTCCAGTAGCAGGCGTTGCAGGCGCCGGCCCAACTGGTCGTCGTGAATGATGAAGAACTGGATCAGCACTGCCGTATGGGAACGGCGGATGGCATTGAAGATCGCTTCGAAAGTGGCATCGCCATTGACCAGCAGGCGCAGCTGATTGTTGGCCAGGCACGGCATGCGACCGAGCTTGGGCATGGCGCGCAACGAGGCATAGGCCTGGGAGGCCCGGGCGGTCAGGGCTTCTTCGACCCAGGGGCGCCAGTTCAGCTCATTGATGGCCTTGTGCATTTCCACGTTGGCCTGGCGCCGGGCCTTGATGTAGGCGTCGAAGGTGCTGCGGCCGAACACCAGGTAGGGGATGAGGGTCAGGTAGGGCATGAACATCAGTGACAGGGCCCAGGCAATGGCGCCTTGGGCGGTCCTGACGGTGAACACCGCGTGGATCGCGGCGATCAGCCCGAGAAAATGCAGCAGCGCGATGAGATAGCCAAAGATGTGCGGGCCAAAATAATCCATGGGGCAGCCTTGCTCCTGAAGAATTCAATGCCTAACAGACCATGTTCCACAGCGAATGTCGCTATTTTATTCTGCATGCAACGCCGTGCCTTGCTTGAAGTCTAACGGCCACTACTGTCTAGGAGTCATTCGATGAAACTTCGTTTACTGGGTTGGGCGTTGGCGGCGGGAATGGCGCTGCCACTGGCGGCGCAGGCGCAGATGCTGCAACCGGGCTTGTGGGAACTGACCAGCAGCAACATGAAGGTCGATGACCAGAACCTGCCGGATCTGTCGCTGATCCTCGGCCAGTTGCAGCAGCAGATGACCCCGCAGCAACGGGCCATGCTGGAGAAACAGGGCGTGACCATGGGCGGCAAGGGCATTCGCGTGTGCCTGACGCCGGATCAGGTCAAGTCCGATACCATCCCGCTGCAGGACCCGCAGTCGGGCTGCCGGCAGCAGGTCACCGAGCGCAACGGCAACCAGTGGAAGTTTCGTTTCAGTTGTCCCAAGGCCCAGGGCAGTGGGGTAGCCAGGTTCATCAGTGATCGCGAGTTCACCACCAATGTGATCGGCACTTTCAATGCCACCGGCCTGCAGCAGAAGGGCAGCATGGACACCCGCGCCGTGTGGCTCGGCCAGGACTGCGGCACGGTCAAGCCCCGGGCTTCCTGATCCTGCCCGGTAGCCGGTTGGCCGACACCCGCCCGACATCTGGAACCGGGTCCTGGCCGACCAGCCGGGCCCACGCTAGACCATGCGCTGCAGCGCCTGCTCCAGGGTCAGCTGCCCCAGGTCTTCGCCCTTGCGGCTGCGCAGGCTGACGTAGCCTCCGGCTTGCTCCTTGTCCCCTATCACCAGCAGATAAGGCACTTTCTGCAGGCTGTGCTCGCGGATCTTGTAGCCGATCTTTTCGTTGCGCAGGTCGGCACTGGCCCGCAGCCCATGCCGGCGCAGGCGCTCGGCGATGGCCTGGGCATGGTTCGCCTGGGCCGCGCTGATGTTCAGCACCGCCACCTGCTGCGGTGCCAGCCACAGGGGCAGGGCGCCGCCATGGTGCTCAAGGAGAATGCCGATAAAGCGTTCCAGGGAACCGAACAGCGCGCGGTGCAGCATCACCGGTTGCCGGCGTTCGCCGTGGTCGTCGACGTAGCTGATGGCAAAGCGCTCGGGCAGGTTGAGGTCCACTTGCAGGGTGCCGCACTGCCAGTCGCGGCCGATGGCGTCGCGCAGCACGAACTCCAGTTTCGGGCCGTAGAAGGCGCCTTCCCCCGGGTTGAGCCGATAGTCGATCCGCATGCTTTGCAGGGCGCCGACCAGGGCGCTTTCCAGCTGATCCCAGACCTCGTCGCTGCCGATGCGATTGGCCGGGCGGGTGGACAGCTTCACCGCCACTTCGTCGAAACCGAACTCCTTGTAGATGTCGAACACCAGGGCGATGGTGCGGGCGCATTCGTCCTGCATCTGTTGCGCGGTGCAGAAGATGTGGGCGTCGTCCTGGGTGAAGTGGCGCACC
Organism: Pseudomonas saponiphila; assembly: GCF_900105185.1. Lineage (NCBI taxonomy): Bacteria > Pseudomonadati > Pseudomonadota > Gammaproteobacteria > Pseudomonadales > Pseudomonadaceae > Pseudomonas > Pseudomonas saponiphila. Next base: position 254,089 of record NZ_FNTJ01000002.1, on the reverse strand, counting down.
CGCAGCAAGCCGTGCAGTGCCCCCGAAGGTTCGTAGCGATGGACCTTGCCGAACTCGGCGATGCGCAGGGGCAGGTCGCGGTAGCTCTTCAAACCCTGGCCGAAGATGGCCACCGCGCCGGGGCAGTTCATCGGCTTGAGGGCGAAGGTGCGCTGGTCCTCGGTGCTGGTGGTGAACATGTGGTCGCGGTAGTTCTGCCAGTGCCCGGAGGTTTCCCAGAGGCTGCGGTCCATCACGTCCGGGGTGTTCACTTCCTGGTAGCCGGCCTGTTCCTGGCGCTGGCGCATGTAGCCGATCAACTGCTGGAACAGGGTCCAGCCCTTGGCGTGCCAGAACACTGAACCTGGCGCGCAGTCGTCGAAGTGGAACAGGTCCAGTTGCTGGCCCAGCTTGCGGTGGTCGCGCTTGGCGGCCTGTTCCTGGCGAACCAGATAGGCGTCCAGATCCTGGCGAGTGGCCCAGCAGGTGCCGTAGATCCGTTGCAACGGCGCGTTGTTGGCGTCGCCGCGCCAATAGGCCCCGGCCACCTTGGTCAGCTTGAACGCCCGTAACTGACCGGTGCTGCGCACGTGGGGGCCGCGGCACAGGTCTTCGAAATCGCCCTGACGGTACAGCGACAGCACGGCCTCCTGAGGCAGATCGCGGATCAGTTCGACCTTGTAGTGCTCGCCCTGCGCGGCGAAGTGTTGCAGCGCCTGCTCCCGGGACAGCTCGCGGCGGTGCAGGCGGTGGTTGGTGGCGGCCAGGCTGTGCATGCGCGCCTCGATCAGGTCCAGATCCTCGGGAGTGAAAGGGCGCTCGTAGGCGAAGTCGTAGAAGAAACCGTCCTCGATGACCGGGCCGATGGTGACCTGAGCCGAGGGGTACAACTGCTTCACCGCCATGGCCAGCAGGTGGGCGCAGGAGTGACGCAGGATTTGCAGGCCATCGGCATCGCTGGCGGTGACGATGCTCAGGTGGGTGTCGCTGTGCAACAGGTAGTCACAGTCCACCAGCCGGCCGTCGACCCGTCCGGCCACGGCGGCTTTGGCCAGGCCGCTGCCAATGCTGGCGGCCACCTCGAACACGGACAACGGCTGGTCGTACTCACGGCACGCGCCATCAGGCAGGGTGATGCGGATCATCTTCGGTGGTCCTTGGGCTGCGGATTTCGGTGAACGTGACCGAGCGTTTCGCTAATACGTGACCGGTGCTTCCACCCCGGTTGCGCGGGTTCTGGATTGTAATCGCATCGGTCACGATGCGGCTTGTTCCTCGGCTTTTTTTCGGCGCAGCGACTCGCCTTTCATCGTCAGTCGGTAGGCGTTGTGCACCAGGCGGTCGAGGATGGCATCGGCCAGGGTCGGGTCGTTGATCCAGCCGTGCCAGTGCTCGATGGGCAGTTGGCTCGTCAGGATGGTGGAGCGGCTGCCAGCGCGGTCGTCGATCACCTCCAGCAGGTCATGCCGGGCTCCTTCCTCCAGCGGGGCTAGCGCCCAGTCGTCCAGCACCAGGACGTCGACCTTTGCCAGCTGTTGCAGGGTACGGCCGAAGCTGCCGTCGCCATGAGCGATGCGCAGTTGTTCCAGCAGGCGCGGGGTGCGCAGGTACAGGGTGCTATAGCCCTGGCGGCAGGCCTGGTTGCCCAGGGCGCAGGCCAGCCAGGTTTTGCCGGCACCGGTCGGGCCGGTCAGCAGCAGGTTGTGCTGCTGGCGGATCCAGTCGCCACTGGCCAGGGTGGCGATCAGACGCTCGTCCAGGGCGCGTCCGGTGCGGCGGTCGAGATCTTCCAGGCAGGCGTTGGCGTACTTGAGCTTGGCCTTCTTGCGCAGCCGTACCAGGCGCTGGTTGTCACGCCAGGCCAGTTCGCGGTCGAGCAGTAGGCCGAGGCGTTCATCGAAGCTCAGGCTGTGGCTGGCCGGCAGCGTCCATTGCTCTTCCAGGGCGCGGGCCATGCCGTCCAGGCGTAGCTGGTGCAGTTGATTCAGGGTGTGTTGCGGCATCATCGAACAGCTCCTGTTGCGGGGGTTGGTAGTAGTCGGCGCCACGGACGTTCTCGTGGTCGCCGGGTAAGGTCGTTTCGGCGGCACGCTGGGGCAGCGGCTGTTGATCCAGGCCTTGCTGGAGCAGGTTGCGCACGCTGCGCCCGGTGAAGGCGCGCAGGTGTACGGCACGTTCGGCAGCGGCTTCCAGGCGTGCATTGCCATAGCGCCGGGCCAGCGAGAGCAGGCCGAGGCAGGCGCGGTAGCCCATCTCCGGGTGCGGCTTGTGGGTCAGTTGGTGATCGATCAGTTGGCGCGTGTAGGGGCCGATCCGCGCGCCCCAGTCGAGCAGGCGTTGTGGCGTCCATTCGCGATGCGCCTGGTGCGCCGCGGGCATGTGCTCGCGCTGGGTACTGTAAGCGCCGCGTCGCCCCAGCAGCAGGTGGCTGGCCACCCGCCGGTTGCCATGCAGCACTTCCAGGGTGTGTGCCGTCAGTCGCACGTCCACGTTCTGCCGGGCCAGGGCGGAGGGCACGCTGTAGAAGCTGCCATTGACCTCGATGTGGTAGTCGATGCTGACCTTGCAGCGCTTGAAGGTGGCGACCTCGTAGGGATGCACCGGCAGCGCTCGCAAGGCCGGGCGATCCAGGCGCTCGAACCAGTCGCGCCGGCAGCCATCGAGCCGCTTGAACGGGCGCCGATTCAGATCCTCCAGCAGCTCGGCGATGGCCTGGTTAAGCGCATGCAGGCTGAAGAACTGCCGATGGCGCAGCCGCGCCATGATCCAGCGCTCGACCACCTGCACCGCCACCTCGGCCTTGGCCTTGTCCTGAGGCTTGCGTGGCCGTGCCGGCAGGATCACCGTCTGGTAATGACGCGCGCACTCCAGCGTGGCCCGGTTCAGGCCCGGCTCGTAGCGATCCGGCTGGGCGACCAGGGCGCGCGGATTGTCCGGCACAACCATTTCCGGCACGCCGCCAAAGTAGGTCAGAGCCTGGCCCAGCGAGGTCAGCCAGTCCACCTGGGTTTCGCCTGGCGTCGCGCAGGCATAGGTGTAATTCGAGGCGCCCAGGGCGGCGACGAAGATGTGCGCCCGGCGCACTTCGCCGGTGGCCGGGTCGACCACCGGCAGCGTCGGCCCGGCATAGTCGATGAATAGCTTCTCGCCCGCACGGTGCAGCTGACGCATCGAACGTTTGAGCGTCTGGGCGTAGCGCCGGTAGTGCTCGACGAACTGGGTGTAGCGGTAGGTCGGCTGGCCCGCATGCGCGGCGAGATATTCCTCCCACAGCAGCTGCAAGGTCACGCCCTTGCGTCGCAACTCGCGGTGGATGCTCAGCACATCGGGCAGCACTCGCTCACCGCGCGGCTTGTTCGTCGACGTCGGTGCAAACAAGGCGGCCGCCAGCGCGGCCTCGTCCATGGCCACCAGCGCCGGCCAGTCCAGCCCGGCCACCCGCGCCGCCGCGATGTACTTGCTAACCACGCCCTTGGACAGCTGCAAGGCACGGGCAATCTTCTCGTGGGACAAGCCGGCCTCAAACTTGAGGCGCAGACATTCTTTGATGTTTCGCATGGCTACTCGCGGCGCCGCCATCTTCCTCTCCCGAAATCGGTCGAGGATGGCGGCGCATCAGGTCATGCGCAACGAAGGGGAAGGCTTTCGCTAAGTCGTGACCGGCGATTTCGGTAAGCCGTGACCACCTGTTTCGGAACAGGCGGAAAATCGGTCACGTTGCTACCGAAATGAGCGGTCACGCGTTAGCGAAATGACCGGTCACGATCAACCGAAACGGCCGGTCACGGTGCTCCGAAATCCGCATTGGGCTGGCTGGGGGATCAGCGATCGAAGCGCAGGGGCAGGCCCTGACAGTGGTCGTACAGGCGACCCTGGTGCCAGGCGAGCTGGCCGGACACCAGGGTGGTGGCGACGCTATGGCGAAAGCGCCGGCCGGCGAACGGCGTCCAGCCGCATTGGGCCAGGATCGGCTGGCGGTCCACGGCCAGCCCTTCGGGCTCGGGACGGATCAGCACCAGATCGGCCCAGTAGCCTTCGCGCAGGTAGCCGCGGTCGGGAATGGCGAACAGATCGGCCACCCGGTGGCTGGTCTTTTCCACCAGGGTGGTCAGCGGCAGGACTCGGTCCGCCACCAGCTCCAGCAGTGCGGGTAGTGCGTGTTGCACCAGCGGCAGGCCCGCCGGCGCGCGGGTGTAGGGCTGCTGCTTCTGCTCCCAGGTGTGAGGCGCGTGGTCGCTGCCGATGACGTCCAGGCGCTGGCTGTTCAGGGCCTGGCGCAAGGCGTCGCGATCGGCCTGGGTCTTGATCGCCGGGTTGCATTTGATCAGGTGGCCGAGGCGCGGATAGTCGCGGTCATCGAACAGCAGGTGGTGCAGGCAGACTTCGGCGGTGATGCGCTTTTGCGCCAGGGGCCGGTCCTCGAACAGGGCCAGTTCCCGGGCGCTGGTCAAGTGCAGCACGTGCAGGCGGGTGCCGTGTTTCTTCGCCAGGGCTACCGCCAGGGACGAGGAGCGGTAGCAGGCCTCGGCGTCGCGAATGCGCGGGTGGGCGGCGGCGGGAATCTGTTCGCCGTAGAGTTGCTGCCAGCGTTGTTGCGCGAGCTGGATGCTCGGGGTGTGTTCGCAGTGGGCCAGGAGCAGGGTGGGCACCTGGCGAAACAGGCGGTCCAGCACCTCGGGATCGTCCACCAGCAGGTTGCCGGTGGAGGCCCCCATGAACACCTTGACCCCGGCGACCTGGGTCGGGTCCAGAGCGGCGACGGTGTCCAGGTTGTCGTTGCTGACGCCGAAGTGAAAGCCGTAGTTGGCCACCGAGGCCACCGCTGCGCGGCGTTTCTTGTCGGCCAGGGCGGCCAGGGTCAAGGTTGCCGGCGAGGTGTTGGGCATGTCCATGAAGCTGGTGATGCCACCGGCCACGGCGGCGCGCGACTCGCTATGGATGCTGCCTTTTTCCGGGGCCCCGGGATCGCGAAAGTGCACCTGGTCGTCGATCATGCCCGGCAGCAGCCACTGGCCCTGGGCGTCGATTTCCAGGTCGGCGCTGAGGTGGTCGAGGCTGCCGATGGTGTCGATGCGCCCATGGCTGACCAGCAGGTCGGCGTCGAACTCGCGACCTTCGTTCACCAGTCGGGCATTGCGGATAAGGATTCGGCTCATGGTCAGAACTCGTTCTGCAGGGCCTTGTAGCCGCGCACCAGATCGATGTTGGTGCGGGCCACGTCTTCGGAAAACTCCGCAGCACTGATGCTCACCGGAGGGAACTGCGCCAGGTCGGTCTTGGGGCCGATGCGGGTGGTGGAGGGCACATAGAAGCCCGGCGGCAGGTCGCGACCGTCCACCACCGAGTTGTGCCGGACCACGCTGCCGTCGCCCACCTCGCAGTTGAACAGCACGCTGTTGAAGCCGATGAATACCCGGTCGCCGACCACGCAGGGGCCGTGGACGATTGAGCGGTGGGCGATGGAGGTGTGCTGGCCGATGGTCACCGCCGCGCCGGATTTGGAGTGGATCACCACGCCGTCCTGGATGTTCGAGTTGGCACCGATGGTGATGGCCTGCATCTGGCCGCTGGCGTCCACTTCATCGGCGCGGATCACCGCGTAGGGGCCGACGAACACGTTTTCGCCGATCACCACCTTGCCGCAGATGATGGCGGTCTTGTCGACGTAGGCGGATTCAGCGATCACCGGCAGGTCGCCGGAAGGGTTTTTACGGATCATGGCGCGAGTCCTTCAAGGGGGAACTGATGACTTCCACCGCGCCATCGCGAATGGCGTTGTAGAAACAGTTGGGGCGGCCGGTGTGGCAGGCCGGGCCGTGCTGATCCACCTGCAGCAGTACGGCGTCGCCATCGCAGTCCAGGCGCGCCTCGATCAGGCGCTGGCGGTGGCCCGAGCTTTCGCCCTTGCGCCACAGGCACTGGCGCGAGCGCGACCAGTAGCAGACCTGGCCGCTGGCCAGGGTTTCGGCCAGGGCCCGGCGGTTCATCCAGGCCAGCATCAGCACCTCGCCGCTGTCGTGTTGCTGGGCGATGGCGGCGATCAGGCCGTCGCTGTTCCAGGGCAGGGCATCGAGCACCGCGGTCAGTGGCCAGCGACTGCCTAGGGCAGCGCTTTCCAGGTCCAGCAGCGATAGCGCAGGGCGTTGGATCATGGTTGGCTCAGGGCGTCGTACAGGGTGTTGAGGTTGGATTCGAACAGCCCGATGAAGCTGCTGGCCGGGCCGCTGGCCGCCAGGGCATCGGAATACAGGGTGCCGCCGATGTGGGCGCCGCTTTCCTCGGCGATCTGCTGGAGCAGGCGCGGGTTCTTGATGTTTTCCATGAACACCGCCTTGACCTTGGCATTGCGGATCTGGGTGATCAGCGCCGCGACTTCGGCGGCCGAGGGTTCGCGTTCGGTGGACAGGCCCTGGGGCGCCATGAACTCGATGCCGTAGGCCTGGCCCAGGTAGCCGAAGGCGTCGTGGGAGGTGACGAGCTTGCGGTTGCCCGCAGGCAGGGCGCCGAGCTTGGCCTTGGCTTCGGCCAGCAGGCGGTAGATCTGTTGCAGGTAGGCCTGGCTGTTGCGCAGGTAGTCGGCCTGATGGGCCGGGTCCGCGGCGATCAGCGCCCGGGTGATGTTGTGCACATAGAGTTCGCTGTTGGCCAGGTTGTGCCAGGCGTGCGGGTCGGGAATCTGTTCACCGTCCTCGTCCAGGGTGCGTGGAATCACCCCGCGACTGGCGGTGATCACCGGTGTATTGCTGGCAGAGCTGGCCACCAGGCGATCCAGCCAGGGTTCGAAACCCAGGCCATTCTTGATGATCAGCCGGGCCTGGAGCAGAGCCTTGGCATCGTCCGGCGTAGGTTCGTAGGTATGAGCATCCTCGTCGGCGCCCACCAGGTTGGTGATCTGTACATGCTCGCCGCCGACCTGGCGGGTCAGGTCGGCGAGGATGCTGAAGCTGGTCACCACGGCCAGCTTGTCTGCGGCCTGGGCCGTGGACCAGGACAATGGCAGCAGCAGGCTGAACAGCACGAGAAGAGCGCGCATCGGGAAACACCTCATGGGGATGTGAGCAAGGGCGGGCGGTACAGCAGGCCGTGCACCGGACCGAACACCACGGACAGCAGGTACAGGCAGCCGGCCACCAGGACGATGGCCGGGCCGCTGGGCAACGAGTAATGGAACGACAGCAACAGGCCGAGCCAGACCGACAGGCAGCCGAGCAGGGCGGCGATGCCCAGCAGCCTCGGCAGGCGCCGGCTCCAGAAGCGCGCGGCGGCGGCCGGCAGCATCATCAGGCCGACCACCATCAGCGCACCGATGGCCTGGAACCCCATCACCAGATTGAGCACCACCAGGGTCAGGAACAGGCCATGGGCCAGGGGACCCAGGCGGCTGACGCTGTGCAGGAACAGCGGGTCGAGGGTGTCCAGCAACAGGGCTCTGTAGATCAGGGCCAGGGCCAGCAGGCTGAAGGTCGAAACCAGGAGCATGGCGTCGAGGGTCGGCTCGTCCACCGCCAGGGCCGAGCCGAACAGCAGGTGCAACAGGTCCAGGCGTTTGCCCGCCAGCCCGAGTATCAGCACGCCGCTGGCCAGGGAAATGGGGTAGATCGCGGCGATGCTGGCGTCTTCCCGCAGGCCGGTGCGGCGGGTGATCCAGGCGGCCAGCCCGGCCATGCCCAGGCCGGCGCCAAGCCCGCCGAGGGTCAGGGCCGGCAGGCTGAGGCCGGCGAACCAGAAGCCCAGGGCTGCACCGGGAAGGATGCCGTGGGCCACCGCGTCGCCGATCAGGCTCATGCGCCGCAGGATCAGAAACACCCCCAGAGGCGCGATGCTGCAGGCCAGGACCAGACCGCCGAGCAGAGCCCGGCGCATGAACAGGAACTCGCTGAAGGGTTGCCAGAAATGCGCGGCGAACTGCATCAAGCCACCTGCGTCTGCAGGGGCTGGGCAATCAGTTCGCGGCTTGGCGCGTACAGGCAGCCGGTGCTTCTGATCAGCAGGGTCTGGGGGATGTGCTGGCGCACCGCGGCCAGGTCATGGCAGACCAGCAGCAAGGTCCGGCCCTGGGCATGCCAGGCGTGCAACTGCTGCCAGAGCAGGGCCTGGCCCGCTTCGTCGAGGGCGGCGTGGGGTTCGTCCAGAAACAGCAGGGGGGCTTCGGTGAGACTCATCCGTGCCAGCAGCGCGCGCTGCAGTTCGCCGCCGGAGAGTGCCATCAATGGACGCTGTTCCAGGCCGCTCAGGTGCCAGTCGGCGAGGGCGGTTCGCAGTTTGTCCCGACGAGTCCTGGCCGGCTCGTGCTTGCCCCAGAACCCGGCGGCCACCAGCTCTTCGAGGCTGATGGGAAATTGCCGGTCCAGCTGTTGCTGTTGCGCTAAGAACGCCAGGCCACCTCGTCGCGGGATCGCCAGTTCGACCTTGCCGGCCAACGGCTTTTGCAGGCCGGCCAGGACTTTCAGCAGACTGGTCTTGCCCGAACCATTGGCGCCGATCACCGCGCTCAGGCTGCCTGTGGGCAGGTGCAGATCCAGCGGCGGGGTCAATGGTTGGCCCGGCGCGCCCCAGAGCAAAGCTTGGCAGCGCAGCATCAGACCTCCCAGTTCCAGCGACTTTCCGCCACTGCATCATGGGCGTGCAGGCTTTCGGCATGCACCACCCGCAAGTGGAAGGCGTTGACGCCGGGGGAGCGGCGCAGCGCCTGATTCAGGCGGCGGGCGGCGTCTTCGCAGAACATCAGGTTCTGTCCGTTGGCCAGGGCAAAGGCTTGCTCGTCGGCGCGTTTGACCGCGGTCTGCACGGCGGTGCCCAGGGCGCTTTCCGCGTCGTTGATCAGCGCAATCAGTGGCAATTCATCGAGGAAATCGTCTAGGCGCAGGCGCAATTCGGCGGTGCTGCGTTGACTGTGGGGCGTGGCGACTATGCCTTGGGTCGAACCGAGCCAGGCCAGGACATCAGCGTGCTGCAGTGGCCGGTTGGCGAAGTCCTCGACGAATTGCTGTTGGATCAGCTGTCGGGAAAGGGCGGCCGAGCAAGGGCAGGTGGAGGAATAAGGCACGTCGATTTTTAGTTCCACGTGGAACATCGCGTTTTTCAGGCGTGCCTCGATGCTCAGCGGATAACGCTTCCAACCGGTCAATGGGCTGACCAGGGCCGGGCGTTTGAGCAGCAGATCGAAGTGAAGGCGCAGGTAGGCGCTGTGGGCCAGGCCATCATGGCTATCGAGAAAACGCTGCAATACCCGATGTAACAGCGCCGGGTTGAGGTTTTCCTGTTCGAGCATTTCCAGGGCCAGGTACAGGCGCGACATATGAATGCCTCGCGCTTCGCCATCGTCGAGGCTGACGCCGGCATCGGCCTTGGCAGCGGTTCGCTGGCCGTCGATCACTACAGGTAAGGCAATACCGCACATGCCCACCCATTCCAGGGGCAAGGCTTGGCGTGAGGCCTGCGCGGCGATATCCGGCAGAGTCAGCGCGTTCATGGACAGGTCCGTCGTGGGAAATAATTCGACATGTTATATTATAACAATACGTCCGGTGGGAAGTTTTTCCGCGACGGTCGTTCATCCTGCCTTGTGAGTACGGACGCTCCTTTTTTGCGGTATTTGCCATGCACAGACGTCAATTGCTCAACCTGCTGTTGGCCGGTACGGCCCTGATGTTTCCCTGGAGTGTTAGCGCCGCGCAGATTCGCCATGCCCGGCTGTGGAACTCGGCGGACAAAGTGCGCCTGGTGCTCGATCTGAGCGGGCCGGTGCAATACAAAACCTTCAGCCTCAGCGCCCCGGAGCGTCTGATCATCGACGTCAGCAGCGCTCGCCTGGGGGGCGACTTCAGCCAGCTGAACCTGGCCGACACACCGATCCGCGCAATCCGCTCCGGGCCTTTTGGCCAGGGCGACACGCGGATCGTCCTTGACCTGACTCAACCGCTGCAGCTCAACAGCTTTCTCCTGCCACCCCAGGATGGGCAGGGGCACCGACTGGTGCTGGACCTGTCCGCCCCCGGCAAGGCAGCGTTGCCGATCGCTGCGGCCAGCGCGCCTTTGGTCAAATCCCAGGCGGCGCCGGGCAAGCCGCATCCCAAGCGCGACATCATCGTGGTGGTGGACCCCGGTCATGGCGGCAAGGACCCGGGCGCGGTCGGGGCCAAGGGCGAGCGGGAGAAGGATGTGGTGCTGGCCATCGCCCGCTTGCTGGCCAAACGGCTCAAACGCGAGAAGGGTTTCGACGTGAAGCTGGTCCGCAACGACGACTTCTTCGTGCCGCTGCGCAAGCGCGTGGAGATAGCCCGCAAGCATCAGGCCGACCTGTTCATCTCGGTGCATGCCGACGCGGCGCCGCGCCTGACCGCGTCCGGTGCTTCGGTGTACGCCCTGTCCGAAGGCGGCGCGACATCGGCCACCGCGCGTTTGATGGCGCAGCGGGAAAACGGCGCCGACCTGCTGGGGGCGAACACGCTGCTCAACCTCAAGGACAAGGACCCGATGCTGGCGGGGGTGATCGTGGACATGTCGATGAACGCCACTATCGCCGCCAGCCTGCAATTGGGCAGTACCGTGCTGGAGAGCCTGTCGGGGATCACCACCTTGCACCAGAAGCGTGTGGAGCAGGCGGGTTTTGCGGTGCTCAAGTCACCGGACGTACCGTCGATCCTGGTGGAGACCGGCTTCATCTCCAACAGCCGCGACAGCCAGCGGCTGGTCACCGCGCGGCACCAGCAGGCGCTTGCCGATGGCCTGTTCAACGGCCTGCAACGCTACTTCGAGAAGAATCCGCCGGCCAACAGCTACCTGGCCTGGCTGCAGGAAACCAGGAACACCCGCCCCGTGTAGGAGCCGGCTTGCCGGCGAACCGGTCGTTGCGTGTTGTGCCGTCCCTGAGGGCGCTTTCGCTGGCAAGCCAGCTCCTGCGAAAGGGGTGAGAAAGAGGGGCTAGCAACCACTGATGCGGCTGCAGGTGAACTGGCCGCGGCTGCCGCCGGAGCTGGAGAAACGGTTGCGGGTGGTCCAGCCCACGCGCTGGCTGTAGCCCACCCAGGCTTCGCCATCGGAAGCCAGGCCGGTGAAGAAGGTCAGTTGGCCGTAGCGGCTGTTGGTCTGCACCCAATAGCGTTTGCCGATCACCTCGAACCCGCGCAAGTAGGTGGTGCTGCCTGCCGTGGCGACGCTGTAGGCATTGCCCAAAGGATCGACGCAGGCCAGCAGGGTGGCGCTGCGGGTGCAGGTGGCCAGAGGGTTGGGTACGGCTGCACCGGCATGGCCGGCAAACGTCAGGATCAGGCTTGAAAGCAGGAGCGGCAGGGCGGGGCGCATGGCGATTCTCGTGGCGGCAGGGCTGCAGCATCGCGCCCTTCGTCGCGGGCGGCAAGGCAGGGTTGGCTAATTTGTGTTGTTATAATATAACATTGAATAAAGCCTGATCCGTGACCTGCCATGACTGAACAAGAGCTCCTCGCCGAACCCCAAGCGCATTACATGAACGACGCCCAACAGGGCTTTTTCCGCGACTTGCTGCTGGCCCAGCGCACTGAGCTGCAGGAACGCATCGCCGCGGAGTTCGATCAACTGCGCGAGCAGGAGCCCCACAGCGACCCCGCCGATATCGGCAGCGCCGAAGAACAGCGGCAGTGGCAACTGCGCCTGCTGGAGCGGGAAAAGAAGCTCCTGGACAAGATCGACGAGGCCCTGGAGCGCCTGGCCCGTGGTGAATACGGCTGGTGCGCCGACACCGGTGAGCCCATTGGCCTGCAGCGCTTGCTGCTGCGGCCCACCGCCACCCTGTGCATCGAAGCCAAAGAACGCCAAGAGCTGCGCGAACGCCACCAACGGGCGCTTTGACCCGCCGCGAACCTGATGAGGAAACACCCATGACCGAGCGTCTTCCCGTTACCGTGCTGTCCGGCTTTCTTGGCGCCGGCAAGAGCACCCTGCTCAATCACGTCCTGCGTAACCGCGACAACCTGCGGGTAGCGGTGATCGTCAACGACATGAGCGAAATCAACATCGACGGCAGCGAAGTGCAGCGCGATGTCAGCCTCAACCGCGCCGAAGAAAAACTGGTGGAGATGAGCAACGGCTGCATCTGCTGCACCCTGCGCGAAGACCTGCTGGAGGAAGTGGGCAAGCTGGCCCGCGACGGGCGTTTCGATTACCTGCTGATCGAGTCCACCGGAATCTCCGAGCCGCTGCCGGTGGCGGAAACCTTCACCTTTCGCGATGAATCCGGCCAGAGCCTGGCGGATATCGCGCGTCTGGACACCATGGTCACTGTGGTCGACGGCAGGAACTTCCTGCTCGACTACCAGGCGGCGGAGAGCCTCGCCAGTCGCGGTGAAACCCTGGGCGAAGAAGACGAGCGTTCGATCACCGACCTGCTGATCGAGCAGGTGGAGTTCGCCGACGTGATCCTGGTCAGCAAGATCGACCTGATCGGCAGCGACGAGCGCGAGGAACTGCTGGCGATCCTGGCGCGGCTCAACGCCCAGGCGGAAATCATCCCCATGGTCATGGGCCAGGTGCCCCTGGCCAAGATCCTCAACACCGGGCGTTTCGACTTCGAACGGGCGGCCCAGGCGCCGGGCTGGCTGCAGGAGCTGCCCGGCGAGCATGTACCGGAAACCCAGGAGTACGGCATCGCTTCCACGGCGTACCGCGCCCGGCGTCCCTTTCATCCGCAGCGCTTCTTCGACTTCATCAACCGGCCCTGGGTCAACGGCAAGCTGCTGCGCTCCAAGGGCTTTTTCTGGCTGGCCAGCAAGTACCAAGAGGCGGGCAGCTGGTCCCAGGCCGGGGGCTTGATGCGCCACGGCTTTGCCGGGCGCTGGTGGCGCTTCGTGCCCAAGCAGCAATGGCCCCAGGACGAGGAAAGCACCGCCGCGATCCTGCACAACTGGACCGCGACCACGGGCGATTGCCGTCAGGAACTGGTGTTCATCGGCCAGAACATCGACTTCGCCCGGCTCTGTGCCGACCTCGACCTGTGCCTGTTGGATGACGAGGAAATGGCCCTGGGTGTCGAGGGCTGGAGCCTGATGACCGACCCTTTCGGTTCCTGGCATGAAGAGGAGGCGGCCTGATGCTGACCCTGAGTTCCCCGGTGACTCCACTGCGCATTCCATTGGCGGCCAAGAGTTTGCTGCGGCCTTGTGCGGTGCCGCTGGTTTCCCGGCGCGCAGCCATTGGCCCGACCCCGGCGGTCCTGGCCGAAGTGCTGGACGATGAGGTCAACCTCGGCCTCTGGCAGCGCCAGTTGCCGGCGCACATCGAGGACTTCGGCCAGTTGCTGTTGTCCCTGAACCAGCCCTTGGCGGAGTCCCTGTCCCTGGAGCTGCCGGACGAGGAGGCCTCACCGAACCTGCAGGGCCTGGCATCGGGTTTCAGTGATTTGCACGGCTATGACGGCTTTATCGCCGACGTTTCCTGGCTGGTCAGCGCCTTTGCCTGCCTGCTGGGCGCCAAGCGCGTGGGCTTGCGCCTGCGGGTTCTGGACAAGGCCATGTGCCCGCGCTTTCACGTCGACCACGTGCCGGTGCGCCTGATCACCACCTACGCCGGGATTGGCAGCCAGTGGTTGCGCGAGGGGGCGATGGATCGCCGCCGGCTGGGGCAGGCGGAGGGCGAGCCCCGGGATCCGGCGCTGATCCAGCAGATCAGCAGCGGCGAGGTGGCGCTGTTCAAGGGCGAGAAGTGGCACGGCAACCAAGGGTTCGGGCTGATCCACCGTTCGCCGCAACCGGCGCCGGGAGAGCGGCGGCTGATCCTCACCCTTGATTGGTTGGGGTGACCCGCGAGCGTTCGCGGGCAAGCCCGCTCCTGCGGTGGTCGGCGGATTTTCGTCACGACGGGGAAGGGCGTAGCATCAGCGCACAAGCTTGCGGAAGTCCTTCCATGCTGCAGAACATTCCCACCCATGTGATCGCCGGCCCGCTTGGCGCCGGCAAGACCAGCCTGATCCGCCACCTGCTGAGCCAGCGTCCGGCCCAAGAGCGCTGGGCGGTGCTGATCAACGAGTTCGGCCAGATCGGCCTGGATGCAGCCTTGCTAACTCGCGATGAAGACGGCATCGCTCTGGGCGAAGTGGCTGGCGGTTGTCTGTGCTGCGTCAATGGCGCGCCGTTTCAGGTCGGGCTTGGGCGGCTGTTGCGCACGGCCCGGCCGGACCGCTTGTTCATCGAGCCTTCCGGCCTGGGTCACCCGGCGCAGTTGCTCAGGCAACTGAGTGTTGCGCCCTGGCAAGGCGTGCTGGCGGTGCAGCCCTGTGTGCTGGTGCTCGATGCCCAGGCCCTGGCCGCCGGCAAGCCGCTGCCCCAGGCCCAGCAGGACGCCCTGGCCAGCGCCGGTTTGCTGGTGCTGAACAAGGACGAACTGCTCAGCGACAGCGATCGGTTGCGGGTACTGGAGCAACTGCCGGACCTGCCGCTGTTCTGGACCCGCCACGCCGCCTTGCCCCTGGCCGAGTTGCCGGGCCTGGAAGTCAGCGCCGGGGCGGCGCTGGAGCAACTGGATATTCCCCAGGGACTGGCACAGTTACCGGCGTTGTGGAGCGATCCGGCGCAACCGATCTGCCTCAGTCAGTCTCAGCAGGATGGCTGGAGCATTGGCTGGCGCTGGCACCCGAGCCAGCGTTTCGATCTGGTCCGGGTCGAGCACTGGTTGCAGAACCTCGACTGGCGCCGGGCCAAGCTGGTGATCCACAGCGATCAGGGCTGGCGCTCGGGCAACGGGTTGGATAACTCACCGCTGAACTGGCTGCCCAGCGAATGGCGCCGGGATTCGCGCCTGGAGTTGATCTTCAACGCCCCTCAGGACATGGCCGCCCTGCAAGCCAGTCTTGCTGCCTGCCGCCTGTAGGCGCATCTCACTGCTTGAACTTGCGATGCTCTTCGCGCCACTGGCTCAGCTCGATCACCTCGGCGCTGGGCAGTGGCTCCTTGGCCTCGAACGGATAGGGCGCCAGCTCGATATGGGCGCTGTGGGCGCCGAACTGGGTGATGGTCCCGGCGTGGCGGGTTTCGCCGGTCACGGTGAACTCGAAGTTGTAGATCCGCGCCAGGCGCCGGCGACCATTGGCGTCCTTGACCAGGCCGATGCGCTTGAGCGCGACGTTGCCGTCCAGCAGCTCGATATCGAGTCGGGCGCAGTGCTGCTTGACCCGCTCCAGCGCCCGTTCGCGCAGGCCGTGGTTGTGCCACAGCCAGGCGGCGCCGGTCGCCAGCAGCATCAGCACAAAGATGTTTCCAAGGGTCAGCATGAAGGTTTGCTCCAACGAAGTGGCATCAGCTTAACTGCGTCTCCGGTCTGTCGTACAGGCTGCGTTTAGTCGCATACTGCGCGGCTTGAATTCCACCGGTTTTATGGAAAATCCTGCATGAAACGTACGCCCCACCTGCTTGCGATCCAGTCCCATGTGGTTTTCGGCCACGCCGGTAACAGTGCTGCGGTGTTTCCCATGCAGCGGGTCGGGGTGAATGTCTGGCCCCTGAATACCGTACAGTTTTCCAACCACACTCAGTATGGTCACTGGGCCGGAGAAGTGCTGGCGCCGCAGCAGATTCCCGAGCTGGTGGAAGGCATCGCCGCCATCGGTGAGCTGGGCAACTGCGACGCAATTCTCTCCGGCTACCTGGGCAGTGCGGCCCAGGGCCGGGCGATTCTCAGCGGTGTGGCGCGGATCAAGGCGGTCAATCCCAAGGCCCTGTACCTGTGCGACCCGGTGATGGGCCATCCGGAAAAGGGCTGCAGCGTGCCGGCGGAAGTCAGCGACTTCCTGCTGGACGAGGCGGTGGCCATGGCCGACTTGCTGTGCCCCAACCAGTTGGAGCTGGACAGCTTTTGCGGGCGCAAGCCGCAATCGCTGTTCGATTGCCTGGGCATGGCCCGTTCGCTGTTGGAGAAAGGCCCCAAGGCGGTGCTGGTCAAGCACCTGGACTACCCGGGCAAGCTGGCGGAAGGCTTCGAGATGCTACTGGTGACCGCCGAGGGCAGCTGGCACCTGCGGCGTCCGCTGCTGGCGTTTCCGCGGCAGCCGGTGGGCGTGGGTGACCTGACGTCGGGTCTGTTCCTGGCCCGGGTGCTGTTGGGCGACAGCCTGGTGGCGGCGTTCGAGTTCACCGCCGCGGCGGTGCATGAAGTGCTGCTGGAAACCCAGGCCTGCGCCAGCTACGAGCTGGAGCTGGTGCGGGCCCAGGATCGCATTGTCCATCCGCGGGTGCGGTTCGAGGCCACGCCGATCGGTTTCTGATTCAAACGGCGGGCCGCTGCATCAGGCCTGCTCGGAGAACTGCACCGTTGGCGCCGGCTGCCGGAAGCCGCGGGTGTGCGCCGCCAGGTACAGCACGCCCAGGGCGAACCAGGCCAGGCCAATCCCCAGGGTCAGGGCCGAAAGGCTGGTCCACAGCCAGACGATCAGGCCGAAGCCGATCAGCGGCAGTAGGCCGTATTGCAGCAGTCGTGCCCCGGTGCGCGGCTGTCCCTGGCCCAGATGGCTCTTGATCACCGCCAGGTTGACCACCGAAAACGCCACCAGTGCGCCGAAGCTGATCATCGACGCCAGGGTGGTGAGGTCGATGACCACCGCCAGCAAGGACACCAGCGACACCAGGACAATGGCCAGCACCGGGGTCTTGTAGCGCTCGGACAAGGTGCCGAACATTCGCCGCGGCAGGATGCCGTCGCGGCCCATGCTGAACAGGATGCGCGACACCGACGCCTGGGACGCCAGGGCCGAACCGGCGGCGCCGGCCACATAGGTGGCGGTGAATAACATCTCCAGGAAGCGTCCGCCGGCGTGCAGCATCACCTCGCTGGCCGCCGAGTCGGCGTCCTTGAAGCTGCTGCCGGGGAAGGCCAGCTGGCTGGTCATGGCCAGCAGGATGAACAGCAGGCCAGCCCCCAGGGTGGTGATGACGATGGCTCGGGGGATGTCGCGGCGCGGGTCGCGGGTTTCTTCGGCCAGGGTCGATACCGCGTCAAAGCCGAGGAACGACAGGCACAGCACCGCCGCCCCGGCCATCAACGGCAGCAGCCCGCCCTGGCTGCCATCGCCAACCCAGGGCGCGCTCAGGTCCAGGCTCTCGGCCCCGGCCAGCTGACGAATCACCAGGGCCACGAACACCACCACGAACACCATCTGCGCACAGACGATCAGGTTGCTCATGCTCGACACCGAGCCGATGCCGCGAATATTCAGCAGTGTCACCAGGCTGATGGTCGCCACCACGAAGACCCAGGCCGGCACCGCGGGAAAGGCCAGGTTGAGAAACAGACCGATCACCAGGTAGTTGATCATCGGCAGGAACAGGTAATCCAGCAGCAGCGACCAGCCGGCAAGAAAGCCGATCCCCGGCCCGAAACTGAGGCTGGCGTAGGAATAGGCCGAGCCGGCAATCGGGTATTTTTTCACCATGACGCTGTAGGAAAGGGCGGTGAAGAGCATGGCCAAGAGGGTCACTACATAGGCAGCGGCCGTCCTGCCGCCGGTGATCTGGGTGACCACGCCGTAGGTGGTGAAGACGGTCAGCGGGACCATGTAGACCAGGCCGAAGAACACCAGGGCCGGCAGCCCGAGGATGCGCCGCAGGGAGGTGCCTTGGGCACTGTGGGTGAAATCGCTGGGGGTGAGGGTGGGATTGTCGGAGAGTGTATTGGCGCTGGGCATTGTTATTGTTCTCACGCGTTCGTGGGTTCGAAGGCTCCCCAAACGGGGAGTGCGCTTGTGCCTTGCCCAACGATTCTGGCAGCGGTGCCCCTGGGGCATAACTCTCTATGTGGTCAAAAAGGGATGAATGTGGCCATTCGGGATGACCGTAGAAGACTGCCTGAAGCGACAGCGGCAAAGCAGGACGAGCGCGGGAGGCTCTGCAGGGCGTGGTGATGGGACCGTCCGTGGTCCGGCTGAATCAGCGCGTGTGCCTTAAGGTCACGGGCCGTCGGCCTTGATTTCCTGGTAGCGCTTTTCCAGTTCCTGACGGATCTGCCGGCGCTGCTGGGCCTGGATATAGCGACGCTTGCCGTCGGCCGTTTCCGGCTGCAGCGGCGGCACCGGGGCCGGTTTGCGCTGGTCGTCCACCGCCACCATGGTGAAGAAGCAGCTGTTGGTGTGGCGCACCGAGCGTTCGCGAATATTCTCGGTCACCACCTTGATGCCCACCTCCATGGAGGTGTTGCCGGTGTAGTTGACCGAGGCCAGGAAGGTCACCAGTTCGCCGACATGCACCGGCTCGCGGAAGATTACCTGGTCCACCGACAGGGTCACCACGTAGCGACCGGCATAACGGCTGGCGCAGGCGTAGGCGACTTCATCGAGGTACTTGAGCAGGGTGCCGCCGTGCACATTGCCAGAGAAATTGGCCATGTCAGGGGTCATCAATACCGTCATCGACAGCTGGGCGTTTCCGGGTTCCATAGCACGCTCACGGTTCTGGGCAGGGGTTGCTGGAGCACCTCTGCGGGTGCTGGGTTCAAGGTTTTCAAACCATCGATAACGGGACGCCGGGCCAGGCCGCGCCGTCACGCCCTGGTGGATCTGTTTCCTAATATTGCACCGCCTTTCTGCCGGAAGTCGCGGTGTTAACCTGCAAAACACCCGTTCCAGGGCTTTTTCCGACACTCCTTCAGGATTATTCCTACTGCCGATCAGAGCTTTCTAATTAGGCGATCTGCGCCGCCCCGCTTTCAAGGAGAACCCTGGCCATGCATGCCATCAGCTTCATTCAGGACCTGGCCGTGATCATGTTGGTCGCAGGCGTGGTGACCATTCTCTTTCATCGACTCAAGCAACCGGTGGTGCTGGGCTATATCGTCGCCGGCTTCCTCATCGGCCCGCACACGCCGCCCTTCGGCCTGATCCACGATGAGCAGACCATCAAGACCCTGGCCGAGCTGGGGGTGATCTTCCTGATGTTCTGCCTGGGACTGGAGTTCAGCCTGCGCAAGCTGTTCAAGGTGGGGGCCACGGCCTTTATCGCGGCGTTCCTGGAAATCGTCCTGATGATCTGGATCGGCTATGAAATTGGCCGCTGGTTCGACTGGAGCACCATGGATTCGCTGTTCCTCGGGGCGATCCTGGCCATTTCCTCCACCACCATCATCGTCAAGGCGCTCAACGACCTGAAGATGAAGAACGAGCGCTTCGCCCAGCTGATCTTCGGCGTGCTGATCGTCGAGGACATCCTCGGCATCGGCATCATCGCCTTGCTATCGAGCATCGCGGTCAGCGGCACGGTGAGTTCCGGCGAGGTGTTTTCCACGGTCGGCAAGCTCTCGCTGTTCATGATCGTGGCGCTGGTGGTCGGCATTCTGCTGGTGCCGCGCCTGCTGGCCTACGTGGCCAAGTTCGACAGCAACGAGATGCTGCTGATCACCGTGCTGGGGTTGTGTTTCGGCTTCTGCCTGCTGGTGGTCAAGCTGGAGTACAGCATGGTCCTGGGGGCCTTCCTGATTGGCGCGATCATGGCCGAATCCCGTCAGTTGCTGAAGATCGAGCGCTTGATCGAGCCGGTTCGCGATCTGTTCAGCGCGATCTTCTTCGTCGCCATCGGTCTGATGATCGATCCGCAGATCCTCCTGCAATACGCCTGGCCGATTGCGGTGATCACCGTGGCGGTGGTCCTGGGCAAGCTGTTTTCCTGTGGTATGGGGGCCTTTATCGCTGGCAACGACGGCCGAACTTCGTTGCGCGTGGGAATGGGCCTGTCACAGATTGGCGAGTTTTCTTTCATCATCGCCGCCTTGGGCATGACCTTGCAGGTCACCAGCGACTTTCTCTACCCGGTGGCGGTGGCGGTGTCGGCCATGACCACCTTGCTCACGCCCTATCTGATCCGCGCTGCCGATCCTTTGTCGTTGAAGTTGGCGGGGGTTGTGCCCCAGCGCCTTAGCCGGGTGCTGGGGATGTATGGCGAGTGGCTGCGCAGCATCCAGCCACAGGGCGAGGGCGCGCTGCTGGCGTCGATGATTCGCAAGATCCTGCTGCAAGTGGGGGTGAACCTGGCGCTGGTGGTGGCGATCTTCTTTTCCGGCGGTTATTTCGCCAGGCGTATTGGTGCTTACCTGGAGGGCTGGGTCAGTGATCCGAGCTGGCAGAAGGCGTTGATCTGGGGCGCAGCCCTGCTGCTGTCGCTGCCATTCCTGATCGCCGCCTATCGCAAGCTCAAGGCGCTATCGATGCTGCTGGCGGAGATGGGGGTCAAGGCGGAAATGGCCGGGCGCCATACCCAGCGGGTGCGTCGGGTGATCGCCGAGGTGATCCCGATCTTGTCGCTGCTGGTGATCTTTCTGCTGTTGGCGGCGCTGTCGTCGAGCATCCTGCCGACGCTGGAGTTGCTGGTGCTGATTGCGGTGGTGGCGGCGGCGGTGGCCGCGGTGCTGTGGCGCTGGTTCATCCGTGTGCACACGCGGATGCAGGTGGCGCTGATCGAAACCTTCGATCACAGCAAGGACAACGGCGGGCATTGACCTTGCCGCTCGCCAGCAGGGCGCTGGCGAGCCTGTTCATGCCTGGCGTCGGCTCAGCTTTCCAGCCAGACGTCACGCGCCCAGTGCCACACCGATTCCCAGGATTCCTCGGTGATCAGCTCTTCTTCGCCGGACCACAGCACCACGGTGCCGTCTTCCTCGACGCAGTAGTAATCGTCGCCGTCCTGGCAGATCGGGATCAGCTCGCGCGGCACGCCCATGTCCCAGGCGGTCGCGGCCACTTCCGGCAGGTAGGTGTGGGATTGCGGGTCGGTGACGGTAACCGGCTCCAGGCTGCCGTAAACCACATCGCTGACGGTCAACAGGAACTCTTTGAAGACGAACGGGATATTGATGAACAGCTGTTCCTCAATTTCCACCAGCAGGTCTTCGTCCGGCAGTTCCAGGGGGACGGGTACCGGTTCGTTGGCTTCTCGGAGTTGTTCGATGACTTCTTCCACGGCCTGGGTCCTCTTAGCTCTATGGCGCGGTTGTTTGACGGCGGTTTATACAGTAGCTCGCTGTAAGTGCAATCGTGAAATGCAAAACCCCGACTTGAGTCGGGGTTTTGCCTTACTGCTGTGACAACGGCATGAATCAACCGTTCTGGCGGATACCTGCCACCAGCCATGGCTGGTTGTCGCCCTGGGCACGCTCCATGTTCCAGCTTTCGCTGAACACTTCGCCCTGGTCGAAGCGCGAGGTCTTCGACACACCGCTGAAGGTCAGGGTAGCGATGGTCTTGTCGGCGCGGTCATCCACGCCTTCCAGCTGCACTTGCAGGTTGTCGATGTAGGTGGACTGGAAGCCGTCGCCCAGATCGGCACGTTCCTGCTTGAGGAACTGCAGCATCTGCGGGGTCACGAACTCGGCGATCTTGTCCATTTCATTGGCGTCCCAGTGTTGCTGCAGGGACTGGAAGTGGTTGCGCGCCGCTTCAATGAAGCGTTCTTCGTTGAACCAGGCCGGAGCGTTGATCACCGGACGCGCGGCAGGAGCTGCCGAGCCACCGAAGATCGAGCCGCCAGCCGGTTGCTGAGGTTCGAATGCCTCGCGCTGCATGGGCGCGTGGCCTGCCGGAGCGAACTGCTCCTGCTGCTTGCGACGACGCGCGGCGATGAAGCGGAAGATCACGAAGGCAATGACCGCCATGATCAGGATGTCGAAGATCTGCATGCCCTGGAAGCCGCCGCCCATGAACATGGAGGCCAGCAGGCCACCGGCCGCGATGCCGGCCAGAGGGCCGAGCCAGCGCGAAGCGCCACCGGCCTTGGCCGCGGCACCTGCAGCACCGGCTGCGCCAGCGGTGGCGGCAGCGGCAGGTGCGCCCGGAGTGGCGGGGGCCGCCTGGCGAGCCTGGTGGGTCGGGGCAGCGCCGGCGCTTTTGCCGCCACCGAAGCGCTTGGCGTTGGCGTCGAGGCTCATCGTCAGGCCGATGCACAGCGCCATGGCGATGCTAAGAAAACGTTTCATAAAGGGGGTTCCCATTTGTGGATGGCACGCGCGCCATATTGCACAGGTGAAGTGTCAGTGGCGAGCGGCATAATGTTTCGGGCTTTTGCCTGAAAGGCTCGGTTCAGTTCCGTTCGCCGGCATGCTCGCCGATAGGCTTTTTGTCCTCAAGGACGCGGCTTTGGTTCAATCCCGCCGCCGTTCAGCGACGCAGTGCCAGGAGCACCACGCCGGCGGTGATCAGGCCGATTCCGCCCCACTGGCGCAGATCGAGTTTCTCGCCCAGCAGGGCCACGCCGATCACTGCGACCAACACCACGCTGAGCTTGTCCACCGGCGCCACCAGCGAGGCCGGGCCGAGTTTCAGAGCGCGGAAATAGCACAGCCAGGAGGCCCCGGTGGCCAGTCCCGACAGCAGCAGGAACAGATAGCTCTTGGTGGAAATCGATCCCAGGGACTGATATTGGCCCGTTGCGTACAAAATCAAGGCCAGGCTGACCAGTACCACCACGGTGCGCAGCAGGGTGGCGAAGTCTGAATTGACGTTTTCTATCCCGACTTTGGCGAAGATCGCCGTCAAAGCGGCGAAAGTTGCCGAGAGCAGCGCCCAGAATGTCCACGAGGAAAAAAAGCCTGAACCCATGTTCGCGCTGCCTTTTCTGCACTGACTGTAGGAGCCGGCTTGCCGGCGAAGAGGCCCTTGAGCCGGTCATCGCCTGTGAGATTCGCCGGCAAGCCGGCTCCTACGGACCGTTTGGGGTTAGATGGCTTCCAGCTTGGCGTAGCCGAGCATCAGCCATTTGCTGCCTTCGCTGAAGTTGACCTGGACTCGGGCCTGGGCGCCGGCGCCTTCGAAATTGAGGATTACGCCGTCGCCGAACACTGAGTGGCGCACCGCCTGGCCGAGACTCAAGCCGGTGTCCGGAATCTCGCTGCCGCCGAACAGGCTGCTGGTGCTTTGCGACTGGCCACCGCCGAAAGGCCGGCTGACGCTGTTGGACAGGCGTACTTCCTGAATCAGCCCCTTGGGCACCTCGCGGACGAAGCGCGACACCTTGTTGTAGGTTTCGCTGCCGTACAGGCGCCGGGTTTCCGCATAGGTCATCACCAGGTTCTGCATCGCCCGGGTGATGCCGACATAGGCCAGACGGCGTTCTTCCTCAAGGCGGCCGGGCTCTTCCAGGCTCATCTTGTGCGGGAACAGGCCTTCTTCCATGCCCACCAGGAACACGTAGGGGAACTCCAGGCCCTTGGCGCTGTGCAGGGTCATCAGTTGCACGCTGTCTTCATGCTCGTCGGCCTGGGTATCGCCGGCTTCCAGGGAAGCGTGGCCGAGGAAGGCCGCCAGCGGCGTCAGGTCCTCGTCTTCTTCGCTGTTCTCGAAGTTGCGCGCTGCGCTCACCAGTTCCTCAAGGTTTTCCACCCGGGCCTGGCCTTTCTCGCCTTTTTCCGCTTCGTGGTAGGCGATCAGCCCGGACTGCTCGATGACGGTCTGGGTCATCAGGTGCAGGGGCATTTCCAGGGTCTTGGCGGCGAGGTTCTCGATCAGTTCGATAAAGGCCCCGAGGGCACCCGCGGCGCGACCGGTCAGGCCTTTATTGGCCACCAGCTGGCGCATGGCTTCCCACATTGATACATCGCTGTGGCGCGCGTGTTCGCGGATGGCTTCGACGGTTTTCTCGCCGATGCCCCGGGCCGGAACGTTGATCACCCGCTCCAGGGCCGCGTCGTTGCCACGGCCTTCCAGCAAGCGCAGGTAAGCCATGGCGTTCTTGATCTCGGCCCGCTCGAAGAAGCGCTGGCCGCCATAGATGCGGTACGGAATGCGCTCGCGCAGCAGGGCCTCTTCCAGCACCCGGGACTGGGCGTTGGAGCGGTAGAGAATGGCAATGTCGCTGCGGGCCAGGCCAGTCTTCAGCGCGCTCTCGATGGTTTCCACGACATAGCGGGCTTCATCGTGCTCGTTGAAGGCGGCGTACAGGTTGATGGCTTCGCCATCGCCGCCGTCGGTCCACAGCTCCTTGCCCAGGCGCCCGGTGTTGTTGGCGATCAGGGCGTTGGCGGCCTTGAGGATGCCGGCGGTGGAGCGGTAGTTCTGCTCCAGGCGGATCACTTCGGTGTCCGGGAAGTCGGCGGAATACTGGTGAATGTTCTCGATTTTCGCCCCGCGCCAGCCGTAGATCGACTGGTCGTCGTCGCCCACCACCATCAGGCTGTCGCCACCCTTGGCCAGCAGTCGCAGCCAGGCGTACTGCACGGCGTTGGTGTCCTGGAACTCGTCCACCAGCACGTGGCGGAAGCGCTTCTGGTAGTGCGCCAACAGGCCGGGGTGGTCACGCCACAGGTCCAGGGCCCGCAGCAGCAGCTCGGAGAAGTCGATGACCCCGGCGCGCTGGCAGGCGGCCTCGTAGGCTTCATAGATGCTGCGCATGGTGGCCAGGAACAGGTCGCCGCTGGCCTGGATATGTTGTGGGCGCAGGCCTTCGTCCTTCTGCCCGTTGATGAACCACTGGGCCTGGCGGGCTGGCCAGCGTTGCTCGTCCAGGCCCAGCTCGCGGATCACCCGCTTGACCAGGCGTTGCTGGTCGTCGCTGTCGAGGATCTGGAAAGTCTGGCTCAGGCCGGCTTCCTGCCAGTGGGCCCGCAGCAGGCGGTGAGCCAGGCCGTGGAAGGTGCCGACCCACATGCCCGCCGGGTTGATGCCCAGCAATTGCTCGATGCGGTGGCGCATCTCGGCTGCGGCCTTGTTGGTGAAGGTCACCGACAGGATCGAGTGGGGCGAGGCGTTCTCGACCTGGATCAACCAGGCGATACGGTGCACCAGCACACGGGTTTTGCCGGAGCCAGCACCGGCCAGGACCAACTGACGACCCACGGAGGCGGCTACGGCCTGGCGTTGGGCATCGTTGAGGGAGTTCAACAAGAGGGAGAGATCATCGCGCATCGGGGCATTCTAGGGGCCCGCGCCACCCCGGGCAAACCCGGCTTTGCATTAGCCGATAAAACAACCACGGGTGACGACCGGTCGGTCATGGGTCGCAGCCTTTGGCGCTTCAAGTCCGGGCTGTTGCCCCGTGGATTGATGGGGGATCGGTTTTATCGAATTTATGACTTGGAGCAGTTTGGCTCGCGCCTTTGCTTGTGTATGCTCCGCCGACGTTTCAGGCTCAACCATTATAAGAACACTGCCTATGACTCATGATTCCGACCTGTCCGGACCCTTGGTGGAACCGCGGGTCATCCTTCTGCGCTACGCCGTCGAGATGGCGGTGGAACGCACGCGTCTGCTGTATCAGGGCTCGCTGCTGCCGACGCTGTTCATGTTGCTCAACGGCCTGGTGTGCACCTGGCTGCTCTGGAGCCCGGCGCGCTATTTGTTGCTCAGCGTGTGGATGGTCTGGCTGTTGGCCCTGGTGGCCTTGCGGGTGATCCAGGTGGCGGCCTTCGACTCGGCAATCCCCAGCCGCCAGGCGCAGCCGGTCTGGCAGCGCATGTTTCTGCTGGGGTCGACGGTCAGCGGCCTGACCCTGGCCTGCGCCGGCATCGCTCTGGTGCCCACCGACAGTTTTCTCCAGCAGGCCTGGGTCTTCGGCCTGATCGGCGCGGCCATTCTGTCGGCCAGCGTGGCCTATGCGGTCAGCCTGCAGGCCTTCCTTTCCTTCACCTTGCCTTGCCTGCTGCCGGCGATCGCCTACCTGTTCTGGGGTGGCGACGAGCAGCAGCGTGGCTGGGGCTGGCTGGGGCTGATTCTCCTGGGGTCCCTGAGCGTGGTGGCCTGGCAGGTCAATCGCCTGATCCAGCGTGGCTTGCTGCGACGCTTTCAGAATCAGGCCTTGATCGAGCACCTGCAGGACGCCCAGAGCCGCAGCAACCAGCTCAACCGCGAGCTGGCCCGGGAAGTGGAGCAACGCCGCCGCGCCGAGGAGCAATTGCGCGAGGCCCAGGCCGGACTGGAACACCGGGTGGCTCAGCGCAGCCTGGAGCTGGACGCGGCCAACCAGGCCCTGAGCAAGAGCGAGGCACGCCTGGCCCTGGCCCTGGATGCCAGCGAACTGGGCTTGTGGGACTGGAACCTGCAGACCGACGAGGTCCATCACACCCAGCTCAAGGAGCTGTTCGGCCTGGAGCCGGAAGATGTCACGGCGATGCTCAGCCACCTCAAGCCGCGTCTGCATCCCGAGGATCTGCCGGTGCTCAAGCGTGCCCTGGTGGAGCACCTCAAGGGCCGCAGCGAGGACTATCAGGTGGAGTACCGGGTGCGCCATGGCGATGGCCGCTGGGTGTGGGTCGAGGACCGAGGTCGGGCGGTGGAGCGCAGCCCCGGCGGACGGGTGCTGCGCATGGTGGGCACGCGGCGCGACATCAGTGCCGACAAGGAGCTGGAAGTGCAGCGCGACCTGGCCGCCACGGTGTTCGAGGCGGCCAGCGAAGGGATTGTCATCCTTGACCCCGATTACGCCCTGATCGCCGCCAACCAGGCCTTCAGCCTGGTCACCGGCTATCAGGTCGAAGACATGCTCGGGCGCAATGTGGTGGAGCTGTCCTGCAGCCGCGACGCCCGTCGTCACTACCCAATGATCCATCAGGCCCTGGAGCAGCACGGCAGCTGGCAGGGCGAACTGGTGGAAACCCGCAAGAACGGCGAGCTTTATCCGCAGTGGCTGCAACTGAATGTAGTGCGCGACAGGCGGGGAAAAGTCCGGCATATCGTGGGCTTCTTCGCCGATCTGTCGGCCCGGCGTGAATCCGAGGAGCGTATGCGCTACCTCACCCACTATGACGAACTCACCGGGCTGGCCAACCGCTCGCTGTTCCGCGAGCGTCTGCGCGAGGCCCACCAGCGGGTGCGCCAGGGCAGCCGCAGCCTGGCCTTGCTGCACATCAATCTGGATCGCTTCAAGCTGCTCAATGACAGCCTCGGCCATGAAATGGCCGACCAGCTGTTGCAGAAAATGGCCCGGCGGCTGGTCAACGCGCTGCCGGAAGCCGACACCATCGCGCGCTTGTCCGGGGACGAGTTCGCCGTGCTGTTCGATGCCTACGGCAGCCTGTCGAGCCTGACCCGGGTGGCGACCCGCTTGTTGAGCAAGTTGCGCCTGCCGATCACCGTTGAAGGCCACGAGTTGGTGGTCAGCGCCTCCATTGGCATCAGCATGCTGCCGGACAGCGCCAGGGAGGTCGCCGCCCTGGTCAGCCAGGCGAACATGGCCATGGCCCACGCCAAGCACCTGGGTGGCAACAACTTCCAGTTCTATACCGAAAGCCTGCAAGCCAGCACCCTGGAGCGGCTGCAACTGGAGAACCAGTTGCGCAAGGCCATCGAAGAACACCAGCTGATGGTCTTCTACCAGCCCAAACTGTGCCTGGCCACGGGCCGCCTGAATGCCGCCGAGGCGCTGGTGCGCTGGGACCATCCGATCATGGGCCGGGTGCCGCCGGGAGACTTTATCGGTCTGGCGGAAGAAACCGGGCTGATCGGCCCCATTGGTGAATTCGTCTTGCGCCAGGCCTGCCGGCAGGCCTGTGAATGGCAGCGCCAGGGCCTGGAACCGATTCGGGTGTCGGTCAACCTGTCGGTGTATCAGTTGCGCCAGGGCAAGCTGGTTAGCCTGGTACGCCAGGTGCTGGAGGAAACCGGCCTGGAGCCGCACCTGCTGGAGCTGGAACTGACCGAAAGCCAGTTGCTGGACAGCGTCGAGCACATCATCGCCACCTTCCGGCAACTACGCGCCCTGGGGGTGAAGCTGGCGATTGACGACTTCGGCACCGGCTACTCGTCCCTGAGCTACCTCAAGCGGATTCCGGTGGACTACGTGAAGATCGACCAGGCCTTTATCCGTGGGCTGGCCGATGGCGGCGAGGATGCCGCGATCACCCGGGCGATCATCGCCATGGCCCACGGGCTGTCGCTGAAGGTGGTGGCCGAAGGCGTTGAAGAACCCGGTCAACTGACGTTCCTGCGGGCCGAACACTGCGATGAAGTGCAGGGCTATCTGATCAGTCGTCCGGTGGACGCCGAAGGCCTGGCGCTGCTGTTGCAGGCCCAGGCGCGCTAGCCTTCATGGGCGTGCGCCAGAACGGCTACATAAGTCGTACCCGGCTGAAAATGGGGGGTAGGCCGGCAACTTCGTGATGCATTGAGCAGGCAAAAAGACGATTCCTGTAGTATAACTACAAGCCTGCTACATCTCCGGCGTCAGCCAATAACAATGAGTCCAGCCCTTTGAACCTGTTGCAGCACATCGCCCAGTCACGTCATTTGTTACGCAAATCGGAACTCAAGGTCGCCGATCACGTGCTCCTTGATCCGGCGGCGGTGATGCACAGTTCCATGGCGGACCTGGCCCACAGCGTGGGCATCAGCGAACCGACCATCGTGCGCTTTTGCCGAGCCATCGGCTGCTCCGGTTTCCAGGACCTCAAGCTCAAGCTGGCCCAGAGCCTCGCCGCCGGCGCCAGTTTCGGCCAGTTCGCGATTCATGAAGACGATTCCGTCGCCGACTACAGCCTGAAGATCTTCGACACCACCCTGCACACCCTGATGGAGGTTCGCGAGAAGCTCGATCCGGTGGCCCTGCAGCAGGCGGTGACCGCCATGTCCCAGGCCCAGCGCGTGGAGTTCTACGGCTTCGGCGCCTCGGGCGCGGTGGCGGCGGATGCCCAGCACAAGTTCTTTCGCCTGCTGCTGACCGCGGCGGCCTATTCCGACCCGCACATGCAGGCGATGTCGGCGGTGACCCTCAAGCCCACCGACGTGGCG
Organism: Pseudomonas saponiphila; assembly: GCF_900105185.1. Classification (NCBI taxonomy): domain Bacteria; kingdom Pseudomonadati; phylum Pseudomonadota; class Gammaproteobacteria; order Pseudomonadales; family Pseudomonadaceae; genus Pseudomonas; species Pseudomonas saponiphila. The sequence goes on along the minus strand of NZ_FNTJ01000002.1, from coordinate 225,453 downwards.
ATTTGCATTTCCCAATCCGGGCGCTCCAAGGACCTGCTGATCACCGCCAACCTGGTGCGTGAAAGTGGCGCCTCGCTGATCACCCTGTGCCCGAGCCAGACGCCTTTGGCCGAGCTGTCCACGGTCAACCTGGCCATCGACGTCCATGAAGACACCGAGATCTACACCCCGCTGACCTCGCGTATCGCCCATCTGGTGGTGATCGACGTGTTGGCGATGGGCGTGGCCATGGCTCGTGGCCCGAGCCTGGTGAACCACCTCAAGAGCGTCAAGCGCAGCTTGCGCAGCCTGCGCCTGTCGCCCAAGTCGGTCAAAGCCCTGGACGATTGAGTTTCTCTGGCCGGTGATGAGGCCTCAGGGTTGTGCATCGCGCTGACGGACGCCTTCGCTGGCAAGCCAGCGCCTACTGATAGGTGGGCGCTGTGAATGTTCATCGTCCTGTAACCGACCCGCCGCCAAACCGTAACCGCCGACGTCCATCGTGAAGCTTCCGTACTCGCATTGGGAGACTCGAAATGGCCCGGCCTTACGAAGAGAGCAACAGCGCCGTCAAGACCCGTCGTCAGCAGGAAGACCAGCGCCGCATGGAGTTTCGGCGTGCGATCGAACACCGCTTCGAGCTGCGTCAGTTGCAGCAGGAAATCAACGATTACCCCGAGCTTGAGGCGGTCAATTACTGGCAGGCGGCACCCGCGGCTTCCCGTCGAAGCGTTCAACCAGCCCGCTGATCTGTACCCGTTCGCTGCGGATGAATCCCAGGAACGCATGCGCTACCGGTGACAGGCGTTTGGCTTTGGCCTGTACCAGGCACCAGCTGCGCAGCAATGGCAGCTCTTCGACCGGCAACTCGATCAAGCCGCCGGTCGCCAACTCAAGGTTCAGGGCGTGGCGCGTCAGCAAGGCCACGCCCAGGCCCGCCCGCACGCACTCGCGCTGAGCCTCGGCCGACGACACTTCGAGGATCTGGGTGAAGTGCACGCGCTTCTCCTTGAAGTACTCCTCGCAGGCCAGGCGCGTGCCCGAGCCCGGTTCGCGCAGCACCAGGGTGTAGGGCTCCAGGTCCTGCAGGCGCAGCGGGCCCATGTGGCTCAGGGGATGATCCGGTGGCGCTACGGCAACGATCGGGTTGTTGAGAAACGGCAGGAATTCCAGCTCCATGTCCTGGGGCACCATGGACATGATCACCAGATCGTCGCGGTTGTCCGAGAGTCGGCGGATCACCTGGGCGCGGTTGACCACGGTCAGTTGCAGGTGGACTTCCGGATGCTGGCGCTTGAAGGCGGCGAACAGGTGCGGGACGAAATACTTGGCGCTGGATTCCACCGCCAGCTTGAGCTGGCCCTGCAGCGAGCCCTGCATGTCCGAGAGCTGCATGTCGAGGTTTTCCAGGCGTCCGAAGATGTCCCGGCTGGCCCGTTGCAGGGCTTCGGCGGCTTCGGTCATGTAGAGCTTCTTGCCGACGTAATCGAACAACGGCTGGCCGATCAGTTCCTCCAGCTGACGGATCTGCAGGCTGACTGCCGGCTGGGTGAGATTCATTTCATCGGCGGCGCGGCTGTAGGAGCGCAGATCACAGACTTCATTGAAAATCTGCAACTGACGCAATGTCAGTCTCATCAAGGACTTACGCATTTATGGAGTGCTCGCGCCTGGGGCTTGTGGCACGACTATAAGTCTTTACTTATGCCCAACCCAATAATTATTGATTTTTGTTAATCCCTCTTCAGGGCTAGTGTGACGCGGCGACTGACCTGAAACATTTGGTCACGCGCCGACTCGGTCTAGCGGGTCGTTTGTTCCAACGGCTCAAGGGAACCTCCAAGTGATAAAAAAGATCCTGATCGCCAACCGTGGTGAGATCGCCGTACGAATCGTGCGTGCCTGCGCCGAGATGGGCATCCGTTCGGTAGCGATCTTCTCCGACGCCGATCGCCATGCCCTGCATGTGAAGCGCGCGGATGAGGCCCACAGCATCGGTGCCGAGCCGCTGGCCGGCTACCTGAACCCGCGCAAACTGGTGAACCTGGCGGTGGAAACCGGCTGCGATGCCCTGCATCCCGGCTATGGTTTTCTTTCTGAAAACGCCGAACTGGCGGACATCTGCGCCGAACGTGGAATCAAGTTCATTGGCCCGTCGGCGGAAGTCATCCGCCGCATGGGCGACAAGACCGAAGCCCGCCGCAGCATGATCAAGGCCGGCGTACCGGTGACCCCGGGCACCGAAGGCAACGTCGCGGATATCCACGAAGCCCTGGCCGAAGGCGACCGCATCGGCTACCCGGTGATGCTCAAGGCCACCTCCGGTGGCGGCGGCCGCGGCATCCGTCGCTGCAACAGCCGTGAAGAGCTGGAGCAGGCCTTCCCCCGAGTGATTTCCGAGGCCACCAAGGCCTTCGGTTCGGCGGAAGTGTTCCTGGAAAAATGCATCGTCAATCCCAAGCACATCGAAGCGCAGATCCTCGGTGACAGCTTTGGCAACGTGGTGCACCTGTTCGAGCGCGACTGCTCGATCCAGCGCCGCAACCAGAAGCTCATCGAAATCGCCCCGAGCCCGCAACTGACCCCCGAACAGCGCGCCTACATCGGCGACCTGTCGGTGCGCGCGGCCAAGGCCGTGGGCTACGAGAACGCCGGCACCGTGGAGTTCCTGCTCGCCGAGGGCGAGGTGTACTTCATGGAGATGAATACCCGGGTGCAGGTGGAACACACCATCACCGAGGAAATCACCGGCATCGACATCGTTCGCGAGCAGATCCGCATCGCCTCGGGCCTGCCCCTGTCGGTGAAGCAGGAAGACATCCACCACCGCGGTTTTGCCCTGCAGTTCCGGATCAACGCCGAGGACCCGAAGAACAACTTCCTCCCCAGCTTCGGCAAGATCACCCGTTACTACGCCCCCGGCGGCCCCGGCGTGCGTACCGACACGGCGATCTACACCGGCTACACCATTCCGCCGTTCTACGATTCCATGTGCCTGAAGCTGGTGGTCTGGGCCCTGACCTGGGAAGAAGCGATGGACCGTGGCCTGCGCGCCCTCGACGACATGCGTCTGCAAGGGGTCAAGACCACCGCCGCCTACTACCAGGAAATCCTGCGCAATCCGGAGTTCCGTAGCGGCCAGTTCAATACCAGCTTCGTCGAAAGCCACCCGGAACTGACCAACTACTCGATCAAGCGCAAACCCGAAGAGTTGGCCCTGGCCATCGCCGCCGCCATCGCCGCCCACGCAGGCCTATGAATAAACAGCGGCAAGCTTTCAGCGGCAAGCGCCAAGCCAGAGCCGATCGGCTTTCACTTGCAGCTTGTAGCTTTGAGCTTGCCGCTATGAGGAGATACCAATGACTAAGAAGATCTTCGTTACCGACACCATCCTGCGCGACGCTCACCAATCGCTGCTGGCCACCCGCATGCGCACCGAAGACATGCTGCCGATTTGCGACAAGCTCGACAAAGTCGGCTACTGGTCCCTGGAAGTCTGGGGCGGCGCCACCTTCGACGCCTGCGTGCGCTTCCTCAAGGAAGACCCCTGGGAGCGCCTGCGCCAACTGCGCGCCGCGCTGCCCAACACTCGCCTGCAAATGCTCCTGCGCGGGCAGAACCTGCTGGGCTATCGCCACTACAGCGACGACGTGGTCAAGGCGTTCGTGGCCAAGGCCGCGGTCAATGGCATCGACGTATTCCGCATCTTCGATGCGATGAACGACGTGCGTAACCTGCGGGTCGCCATCGAGGCAGTGAAGGCCGCCGGCAAGCACGCCCAGGGCACCATCGCCTACACCACCAGCCCGGTGCACACCATCGAGGCGTTCGTGGCCCAGGCCAAGCAGATGGCAGCCATGGGTTGCGACTCGATCGCGATCAAGGACATGGCCGGCCTGCTGACGCCTTACGCCACCGGCGAGCTGGTCAAGGCGCTGAAGGCCGAGCTGTCGCTGCCGGTGTTCATTCACTCCCACGACACTGCGGGCCTGGCCGCGATGTGTCAGCTCAAGGCCATCGAGAACGGCGCCGACCACATCGACACGGCCATCTCCAGCTTTGCCTGGGGCACCAGCCACCCGGGCACCGAGTCCATGGTCGCGGCCCTCAAAGGCAGTGAGTTCGACACCGGCCTGGACCTGGAGCTGCTGCAGGAAATCGGCCTGTACTTCTACGCCGTGCGCAAGAAGTACCACCAGTTCGAAAGCGAATTCACCGCGGTCGATACCCGGGTGCAGGTCAACCAGGTGCCGGGCGGGATGATTTCCAACCTGGCCAACCAGTTGAAAGAGCAGGGCGCGCTGAACCGCATGGGCGAAGTGCTGGCGGAGATTCCGCGGGTGCGTCATGACCTGGGCTACCCGCCGCTGGTGACCCCGACCTCGCAGATCGTCGGCACCCAGGCGTTCTTCAACGTCCTGGCCGGCGAGCGCTACAAGACCATCACCAACGAAGTGAAGCTCTACCTGCAAGGCCGCTACGGCAAGGCCCCGGGTCAGGTGGACGAGAACCTGCGGCGCCAGGCCATCGGCAGCGAGGACGTGATCGATGTGCGTCCGGCCGACCTGCTGCAGCCGGAAATGACCAAGCTGCGCGGCGAAATCGGTGTCCTGGCCCATTCCGAAGAAGACGTGCTGACCTACGCCATGTTCCCCGACATCGGGCGCAAGTTCCTCGAAGAGCGTGAGGCCGGCACCCTGGTTCCGGAAGCGCTGCTGCCGATCCCCGAAGCCGGCGGTGTCAGCAAGCCGGGCGGTGAGGGCGTGCCGACCGAGTTCGTCATCGACGTCCATGGCGAAACCTACCGCGTCGACATCACCGGTGTCGGGGTCAAGGCCGAAGGCAAGCGCCACTTCTACCTGTCCATCGACGGCATGCCGGAAGAGGTGGTGTTCGAGCCGCTCAACGAATTTGTCGGCGGCGGTGGCAGCAAGCGCAAGCAGGCCAGCGCGCCGGGCCATGTCAGCACCACCATGCCGGGCAACATCGTCGATGTGCTGGTCAAGGAAGGCGATGTGGTCAAGGAGGGTCAGGCGGTGCTGATCACTGAAGCCATGAAGATGGAAACCGAAGTCCAGGCTGCGGTGGCCGGCAAGGTGGTGGCGATTCATGTGGCCAAGGGCGACCGGGTCAACCCGGGCGAAATCCTGATCGAAATCGAGGGCTGAGTTCAGGCTCTCATCTGTAACGGTTTACCTCGGGGGAGCTACGGCTCCCCTTTTTTTTGCTTTTTTGAAGTGTCATTTAATGCATTTTCGTGGAGGTAATATTTTATATAAATGCATTTAGGTGCATGTATTGGCATCGTTACCTGGAATAACTGCAATATAATGCGCGGATGATTGAGACGGAACGTCTATTGAAGTGCAGCAAATTACAGGTACCCCAATGCTCCGGCTGACGTTGCAGCTCTACGGCGCAGGGGCGTGGGCCGATGCCATGACCCTGAGTTTCGACAACCCCGCAGAGGGCTTTGCCAGCCCTTGCAGCTTTGGTTATGTCCCGCAGTATCTGGTGGACAACCTGGAAGCTGTTGCCAGCCCGTTGGGCCGTTCGGTCAGTGCACAGATACCTCTGGGGTGGGAGTCCTGGCGAGAAGACCGGGCGCCGGCCTTTCTTTATGACCTGGTCGCCACGCCGGCGGCGCGCGGCTTTTTGCTCCGGCAGATGGGTCATGAGCGGCCCGATGGCGTGGGCAGCGAGTTGTTCCTCCTGGCCCGAAGCACGGCGGCGCCGATTGGCCATCTGCGGATCAAGGAGTCGCTGGCAGGGCTGCACAGGCGCCCGGCCCTGGGCTTCACCCGGGAACAGGTGGTGACCCTGGACAACCGGTTTCTTGAATACGCCCATGAGCAGGCGGCGGCTTTTGGTGGCACGGCGAGCCTCGGAGACGAAGCGCCCAAGCTGTTGCTGACGGAAAACCGCGAGGGCTTGCTGTACCCCGATGCGCTGCTCGATGACGCATATGCAGCGCGTCACTGGTGGGTGAAGTTCCCCCGTAACCCGGCCTCGCCGAATGCCTGCGACATCCTCAGAAGCGAGTTCCACTACTACCGGGCGCTGCAGCAGTTGGGGATCGAGACGCCGGCGGCTTCCGGGCTGGCCCTGGAAGAGGGGCGCCGGCCGAGCCTGTGGATGCAGCGCTTTGACCGTCGGCCAACGCCCGCCGGAGTCGAACGCTTGGCGGTGGAGTCGATCTATTCCCTGGCCGGGCTGGTGGGCCATGGCCAGGGCATGCGCCATACCGAGGTCCTGGGGATTCTCGCCGAACTGTGGCGCGCCACCGGCCAGGAGACGTCGATCCCCGAACTGGTTGCGGACTACCTGCGGCGCGATCTGCTCAACAAGATCCTCGGCAACACCGACAATCACGGCCGCACGCTTTCGGTGGTGCGCACGGATACCGGGGTGCATCTGGCGCCGATCCATGACCTGGCGCCCAAGGTCATGGATGACCAGGGGATTGCCCGCACCACCAAATGGCCCGGGCGCATGGAAGTGGCCGGGGATGTCGATTGGCGCCTGGTGTGCGCCAGCCTCAAGCCGCTGCTCGATCCTGAGGCCGCGTTGACCCGCCTGCGCGCGGATGCCGAACAACTGCGGGCCCTGCCGGACCTGCTGAGTGCCGGCGGCTTGCCCGAAGCCACCCTGAATCATCCGCGCATTCACTTGCGCCACCTGGACCGACGCCTGCAGGAGTGGGGATTGCGATGAACATGACGCTGGAACAACGCGGGGCCCTGATCGACCACATCCAGCAGGAAATGGCGGCCGGTCGCCTGCCGCTTGGCGAGGCGGTCAAGCGCCTGCGTACCGAAGTCACCGGGCTGCATCAGAGTCAGTTCGCCCGCATGTGCCGGATCTCCCTGCGCACCCTGATCCATATCGAACACGGTGACGGCAACCCGACCCTCAAGTCACTGACCGCGGTGTTCAAGCCGTTCGGCCTGCAGATGGGGGTGGTAAAGGTGCACAAGACCAGCCGCGCCCGTTCGCTGTTCGATGAGCTTGAAAGCTCGGAACCAAGCCCGGGGCCTTCCGGGCTTGCGGCTGAACCTCAACCGCGCTTGGCGTAACCCTTGCCGTAGTGCTTTTCCATCCGCGCCTGGATCAGTTCCAGGCCGATGGACAGCAGCCAGTAGATCAGTGCCGCGGTGCTCAGCATCTCGATGTAGCGGTAGCTGGAGCGGCCATAGGACTGGGCCAGGAACATCACCTCCCAGACCCCCATCACCGAGATCAGCGACGAGTCCTTGAGCATCGAGATGAACTGGTTGGTGGTCGGCGGAATGATGGTGCGCATGGCCTGGGGCAGGGTCACCTGCCAGAAGATCACGCTGTCGCTCATGCCCAGGGCCAGGGCCGCCTGGCGTTGGCCGTGGGGCACGCCGAGGAGGCCGGCACGGAAGATCTCGCTGAGGTAGGCGCCGTAGTTCAGCGACAGGGCGATGATCCCGGCGGTGATGGCGCCCGGCACCACCCCCAGTTGCGGCAGGCCGAGGTAGATCAGCAGGATCTGGATCAGCAGCGGCGTGCCGCGAAAGAACGAGGCGTAGAAGCTGGCGATGCCGAACGCCACGGCGCTCGACGACAGGCGCGCCAGGGCGGTGACGAAGCCCAGCAGCGACGAGGCGACGATGGAGCAGGCGCAGAGGAACAGGGTCAGCGCCGCGCCCTGGAGAAAGCCGCTGGGGGACAGGTGCAGGCCCAGCAGGTTTGGCAGCTTGTCGAGGATGATCGAGAACTTCAGGTCGAAGCTCAGGAAGAAGCTGGCGAACAGCCCCAGCAGCGCCGCCCAGGTCAGGTACAGACGGCTGCGAAAGCCCAGCAGGCGCTTGAGCAGCGGTTCAGCCACCGGTTGCGGTGGCCGGGGCGGTGGCGTGTAGGCAGTCATTGGCTGATGTCGGCGCCGATCCACTTCTGCGACAGCTTGCTCAGGGTGCCGTCCTGCTTCAGCTGGGCGAAGACTTCACGCACCTTGGCATTCCACTGCGCATCGCCTTTCTCGATGGCCACCGAGTTGGGCTCGGCGTACAGCGGCTCGCCGGCCAGCTTGAAGCGCGAATCCTGGGTCAGCCGCGGTTGCGCGGTGACCAGGTTGGTGAGGATCGCATCCAGGCGCACGCCCGGGCCCAGGCCGAGGTCCTGGAAGGCCACGTTGTCGGTGTCGTAGGGGGCGATCTGCACGTTCTCGAAGGGGTAGTGCAACTGGGTGTCTTCAGCGCCTTCGATCACCAGGTTCTTGTTCAGGTAACTCTCGTAGCTGGAGGCGGCGGTGAGGCCGACCTTCTTGTCGCTCAGGTCCTTGGCGCTGTGGATCCGCTCATCCTTGGCATTGACCACGATCACCGCCGGCGAGGCGTAGTACTGCACCGGGAAGTCGAAGACTTCGGCGCGGGCCTTGCTCGGGGTCATGGAGCAGATGCAGATGTCGTAGCGCCCGCTCCAGCGGCCGGCGGCGATCACGTCCCAGGATGGGGTTTCCAGGCGCAGCTTGACCCCGAGCTTGTCGGCCACGGCCTTGGCCACGTCGACATCGAAGCCGTCCAGCTGGTTCTGCTCATTGAGGAAGGAGAAGGGCGGGTAGCTTTCCATCAGCACCCCGACCAGTTCCTTTTTCTGCTCGATGCGCTCCAGGGTGGCGCCGGCGAAGGCTTGGGAAGAGGCGGCAAGTACGGTCAGGCCGAGGGCCAGCAGCGGTTTGAAATTCATCGGAATCCTGACTGAAAAAGAGTTGTTATTAACCGAATGGTGCGTATTTAATAGTTATAAGAACGACTCCGGTAGTGAGTTATTTTCATAAGCATATGAGTAAAAAGCATATGGGCGCAGGTAGCACGGTAATTCTGGATGGCGGTATGGGTCGTGAGTTGCAGCGCCGTGGTGCGCCGTTCCGGCAGCCCGAGTGGTCAGCCCTGGCGTTGAGCGAAGATCCCCAGGCGGTGGAGGCGGTGCATGCGGCCTATATCGCCAGTGGTTCCAACGTGATCACCAGCAACAGCTACGCCGTGGTGCCGTTCCACATCGGTGAAGAGCGCTTTGCCGCCGAAGGCCAGGCCCTGGCGGCCCTGGCCGGTGAGTTGGCGCGTCGCGCGGTGGAGGCCTCCGGCAAGCCGGTGCGGGTGGCGGGTTCGTTGCCGCCGCTGTTCGGCTCCTATCGCCCGGATCTGTTCGATGCGTCCCGGGTCGAGGAAGTGCTGAGCCCGCTGGTTAACGGGCTGGCGCCGTTCGTGGACCTGTGGCTGGCGGAAACCCAAAGCTCGATCGCCGAAGCGCGGGCCATCCACGCGGGACTGCCCGAGGACGGCAAGCCGTTCTGGCTGTCCTTCACCCTGAAGGATGAAGATGTCGATGAAGTGCCGCGCCTGCGTTCCGGCGAGCCGGTGGCTGACGCGGCGGCGGTGGCGGCGCAACTCGGGGTGCAGACCCTGCTGTTCAACTGCAGCCAGCCGGAAGTGATCGGTGCGGCGGTGGATGCGGCCCGTGACACCTTCGAGCGCCTGGGGGCGCAGATCCACATTGGCGTGTACGCCAACGCCTTCCCGCCGCAGCCCGAGGATGCCACCGCCAACGACGGCCTGTGCCCGCTGCGCGAAGACCTGGATCCGCCGGGTTATCTGCGATGGGTAGCGGACTGGCACCAGCGCGGTGCCAGCCATGTCGGCGGTTGCTGCGGCATCGGGCCGGAGCATATTGCGGTGTTGGCGCAGAAGCTCGGTTGAGTCCTTCGCTGGCAAGCCAGCTCCTACAAGGTTCGGGTTCACCGCAATTCCTGTAGGAGCCGGCTTGCCGGCGAAAATCCCGCTTACCCGCGACACTCCGCCAGCGACTTGAGTTGCCCCGCGCCGCTCTGGTTCTCATCGCTGAGCCATTGCTCGAAGCCCTTGGCAATCGCCGGCCATTCCCCGTCCAGGATCGAGAACCACGCGGTATCGCGATTCTGCCCCTTGGCCACCATGTGCTGGCGAAACACACCCTCGAAGCTGAAACCCAGACGTTCCGCGGCGTAGCGCGAGCGGGCATTGGCGTTGTTGCACTTCCATTCCAGGCGTCGGTAGCCCAGGGCGAAGGCTTCCTTGGCCAGCAGGTACACCGCCTCGGTGCTCTTGGGCGAGCGCTGCATCGGCGCGCCGAAGGTGACGTGGCCGATCTCGATGCGGCCCTGGGCCGGGACGATGGACATCAGGCTGATAAGGCCCTGGGCCTGGCCACTGGCGCGGTCGATCACGGTGAAGAAATACGGATCGCTGGCAAGGGCGTGGTTGCCGAGCCAGGCATCGAACGCCGGGCGCTCGGGGAAGGGGCCGTAAGGCAGGTAGTTCCACAGCACAGGGTCGGCGCCAGGGCCTTGCAGCACCTGAAACAGCTCATCGCCGTGGCGCGTCGGGTCGAGCCTTTCCAAACGGATGAAGCGCCCTTCAAGCAGGGTGGCCGAAGGGGCGGGGACGCCTTTCCAATCGGCAAGTGAAATCGACATGCAGTGGCTCCTTGGCAATTCAGAGGGGTTTGCGGAACTGGATGAAGCCCGGGCGCTCGGCAATGCGCTCATACAGCTGGATGGCCGTGGCATTGGTTTCGTGGGTCAGCCAATGCACCTTGGCGCAGCCGTCCTGCTTGGCCTGGGCATAGACGAATTCGATCAGTTGGCGGCCGACACCGGTGCCGCGCTGGTCCGGGGTCACCAGCAGGTCTTGCAGGTAGCAGGCGTTCTCGATGCTCCAGTTGGAGCGGTGGTAGATGAAATGCACCAGGCCCACGGCGCGCTCGCCGTCCCAGGCCAGGGCGGCATGGGTCGGTTCGCGGGCATCGAGAAAACGCTGCCAGGTGCTCTGGGTCACGGCGTCCGGCAGCTCGGTTTCATAGAAGCGCAGGTAGGCCTGCCACAGAGGCAGCCAGGCGGCGTGATCGGCGGTGGTGACGGGGCGGATCTGGATCTGGCTCATGAAAGCTCCTTTATTGTTGTGGGCGGGCACTCAGCCCATCAGTTGCGACAGTTGCTGGTCGCGCAGGTCGGCGCTGGCCGCCAGGCCGTCGCGTACTCCGGCGATATCTTCGGCATTGCGGTTCTGGCTGAGCTTGCGCTTGCCTTCCAGGCGCTGGATCGGCAGGGCGAAACCGACAATCGCCTTGAGCATGCCGTCGACATAGTCGGCCGGGGCATTGGCCACCTTCCATGGTTGCGGGCGGCCGGCCTCATGGCGCTCGGTCAGGCCTTCGACCACCTGCAGCAGCCGCTGCGGATCGGTGAACACCTCCGGCTGGCCGTAGGCGTGCACCGCCACGTAGTTCCAGGTCGGCACCACTTTGCCGTGTTCGGCCTTGCTCGGATAGAAGGAGGGACTGACGTAGGCATCTTCGCCCATGAAGATCAGCAGAGCCTCGGCGCCACTGGCCAGCTCGGTGCACTGCGGATTGGCCTTGGCCAGGTGCCCGGAGAGGGTGCCATTGGGACCTGCCGCGGGATCCAGCAGCAGGGGCAGGTGGCTGGCCTGCAGGCCCAGGGCGCCCCAGGTCACCAGGGTCGCCAGACGGCTGCGTTGCATCACCCCGTGCAGGCGGGAAAGGTCTTCATCGACGAAAGCGCGAGGCAGGTACATGGAAAAACTCCTTGGCGAGTGGCTGCATCCTAGGCAGGCTAATGGTTCGTTGTAAGAGCCATCTCTGGTCTATTTCATAGGTCCAATTCCCGGGTGCCCCGCGATGAACAGTGCTTTGCCTCCGCTGTCTTTCAACCCTGCCGGGATCGAGCTGGATCGCCGCCAGGGCCTTAGCCGCCAGCTATACCAGGCCTTGCGTCTGCGGGTGCTGGACGGGCGCCTGGCCAGCGGCACGCGCTTGCCCGCCAGCCGTGACCTGGCGGCGGCGCTGGGGATTTCCCGCAACAGCGTGGTGCGCGCCTATGACCAGCTGTATGCCGAGGGTTTTATCGAAGGGCGGGTCGGTGATGGCACCTACGTGGCCCAGTTGCCGGAAACCCGACTCCCCATCAAAAAACTATCCACAAAAGTATCCACAGGGTTGTCAACAGGCTTACCCACAGCTTTATCCACAAAATCCGTCGAAATAACTGGTGATGCATCCAGTAAAGTTATCCACAGCAGTGGTCTGCAGCGCCTGCAAGAGCACCATTTGAGCACGCCGCCCAGTGGTCCGCCGCGGGCTTTTCGGGTCGGCGTGCCGGCTTTCGATCTGTTCCCGTTCGAGGTCTGGGCCAAGCTGAATGCGGCTTTCTGGCGCAGGCCGAACCTGCACCAGCTGTGCTACGGCGATTCCGCCGGCGATTCACGGCTACGCAGCCTGATCGCCGCTTATCTGCGCAGCGCCCGGGGGCTGCAATGCAGCGCTGAACAAATTGTGATCACCAGTGGCGCGCAACAGGGCATCAGTCTTTGTGCACAGCTGCTGGTGGAGCCCGGCGACGTCGTGGCTGTGGAAAACCCCGGCTATCGAGCGGCCGGTCACGCCTTTGCCGTGGCCGGGGCACAACTGCAGGGCGTGGCGGTGGACCAGGACGGCATCGACTGTCGTCAGCTGGAACAACTGGAGCACTGCCGTCTGGCCTATGTCACCCCGTCCCATCAGTACCCCACCGGGGTGATCATGAGCCTGGCCCGACGCCTGGAGTTGCTGGCCTGGGCCGAGCGCAGCGGTGGCTGGATCGTCGAGGACGACTACGACGGCGAGTACCGCTACAGCGGCGCGCCCCTGGCCCCGCTGGCGGCGCTGGACCGCCAGGGGCGGGTGATCTACGTCGGCACCTTCGGCAAGGTCGCGTTCCCGGCACTGCGCCTGGGCTACCTGGTGTTGCCGCCGGGCCTGGTGCAGGCCTTCGCCCGGCGCCGGGCGGTGGATGTGCGTCATTCCGAAGTCAGCACCCAGGCAGTGATGGCCGAGTTCATGGCCGCCGGGCACTTCCAGCGACATATCCGGCGCATGCGCCGCGCCGCCCTGAGCCGGCGCAACACCTTGCTTGCCGGCTGGCCCGAGACGATCCCGGGCGTCGGACCACTGCCCACGGTGGCCGCCGGGTTGCACCTGACCGTGCGCGTGGACAGCCTGGCCCGGGAGCAGCAACTGCTGGAGCAGGCGGCCAATGTCGATGTCGAGGTCAACGGTCTGAGCAGTTACTGGTTGCCGCAAAGCCCCTTGCCCGAGGATCGGCGGGCCGGACTGGTGCTGGGGTTCGCCGCGGTGCCCGAGGTCGATATCCAGGCGGCCCTGGGCCGCCTGCGCCAGGTCTGGCGGGTTTGACGCCGGCCGGGAGACGCATGGGCGGCTCCCGGCGCAACCGGCAATCAGGTTCCGGACTTGATCTTGGTCCAGGCCCGGGTCCTTGCCCGTTCCGCATCGCGGGGCAACGGTTGCAGGGTGTACAGGGTGCCCATCGCCGCTTCCGTCGGATACAGGTTGGGGTTGTGGCGGATCGAAGGGTCCACCAGTTCGGTGGCGTCCTTGTTCGGGTTGGGATAACCGACAAAGTCGCTGACCGGGGCAATGACCTGGGGTTGCAGCAGGTAGTTGATGAAGGTGTAGGCATCTTCCTGGTTCTTGGCGCCCTTGGGGATCGCCAGCATGTCGAACCAGATCGGCGCGCCTTCCTTGGGCAGGCGCATGTCCACGGTCACGCCGTTCTTGGCTTCCTTGGCGCGGTTGGCGGCCTGGGAGAAGCTCCCCGAGTAGCCCACCGCCACGCAGATGTCGCCATTGGCGATGTCGGCCATGTACTTGGATGAATGGAAGTAGGTGACGTATGGCCGGATTTTCATCAGCAGCGCTTCAGCCTTCTCGTAGTCCGCCGGCTTCTTGCTGTTGGGGTCCAGGCCCAGGTGCTGCAGGGCCAGGGGCAGGATTTCCGATGGCGAGTCGAGCAGGGCCACGCCGCACTGCTTGAGCTTGCTGATGTTCTCTTCCTTGAAGATCAGGTCCCAGCTGTCCACCGGCGCCTTGTCGCCGAGGGCGGCCTTGATCTTGTCCGGGTTGAAGCCGATCAGGATGGTGCCGTACATGTAGGGCACGGCGAATTGGTTGCCCGGGTCGTTGGCCTCGATCAGCTTCATCAGCTTGGGGTCCAGGTGGTTCCAGTTGGGCAGCTTGCTGCGGTCCAGGGGTTGGAACACCCCGGCCTCGATCTGCTTGGCCAGGAACACGTTGGACGGCACCACCACGTCATACCCGGAGTTGCCGGTCAGCAGCTTGGCCTCCAGGGCTTCGTTGGTGTCGAAGATGTCGTAGACCAGTTTCACCTGGCTGTTCTGCGCCTTGAAATCCTCCAGGGCCTTGGGGGTGATGTAGTCGAACCAGTTGTACACCCGCAGGGTGCGCTCTTCGGCGTGGGCGGCGGTGCCCAGCAGGCAGGCGCACAGGGCGGGAACGATAAAGCGTTGGCGTCTTTGCATGATGCGTGTCCCTCACTGGGCGCTTTGAAAACCTTCGAGAACGTTCACGGCGTTGATGCCGATTTCTGCTACCGCGTAACCGCCTTCCATGACGAACAGCGTCGGCTTGCCGAGGGCGGCGATGCGCTTGCCCATGGCCAGGTAATCCGGGCTGTCGAGTTTGAATTGCGAGATCGGGTCGTCCTTGAAAGTGTCCACGCCCAGGGACACCACGATGATGTCGGCGTCATAGCGCTGGATCTGCTTGCAGGCCTGCTCCAGGGCCGTGCTCCACAGGTCCCAGCCGCTGCCGGCGGCCAGTGGGTAGTTGAAGTTGTAGCCTTCGCCCGGGCCTTCGCCGCATTCGTCGGCATAGCCCAGGAAGAACGGGAACTCGGCTTCCGGGTGGCCGTGGATCGAGGTGAAGAGCACGTCGCTGCGCTCGTAGAAGATCGATTGGGTGCCGTTGCCGTGGTGGTAGTCGACGTCGAGGATCGCGACTTTCTTGTGGCCCTGGTCGAGGAACGCCTGGGCGGCGATGGCCGCGTTGTTCAGGTAGCAGTAGCCGCCCATCAGGTCGCTGGCGGCGTGGTGTCCCGGTGGCCGGCACAGGGCGAAGGCACTGTGGGCGCCATTCTGGATATGGGCCTGGGCGGTCAGCGCCACTTGCGCCGCGCTGTAGGCCGCTTGCCAGGTGCCGGCGGTGATCGGCGCGCCGCCATCGAAGCTGTAGTAGCCCAACTGACCATGCAGGCTGGTGGGGATCACGCTGCGCAGGGTGCGTGCCGGCCAGGTGTAGGGCAGCAGGTCGCCGTCGATGCCCTCGGCCGCCCAGCGCTCCCAGGCGCCTTTGAAGAAGTCCAGGTAGGCGCGACTGTGGATGCGCTCGATGGGCTCCAGGCCGAAGTCCTTGGGCGCCTGCACCGGCCCCAGATTCTGATGTTTCACCCGATCCAGCACATGGTCGGCCCGGGACGGCATTTCGAAGCAGGGCATCAGTTGCCCGTCGATGAGTTCACAGCGGCCATGGTGCAGGTGGTGATCGTCCGAGTAGATCGTCAGCATTTTCTTGTTCTCCGTAGGCTGATTCGGTGGCTCACAGTCTTGCGGGGCACGGAGTTTCGGAGAACGGCAGGAGCGGCCAAAAGGGGATCAATCTGGCCAAAGTGTTTGACCGAAATTCGCCCCTTAAAGAGGCGCGGCGCCCCATTGCGGGGCGCCGCGGGTTTCAGCCGGCGGGCGCAGTGGGAACGTAGCGCTGCAGGACCTGGAGCATGTCCTCACGCTTTTTCCGGGCGATGGCTTCCAGCAACAGGGTGTAGCCCTTTTTCTCGCAGTGCTGGCCGACAGTCGGGTCGGCGCCTTTTTCCAGCAGCAGGGTGAACAGCGCCAGGGTGTCCTGCTGGCTGACGTAGGGGGCCTTGGCGTCGGCGGCGGTCTTGTCGGCCACCAGGGTCAGCAGGCTTTCGCCAACGGGCTGGTTGTAGCAGGTGCCGCGGCCGTAGCTCAGGTTGAGGTTGGCGCCGGCCGCTATCAGTTGCCGCACGGCCTCGTAGTTGCTGCCCGAGAACGCTTGGTACAGGGCGGTTTCGCCATCCCTTGCCGTGCGCAGGTCGAGGTTTTGCGGGTACTTCAGCAGCCAGCTGAAGCCTTGCAGGCTGCGTTTGTTCTCGGTCATCTGCATCAGCGGTGTCACGCCCTGGCTGTCCGGCTCGTCGACGGCGACACCGGATTCGATCAGGAACTTCAGGCGTCCGCCCTGGCTCAGGTCGGGGCTGTCGCCCAGATCGCGGCGCATGGCCAGGGTCGCCAGGGTAGTCCAGTTGTACAGGCCGCTGGTGTGGGCGCCGTGTTCAAGCAGCAGCCGGGCGATGTCCAGGCGCGGTGCGTCCAGGGCGTGCAACAGGGCGCTGCGGCCATCGTCGGCCATGACCTCGCCGCTGACGCCACTGGCCAGCAGGCGCTGCACTTCGGCCAGGTCGCCGGCATCCACCGCGTCCACCAGCGGCCAGAACGCCTGGCAGTCCCGGGCGGTGGCGGCGTTCAGGCCCAGGCGCTGCAGCACCCGGGGCGGGATGCTCATCTGGCGTTGCAGGCGCAGGCCGCAATACACCCGATAACCCTCGATGGCCCGGCCCTGGTGGATGTTGTCCAGGGTGCGTTGTTGGTAGATCGCCCAGTCCAGGTCCGCCAGGTTGAGGTAGGTCGGCATCCGCCCTGGGTCGCGGCGCAGCACTTCCTTGAGCCAGGGGCGGGCGGTTTGCAGCTGCCCGGCTTCGCTGCTCCAGTAGGCGATGTCGTTGAGCAGGCCTGGGTATTCGCGGCGCTCGGTGGCGATGCTGCGAACGTCATGGACGGCGAAGAAGTCCTCCACCTGGCGGATGCCCGGCCGTTTGTCCTTGGCGCTGCGCAGTTGCTCGTGCAGCGCGCGGAACTCCTTCCAGACGCTCTCCGGGGACGGCGCCGACGCATAGGCGTTGAGGGTGATCGGCCCCTTGCCCTGGGTGAAGGGACGGAACCAGCGGGGAAACGCCTGCAGGGCCTGCAACCATTGCTGCCCGGTGTCCTCGCTGATCGGTTGCAGCGGGGTGAACGTCATCTGGCTCAGGTCCTGGCGGTGACTGATGGCCAACAGCGGGTGCTGCGGGTCGCGCTGGTCGATCAGCAGGTAGCGTTGGCTGAGTTGCCAGTCCGAGGGCGTCGAACAGTCGAAGTCCAGGGGCGTCAGGGTCAGCCCCGTGTCCAGCTCATTGCTCGGTGGCCAGTGGTCGCTGACCCGCAGCGAGGTGTCCGTGGGCGCGCAGGCCCTTAGCTCTTCTGGGCTGAACAGGGCAATGGGTGGCGACTTGTACACCCGCTGCTGGTACTTCAGGTCCTGGTAGGCGTTGAGGTAGAACAGCCCGCGGTACTGGCTCAGGACGATTCGCGCCGGCACCTGCGCCAGGCCCGGCACGGGGAACGGCTTGATCTGCAGGGTGGCGGTTTCCGGGTAGTCGAGAACGAAGGAGCGGGCCATGCCCGACCATTTGATCCCGGCCAGGTCCAGGTCGAAGGCCTGGACGGCGGGTGCGCCTGTCAGCACTAGCAGCGCCAGGCCCAACCCGTGCAGGCCGAGGCGCCGGGCGGTGTCTGAGAATAGCTTCAACGTTGCAGTCCCTTGCCGATAGAAAGCCCGGCAATGTAATGCAATCGGCGCCGTTGTGCCGGGCTTTGTTGCAGGGGCGCAGCGGGCTCGGCGCCACGCCTCAAAGGCGGAACGCCGTCGCCGGCGGTGGCGGCGCAAAGCCTTGCAGCACCTTGAGCATGTCGTCGCGCTTGCGCCGGGCCATGATCTCCAGCAGCCAGGTGTAGCCGTTGTTCTTGCAGTAGCGGCCGACGTTGGGATCGGCGCCTTTTTCCAGCAGCAGGGTGAACATGTCCAGGCTCTGTTGCTGGCTGACCCAGGGATTGATGACCTCGGGCGAGCCCTGTTCGGCGACGATCATCAGCAGGCTTTGGCGACTCGGCTGCTGTTCGCAAACGTAGCGGCCATAGCTCAGGTTGAGGTTGGCGCCGGCCTCTATCAGTGCTCTGGCAGCGGCGTAGTTGCCGCCCCTGAGCGCCAGAAACAGCGCGGTTTCGCCGTCTGGCCCGCTGCGCTTGTCGAGGTCCTGGGGATGTTGCAGCAACCAGTTGAAGCGCTCGATGTCGTCGCGTTCCTTGGCCATGGCCTGCAGCACGGTGCCGCCCTGGACATCCTGTTCATCGATGGCGGCGCCGGCCTGCAGGAGGAAGTTCAGGCGCTTGGCCTGGCTCAGGTCCGGGTTGTCCTTGAGGTCGCGGCGCATGGCCAGGAACACCTGGGTGCGGCCGTTGTACTGGCCCTGGGGGCGGGCGCCATGGGCCAGCAACAGCCGGGCGAGCTCCAGGTCGGGCTTATCCAGCGCGTGCAACAGCGCCGGGCGCCCATCGGCGGCGATGACGTCGCCGCGCAGGCCACTTTGCAGCAGGCGCCGGACTTCGTCCGCGTCACCCTGGTCCACCGCCGTCACCAGCGGCCAGGCGCTTTGGCAGGCTAGTTCGCTGGGTGTCTCCAGGCCCAGGCGCTGGGTGACCCTGGCGGGCACCCCGAGCTGGCGTTGCAGGCGCAGCCCGCAGTACCGCCGATAGTTCTCCAGGGCCCGGCCCAGGTGCCTGGAGTCTCCCGGCTGCTGCTCGTACAGGCGCCAGTCCAGGTCAGCCAGGTTGAGGTAGGTCGGCATGCGTCCCGGGTCGCGGCGCAGTACATAGGCCAGCCAGGGCCGGGCGCTCTGCAAGCGGCCAGCCTCGGTAGCCCAATAGGCGATGTCGTTGAGCAGGCCGGGGTAGCTACTGCGCTCGGCGGCGATAGCGCGAAAGTCATGGCGGGTGAAGAAGGCTTCCACCCGGACGATGCCCGGCGCCTTGTCCTTGGCGTCGCGCAGTTGCGCGTGCAACTGGCGGAACTGGGCCCAGACCTGCTCCGCGCCGGGCTCCGGCGCATAGGGCTTGACGCTCAGCTGGCCGGTGCTGGGGTCAAAGGGCTCCAGCAGTTTTGGGTATTTTTGCAGGGCCTGTTGCCATTGCTGCTGCAGCTCGGGGCTGATCGGTTGCTGCGGGATGAAGTCGATCCGTGCCTCGCCCTGGCGCTGACCGATGGCCAGCAATGGCCGCTGGGGATCGCGGCTGTCCACCAGCAGGTAGCGATTGCTGAGCGGCCAGCCCGGGCTCTGGCAGTCGAAACTCAGTTTGGTCAGGCTCAGGGCGGCTTCCAGCTGCTTGCTCGACGGCCAGTTGTCCGTAACCTCAACGGGGCGCTGCTCGGGCACGCAGGCCTGTAGCGCCTGGTCATCGAACATCGCCAGTGCTGGCGACTTGTAGACCCGCCGCTGGTACTGCGCGTCTTCATAGGCGTTGAGATAGAACAGCCCGTGGTACTGGCTGAGGATCAACCGGGCCGGAGCCTGGGCCAGTCCGGGCAGGGGAAAGGGTTCGAGTTGCAGCGTGGCGGTTTCCGGATCGTCCAGAAGGATGCTGCTCTGCAATTCCCACCAGCGGATCTTGGACAGCTCGAAAGCCTGGGCGAGGGGGATGCCAGCCAGCAGCACCAGCGTCAGACAGAGCCCGCGAATGCCGATGCGCCGGGCGATGGCGTTGGTGAATGGATTCAAGCTTGCAGTCCCTTGCCGGTTTCGAAGGTCGGCAATGTAATGCAATCCGCAGCTTTATGCCGGGGTTTGTCTCAGGGCCGGAACTGGCTCGGCGCCACGCCGCTCCAGCGGATGAAGGCATGGCGAAAGCTCGCGGTTTCGCTGAAGCCCAGGGCCTCGGCAATGCGGTAGATGGGCATCTGGTCTTCGCAGAGCATCTGCTTGGCCCGCTCGAAGCGCAGCTCGTCCAGCAGTTCCTGATAGCTGCAACCCAGGTCGCGCAGATGGCGGCGCAGGGTCCGGGCCGAGCAGTTCATCTGTTCCGCCAGCCCCTCCAGCCCTGGCGCGGCGTCCAGTTGCGCCGCCAGCAACTGGCGGATGCGCCCGAGCCAGGCCTGGCGCCCGGTGAACTCGGTGTTCTGCTTGCGACAGCGCTCGGCCATGGCCTGGTGGGTAATGGCATCCGCCAGGGGCAGGGGTTGTTCGAGCCAGTGCTGGTCGAAGGCGAAGGCACTGCTGCGGGCATTGAATTGCAGCGGGCAGTCGAAGGGTTCGCCGTAGCGTTGTTGATAGTCCGGTGCCGGGTAGTTGAAGCGCGCTCCCAACAGCGGCAGCGGGTGGCCCAGCAAGTCGTCGCAGATGACCTTCAGCGACACCAGGCAGAACTCGGTATTGAACGCCGCCAGGGCCGGATTTTCGCGGTAGCCGGCGGCGGTGAACCAGATGCGCGGGCCGTCGGCTTCCAGGCTCAGCTCGAAAAGTGTTCCCAACAGCGCCGGATAGCGCATGGCCAGGCGCAAAGCGTCACCTAAGGTGGCACTGGTGAGCAGCGCATAGCCGAGCATGCCGTAGGACGAAACGTGCATGCGCCGGCCCAGTTCCAGGCCGATATCCCGTTGCAGGGCCACGGCGTTGGCGCACACCAGCATTTCCTGATTGGTGGTGATGCGAGTGTCGGCGCGGCTCAGGTCGGCGGGGTTTATCCCGCTGCCGGCCAGCAGCGCATCGCCGTCCTGCCCCTGCTCCTTGAAGGTGTCGAGCACCAGGGAAACGGCATTGAGGGTGGTGAGGTGCGAATGCAGCATGCGCAGATTCCAGCCAGGGAAAGACCCTTGACCGGAGCAAGTTGCATGCCGCCCTGCATCTGCAGGTGCCGGAGCTGGTTGTAGGAGCTGGCTTGCCAGCGAAGAGGCCCTCAAGACCGCCTTCGCCGGCAAGCCGGCTCCTACAGAGTGTTCAGGCCAGCTCGCCGCACAGATCCAGTTCCACCAGGCGCCGTACTTCGCTGATTTCCAGCCCGGCGCCGAGCAGCGCGTTGAGCTTGCCGAACGCCGCTTCGCGAGTCATGCCACCACCGGACAGCACACCCACGCCGCGCAGGCGGCTGCCGGCTTCGTAGATGTCCAGCTCCACACCGCCTTCATGGCACTGAGTCACGGCGACCACCACGATCCCGCGCTCATGGGCGCGCTTGAGGCTGGCGAGGAACGCCGGGTTGTCGCTGGGGCCGGTGCCGCTGCCGAAGCATTCCAGCACCAGGGCCTGGATACCGCTGTCGAGCACGCCGTCCAGCAGCTCGGCGCCGATGCCGGGGAACAGCGGCAGCACGCCGACCTTGGCCAGTTGCCTGGCCTGGCGGTATTCCAGCGCCGCGGGAAGCGCTTCGGCTTTGGCGCCGCCGCCATTGCGTCGCAGGGCGGCGAATGGATGGCGGCCAAAACTGCGAATTTTCGCGCAGCGGGTCGGGGCCAGCAGTTCGCCGTGGAAGTACAGGTGCACCCCCGGTGCCAGGCCCTGGCCCAGGGCCAACAGGGCGCCACTGAGGTTTTCCCAGGCGTCGCTGTCGGGCACGCCGGCCGGCAGCATCGAGCCGGTGAACACCACCGGCGCCGGCAGGCCCAGCAGTTGGAAGCTCATGGCGGCGGCGCTGTAGGCCAGGGTGTCGGTGCCGTGGAGGATCAGCACGCTGTCGCAGCCCTGGTCCACGGCCTCGACCACCGCTGCACGCAGGCGCTGCCAGTAGTCGGGGGTCATGTTGGCGCTGTCGATCAGCGGCGCCATCTCGCGAAAGCGCCACGCCGGCACCCGCAGATCGGGCTGGCTGTCGAGGTAGGCGCGCATCCGCACGTCGAAACCCGACGCCGGCGCCAGGCCGTCGGCGCTGGCCTGCATGCCGATGGTGCCGCCGGTGTAGAGCACCATGACGTGCTGGGCGGCAGGGTAGGTCGAAGGGGTCATGGGATTCTCCGAAACGGTGGGTTCCTGTGGGAGCGGGCAGGCCCGCTCGCACATTTATCGCACTGTAAACCACGGGCGCAGAGGATGCGCCCGTGGTTCACCCGTCAGCGTTGCGCTGCGGGCACGCCTTGCGGCTCGGCCTGGGTGGCCGCCGAAGCTTCGGCAGGCCAGGCCTTCAGGTCCAGGTCCAGATCGGCGAATTTGCGCGAGTCGAACACCGGCTGGTCGACGCCGGCGCGGCGCTGCTCGTCGTAGTCGCGCATCACTCGCAGGCCGACCTTGAACAGCATGGCCAGGGCCATCAGGTTGACGAAGGCCAGGCAGGTCATGGTGATGTCGGCGAAGGCGAACACGGTCGACAGGTCCTGCATCGAACCCCACACCACCAGCGCCAGCACCAGGCCACGGAACAGCATCAGCACGATACGGTTGCGGGTCAGGAACTGCAGGCTGTTTTCGCCCAGGTAGTAGTTGTAGAGGATGCAGGTGAAGACGAACAGCGACAGCGCGACGCTGACGAACAGGCGACCCCAGTCACCGACCACGGCGGCCAGCGAGTTCTGGGTCAGGACGATGCCGTCGCCTTCAAAACCCGGGGTGTAGAAGCCCGACAGCAGGATCAGCAGCGCGGTGCAGGTGCAGATCACGAAGGTGTCGAGGAACACGCTGAAGGCCTGGACCACGCCCTGGGCGCCCGGGTGCTTCACGGCGGCCACGGCGGCCACGTTCGGCGCACTGCCCAGGCCCGCTTCGTTGGCGAACACGCCACGCTTCACGCCCATGACGATGGCGCTGCCGAGCAGGCCGCCGAAGGCCGGATCGAGGCCGAAGGCGCTCTTGAAGATAGTCTCCAGCATGGCAGGCACGTGTTCGATCTGGGTGCCGATCACGTACAGGGTCACGCCGATGTAGGCCAGGGTCTTGACCGGGACCAGCAGGTCGGACACTGCGGCGATGCGCTTGATGCCACCGATGAAGGTAATGGCCAGCAGTGCCGCCAGGACGATGCCGGTGTGTTTCGGATCGAAGGCAAAGGCGTTCTGCAGCGAATGGGTCACGGTGTAGGACTGCAGGCCGATGAAGGCGAAGCCGTAGGTGACCAGCAGCAGGATCGAGAAGACTACCGCCATGCCTTTGAGCTTCAGGCCGTGCTGGATGTAGTAGGCCGGGCCGCCGCGGTACAGGCCGTCGCCGTCGGCGCGCTTGTAGACCTGGGCCAGGGTGCACTCGAAGAAGCTGCTGGACATGCCGACCAGTGCGGTCACCCACATCCAGAACACTGCGCCCGGGCCACCCAGGGTCACGGCGATGCCGACGCCGGCGATGTTGCCCGCGCCCACCCGGCCGGCGAGGCTGAGCATCAGCGCCTGGAACGAGCTGAGCTGGCCAGCGTTGCCTTTCAGGCTATCGCGGAACACCGCGAACATATGGAGGAAGTGGCGCAATTGGACGAAACGCGAGCGGATCGTGAAGTAGCTGCCGAGCCCGACGATGAGCACGATCAGTACTTTCCCTGAGAGGAAGTCGTTGATGACTTCGAGCATGGATTATTCCTCGCTGTTTTTTGTGTAGGCAAAAGCGGAACGGACGGAAACATTCAGTTACACCGCTGATTGCACGCACGGCAGAGCGGTGGGGCGAGTGTTCGTCCCGGTTCTATCTTTCGCGGGTTGTTATTAGTTCGGGTTTCCCGTGGGGCGAGCCTCGTTACCGACGGCTGTCCACGTGAAGAGGGGGCGCACTATACCGGTGCGCGGGCTCGCCGTCTGCATGTTGCGTGTCGAGCCGAGGAACGGCAGTGCCGGCGGCGGGCTGAAACGGTTCTTGTCACGCCCTGCAACACCCCGCGAACAGGGGCCCCAAGGGGCCCGCATCAGCCCCGTGATACCGTTGCCAACCGTAGGAGCTGGCTTGCCAGCGAAGGGGCCCGCTTGAGCGGCGCCCGTCTTGAGGGCTGGTTCGCCGGCAAGCCGGCTCCTGCGGGATTACAGCCAGAATTCCTCTCGGCGTTCTTGAAAGTCCTGCAGTTCACCTTGCTCCAGTAATTGCCGGATCCACGGCCCCAGCAGATCCAGCGAGCTGTCCAGGGGCGTGGGCCGCTGCCAGCGCAGCGGCACCTGGGCGAAGCTTTGCTGGTTGGCGCTGACCTGTTCGAGGATCTGCCGGTCCTGCTTGAGGATCACCTTGAACAAAGGCTGCAGCACGCCGCGCTTGAGCCAGCCCGGCAGGCGGCCCCGGGCCGTGGCGATGCGCGCGAACAGCTGCAGTTGGCTCTCGGCGGCCGGGCTCAGCCAGGCGCTGACCAGCAGGTTGAGCCGGCCCTGGCGGTCGCGGTATTCGATTTCCGCCAGCCCCGGCAGGCGGAAGCGGCCCATGCTGAGGCCGCGTTCACCCTCGAACAGCCGCGAAATCAGCCCGGATTGGGTGCCTTCTTCGCTGTACTGCGCTTCAACCCCGTCATCCAGCTGATGCACCCAGGCGCGAATGCGCTGGCGCTGGCGGTCGTGGCGAATCCAGCCCGCGTGCACGAAATGGGTGTGGAAGCCGTCGAGGAAGTTCTCCGCAGCGTCCTGCAAGCTGCATTGCACCCGGTCGCTGATCCAGAACACATCCAGCGCCTGGGCCTGCTCGGCGGCGGCCACCGGTGGCGTATTGGGCCGCTCGCGGGCCAGGCTGGCCCACACCAGCCCCTGGGCTTCGCAGCTGTGCAGGGGTTGCAGCAACGGCTGGCTGCAACGCTGCTGCGCCTGGCCGGGCAACTGGGTGCAGCGGCCCTGGGGGTCGAAGCGCCAGCCGTGATAGGGGCACTGGATCTGCCCGTCCCGAACCCGCCCGGCGCTCAGTGGCGCGAAGCGATGGGGGCAGCGGTCCGGCAATACGGCGGGGGCGCCGTTGGCGTCGCGGAACAGCACCAGCGGCACGCCGTGCAGGGTGCAGGCCAAAGGTTGCTTGCGCAGCTGTCGGCTCAGGGCGACGGGCCACCAGCCCGAGTGACTGTTCACAGTTTGAGCTTCCTCATCAGCGGTACGCCTATCCGTTGCAACAGCAGGCCCATCAGTTGCCACACCAGCCTGCGCGGCCAGGGCAGGTGGGCGACGTGAATCAGGCTGTATTCAATCTCGGGCTGGCCACCGCGCAGGCGCTTGAAGGCCGCCGCGCCGGAGCTGAAGTTGAGCACCTGCCGCCGGTCCGCCGCTTCTTGCAGGCACAGCCTGGTCAGTTGCCGGTACAGCCCGGCGCGCTGGGGCAGGGCGGTGTCGTAACCGACGATGGGCGTGCTGATCAGGCTGCTGTTGGCGAACCAGCCCAGGGCACCGTCGATGCGCCCCTCGGCGTTGCGCAGGGCGCGCACCTCCAGCCAGCCTTCGGTCTGCCCGCGTTGCAGCCATTGGGCGCTGTAGTGGGGGTTGAGGCGGCTGTATTTATCCAGGTACAGCAGGTTGTACAACTGCTCGATGCGCTGGAAATCGGCCTCGTTCAACTCGCTACCGGGCACCACCGTATACGGGCTGCGGCGCAGCAGGGTGGCGTCCAGGCGGGTGTTGTGGTGGCGCAGGAAGGCGGACTTCTCGCCCTCGCGGCCGTCGAACAGGTACACCTGGCGGCTGGGAATCGCCAGGTAGCCCAGGGCTTGCAGGCGCTTGCGCAGCTCGTGGTTGCTGAAGTCGTTGAGCGAGCGAAAGCCGAAGCCGTGGTCGGGAAACTGTCGGCGCAGCAGTTCGGTGATGGCCGGCAAATCCGCGCCGTCCCAGTCGGGTGGGTAGAGGTTGGTGGACAGCAGCCAGTTGTTGACCTGCACCAGCCGGTCGACCTTGGCCGCGCTCAGCAGCCGGTCCACGCCCTGAGTCAGCAGCTTCAGCGGCCAGGCCAGCCAGGGCCGTTTCAGGCGTTGCAGTTCTTCCCGGGCGTAGCCGCTGTAGGCGGTTTGCGGCGACACCACGTAGCAGTTATCCACCGGGTCGTGGCCGTGGTTGATGCTTACCGGGAACTGCTGCGCGCCGGTGTCCAGCAGGGCCAGGGCGGTGCTGACATTGCCGATCAGCGCGCCGCCGGCGCAGGTGCGCACGTAACGCCGGGCGTGGCTGTCGTCGGCGCTCGGCGCTTGCTGGGCAAGCTGTTCGGGCATCAGCAGCTTCACCGGCGCGGTGCTCCCAGGGGCTGGCCGTTCCACTCGATGTCGGCGGTGGAGGCGGCCAGCAGCCCGCAGCGGCGGGTCAGGGCGCGGCCGATGATCTCGCCCAGGCTCAGCAGCTGGGCAGTCAGCGGGCCGCGATCGCCGTCCTGCACTATCACGTCCCGGGCTTGTTGGTAGTCGTGCCAGAACGTGCGGCTCAAGGCCCGTTGCGGCGCCGCCAGAAGCAGCATGGCCAGGGCGATCATCCGGGGTTCCAGGGTCGCTTGCAGCGTCTCGCTGGCTTCGCTGCCGAGCGCCGCCACTAGTTGCAGCCGCTGGTCGTCGAACAGGTGCACGCCGCTGGTGGCCCTGGGGTTGCACTCCAGCACATGGAAGCGGCCTTGCTGGTCCTCGATAAAGTCAAAACCCACTTGCCCGGTGTAGCCGGTGGCCCGGCCGAACTGTTCCAAAAAGGCGCGGACCGGCGCCGGGGCTCCGCTGTGGAAGTAGATCCCCGAGCCGCGCCCGACCCGGTAGCGCGGCTGGTAGCTGCTGTGGGCGCGCAACTGGCCGTCCACCAGCACGCTGAAACTGCAATGTTCCTGGCCGGGGACAAACTGCTGGGCCACCCAGGGCGCCTCGGCGCTGGGCCGGACCTTGGCCAGTTGCGCCGGGCTCGGGCGGATCAGGGTCTGGGAGGCGAAGCGCGAATAGGCCGGCTTGAACACCAGGGCGTCGTGCTCGGCCGCCAGAGCCTGCACCCCGGCCGGGTCGTGCAGCACCTGGGTCGGTGGCGTGGCCACATCCCAGCCTTGGGTCATGGCGGCGAAATCGCCCTTGTGGTGCAGGCGGTGCAGCAACTCGAAGTCGCTGGTGAACACCCGGCACAAAGGTCGTAGGCGCTCAAGGCCGTGGGCCAGGTAGAACACCTCTTCACAGGTGGGCAGCAGCAGGTCGATGGCCTGTTGGCGGATCACCCCGGCCAGGGCTTCGATCCAGGCGTCCGGGTCGTGGCGCGGCTCCGGCAGGCGCACGAAGTGCCGGGCGGCGCGGCTGAAGCGGCTCAGGGGTTGGGCCAGGGAATCGGCCACGGTCACCGTCCAGCCGGCTTGGCTAAAGGCCCGGGCCCACTCCAGGCAGGCCGGGGCGCGGGCGCCGAGAATCAGTACATGCATGGCAGTCCCTCGGGCAGTTGCAGCATCAGCAGGCGGCGTCTCTTGGTCTGTGGCGGCGGCGCTTGCCAGTGGCCGAAGCTCAGGCTCGGCGGCGCTAGCGTCTGTTGTGCACACAGCTCGGCCAGTGCCTCGCGCAAACGCTGGCACAGCTGGTGGTAGTCGCCCGAGGCGCGCAGGTTGATCTGCCAGAGCAGGCCGCGCTGGTGAATCTCGTACTCTTCAAGCGCTGCGCCGAGCATCAGCAGGGCTCGGCGCAATAGGTCGGGGTAGAGCGGTCCCAGCGTCTGGCCGTGGAGCCGGGGCAGCCAGAGAATCTCGTCGGCGCGGCCTTCCACGGCGGCGATGGCCCGCTCTGCGCGGCCACAGGGGCAGGGCGCCTCGGCCACCCGCAGGATGTCATTGAGGCGATAACGCACGATCAACTGCGTACGCCGGGAAAAGTCGGTGATGATCGGCTGAAAGCGCGAGCGTTGCGGGTCCAGCCACTGCGGCTCGATGTGCAGGTGGCTTTCGTTCAGGTGCAGGGTGCCGGCCTCGCAGCTGTAGCCGAGAAAGCCTTCGCTGGCCTGATAGATCTGCCGGGGCTGGCGCCCGAAGGCTTGCCGGACCAGCTCGGCGTCAGTGCTTTCCAGCACTTCGGCCACCGACAGAATGTGTTGCGGGCGGATCGTCAACTGCCCGGCCAGGGCCGCCTGGGCCAGCCCGCGCAGCACTGTGGCCGGCGCCACCAGCACGTCCGGTTGCTGCTGGTTCAGGTGCTCCAGGGATGCGCCCAGCCCCAGGGTCAGGTCATGAAAGGCAAAGTCGATGCGGCGGCTGGCCAGGGTGGTGTACAGACGGCTATTGGCCCGCAGGAAGAAGGCGATGCGCAGCGGCGCCAGCCACGGGCACAGTAGCCGCGGCAGCAAGGCCCGGGGCAGGGTCCGCGCCAGCAGGATGCCGGCCCAGCGCTGGCGCTCCACGCTACTGACCAGGAATACCCCCTGGGCCCCCGAGGTGCCGCTGGACAGGCCCACGGTGATGTCGCCCAGGGTCGGGCTGAAGTCCCGTGACTGTTCCGCTTCAAGGGCCACCGGCAACACCTGCTCCAGGCTCAGGGCGCGGGTGTTGAAGCCGGCGAAATCGCTCATCAGCGCTGCCTTGTCCATGATCGGCAGGCTCTGCAGGCCGCCGTGGGGCAGCCCTTTGAAGCGCTGCCCACGGGGCATGACCTTGGCCATGAAGTGCCGCAGGCGCCGGGCCTGCCAGGCTTCCAGGCGCTCGCGGCGGCGAAAGCGCAGCACGTAGCGACTGAACACGAAGGCGCCGATGCTGCGCAGGGTGCCCAGCAGGCGTTCACTGTTCATTGGCGAACGCCTCCCAGGCCTGGGTGCAATGGGACGGCAGCACCGCCACCGCTGGCTCGCGGCGGATCAACTGGCCCAGGCCGCGATAGGTACGCACGTACTGCTGGCGGTCGGCGCTGGCCAGCCACAGCGCCGGGGCGGCGGGCAGGCGCTCGGCGCGGCAGGCCGGCACCGACCAGCAGGCGTCGGCCACCAGGAACACCGGCCGGCCCTGGGCGTCGGGGATGAACAGGCCCAGCTGGCCTTCACTGTGCCCCGGCAGCGGCACGCCGATCAGGCTGCCATCGCCGAACAGGTCCAGGCCTTGCTCGAAGGGCGCCATCCAGTCCGGCAGGGCGCAGCTGGGGCTGGCGTCGGCCAGGCGCAGGCGGGCGCTGAAGTCGTCCGGCAGCAAGCCCGGCAAATGGCCGCAGAGGGTGGCGCGCCAACGCTGGCCGCGCAGGCTTTCTATATGCCGGTAATCGGCTTGCAGGGCAATGAAGCGCGCATTGGCAAAATCCCGCAGCCCGGCGATGTGATCGGCGTGGAAGTGGGAAATGATCACCTGGCGGATATCCCCCGGCCCGATGCCCAGCTCATGCAACTGCGCGCCCAACTGTTCCACCACCGGCAGTTGCACCGGCACCGCGCTGCGGTACAGGCGCTCGGGCAGGGTGCGGGTGGCCTGGAAGAAGTGCTCGGCGTAGCCGGTGTCGTACAGAATCCAGCCGTGCTCTGGGTGCTGGATCAGCCCGCACAGCGCCGGAAACTGCACCGGCGCCAGGCGCCCGCCACGGTCGGCCATGCATTCCAGGTGCTGGCACCAGCCGGCCCGGAGGATCTTCAAGCGCACGCTGCGGCTCATGGTCGTTGCCTCAGTTGGTCCCGCCACCATTGGGCGTGCTGGAGGATGCCCTGTTCCTGGCTGATCACCGGGCGGTAGCCCAGCTCGCGCTGGATGGCGCTGATGTCCAGGGTCTGGCTGAAGGCCAGGACGCCGGCGCCGTAGCGGGTGATCAAGGGTTCGGCGCCGCTGCCCAGGCGCGCCTTGAGTTCCAGCAGGTGCGCCACGCCATGCACCAGGGGCCAGGGCAGGCGGCGGGTGCGCAGCGGCAGCTGGAAGTGCTCGGCCAGCTGTTGCAACAGATCCCGGAAGGCCAGGGGCGTGGCGTTGCTCAGGTTGTAGACGCACAGCGGGCGCGGCAGGGGCTGGGTCAGGGCCAGCCATACGGCGTGCACCAGATTGTCGACGCAGGTCAGGTCCAGCTGGGCCCGGCCGCCGCGCATCAGCGGAATCGACCCGCGTTGCATCACCCGCAGCAGGCGCGGCATCAGGGTTGCGTCCCAGGGGCCGAACACCGCCCGGGGCCGCAGGATCACGCACTCGGGCAGGCCCGCCGCGCCCAGCAGGGTTTCGGCCTGGGCCTTGCTGCGCGCGTAGTCGTTCACCGGCGGCGGCAGCGGCTGGTCTTCGCGGATACCCAGGCGGTCGCTGAAGTCGAAATACAGGCTCGGGGTGGAGATATGCACCAAGCGCGGGATGCGGTTCTTGTCGCAGGCGTGGATCACCTCGGCGGTGGAGTCGAGGTTGGCCCGGGCAAAGGCCTGGGGCGAACCCCAGGGCGAGGACAGCGCGGCGCAATGCACGATGGCGTCATGCTCCTGGCTGGCATCGGCCAGCTGGCGCTTGGCCAATGGGCTGCCGTGCTCCAGGGGCAGCCAGTGCACCGGCGCCGGGCTGTGGGCAATCACCTCGGCCGCCGCCTCGGGGTTGCGTCCGCTGAACTGCACTTGGCAGCCTTCGGCGGCCAGCTTCCACACCAGATGCCGTCCGATAAAACCGGTGCCACCGGTGACCAGGATTTTCATCAGAACTCCAGGATCATGCCGCCGAGGGACAGGCCCGCGCCGGTGCCGATCAGCAGCAGGGTCTGCCCGCGTTGAATGCGCCCGTCGCGCACCGCGATGTCCAGGGCGGTGGGCAGCGAGGCCGCCACCTGATTGCCGTGCCGGGCAAAGATATCGATGACTTTGTCCGGCCCCAGGCTCAGGCGCTTGGCTGCGTGCTGCATGGCCTGCTGGCTGGCTTGATGGGGGATGACCCAGTCGATATCCCCCAGTGTCAGCCCGGCTTGCTGCAGCAAATCGTCCAGCAGCTCGGGCAGGTGCTTGGCGGCGAGACGGAACACGCCCTTGCCCTGCATGGCGAAGCTGGTCAGGGGCTCGAACGGCACCTGGATGCGCCGCGGATGAAAGCGTGAACCGCCGGCGGGGATCTGGCACAGCGCCGCGCCTTCGGCGTAGGTCTTCAGGCGCGAGGCGAGGAGCTTCTGCCCGCCATGGCCCGGGCCCAGCACCACCGCCGCCGCGCCGTCGCCGAAGATGCCGCAGACTTCCACCTGCTGCCAGTCCAGGCCGCAGGAGGCGATGTCGGCGCACACCAGCAGCACGCGCCGGTAATGCCCGGCCTGGATCGGCCAGGACAGGGTATCCAGGGCGGCAATAACGCCCAGGCAGCTGGCGTTGATGTCCATGGCCGGGATGCCCGACTGGCCCAGGCCCAGCTCCCGTTGCAGCAGCGCGGCGTTGCAGGGCATGCCCTGGTCCTGGGTGCCGCTGGCGCAGACGATCAGGTCCAGCTGATCCAGCGCCAGGCCGGCCGCGTGCAGGGCTTGGCGCGCGGCGCTGGCGCCGAGGCTGGCGGCGGTGTCTGCGGGGGCGGCGACGTGGCGTTGCTGCACTCCGCTGATGCGCGCCACGCTGCCGGATTCCAGGCCCAGTTGATGGTCCAGCTCGGCACTGGTGACCACCCGCTGTGGCAGGGCGTGGCCGGTGCCGAGGATGGCTAGCGCGCGGGCGGTGCGCGGGGAGGACGCTGATGTGTGCATGCAAATTCCGTTTGTGGGGCTCGGGGTGAGGTGATCAGTTGGCGCTCGGCGCCACCGGGCACTTGCTCAGAAAGGCTTGCAGCCCTTGCTGATATTCCTCGGCGTCCATCAGTTCACTGTGTTTGGCGATGCGCCAGGCCTGGCCCTTGCGCTGCATCTGGGCATCGGCCAGATCGTAGAAACTGGCTGCTTCGCGCAGGTACACGATCTGCTCCCAGGTCAGGCTGTTCCTGGCTCGGGGAGCTTTGCTCAGGGTCAAGCCCTGGTCGTCGAAGCTCAGGTGGTAAGTGCCCTCGGCAGCCTTCAGGCGTGCCCGCAGGCGAGCTTCGATCAGCCGCTGATTCAGCCCCCGCAGCGGTTTGCGCTGGCGGGTGCGGGCTTGCAGGCGTTGGATCAGGCGCCCGGAAAAGCGCCACCAGAGCGGGATGAAGATCAGCGCGCAGAGCACCAGGGCGATGATCTTTTCCGGGGTGAAGCGCCGCTCGGGAAAATACAGCGCCAGGGGCGCGACGATCAGGCACAGCAGCAGGATCAGCGGGCCGAGCAGGCGCCCCTGCCAGCGCGAGGTGGCGCTGGCGATCCGCGTCTGCAACTGGTCCTGCTCAAGCAGCGCCTGGGGCAGGGTTTCGGCAAGTCGGGCTTCGGTGTGGGCCGGGGTGAGGCGGTACTGCAATTCCATGGCGGCTGAATCCGAGGTCCGTGTTCGGTGAGGGCGGCAGTTTACCGATTTCTGCTGTGCGGGGAGCAGCGGCTCGTTGCTCAGGCGGGAAACTGCTCTATATGCCGCTCCACCCACTGGTGCAGACAGTCAGCGAGCGGCTGCCGCTGCTGCTGGAAGTGGTCCTGGCAGCGATTGAACAGCGGGTCCTGATTGATGCGCATGGCCAGTTCGACGGGGGTTTCGCTTTCGGCATGGGCGGCCCGCAGTTGTTGCTGGCGTTGGTCGGCCTGTTCCAAGGTTTCCGCCAGGGCCTCCAGCTGCAGGTGGCGCAATTGGGCGACGGCCTGGGGCAGATGAAAGTGCAGGGCGCTGTCGAAGCCTTCCCAGCCCTCGAAGGCCAGCCATTCGTGCAGGATCATGAAGCAGCGCGGTGCCGGTGCCAGTTGCTCCAGCGCTGCAAAGTCCAGCCAGTACTGGCGCGGCAGTTGCTCGGCGGTTTCGATGGCTTGGGCGATCAGGTCCAGGGCCTGGCCCGGGTCCCGGTGGTGCTTGCGCAGGATGCGCTGGGTCAGGGTGAAGCGCGCTTCATCTATAGCGTGCAGGGTGCGGTTCAGGTCGTAACCGGCGGCGTGCAGTTGTTCCCGGGCTTGTTCGGGGGACAGGCCGGATTTGTCTACCAGCACTTGCAGCAGCTCGGTTTTGTACAACTCGGCGGCGTGCTGCGGATCGCCTGCACAGCGCTCGAGCAGGGCCTGGGCGTGGCGCAGGCCAACCGGAATCAGGGCGCGTAGCTGTTGCAGGGCCTGGGTGGGCGTCGGGTCCATCGACTGCGGTGCCTCGGGGATGGCGGATGTTGGGGAGGGGCGATTATCCACTGCGGGCCATGGATTGTGCTTGTTTAAAACGAGGCCCCGACGTTGTTCGCAAGACCTGTAGGAGCCGGCTTGCCGGCGAAAGCGTCAGCTGGGAGGTCGGTGAAGGCAGGGCGGGCCTCTTCGCTGGCGAGCCAGCTCCTACGGGGATGTACGGGGTTTGGGGTTGTAGGAGCCGGCTTGCCGGCGAAAGCGTCAGCTGGGAGGTCGGTGAAGGCAGGGCTGGCCTCTTCGCTGGCGAGCCAGCTCCTACCGGGATGTACGGGGTTTGGGGTTGTAGGAGCCGGCTTGCCGGCGAAAGCGTCGGCCGGGATGTCGGTGAAGGCAGGGTGGGCCTCTTCGCTGGCAAGCCAGCTCCTACGGGGATGTACGGGGTTTGGGGTTGTAGGAGCCGGCTTGCCGGCGAAAGCGTCGGCCGGGATGCCGGTGAAGTCAGGGCGGGCCTCTTCGCTGGCAAGCCAGCTCCTACGGGGCGGTGGTTAGGCGGGGCCGGGGCGGGCGCCGTCGAGCAGGGCGTCCACTACGGCGCGGGCCATTTCAACCGAATGCACCATGGACCAGATCAGTCCACGTTCAATGCCGCTGGCTCGTTCGGTGATTTCATCGGACACCTCTTCGGCGCATTTGAGCAGCAAGGAAACGTGCATCAGGGCGTCTTCGGCATTTACCTGGGGTTGCACGGCGAACAGCGGGCGGCCCTGGGCATCGCGCAGGCCGAAGGGGCGATGGCGGGTGCCGTGCAAGGCGGACAGCAGGTTGGCGTTGGCGCGGTCCAGCTCCGGGTCGCGGCGCGGACGATCGGTGGGCAAGGGTGGATCGGGGACGAGCTTTTTCATGACGGTCACTCACTCAGTAGTTAACGGACTGCCGAGCTCACTTCCACATGAGGGGTGGCAGTTGTGCGAGGGTGTGGAAGACCGGGACTGAGTAACCCAGCACACCCGAAGGTGTCCCGCGCACAACCGCCATAAAGCGATGCCAACGAAAATACGTCGAGCCATGCTCATGAGCGCTCATGCTTACTCAGGTCCGAACTTCCACATCCGGGCCGCTGATTTTGCAGCGGCACCGGGAGACTGCCTGATCGTTCGAAGGGGTACAAGGCGCTCAAAGGCGTGGGGGATTCTCTCGGATTTGCCCTACAAAACAAAGAGATTCTGCTTCGTTGCGGGGCGGCATCGCCTGACAAAGTCTGCTTTTCTCCAGGCAAAAAAAAGGGCCTGGAGACGTATCTCCAAGCCCTCAAAAGGTGAGAGGTGTCTAGTCCCTCAACCTGGTGAGCGGTGTTGCGTGTTTCGGTGTCGCGATGGTTACGCCTTCAGCGGAACCAGGCGCGGGGCAATCATGTTTTCCGGACGCAGGATGTCGTCGAGCATGGCGTCGTCCAGCAGGCCTTCTTCGCGCACCAGTTCCAGTACGCCGCGGCCGCTTTCGAGGGCGATGCGGGCGATACGGGTGGCGTTTTCATAGCCGATGTACGGGTTCAGCGCGGTGACCAGGCCGATGGAGTGCTCCACCAGTTCGCGGCAACGGGCTTCGTTGGCGGTGATGCCGGTGATGCAGTGCTCGCGCAGCATGTCCATGGCGCGTTGCAGCAGGCGGATCGAGTCGAAGATCTTGAAGGCGATCAACGGCTCCATCACGTTCAGTTGCAGCTGGCCGCCTTCGGCCGCGATGGTCAGGGCCAGGTCGTTGCCGATGATCTGGAACGCCACTTGGTTGACCGCTTCCGGAATCACCGGGTTGACCTTGCCAGGCATGATCGAGCTGCCGGGCTGACGCGCTGGCAGGTTGATTTCGTTGATGCCGGTGCGTGGGCCGCTGGACAGCAGGCGCAGGTCGTTGCAGATCTTCGACAGCTTGACCGCGGTGCGCTTGAGCATGCCGGAGAACAGCACGAAGGCGCCCATGTCGGAGGTGGCTTCGATCAGGTCGGCGGCTGGTACCAGCGGCTGGCCGCTGATGGTGGCCAGGCGTTGTACGGCCAGGGCCTGGTAGCGCGGGTCGGCGTTGATGCCGGTGCCGATGGCGGTGCCGCCCAGGTTGACTTCGGTCAGCACTTCCGGCGCCAGGGTCTTCAGGCGAGCCAGGTCTTCGCTCAGGGTGGTGGCGAAGGCCTTGAATTCCTGGCCGAGGGTCATCGGTACGGCGTCTTGCAGCTGGGTACGGCCCATTTTCAGGACGTGGCTGAATTCTTCACCCTTGGCGGCGAACGACTGGATCAGGCTGTCGAGGCTGGCCAGCAGGGCGTCGTGACCCAGCAGCAGACCCAGGCGGATCGCGGTCGGGTAGGCGTCGTTGGTGGACTGCGCCATGTTCACGTCGTTGTTCGGGTGCAGGTACTGGTATTCGCCCTTGCTGTGGCCCATGGCCTCCAGCGCGATGTTGGCGATGACTTCGTTGGCATTCATGTTGGTCGAAGTGCCAGCGCCGCCTTGAATCATGTCCACCACGAACTCTTCGTGGAAGTCGCCACGGATCAGGCGGGCACAGGCCTCGCTGATGGCGGCATGCTTGGCTTCGCTCAGATGACCCAGTTCGCGGTTGGCGTCAGCAGCTGCCTGCTTGACCATTGCCAGGGCCACGACCAGTTTTGGGTAGTGCGAAATCGGAACGCCGGAGAGGCGGAAGTTGTTCACCGCTCGCAGGGTCTGGATGCCGTAATACGCTTGAGCCGGTACTTCGAGTACGCCAAGCAGGTCTTTTTCTGTGCGGAAAGATGCAGCGGAGGACATGACGGAGATCATCTCGGTAGGGACCCGGTCTGTGCCGGGAACGCTGCGAATCCTAGGCCGAAGGGAATTTTTGGGCCAATGCTGTTAAACACTGGGCTATGCATATTCGGCATAATGCCGGTGTGACGCCGGGTTGCCGGCGAGCGTGTGACCTAAAATGGTGCGTGTCCGGGAGGACGTGATGAATCTGGAAAGCAAATGGCTTGAGGACTTCAGTGCCCTGGCCGCCACCCGCAGTTTTTCCCAGGCTGCCGAGCGACGTTTCGTGACCCAGCCGGCCTTCAGCCGGCGCATCCGCAGCCTGGAAGCGGCCCTGGGCCTGACCCTGGTCAACCGCTCGCGCACGCCGGTGGAACTGACGGCGGCGGGGCAGTTGTTCCTGGTCACCGCGCGGACCGTGGTCGAACAGCTCGGCGAGGTGGTGCGTCACCTGCATCATCTGGAAGGCGGTCAGGGCGAGGTGATGCAGGTGGCGGCGGCCCACTCCCTGGCGCTGGGTTTCTTCCCGCGCTGGATCGCGCAACTGCGCAACGAAGGGCTGAACATCGCCACGCGGCTGGTGGCCACCAACGTTGGCGACGCGGTGCACGCCCTGCGTGAAGGCGGCTGCGACCTGATGCTGGCCTTCTATGACCCGGACGCGGCCCTGCAGATGGACTCGGAAATCTTCCCCTCGCTGCACCTGGGGCACACCGAGATGCTGCCGGTGTGCGCCGCCAACCCCCAGGGCAAGCCGCTGTTCGACCTGGAAGGGGAATCCAGCGTGCCGCTGCTGGCTTACAGCGCTGGGGCCTTTCTCGGGCGTTCGGTGAATCTGCTGCTGCGCCAGCGCAACCTGCGTTTCACCACGGTTTATGAAACCGCCATGGCCGACAGCCTCAAGAGCATGGCCCTGGAAGGGCTGGGCATTGCCTGGGTGCCGCAGTTGAGCGTGCGCGCCGAGCTGGCTCGGGGCGAGCTGGTGGTATGCGGCGGCGCCCAATGGCATGTACCGCTGGAGATTCGCCTGTACCGCTGTGCCCTGGTGCGCAAGGCCAACGTGCGCTTGCTCTGGCGCAAGCTGGAAGGCGCCGCCGCGCAAGCCGCGGCCGTGTAGGTGCTGGCTGGGCTGGCCTCTTCGCTGGCGAGCCAGCTCCTACAGATAGGCGCAGGCTCTTTTGTAGGAGCCGGCTTGCCGGCGAAGGCGTCGGTCGGGCTGACGGTGATCGCCGGGCTGGCCTCTTCGCTGGCGAGCCAGCTCCTACAGATAGGCGCAGGCTCTTTTGTAGGAGCCGGCTTGCCGGCGAAAGCGTCGGCCGGGCTGGCGCTGATCGTCGGGCTGGCCTCTTCGCTGGCAAGCCAGCTCCTACGAGGGGTGCGGGATTGACCTTGGAGTCAATAAAACCGGGGTTTTGCGCTGCAAATACTTTGTTCGACAGATGGTCGGCGAAAGTGCGTTTAGCGCGGCTTTTTCGGTATACTGCGCGGCCTTCGGCCGGTTCGTCCGGCCATAATTCGTACAGTCAAGCCACGCATTTTCGCGTGGCTTGTTGTTTTTGACGCGCCCGCGGGCGCCCAGAGAGAAGAGGCACGACGATGAGTGCACTGGTTGGCGTGATCATGGGCTCCAAGTCCGATTGGTCCACCCTTAGCCACACCGCCGATATGCTGGAAAAGCTCGGCATCCCTTACGAGGTGAAGGTGGTGTCCGCCCACCGCACCCCGGACCTGCTGTTCCAGTACGCCGAAGAGGCTGAGGCGCGTGGCATCGAGGTGATCATCGCCGGTGCCGGTGGCGCGGCCCACTTGCCGGGCATGTGTGCGGCCAAGACCCACCTGCCGGTGCTGGGCGTGCCGGTGCAGTCGTCGATGCTCTCGGGCGTGGATTCGCTGCTGTCCATCGTGCAGATGCCCGCCGGCATTCCCGTGGCCACCCTGGCCATCGGCAAGGCCGGGGCGATCAACGCGGCCCTGCTCTCGGCGAGCATCCTGGGCGCCAAGCACCCGCAGTTCCACGCGGTGCTGAAAAAATTCCGTGCTGAACAGACAGACAGCGTCCTGGACAATCCAGACCCGCGCGTCGCCTGAGGTTGTTGACGATGAAGATCGGTGTAATCGGTGGCGGCCAGTTGGGCCGCATGTTGGCCCTGGCGGGGACTCCGCTGGGAATGAACTTCGCTTTCCTCGACCCGGCGCCGGACGCTTGTGCCGCTGCCCTGGGCGAACACCTGCGGGCCGACTACGGCGACCAGGATCACCTGCGCCAGCTGGCCGATGAAGTGGACCTGGTGACCTTCGAATTCGAGAGCGTGCCGGCGGAAACCGTGGCCTTCCTCTCGCAGTTCGTGCCGGTCTACCCGAGCGCCGAAGCCCTGCGCATCGCCCGTGATCGCTGGTTCGAGAAGAGCATGTTCAAGGACCTGGGGATTCCTACCCCCGAGTTCGCCGACATCCAGTCCCAGGCGGATCTGGATGCCGCGGTGGCGCGCATCGGCCTGCCGGCGGTGCTCAAGACCCGTACCCTGGGTTACGACGGCAAGGGCCAGAAGGTCCTGCGCAGCGCCGCCGACGTCGAAGGCACCTTCGCCGAACTGGGCAGCGTGCCTTGCCTGCTGGAAGGCTTCGTGCCGTTCACCGGTGAAGTCTCGCTGATCGCCGTGCGCGCCCGTGACGGGGAAACCCGTTTCTACCCGTTGGTGCACAACACCCACGACAGCGGCATCCTGCGTCTGTCGGTGGCCAGCAGCGATCACCCGCTGCAGGCCCTGGCCGAGGACTACTCCAGCCGCGTGCTCAAGCAGCTGGATTACGTCGGCGTGATGGCTTTTGAGTTCTTCGAAGTGGACGGTGGCCTCAAGGCCAACGAGATCGCCCCGCGAGTGCACAACTCCGGGCACTGGACCACCGAAGGCGCCGAGTGCAGCCAGTTCGAAAACCACCTGCGGGCGGTGGCCGGCCTGCCTCTGGGCTCCACGGCCAAGGTCGGTGAGAGCGCAATGATCAACTTCATCGGTGAAGTGCCGCCGGTGGATCAGGTCATCGCCATCGACGACTGCCACCTGCATCACTACGGCAAGGCCTTCAAGGCCGGGCGCAAGGTCGGCCACGCCAACCTGCGCTGCGCCGATCAGGCGACCCTGCAGGCGCAGATCCTCAAGGTGCAGGCGCTGATCGCCGAGTAACAAATCCACCGGCTGGCGGGAACCTTCGTTTCCCGCCGTTCTCTGATAGCGGGAGGCCAGAGCGCTGACTAGGCTTTGGCTTGACACCCCCTATCAGAGGAACAGCCATGGGCATTATCGGAACCATTTTCATCGGCTTGATCGTTGGTCTGCTGGCGCGTTTCCTCAAGCCGGGAGACGACAGCATGGGCTGGATCATGACCATCCTGCTGGGTATCGCCGGCTCCTTCGCCGCTACTTATGGTGGTCAGGCGCTGGGTATCTACCATGCGGGGCAGGGCGCCGGTTTCATCGGCGCGGTGGTGGGTGCCATTGTCCTGCTGGTGATCTACGGCTTTATCAAGAAAAGCTGATTCCCCCCTGCAAGCCCCCTCTGCCGCTCGGGCGGAGGGGAGCCCTTTTCTTCATCTGAAACTTCAACGCAGCCGACGTGTTGCGCACTAGAATGCGCGGGTTTTTTCCGTCCATCCTTTTTGACCGAGCCACCTCTCATGCGCCGTCTTCTATTGACCTTTGTTCTGTTGGGCTGCGGCCTGGCCCACGCCGGCGAACTGCCGGAAACCGACTGGCTGGAGCTGATGCCCAAGTCGGACCAGAAGGCCCTGGAGCAGATGCCGGAAATCGATCACAACTCCCCCGAGGCCAACGGCACCTTCACCGACAAGGGCGGCCTGAAGCAGAGCAAGGGCTTGCCGGCGGTGATGTATTCCACCAAGACCGTGCCGGCGATGAACGACAAACAGATCCGCCTGGGCGGCTATCCGGTACCGCTGGAAGCCGATGCCAAGGGCCGCAGCACGCTGTTTTTCCTGGTGCCGTACCCGGGGGCCTGCATCCACGTGCCGCCACCGCCGCCCAACCAGCTGGTGCTGGTGCGCTTTCCCAAGGGCGTGAAGCTGGATGACATCTACACGCCGCTGTGGGTGACCGGCACCCTGAAGATCGAGAAGGTCAGCAATGACCTGGCCGACGCGGCCTACGCCCTGGATGCGGCGAAGGTGCGGGTGGTGCAGGAGTCGGACCTCTGAAGCGGCACAGTTGAACACCACTGAACGGTAGGAGCCGGCTTGCCGGCGAAAGCGGTCTTGAGGGCCTCTTCGCTGGCAAGCCAGCTCCCACGTGGGGGCAGGTGGGGTCAGAGCGGGGCGGCGCTGATGCTTACGCTCAGGGTGTGGCTGGCGCCGGGGGCCAGGGTGACGATGTCGTCCATCACGTTGGCGGTTTCGATGCACAGCATGCGCTGCCAGCCGTCGTTGGCCATGTCGCCAAATTGCGCGGCGCGGTCGATCCAGGGGTTCCAGATCACCGCAGTGCGTGAGCCTGCGCTGTTCAGGCGAATCCGCCGCTGCCAGTGTGGGTCGACGATCTCCAACTGCGCCGGCACATCCAGGTAAATGCGGTCGGTTTCGCCGCTAAAACGCAGGGCGCCATGCTGCACCTTGGTTTTCCAGTCTTCCAGAGTCTCGATGTAGTTCAGCCCATCAACGCCTTCCACCTGCACGTTGCGCACATCGCTGACCGCGAAGTAGCTGTGCAGCGCCTGGCTGATGCTCACGCTCTGGCTGCCCAGGTTGTGGCTGCTGAGGCTGATGTGCAGTTGCTCGTCGAGACGGATGCTCAGGCGCGGTTCCACCTGATGGGGCCAGCCGGGGAAGCCGCCAGTGGGGCAGGGCAGGCGCAGTTCCACCAGCAGGCTGTCGCCCTGGCTTTCGATGCCCAGCAGTTCCCAGTCGGTGGCGCGCACCAGGCCGTGGGCCGGTGCCGGCTCGCTGCTCTGGCGCATGGCCTGCACCGCCTGGGGGTTGCGCGCCAGGTTGCCGAACCAGGGCCAGCACACCGGCACTCCGGCGCGGATGCTCTTGCCGCTTTTGAACACGGCCTCGTCGTTGAGCCAGATCAGCGGCTGTTGCCCGGCCACCTGATAACTGAGGATGTGCGCGCCTTGCTGGGCCAGCAGCAGTTCGGCGTCACCGTGGCGGATGCGCCAGCAGTTCAGTTCATCGAGTTTGACGGTTTCGACCTGGGGTGTAGGCATGCTGCTGTTCTCGTTCACAAGGTGTGGACGGTCATGGCGCGCATGACCGCCTCCAGGTTTAACGGGCGCGGGGGGGAACCGAGCGGGTGCGGCCGCTGCCATCGATGGCGACGAACACGAACACCGCTTCGGTGACCTTGCGCCATTCGCTGGACAGCGGGTCGTCGCTCCACACTTCGACCATCATCTGGATCGAGCTGCGGCCGATTTCCAGGGTCTGGGTATAGAAGGACAGCTGCGCGCCCACGGCCACCGGCACCAGGAATGCCATGCGGTCGATGGCCACCGTGGCCACTCGGCCACCAGCGACGCGGCTGGCCATGGCGGTGCCCGCCAGGTCCATCTGGGCGACCAGCCAGCCGCCGAAAATATCGCCAAAACCGTTGGTTTCACGGGGCAAGGCGGTGATTTGCAGGGCCAGGTCGCCTTGCGGGATTGGATCTTCTTGTTCGAGCTCTATCATGCCGAGGGGCCTCTGACCCGTGACGCTTCATGGGTACTTCAGGTGAATAGCCGTCTTCAGGAAAAACGATTCAGCCCGAACACACTGCGTTCGTCACGTTCTTTCTAAGGCGTGCTAAAGGGAAACTCTGCGAAATCGACTGGCACTGTCCAGGGACTGGGGCGCGCAGCAGCGTTTTCGCACAGCAACCCTTGCCAGGAGCGGCTTTGCGCTCCGAGGTTTGCGAGTATATCGGTCGATAGACTCCGCGACGACCCACTCAGTTCGCAAATTTGTGAGTCATTTGTGCACCGCTGTGTACGGATTCGAACAATTTGCTATCGTGCCGAACCTGCCAGGCCCCAACCAGCGCTGTTGCGGCTTCCAGAACCGACTAATAAGAGAAGCCCTTGCCATGACCACTGTGCCTGCGAGCGCCGCGCAATCTGCGCAACCCGCCCGTCCGCTGACCCGTAGTGACTACAAGACCTTGTCCCTGTCCGCCCTGGGTGGGGCGCTGGAGTTCTACGACTTCATCATCTTCGTGTTCTTCGCCACCGTGGTCGGCAAGCTGTTCTTCCCCGCGGACATGCCCGAGTGGCTGCGCCTGATGCAGACCTTCGGCATCTTCGCCGCCGGTTACCTGGCTCGTCCCCTGGGCGGGATCGTCATGGCTCACTTCGGCGACCTGCTGGGGCGCAAGAAGATGTTCACCCTGAGCATTTTCATGATGGCGGTGCCGACCCTGATCATGGGCCTGTTGCCGACCTACGCGCAGATCGGCCTGTGGGCGCCGATCCTGCTGTTGCTGATGCGGGTGATCCAGGGCGCGGCCATCGGCGGTGAAGTGCCCGGGGCCTGGGTCTTTGTTTCCGAACACGTGCCGCAACGGCATATCGGCTATGCCTGCGGCACCCTGACCTCGGGCCTGACCGCCGGGATTCTCCTGGGCTCGCTGGTGGCCACGGCGATCAACAGCATCTATACCCCGGCGGAAGTGGCGGACTACGCCTGGCGGATTCCGTTCCTGCTGGGCGGGGTGTTCGGCCTGTTCTCGGTGTACCTGCGCCGCCTGCTGCACGAAACCCCGGTGTTCGCCGAGCTGCAACAGCGCAAGGCCCTGGCCGAGGAGCTGCCGCTGCGCGCAGTGCTGCGCGATCACCGTGGCGCCATCGTGATTTCCATGCTGCTGACCTGGCTGCTGTCCGCCGGGATCATCGTGGTGATCCTGATGACCCCCACCGTGCTGCAGACCGTCTATAAATTCCCGGCCATCACTGCCCTGGAAGCCAACAGCCTGGCCATCGTGTTCCTCAGCCTTGGCTGCGTGATTTCCGGGGTTCTGGCGGACCGTTTCGGTGCTGGCAAGGTGTTCGTGTTCGGCAGCGCCTTGCTGCTGGCCACCTCCTGGACCTTCTATCACGGCCTGCTGGACAACCCGCAGTGGCTGTTCCCGATGTATGCCCTGACCGGTCTGTTTGTCGGCACCATCGGCGCGGTGCCTTACGTGATGGTCAAGGCGTTCCCGGCAGTGGTGCGCTTCAGTGGCCTGTCGTTTTCCTACAACCTGGCCTACGCGATCTTCGGTGGCCTGACGCCGATGGTGGTGACCTGGCTGCTCAAGGAAAGCCCGATGGGCCCGGCCTACTACGTGGCAATCATTTGCGGCATCGGCCTGCTGGTCGGCCTGTACCTGTGGGTCAAGGGCCGCTGACCACCAGCCTGTAGCCGCAGCTTCTGGCAGCGGCTACCAGACGCTTTTATTCCCCCATGAAAGAAAGGCCCGCTTGCGTTCAGGAGTGCTGGCCTTTCATCTAATTGTCATATTCCGGACATAGAGTGTTCACACGGCCTACAGATACTTGGCCCCGACTTAACACACCCTATCTGCTAGGAGTAAGGCATGAAACTGAAGCGTTTGATGGCGGCAATGACCTTTGTCGCCGCTGGCGTTGCGACTGCCCACGCGGTTGCCGCTGTTGACCCTGCTATCCCGAGCTACACCAAGACCACTGGTGTGTCGGGCAACCTGTCCAGCGTCGGTTCCGATACCTTGGCGAACCTGATGACCCTGTGGGCCGAGAACTACAAAAAAGAATACCCGAACGTCAACATTCAGATTCAGGCCGCCGGCTCCGCCACCGCGCCACCCGCGCTGACCGAAGGCACCTCCAACCTGGGCCCTATGAGCCGCAAGATGAAGGACACCGAGCTGGCCGCCTTCGAGCAGAAGTACGGCTACAAGCCAACCGCCATCCCGGTGGCCGTGGACGCCCTGGCAGTGTTCGTGCACAAGGACAACCCGATCCAGCACCTGACCATGGAACAGGTTGACGCGATCTTCTCCTCGACCCGTCTGTGCGGCGCCAAGGCCGAAGTGAAAACCTGGGGCGACCTGGGTGTGACCGGCGACCTGGCCAACAAGCCGGTCCAGCTGTTCGGCCGCAACTCGGTATCCGGCACCTACGGCTACTTCAAGGAAGAAGCCCTGTGCAAAGGCGACTACAAGCCTAACGTCAACGAACAACCTG
Source organism: Pseudomonas saponiphila (assembly GCF_900105185.1). NCBI lineage: Bacteria > Pseudomonadati > Pseudomonadota > Gammaproteobacteria > Pseudomonadales > Pseudomonadaceae > Pseudomonas > Pseudomonas saponiphila. Next base: position 181,775 of record NZ_FNTJ01000002.1, on the reverse strand, counting down.
GTTCGGCGTCGGTGGTGCAGTCCATCAGCTCCTCGCTGAACGGCATCGGCTACTCGGGCATCGGCTACAAGACCGCCAGTGTGAAGACCGTGGCCCTGGCCAAGAAAGGCAGCAGCGACTTCATCGAAGACACCGAAGAAAACGCCCTGAACGGCAAGTACCCGCTGTCGCGCTTCCTCTACGTCTACGTCAACAAGGCCCCGAACAAGCCTCTGGCCCCGCTGGAAGCCGAGTTCGTGAAACTGGTCCTGTCCAAACAGGGTCAGGAAGTAGTGGTCAAAGACGGCTACATCCCACTGCCCGCCAAGGTAGCCGCCAAGGCCCTGGCTGACCTGGGTCTGAAAGAAGGCGCATAAGCCGCCACCGAAGGTCCGGGCTCCCCGGACCTTCTTGTTTCAGCAGGGGCCGGGCTGCCAGCGAAAACGCCCGAAAAGGCAACGCCAGGCTCAAGGCCGGTTCGCCGGCCAGTCGGTTCCTGCAACCTCATTTTCTGTCCGCTGCCGGCCCTGCCACGCGGCGGATTTGCTGCGTCACTGCATTGTCATCTTTCTGTCATACAGGATCGCTAGGGTGTGCGCATGAATGATCTGGCCAACTCCCCCATGACTACGACTTCTCCCCCCAAGCGCATTGACTTCAATACGCCTGAGCTGCAACGCAAGCGGCGCATTCGCGCGCTCAAAGACCGTCTGACCCGCTGGTACGTCCTGGTAGGCGGCCTGGCCGTGCTGGGTGCGATCACCCTGATCTTCTTCTTCCTCGCCTATGTCGTCGCGCCGCTGTTCCAGGGTGCCGAACTGACTGCCAAGGAGCCGCTGACACCCGCCTGGATGCAGGATGCCGGCAAGCCGCTGATGTTCTCCCTGGAAGAGCAGAACCAGGTAGCCATGCGCGTCTCCGACAAGGGCCAGGCGCTGTTCTTCGACATCGACAGCGGCGCCGAGCTGCGCAAGGTCGACCTGCCGGTTCCCGCGGGGGCCAGCGTCACCTCCATCGGCAAGGACCAGCCCGGCAATCCGCTGGTGGTGGTCGGTCTGTCCAACGGCCAGGCCCTGGTGTTCCGCCACACCTACAAGGTCAGCTACCCGGACGGCAAGAAGACCATCTCGCCGGCCATCGAGTACCCCTACGGCGAAACCCCGATCACTTTGAACGAGCAGGGCGGGGCGCTGGAACACGTCAATCTCAACGCCACTGATTCGTCGCTGATCATCGCCGGTTCCACCGGTGCACAGTTGCATGTGCTGAAGCTGACCCGCGAAGAAAACATGATGACCGGCGAAGTCACCAGCGAGCAGAGCCGCATCGAGCTGCCGCAGATGACCGAGCCGGTCAAGGCGATGTACATCGATCCGCGCCAGCAATGGCTGTATGTGATCAATGGTCGGGCCTTGGCCGACGTGTTCAGCCTGCGGGACAAGAGCCTCAACGGTCGCTACAAATTGCTGGACGACGCCAACGCTGAAGTCACCGCCAGCACCCAACTGGTGGGCGGCATCTCGCTGATCATCGGCACCTCCAAGGGCGGTCTGGCCCAGTGGTTCATGGCCCGCGATGCGGATGGCGAACTGCGCCTGAAGCCGATCCGCAGCTTCCAGATGGGCACCGCGCCCATCGTTGAAATCACCGCCGAAGAGCGCCGCAAGGGCTTCGTCGCCCTGGATGCCGCCGGCAAGCTCGGGGTGTTCCACAGCACTGCCCATCGCACTCTGCTGGTGGACCAGGTAGTGGACGGCCAGGGCCTGTTCGGCCTGTCGCCACGGGCCAACCGGGTGATCGTCGAGGCCGGCGGCAAGCTGCAACCGCTGCTGCTGGACAACCCACACCCGGAAGTGTCCTGGAGCGCCTTGTGGAGCAAGGTCTGGTACGAGAACTACGACGAGCCTAAGTACGTCTGGCAATCCACCGCGGCCAACACCGATTTTGAACCCAAGCTGAGCCTCTCGCCGCTGACCTTCGGCACCCTGAAGGCGGCGTTCTACGCCATGCTGCTGGCGGCGCCATTGGCGGTGGCCGCGGCGATCTACACCGCCTACTTCATGGCCCCGGGCATGCGCCGCAAGGTCAAGCCGGTGATCGAACTGATGGAAGCGATGCCGACGGTGATCCTCGGCTTCTTCGCCGGCCTGTTCCTCGCGCCTTATGTCGAGGGGCATTTGCCGGGCATCTTCAGCCTGCTGCTCCTGCTGCCGATCGGCATCCTGGTGGCCGGTTTCGCCTGGAGCCGCCTGCCCGAGTCGCTGCGCCTGAAGGTGCCGGACGGCTGGGAGAGCGCGATCCTGATCCCGGTGATCATCTTCGTCGGCTTCCTCTCGCTGTACCTGAGCCCGTTCATGGAGAACTGGTTCTTCGGCGGTGACATGCGCATGTGGATCTCCCACGACCTGGGGATCACCTACGACCAGCGCAACGCCCTGGTGGTCGGCCTGGCCATGGGCTTTGCGGTGATCCCGAACATCTACTCGATCGCCGAAGACGCCGTGTTCAGCGTGCCCCGTGGCCTGACCCTGGGCTCCCTGGCCCTGGGCGCCACGCCGTGGCAGACCATGACGCGGGTGGTGATCCTCACCGCCAGCCCGGGGATCTTCTCGGCGCTGATGATCGGCATGGGCCGCGCCGTGGGCGAAACCATGATCGTGCTGATGGCCACCGGCAACACCCCGGTCATGGAAATGAACCTGTTCGAAGGCCTGCGCACCCTGGCCGCCAACGTCGCGGTGGAAATGCCCGAATCGGAAGTCGGCGGCAGCCACTACCGCGTGCTGTTCCTCTCGGCGCTGGTGCTGCTGTTGTTCACCTTCGTCATGAACACCCTCGCCGAGCTGATCCGTCAGCGTCTGCGCAAGAAATACTCGTCGCTTTAAGAAAGGTAGAAGTCTGTGAAACAGAACTCCCTAAAAGACTGGTTCAAGAGCGGCGCCCCAGGCGTCTGGATCAGCGGTGGCGCGGTGTCCATCGCGGTCATCATGACCATCGGTTTGCTGGCGGTGATCGCCGTGCGCGGCCTCGGCCACTTCTGGCCGGCCGACCTGGTGCACGCCAGCTACGACGTGCCGGGCCAGGCCAACCACCTGGTCATCGGTGAAGTGGTGCAGAAGGAAGAAGTGCCCCGGGCACGCCTGAAGAGCGCCGGCCTGCCGGTGCCCGACCAGGGCCCGGAGTTCATGACCCGGGAGCTGATCAAGGTCGGTAACCGCGACCTGAATGGCAACGACTTCACCTGGATCGTCGGCGAGTGGCTGACCAACCAGAGCTACCCGAAGGAACTGATGGCCATCGAGCGCCGTGAGTGGGGCAACTTCTACGGCTACCTGGTCAACGTCAAGGAAAGCGGCAAGGTGATCGCCGAGGGCGAGGCTGCCTGGCCCGAGCTGCAAGCGCGGATCAACCGGGTGAACCAGCTGGCGGTCCAGCTCAAGACCCTGGAAAAATCCGACATCGGCGCGATCAACGCCGGTCTGGAGCGCATCCGCCTGCACGGCCGCAAGCTGGAGCTGGACGGCAAGATGACCCCCGCCGCCCAGGCCGACATGGACGCCGAGCGCGCCGAACTCAATGCCCGTTATCAGGAGGTCGAGGCGCGCCTGAGCGACCTGCACGCCCAGTTCAACCGCGACAGCCTCACTGCCCGCGATGCCAACGGCAAGGAAATCGAGATCGGCCTGGGCAAGGTGGTGCATGCCTACCAGCCGAACGCCATGGGCACCTTCACCAAGATCGGCTTCTACTTCAGCAAGGTCTGGGAATTCCTCAGCGACGACCCCCGTGAAGCCAACACCGAGGGCGGGATCTTCCCGGCGATCTTCGGCACCGTGATGATGACCCTGATCATGGCCATGATCGTCACCCCGTTCGGCGTGCTGGCGGCGGTCTACCTGCGTGAATACGCCAAGCAGAACACCCTGACCCGGGTGATCCGCATCGCCGTGAACAACCTGGCGGGGGTTCCGGCCATCGTCTACGGGGTGTTCGGCCTGGGCTTCTTCGTCTACGTGCTGGGCGGTTCCGTGGACCGCCTGTTCTTCCCCGAAGCCCTGCCGGCGCCGACCTTCGGCACCCCGGGCCTGCTCTGGGCTTCCCTGACCCTGGCGCTGCTGGCGGTGCCGGTGGTGATCGTGGCCACCGAGGAAGGCCTGGCGCGGATTCCCCGTACCGTGCGTGAGGGCTCCCTAGCCCTGGGCGCGACCAAGGCCGAGACGCTGTGGAAGATCGTCCTGCCGATGGCCAGCCCGGCGATGATGACCGGGATGATCCTCGCGGTGGCCCGCGCCGCCGGCGAAGTGGCGCCGCTGATGCTGGTGGGCGTGGTGAAACTGGCGCCGTCGCTGCCGCTGGATGGCAACTACCCGTACCTGCACCTGGACCAGAAGATCATGCACCTGGGCTTCCATATCTACGACGTCGGCTTCCAGAGCCCCAACGTCGAGGCCGCGCGGCCTCTGGTGTACGCCACCGCGCTGCTGCTGGTGCTGGTGATCGCCACCCTGAACCTGTCGGCGGTCTGGATCCGTAACCACCTGCGGGAAAAATACAAGGCACTGGATAGCTGATCGGCCGGCTTGTGTAGGAGCTGGCTTGCGTAGGAGCTGGCTTGCCAGCGAAGGCGTCCGCAAGGGCGACACAAGGCCCGCAGGCCTCTTCGCCGGCAAGCCGGCTCCTACGGAACAGAATGATGTCGCCGCTGGCCTGATGCCTGCGGTTCACGACAAACGAATTGGTAGCACAGGGAGCATCCCATGCAACACGAAGCACACACTCATGGCATCAACATGTCCGCCCTGGGCCGCGACAAGCAGAGCCTGAGCCTGGAACAGGAAACCGTGGCCATCGAAGTGCCGGGCCTGAGCCTGTTCTACGGCGAGAAACAAGCGCTGTTCGATGTCAGCATGAACATCCCCAAGCAGCGCGTGACCGCCTTCATCGGCCCGTCCGGTTGCGGCAAGTCGACCCTGCTGCGGACCTTCAACCGCATGAACGATCTGGTGGACGGCTGCCGCGTGGAGGGGGCGATCAACCTCTACGGCAACAACATCTACCGCAAGGGCGAAGACGTGGCCGAGCTGCGCCGTCGGGTGGGCATGGTGTTCCAGAAGCCCAACCCGTTCCCCAAGACCATCTATGAAAACGTGGTCTACGGCTTGCGCATCCAGGGCATCAACAAGAAGCGCGTGCTCGACGAAGCCGTGGAGTGGGCGCTCAAGGGCGCGGCGCTGTGGGACGAGGTCAAGGACCGCCTGCATGATTCGGCACTGGGACTGTCCGGCGGTCAGCAGCAGCGTCTGGTGATTGCCCGCACCATCGCCGTGGAACCGGAAGTGCTGCTGCTGGACGAACCCTGCTCGGCCCTGGACCCGATCTCGACCCTGAAGGTCGAGGAACTGATCTACGAGCTGAAGTCCAAGTTCACCATCGTCATCGTGACCCACAACATGCAGCAGGCGGCGCGGGTGTCCGACTACACCGCGTTCATGTACATGGGCAAGCTGGTGGAGTTCGGCGACACCGACACGCTGTTCACCAACCCGGCCAAGAAGCAGACCGAAGACTACATCACCGGGCGTTACGGCTAGGAAACAGCTGCAAGCCGCAAGCTTCAAGCGGCAAGACAGAAGCGGTATGCGGTATCCGGATCAATATTTAACTGCTTGAAGCTTGCGGCTTGAAGCTTGCAACTTTCGCGGAGCGAACACGATGATTTCGAAGGAAGGCCTTACTCACCATATCTCCCAGCAGTTCAATGCCGAGCTGGAAGAGGTGCGCAGCCACCTGCTGGCCATGGGCGGGCTGGTGGAGAAGCAAGTCAACGACGCGGTCACCGCGCTGATCGAGGCCGACTCCGGGCTGGCCCAGCAGGTGCGCGAGATCGACGACCAGATCAACCAGATGGAGCGCAACATCGACGAGGAATGCCTGCGCATCCTCGCCCGTCGCCAGCCGGCGGCCTCCGACCTGCGGTTGATCATCAGCATCTCCAAGTCGGTGATCGACCTGGAGCGCATCGGCGACGAAGCCACCAAGATCGCTCGTCGGGCCATCCAGCTGTGCGAAGAGGGCGAGGCCCCGCGCGGCTACGTGGAAGTGCGGCACATCGGTGACCAGGTGCGCAACATGGTGCGCGATGCCCTCGACGCCTTTGCCCGCTTCGATGCCGACCTGGCACTTTCCGTGGCCCAGTACGACAAGATCATCGACCGTGAATACAAGACCGCGTTGCGCGAGCTGGCCACCTACATGATGGAAGACCCGCGCTCTATCTCGCGGGTTCTGAGCATTATCTGGGTGTTGCGCTCGCTGGAGCGGATCGGTGATCACGCGCGCAACATTTCCGAGCTGGTGATTTACCTGGTACGTGGCACCGATGTGCGCCATCTGGGACTCAAGCGCATGAAGGAAGAAGTTGAAGGCACAAGTGGCGAATCCGCTAATGTTCCGGATCAAGCTGACGATAAGTAAGAGTGCCCGAGAAGAGCGCCCGGCCCTTTGGCCGGGCGCTTTTGTTTGGGCGCCTCTAATTCGAAAAGCAGCACCCGCGAACGAAAAGTCCCGGCGTGACTGAAGAGTTTTGGCAAAGTGCCATCAGCCAGCGTTATGCTTGCCGGGATTTTTAAAGGGGTGGTCGATGAGTAAGGTAAGTGTGTTGGTGGTGGACGACGCTTCGTTCATTCGTGACCTGGTGAAGAAGTGCCTGCGCAACTACTTCCCTGGCATCAAGATCGAAGACGCGATCAACGGCAAGAAGGCCCAGGCGATGCTCGCCCGCGAAGCTTTCGACCTGGTCCTGTGCGACTGGGAGATGCCGGAAATGTCCGGCCTTGAGCTGCTGACCTGGTGCCGTGAGCAAGAGTCCATGAAGTCCATGCCGTTCGTCATGGTCACCAGCCGTGGCGACAAGGAAAACGTGGTGCAGGCGATCCAGGCCGGGGTGTCCGGCTATGTGAGCAAGCCCTTCACCAACGAACAGCTGCTGACCAAGGTCAAGCAGGCGCTGAACAAGGTCGGCAAGCTCGACACCTTGATGAACAGCGCGCCGACCAAGATGAACTCGGCCTTCGGCAACGACTCCCTGAGTGCCCTGACCGGCGGCAAGCCGGCGGTGGTGGGAGCGGCTGCGGCTCCGGTCAATCCGTTCGCCAAACCGGCGGCTGCTGCGCCAGCCCCGGCCGCCGCGGCGCCGACGCGCGGCTTGCTCAACAACCCTCCGGTCAAGGCCCCGGCACCTGCGGCAGCGGCCAGTGGTGGTCGTGGCCAGGGTCAACTGCGCTTGTCCAGCGGCAACCAGCCGTGCGTGATCAAGGCCCTGAGCATCAAGGAAGCCTTGCTGGTGGTGAAGCGCACCGACAGCCTGCCCCAGGTGCTGGAAAGCGCGGTGCTGGATCTGGAGCAGGGCGACAACGCCGAAGTGGCGCGGCTCAATGGCTACCTGCATGCGGTGGTGGCACTGGAGCCCAAGCCGGACAGCGAGTGGCTGCAACTGACCTTCCGTTTTGTCGACCAGGACGCGCAAAAGCTCGACTACATCTCGCGCCTGATCGCCCGCGGCACGGCGCAGAAGCACTTCGTTCCGGGCGCCTGATCCGTGTAGGAGCTGGCTGGCCAGCGAGAGCGTCCACCAGGGCAGCCCAAGGCTTGCGGCCTCTTCGCCGGCAAGCCGGCTCCTACAATGATGCAGGTGCTGCGGAAATCTGCTGAAAACACTTTGGCACTGCTGTATTTTGCCTGCCGCCGAGGCGGGCAGCGGTGTTATCCCTCGCTCCAGCCAGCAACCCGTCCCCTGGCGCGTACCCCTAGGGCCAGATGGCCTTGGCCGTTCCCTCCGCTTCTTTCTGCCGTACGTCCGATTGATCTTTTTACCCTTGATTTATATCTGTTTGGATATAGATTGCCCATAGCGCTCCGGTTTTTTCAGCGCTTGCGGCCATGCCTTGAAACAACCCGGCGCGGCTGGTCCTGGCCATGTTGATTAGCCTTGTTCCTGGTCATTAACAGGAGAGGTTCGATGCCCAGGCACAAGGATGTGGTGTTTGTCGGGAGCGCGCTGCGGGATCTCCGGGCGTTCCCTGAAGATGCCCGCCGGGCCGCCGGTTTCCAGCTGGATCTGCTGCAGCAGGGTGAACAGCCCTACGATTGCAGGTCGGTGAAAACCATCGGCCCGGGCGTTTTCGAAATCAGGATCCATGAGGATTCAGGGGCGTTTCGGGTGTTCTATGTGGTCAGGCGACCCGCAGCCACCTATGTGCTGCACGCGGTGCGCAAGACCACCCGCAAGACCGAAGCGCGGGATATCGAGCTGGCTCGTGCCAGATATCAGGAAGCAGGTTCACGCCATGACTGACCAACCGACCAACCAGCGCTTTGCCAGTGTCTGGGACGCCCTTGAGGACACCCCCCAGGAGGCTGCCAACATGCGCCTGCGGGCCAAGCTGATGCTTGAACTGGGCAAGACCGTGCAAGCCTGGGGGGTATCGCAGAAGGAGGCGGCCAAGCGCCTCAATATCTCCCAGCCACGCCTCAATGACGTGCTCAGCGGCAAGATCAACAAGTTCTCCCTCGATGCCCTGGTCAACCTGTCCGAGGCCGCCCAACTGGGCGTGGATATCCATTTCGATGCGTCGGGCACGCAGCCTCTGGCCCCGGCCTGATTCACACAAGTTCCATATCCGGCTGTTAGCGTGCCCGCATAACCTGCCAAGAGGCTGCCCAATGCTTGTGCGCCTGCTGCTGTTGTGCGGACTGTCACTGCTGGCCACGTCGCTGGCGGCGATGACCGTCTACAAATCCGTCGACGCCGATGGCGTGGTGTCCTACAGCGACCGGCCTTCGCCGGGAGCCCAGGCGTTCGTGTTTCACGACCGCATGGAAGAGCACCTGGAACACCAGGTGCGCCTGGATATCCACAAGCACAAGGGCGTGGATGCGGTGTATGTGCGCAATGATCTGTATGCGCCGGTGGAGATCGAGCTGGGCTTTGCCGCCCTGCGCAACGTCAAGGGTGCGCCTGGGCGCCCCATCCGTCAGGTGCTGCCGGCCCGCAGCAGGCAGCGCCTGGCGCTGCTCACGGCGATTCACGCCGATCAGCCCCTGAGTTATGTGCCCCGGTTCCGTTACTCCCTGGGCGACCCGGCAGAGGCCACTCAGGCCTACCGTTACCCGCTGCCCTGGCGCGGTGGGCCGTTTCGCCTGACCCAGGGCGCCAATGGCCAATACAGCCATTTCGCGCCCAGGAGCCGCTACGCAATGGACATCGCCATGCCGGTGGGCACGCCGATCATTGCCGCTCGTGGCGGGGTGGTGGTCAAGACCGAGAATGCCCAGAACGGGCGGGGCGACAACCCGGCGGGCAACTTCGTCCGGGTGCTGCATGACGACGGCACCATGGGCGTGTACCTGCACCTCAAGCAAGGTTCGGTGAGTGTGCGCGAAGGGCAGCGGGTGGCGGTGGGTAGCCCGCTGGGCTTATCCGGCAACACCGGCAACAGCAGCGGGCCGCACCTGCATTTCGTGGTGCAGCGCAATACCGGGCTGGGGCTGGTGTCGATTCCCTATCAGTTCAACCAGCCGCTGGGGGAACTGCCGAATTTTGCCCTGGGTAAAAAATGATCTTTGCCTGTAGGAGCCGGCTTGCCGGCGAACGGGCCGAACGGCCCGTCAATCCAGCATCAGCACCTTGGCCAGGATGATCTTCGGCCCCTTCATCTTCTTGATGATGATGCGCAGGCCTTCGACTTCCAGCACTTCTTCCTCTTCCGGCACCCGTTTCAGGGTTTCGTACACCAGGCCGGCGAGGGTTTCGGCTTCGATATGGTCCAGGTCGATGCCCAGCAGGCGCTCGACCTTGAACAGCGGCGTGTCACCGCGCACCAGCAGCTTGCCCGGCTGGTAGGCGAGGATGCCGCGCTCGGTCTTGCGGTGTTCGTCCTGGATGTCGCCCACCAGCACTTCCAGCACGTCTTCCATGGTCAGGTAGCCAATGACCTTGCCGTCGGCTTCTTCCACCAGGGCGAAATGCGAACCGCCCTTGCGGAACTGCTCCAGCAGCTGCGACAGCGGCATGTGCCGCGACACGCGCTCCAGCGGGCGGGTCAGCTCGGCCAGGTTGAACGACTCGGGAATGTGGTCCAGGGCCGCCAGTTCCAGCAGCAGGTCCTTGATGTGCAGCAGGCCGACGAACTCGTTGCGCTCGCTGTCGTAGACCGGGTAGCGGCTGAACTTGTGACGACGGAACAGGGCGAGGATTTCCTTGAGCGGCGCGTTGAATTCGACGCTGATCAGGTCTTCCCGGGAGTTGGCCCAGTCCACCACTTCCAGTTCGCCCATTTCCACGGCCGAGGCCAGCACGCGCATGCCCTGGTCGCTGGGGTCCTGGCCACGGCTGGAGTGCAGGATCAGCTTGAGTTCTTCCCGGCTGTAGTGATGCTCGTGGTGCGGGCCGGGCTCGCCCTGGCCGGCGATGCGCAGGATGGTGTTGGCGCTGGCGTTGAGCAGGTAGATGGCCGGGTACATCAGCCAGTAGAACAGGTACAGCGGCACCGCGGTCCACAGCGACAGCAGCTCCGGCTTGCGGATCGCCCAGGACTTGGGCGCCAGCTCGCCGACCACGATATGCAGGTAGGAAATGATGAAGAACGCGGTGAAGAACGACACGCCGCGGATCACTTCCGGGGAATTGACCCCCACCGCGCCCAGCAGCGGCTCCAGCAGGTGGGCGAAGGCCGGTTCACCGACCCAGCCCAGGCCCAGGGAGGCCAGGGTAATGCCCAGCTGGCAGGCCGAGAGGTAGGCGTCCAGCTGGCTGTGCACGGTGCGCAGGATCTGCCCGCGCCAGCCGTTCTTGTGGGCGATGGCTTCGACCCGGGTCGAGCGCAGCTTGACCATGGCGAACTCCGCCGCAACGAAAAAACCGTTGAGCAGGACCAGGATCAGAGCAAAAAGAATCATGCCGAAGTCGGCGAACAGAGACGCGAGGGTAAAACCAGGGGAAGGGTCCATGATGGAGTTTTGCGGGTTCCGTGTATTCGAAAAAGAAGGAAAGACGGTGCCTGAAATGCAGGCACAAGTGACGCAATGTAGCGGCTGACAGGGCGATTGCCTAGGGGCACGCCACGGTCAGCGCTGTTCGGTCAGGCGGGTGGCCGCGGTTTTTTTCACCTGGGCCGGGGCGAAATGGCAGGTAAAGGTACTGCCGTGGCCCAGCACGCTGCTGATTTCCAGGCGCGCGCGGTGGCGCAGCAGCACGTGCTTGACGATGGCCAGGCCCAGGCCGGTGCCGCCGGTGTTGGAGTTGCGGCTCGAATCCACCCGGTAGAAGCGTTCGGTGAGGCGCGGCAGGTGCTTGTTGTCGATGCCGATCCCCGAATCCTGCACGCTCAGGTGTGCGCCCTGTTCATCGCCCCACCAGCGAATGCGGATGTTGCCTTCGGCCGGGGTGTATTTCACCGCGTTGAACACCAGGTTGGAGAAGGCGCTGCGCAGTTCCGCTTCGCTGCCCTTGAGCTGTACCGAGGCGTCGGCTTCCAGGGTGATGCGCTGGTTGCGTTCGCCGGACAGCGCCTGGGCATCGCTCTTGATCGATTGCAGCAGCGCATCGATGGGCACCGGCTGGTTGTCCGAGGGATAGTCGGTGGCTTCCAGCTTGGCCAGCAACAGCAGGTCGTTGAGCAGGGTCTGCATGCGCCCGCCTTGCTGCTGCATCTGCTGCAGGGCGCGGTTCCAGCGCGGGTTCACTTCCTCGACGTTGTCCAGCAGGGTTTCCAGGTAGCCGCAGATCACCGTCAGCGGGGTGCGCAGCTCGTGGGACACGTTGGCGATGAAGTCCTTGCGCATCTGTTCCAGCTGGTGGATGCGGGTCACGTCGCGCACCAGCATCAGGTGTTCGTTGTTGCCATAGCGGGTGATGTACAGCTGGATGCGTACCCGGTCATTGGCGGGGGAGGGAATCTCCAACGGTTCGGCGTAGTTGTCCTGCTCGAAGTACTCCTTGAAGCGCGGATGGCGCACCAGGTTGGTCACCGGCTGGCCGCTGTCCTGGGGCGTCTTGAGCCCCAGCAGGGTCTCGGCGGCGCGGTTCCACCATTCCAGGTTGCCGTCGCTGTCGAGCATGATCACCGCGTCTTTCAGGGCCGCGGTGGACTCCTGGACCCGGTCGATCACCGCCTGCAGGCGCCCGCGCACCCGCTGATCGCGGCGTTGCAGGTGGTAGATGCTGTCGAACACTTCGCCCCACAGGCCGTAGCCATCGGGCGGCGCTTCATCGGGTTGATGCAGGCGCAGCCATTCGTGCAGGCGCAGCAGCTGCTTGAGGGTCCAGGCCAGGTAGAGGCCCAGGCCGGCGGCCAGGCTCCAGCCGTAGTAGCCGCTGATCAGACCCACCAACAGGCAGCCGGTGACCAGCAGCAACAGGTGGCGAATCAGGGTGCCATGCCAGTTTTGATTCACTTTGGGGAGCAGCTCCATGCTGTAAGCCGCAAGCTGCAAGTTCAGAGGCAGTCGGTGATCAACTTGCCGCTTGTGGCTTGGAGCTTGCCGCTGTGGTTAGGCCTTGGTGGAAAAACGATAGCCGGTGCCGCGCACGGTTTGTACCAGATTCTCGTAGGCGTCACCCAGGGCTTTGCGCAGCCGGCGGATGTGCACGTCCACGGTGCGTTCCTCGACGTACACATTGCCGCCCCAGACCTGATCCAGCAGTTGGCCACGGGTGTAGGCGCGCTCCTGGTGGGTCATGAAGAACTGCAGCAGGCGGTATTCGGTGGGGCCCATTTCCGCCGGCTTGCCGTCGATGGTCACCCGGTGGCTAATGGGGTCCAGCAGCAGGCCGCCGACTTCGATCGGCGCTTCGCCGTCGGTAGGACCGGCGCGGCGCAGCACGGCCTTGAGGCGGGCCACCAGCTCGCGAGGGGAAAACGGCTTGGTGATGTAGTCGTCGGCGCCGACTTCCAGGCCCTGGATCTTGTTGTCCTCTTCGCCCTTGGCGGTGAGCATGATGATCGGGATGTCCCCGGTCAGTTCGTCGCGCTTGAGGCGTCGCGCCAGCTCGATGCCGGAGGTGCCGGGGAGCATCCAGTCCAGCAGGATCAGGTCCGGCTTGCGGTCGACGATGATGGCATGGGCCTGCTGGGAGTTCTCGGCCTCCATGCAGTCATAGCCGGCCATTTCCAACGCGACGGCGATCATTTCGCGAATCGGCGCTTCGTCGTCAACGATCAGAATGCTTCTGCCAACCATGTGGAAACCTCTTGTCATTTAACTGTCTTGCGCCGCATTAGATAACGGAATTATTGCAGTCGTGTGACAGTATTTCAGGTGCCGGAGCGTGGTGCAGGTTCGTCGACTAAGCTGTGAGTCCGATTCCTGACAACCACAAAAGAAGGTTTCCCATGACTCTGTTCAAGCAATCGTTGAAAGTCCTGCTGGTGGGCGCGGTCCTGGCCCTGCCGACCTTCGCCCTGGCCGCCGAGCCGGCGATGAGCAAGGACGGCATGCTGGTGGATCACAAGGGCATGACCCTCTACACCTTTGCCAAGGATGCCGATGGCAAGTCGATGTGCAATGACAAATGCGCCGCCAACTGGCCGCCGCTGATGGCCGAAGGCACTGACAAGGCCATGGGCAAGTGGACGCTGGTCAAGCGCGACGACGGCAAGCTGCAATGGGCCTATGACGGCAAGCCGCTGTACGGCTTCGTGATGGACAAGAAGGCCGGCGACATGACCGGAGACGGCAAGATGGACGGCGCCTGGAAGGTTGCCAAATCCGATTAGCCAGCGGCGCGTAGCCGCTACCAGCGTAGCGGCTACGGCCTCATGGGGATTTCAGCGCAACGCGAAATCCAGCACCACGCCGATAAAGATCGCCATGCCCGCCCAGTGGTTGTGCAGGAAGGCCTTGAAGCACTTCAACCGGTCGCGATCCCGGGTGTACCAGAACTCCCAGGCAAAACACCCCGCCGCCACCGCCAACCCGAGGTGGAACCAGCCTCCCAGATTAAAGCGTGCCCCGGCCATCAGCAGGCAGCCCAGCGACAGGCCCTGCAGGGTGAGAATGATCACCCGGTCGGCATCGCCGAACAGGATCGCCGTGGACTTGACCCCGATCTTCAGGTCGTCGTCGCGGTCGGTCATGGCGTAGTAGGTGTCGTAGCCCACGGTCCACAGCAGGTTGGCGATGTACAGCAGCCATGCAGTGGCCGGCAGTTCGCCGTTCTGCGCGGTGAAGGTCATCAGGATGCCCCAGGAATAGGCCGCGCCCAGGACCACCTGCGGGTAATAGGTGTAGCGCTTCATGAAGGGGTAGCAGGCGGCCAGGGCCAGGGCGCCGAACGACAGCCAGACCGTGGTGGCGTTGGTGCACAGCACCAGCAGGAAGGCGGCGCCCATCAGTATCGCGAACAGCGCCAGGGCTTCCTTGGCGCTGACCTTGCCGGTGGCCAGGGGCCGCTGGTCGGTGCGCTTGACCTGGCCGTCGACCTTGCGGTCGGCGAAGTCGTTGATGGCGCAGCCGCCGGCCCGGGTCAGGATCACGCCGAAGGTGAAAATCAGCACATGGCCGAGGGACGGCTGGCCCTCGGCGGCAATCCACAGGGCCACCAGGGTCGGCCACAGCAGCAGATAGATGCCGATCGGCTTGTCCATGCGCGCCAGTTGCAGGAAGTCCCAGGCCCGTGGGTGCAGGCGATTGAGGGATTTGAGCAGGCTCAGGTACATCAGCAGGCCTCCGGTTGGGCTTGGATGGCGCACCACAGGCTGGGCAGGAAGACTTCGGCCACCAGCAGGCTCAAGGGGCCGCGATCGAAGCGCGAGCGACGGCCCCAGAGTCCGTCGCTGGCCACCGCGTCGGGCAGCCAGGCCTGTGGATAGCGGCAGACCTCGATGGGACGGCGGGCAAAGGCCTGGTCGCAGAACAGCAGTTCGCCCAGGGAGCGGCTGCCCAGTTCATCGATGTTCAAGCCACCGTCTTCCAGGGCACTGCGGGCGGCGACGCTGCGGGCGAAGACCCACGCCTCGCCGTGGCCCCGCAGGTACACCTCGCGGACCCAGCCGATGCTGTGTTCGGGCAGGTCCAGGGCGAGGCATTCGTCGTGGCGCAGGGTTTGCCATTCTTCCACCAGCGGCGTGACGCTGAAGCCGTTTTGCGACAGTCGGGTCAGGCGCCGGGTCAGCGACCCTTCATCGAACAGCCAGTTGGCCACGGCTGCGCCGGGGAAGGGGGACAGACGGTTTTGCGCCAGCCAGGTGGGGGCCGGAGCGGGGGGCATTGAGTGCGGCACAGTGGGTCAGTATTGGCAGCAAATGAGGCGGCGAGCTTAGCATGACGACCGGCGA
The DNA here is from genome assembly GCF_900105185.1 of Pseudomonas saponiphila. Classification (NCBI taxonomy): domain Bacteria; kingdom Pseudomonadati; phylum Pseudomonadota; class Gammaproteobacteria; order Pseudomonadales; family Pseudomonadaceae; genus Pseudomonas; species Pseudomonas saponiphila. Next base: position 166,461 of record NZ_FNTJ01000002.1, on the reverse strand, counting down.
TTTTGATTGATCCAGGACGTCCGGCGACACGAACTTGCTTGCATCTGCCGGAAGTGATCAGTAAAAAACCCCAGTGCCGAACGCTGATCAGCGTGGCCTTTAGAGTCGATTCATCGACCGAGCCTGAACTCCCGAGGAAATGCAGCAATGAAAAAGTGGCAATGTGTGGTCTGCGGCCTGATCTATAACGAAGCGGAAGGCTGGCCGGACGACGGTATTTTGCCGGGGACCCGCTGGGAAGATGTACCCGAGGACTGGCTCTGCCCGGACTGCGGCGTGGGCAAGGCGGATTTCGAAATGATCGAGATCGCTTGATCGACATTTGTGGCTTGAACGACCAATGACAAGGAGCAGGGCATGAGCGCACCGGTGGTGATCGTGGGGACAGGCCTGGCGGGTTACAACCTGGCCCGGGAATTTCGCAAGCTCGACGGCCAGACGCCGCTCTTGCTGATCACTGCCGATGACGGCCGTTCCTATTCCAAGCCGATGCTCTCCACCGGTTTCGGCAAGAACAAGGATGCCGACGGCCTGAGCATGGCCGAGCCCGGCGCCATGGCCGACCAGCTCAAGGCCGAGGTGCGCACCCACACCCGCATCAGCGGCATCGACCCGGGCCACAAGCGCCTGTGGATCGGTGAAGAGGCGGTGACCTATCGCGATCTGATCCTGGCCTGGGGCGCGGAAACCGTGCGCGTACCGGTGCAGGGCGACGCATCCGAGCTGATCTTTCCCATCAACGACCTGGAAGACTACGCACGCTTTCGCCACGCTGCCGCCGGCAAGCGCCGGGTGCTGTTGCTGGGGGCCGGGCTGATCGGCTGCGAGTTCGCCAACGACCTGATCCTCGGCGGCTACAGCGTGGATCTGGTAGCGCCGTGCGAGCAGGTGATGCCGACGCTGCTGCACCCGGCCGCCGCGGCGGCGGTCCAGGCCGGACTGGAAAGCCTCGGCGCGCGCTTCCATCTGGGCCCGGTACTCAACCGCCTGCAACGCAGCGGCGACGGCCTGGAGGCCCATCTGTCCGATGGTCAGGTGATCGCCTGCGACCTGGTGGTTTCCGCCATTGGCCTGCGCCCGCGCATCGATCTGGCGGCGGCGGCCGGGCTGCTGGTCAATCGCGGCGTGGTGGTGGACCGCGAGCTGAAGACTTCCCACGCAAACATCTACGCCCTGGGCGATTGCGCCGAGGTCGATGGCCTCAACCTGCTGTACGTGATGCCGCTGATGAACTGTGCCCGGGCGCTGGCCCAGACCCTGGCCGGCAAGCCGACGGCGGTCAGCTACGGGCCGATGCCGATCACCGTGAAGACCCCGGTCTGCCCGCTGGTGGTATCGCCGCCACCGCGGGGCGCCGAGGGTGTCTGGAGCGTCGAAGGGCAGGGCGCCGACCTCAAGGTGCTGTGCCGTGACGCCAGCGGCCAGCTGCTGGGCTACGCCCTGACCGGGGCGGCGGTGATGGAAAAACTGGCCCTGAACAAGGAACTCCCGGCCCTGCTGGCTTAAATACCGGTCGTTCTGTCGGAATAACCGGGATTTTGCCCCTACAAAGGTCGCGCCAAGACTGGCGCCACCTTCAAGCGCGTGCCATCCTCACACCCGTCTGCCGCAGCGTAGAGCCTGCGGCGCCTTGGGCGCTGTTCCCGTGAACAGCACGGACATAACAACAAAAAACCGTCAAAGAGGCTTCACACTATGCGTAAACCAGAACTCGCCGCAGCCATTGCTGAAAAAGCGGACCTGACCAAAGAGCAGGCCAATCGCGTGCTCAACGCGATCCTTGAGGAAATCACCGGGGCTCTGCACCGCAAAGACAGCGTCACCCTGGTCGGTTTTGGTACCTTCCTGCAACGTCACCGTGGCGCCCGTACCGGCAAGAACCCGCAAACCGGCGAACCGGTAAAGATCAAGGCCAGCAACACCGTGGCATTCAAGCCGGGCAAGTCGCTGAAAGACAGCGTCAACCCATAAGCATTGCGCGGGCTCCCACAGCGGGAGCGCGCAGGGGAAAATAGGCACGCCGAGCGCATCGGGTGCCTATTTTTTTTGCCCGCCGCGGGTCGGCGCGTCCTCTTGCGCAGCAGTAGTGGCGTGGCTAGGATGCGCGATTGTTTGCCCGCGACCCAAGGCCAAGGATGACCCGCACCCCCGTCAAAACCCCAGCATTGGCAGCCGCACTTCGCTGCCTGGGGCGCTCTGGCGCAGCCGCCGTGGCGCTGGGCTCGATCCTCGCCCTGAACTTGCCAGCGGCCGTGGCCGCCAGCGAGTCGCGCCTGGGCCAGATCGGCTATCGCGAAGCCCTCGGCTGGTTCCACAGTCAGCAGTACGACAGCCGCGGCTCCTGGCTCTGCGGCTACTCCCTGGCCCGCGAGGACTACAGCGTGGCAGCCAAGGCCCCGCGCCTGCTGGTGGAAGTGGACGAGCGCTATCTGTACCTCAAGAGCGGCGGGCAACTGCTGGAACTCACCGGTGGCGCCCAGGGCCCTGAGCGCAGCGAGTACCAGAATGCCGGTGCCCACATCCGCGTGACCCTGAACATCCTCAAGCGCAACAACTTCAGCGAGTACCAGGAGTCCCACGACCGCCAGGTGCTGGCGAAGATCGAGATGAACGACCAGGTCGAAACCCTCACCCTCAAGGGGCAATCATGCGGTACTTGAATTCCCTGGGCCTGAGTCTGCTGCTCATCGGCGTCAGCCTGCCGGCCCTGGCCGATGAGGCCAACCCGGGCCAGGGCTGCTACGGCTACCTCACCGAAATGGTCAGGAGCAGCGACTTTCCCTACCGCGACTTCACCACCCCGGAGCGGCTCAAGCTGCTGATCGACCGCGATGATGGCGACCAACTGAGCCTGCAGCTGTTCTACGAAACCTCCGGCAGCGGGGTCATCGGCTGGGTCCGCTATGACGTACCGCAGCAGGCCCTGTGGAATGTCAGCATCGACCCCGAGGAGCCTCAGGCCCTCAAGTTCGACCGGCGTTTTGCCCAGGCCTATGCCGCCTGCCTCAAGGCGCGCTGAGCCCGATCCGGGTGCCACCTGCGGGGGCGAAAACGATTGCTCAGCGTTGCCGACGGGTTCCTTGATTGTTGCCGGTCATTGCTTGAAAATCCGTCGCTGTCCTACCCCCTCAGCATGGAACGCCTACCCTTTGTCCTCCTATCGCATTCAAGAAGCCGATCTCGATATTCCCGACGCCTGGCAGGACCAGAGCATCAACATCTTCAAGCTGCCGGCCGTGGGCGGTGCCCAGGAAGCCAGCTTCGTCATCAGCCGCGACCCGAGCCAGGGCGATGCGGCTTTCGCCGATTATGTCGACCGACAGCTGCGCTCCGCCGAACAGCAACTGCCGGGCTTCAACCTGATCAAGCGCTGGGACTTCGACATGCACGGTCACGCCGCGGTGTTGCTGGACTACAGCTGGAAGCGCGAAGGCCGCGAGCTGATGCTGCGCCAGGTGTTCGTCGAGCGTAAGCCAGCGGTGCTGATCACCACCCTGACCACCACGCCGCAAGACCTGGTGCACCACGAACCCGCCTGGAAACAGGTCATGCAGAGCCTCAAGCCTCAGCCTTAGCGGGCCTGATTCCTTCGCTGAGACACGGGTCCCAGATGAAATTCATCGATCTGTTCGTCAACCGCGAGGAGATGTTCTCCATGGGCATCGAAGCACTCAGCGGCCAGCACTACGTCTCCTTCCCGGTCAGCCTCGGCGTGGTCGACTATGAGGAGTACTACGCCATTGATCGCGCGACCTTCGAGCGGTTCGAGCAGGACCTGCCCGCCGCGCTGGCGTTCGTTACCCGCGCCAGGCCCGGCGCCAGTATCTGAGTGAGGTCAAAACCTTAACTGAGGTGTTTGTAAGTGACTGAGCAAGAATTGCACGTCTATGTGGAAAAGGCGGATGCCGACACAGTACGTGTGCGGATTTCGGTGAACGTGACCGAGCGTTTCGCTAATACGTGACCGGTGCTTCCACCCCGGTTGCGCGGGTTCTGGATTGTAATCGCATCGGTCACGATGCGGCTTGTTCCTCGGCTTTTTTTCGGCGCAGCGACTCGCCTTTCATCGTCAGTCGGTAGGCGTTGTGCACCAGGCGGTCGAGGATGGCATCGGCCAGGGTCGGGTCGTTGATCCAGCCGTGCCAGTGCTCGATGGGCAGTTGGCTCGTCAGGATGGTGGAGCGGCTGCCAGCGCGGTCGTCGATCACCTCCAGCAGGTCATGCCGGGCTCCTTCCTCCAGCGGGGCTAGCGCCCAGTCGTCCAGCACCAGGACGTCGACCTTTGCCAGCTGTTGCAGGGTACGGCCGAAGCTGCCGTCGCCATGAGCGATGCGCAGTTGTTCCAGCAGGCGCGGGGTGCGCAGGTACAGGGTGCTATAGCCCTGGCGGCAGGCCTGGTTGCCCAGGGCGCAGGCCAGCCAGGTTTTGCCGGCACCGGTCGGGCCGGTCAGCAGCAGGTTGTGCTGCTGGCGGATCCAGTCGCCACTGGCCAGGGTGGCGATCAGACGCTCGTCCAGGGCGCGTCCGGTGCGGCGGTCGAGATCTTCCAGGCAGGCGTTGGCGTACTTGAGCTTGGCCTTCTTGCGCAGCCGTACCAGGCGCTGGTTGTCACGCCAGGCCAGTTCGCGGTCGAGCAGTAGGCCGAGGCGTTCATCGAAGCTCAGGCTGTGGCTGGCCGGCAGCGTCCATTGCTCTTCCAGGGCGCGGGCCATGCCGTCCAGGCGTAGCTGGTGCAGTTGATTCAGGGTGTGTTGCGGCATCATCGAACAGCTCCTGTTGCGGGGGTTGGTAGTAGTCGGCGCCACGGACGTTCTCGTGGTCGCCGGGTAAGGTCGTTTCGGCGGCACGCTGGGGCAGCGGCTGTTGATCCAGGCCTTGCTGGAGCAGGTTGCGCACGCTGCGCCCGGTGAAGGCGCGCAGGTGTACGGCACGTTCGGCAGCGGCTTCCAGGCGTGCATTGCCATAGCGCCGGGCCAGCGAGAGCAGGCCGAGGCAGGCGCGGTAGCCCATCTCCGGGTGCGGCTTGTGGGTCAGTTGGTGATCGATCAGTTGGCGCGTGTAGGGGCCGATCCGCGCGCCCCAGTCGAGCAGGCGTTGTGGCGTCCATTCGCGATGCGCCTGGTGCGCCGCGGGCATGTGCTCGCGCTGGGTACTGTAAGCGCCGCGTCGCCCCAGCAGCAGGTGGCTGGCCACCCGCCGGTTGCCATGCAGCACTTCCAGGGTGTGTGCCGTCAGTCGCACGTCCACGTTCTGCCGGGCCAGGGCGGAGGGCACGCTGTAGAAGCTGCCATTGACCTCGATGTGGTAGTCGATGCTGACCTTGCAGCGCTTGAAGGTGGCGACCTCGTAGGGATGCACCGGCAGCGCTCGCAAGGCCGGGCGATCCAGGCGCTCGAACCAGTCGCGCCGGCAGCCATCGAGCCGCTTGAACGGGCGCCGATTCAGATCCTCCAGCAGCTCGGCGATGGCCTGGTTAAGCGCATGCAGGCTGAAGAACTGCCGATGGCGCAGCCGCGCCATGATCCAGCGCTCGACCACCTGCACCGCCACCTCGGCCTTGGCCTTGTCCTGAGGCTTGCGTGGCCGTGCCGGCAGGATCACCGTCTGGTAATGACGCGCGCACTCCAGCGTGGCCCGGTTCAGGCCCGGCTCGTAGCGATCCGGCTGGGCGACCAGGGCGCGCGGATTGTCCGGCACAACCATTTCCGGCACGCCGCCAAAGTAGGTCAGAGCCTGGCCCAGCGAGGTCAGCCAGTCCACCTGGGTTTCGCCTGGCGTCGCGCAGGCATAGGTGTAATTCGAGGCGCCCAGGGCGGCGACGAAGATGTGCGCCCGGCGCACTTCGCCGGTGGCCGGGTCGACCACCGGCAGCGTCGGCCCGGCATAGTCGATGAATAGCTTCTCGCCCGCACGGTGCAGCTGACGCATCGAACGTTTGAGCGTCTGGGCGTAGCGCCGGTAGTGCTCGACGAACTGGGTGTAGCGGTAGGTCGGCTGGCCCGCATGCGCGGCGAGATATTCCTCCCACAGCAGCTGCAAGGTCACGCCCTTGCGTCGCAACTCGCGGTGGATGCTCAGCACATCGGGCAGCACTCGCTCACCGCGCGGCTTGTTCGTCGACGTCGGTGCAAACAAGGCGGCCGCCAGCGCGGCCTCGTCCATGGCCACCAGCGCCGGCCAGTCCAGCCCGGCCACCCGCGCCGCCGCGATGTACTTGCTAACCACGCCCTTGGACAGCTGCAAGGCACGGGCAATCTTCTCGTGGGACAAGCCGGCCTCAAACTTGAGGCGCAGACATTCTTTGATGTTTCGCATGGCTACTCGCGGCGCCGCCATCTTCCTCTCCCGAAATCGGTCGAGGATGGCGGCGCATCAGGTCATGCGCAACGAAGGGGAAGGCTTTCGCTAAGTCGTGACCGGCGATTTCGGTAAGCCGTGACCACCTGTTTCGGAACAGGCGGAAAATCGGTCACGTTGCTACCGAAATGAGCGGTCACGCGTTAGCGAAATGACCGGTCACGATCAACCGAAACGGCCGGTCACGGTGCTCCGAAATCCGCAGTACGTGTTCGGGTCATGGACGCCTCGCTGGACGCGGCCCTGGTGGCCCTGGGCTTTGGCGCAACGATCGAGCCGGGGGTGTATGCCCTGGACGTAGCGGACGACGTGCGCAAGGCGCAGCTCTTCGATGCCTTGCGCACGCTCGGCGTGGCCTTTGCCGATGGCAAGGAATGGTGCCCGGCCGAGGTTTTTGAATACCTGCGCGACATGAACCTGCTCAGCGGCACGTTCACCCGGATTTCCTGGCGCGAACCCGGACGTTATCACCTGGTCGAGGTCTGATCGTCCGCCTCGAAAGACCACCCTTGGCCAGTGGCTGCCTTACACGGGACCGAGATGAAATTCATCGATCTGTTCGTCAACCGCGAGGAGATGTTCTCCATGGGCATCGAAGCTCTCAGCGGCCAGCACTACGTCTCCTTCCCGGTCAGCCTCGGCGTGGTCGACTACGAGGAGTACTACGCCATCGATCGCGCGACCTTCGAGCGGTTCGAGTAGGACCTGCCCGCCGCGCTGGCGTTCGTTACCCGCGCCAGACGGCGCGAGCTGGATCAGTTACTGATCATCCAGCCGGGCAAGAATCGCGGCTCGGCGATCTGATCGGATGCCCCCAGGCGCTCAGGCATTGTTCCGATAAGGCACGAAACGCCGTTCGGCGCTGTACAGCCCCAGTCCCTTGTCACCCTTGAAGCCGGTGTCGATCAAGCGGTCGGCCAGGGTTGCGCTGATCAACAAGTCCCCGGACTCCGGCTCCCGGGCGATCTGGCCCATGCCTGGGGCGCTTTCGAGAAACCAGGTCTTGTTGAAGTAGAGCAGGGTGCCGTCATCGTCGCGCTGTGCTTCGGAACGCGCGTGGTCGATGGCCTTGACGGCCTGGATGGCGTTGACGATGTAGTACGGCTGGCTGACCTCCTGGTGGTCGGCCACCAGGCGCAAGGGCTGGATCAGCTCGACATCGGCCGGCGCCTGCTGGCGGAGAAAGTCCGCCAGGCGCGCCGACACCAGGGGAATGCCCCCCAGCAGCCACAGGCAATCGTGCTCCAGCAGCTTCTTCGCCTTGCACTGGAAAAACACCGGCGGCGTGTCCGTCGTCTTTGGATACGGCTGCCCGGCGAGCAGGGCCAGGTAGTCGAAGCTGGAGCCCGGGGTTTCATAGGCGCCGCTCTCGACGTCGTAGGAACCGATCAGCTTCGGGTTGTATCGGATCGGGGGTTTCCAGCTCAAGATCATCATCTGTTCCTGATCACAATAGGCTCCGGCGTGGTCAGGCGTCCCACGGTCGGCTCATCGAAGCGCCTGAGCCAGCGGCGTATTACGCCGCCGATCGCGCGACCTTCGAGGGCTTCGAAAAGGATCTGCAGGTCGCGCTGGCGTTCGTCAGCCGCGCCGGAAAGCGTGGTGCGGCGATCTGCCCCGCTCTAAAGCAAGCGCTCAGCCCAGTTCTGTCAGGAGTTGCTTGTTGAACGACTCTTTCAGTTCCTGGTGCTTGGTATAGCCCAGGGTCTGCTCGCTCAGAATCTTCGCAAGGGTTCCGTCGTCCGGTTTGATTGCGTTGGTTTTCAAGGCGATAAAGATCAGCGGCACCGGATAGGCGTAATACTTTGGCCTCTCGATGACATCGCTCGCCAGTGCGGGGCTGACATTGAAGAGGTTGTACAGGATAGGCAGGTGAACATCCTGGAGCCGGCGCAGAATCACCTGGCAGGTGTTTTCAATGCCTTGCTCTGTCACTGGCAGCAGTGGACAGCCGTCTTTTTCGCTGACTGTCGACATGCAGTAGACCAATTTCGGATTGGCCAGGTTGGACGGGTAGGGTGGGCTTATGCGCTCGATCTCGGCCTGCAGGGCCGGGTGTTCGACGAAGATGATGATTTCGTAGGCGCGGGTATTGGCCAGATACTCGAAATGCAAGGTCGCCACGGCGCCCGATTCCTTATGTGCAATCACCACTTTGTTCCTGGTGACTTTGGCTCCGGGATAAGCCGAGAGCTCACTCTTCAAGCAAAGCTGGAGTGCTTTTTCGAAGTTGCTGCGCAATTCCTTGGTGTCTGCTTTCATTTCTCGATTACTCGTTCAATAGCGAAGAAGCCAGAAGTTGGCCGAATGCTGTGCGCCATTTCCACCGAACGGTGTGCTTTTGCCGCTTTTGGTCGCCACTTCGAACTGGCCTTGGGTGGCACCGGACGGTCTGATCAGGCCGCCGCCCAGGCCACCGTGGGTGTTGGCCGGATTGTTCATGTCGAACATTCCCGATCCCTGTTGGTTCTTGGTCAGTTTGCCGCTGCCATTCTTGACTTCGAACACGTGGTAGTTACCGGCTTTGTCCTGGGCGATGATATCTGCCCTGATGCGGTAGGACTTCTGGGTGACTGGATGCTTGACCTTCATGGTCAGTTCTTCAGCTACCACAGTGAAACCGTTCCTCTCGAGGTCGGCCTTGGCCTTCGTGGTGCCCCTTCTGCCGCTGTAGGCCGATTTGCAGATCCAGCCCAGCGGGTCGATCCAGCCGATGGGGTTGGGAGCATAGTGATAGAGGTTCAAGCCTCCGGCCAGGCCGATGGGGTCCGGCGTAGTGAAGCGTCCGATATCCGGGTCGTAGAAACGGAACGTGTTGAAGTGCAGCCCGGTCTCGCGGTCCAGGTACTGGCCCTGGAACCTGAGATTCTGTTCCTCGATGTAGTAGGGCTCGCGTTTTTCTTCGACGGTGTTGCCCCAGACCTGATAACGGGCCTGCCAGACGCTGTGGCCGTCAGGCTCGCAAAGCTGGTGAGGCAGGCCATTCAGGTCGTTGTGGTAGTAGCGGATCTTCTGTTGTGCGCCGAGGCCATCGACCCGCGCCAGGGGCGCGTGGCCCAGGTCTTCATAGACATAGAGGCTGGTCTGTTGATTACGCTGTTCCTGCAGCAGCCGCAGGCCATCCCAGATGAATCGGGTTTCACCCAGAAGGTTGCCCTGGCTGTCGTACTCACTCTTGCTGATGCGTCGACCCAGGACGTCGTAACGCATCCTGACCAGGGTTTCGCCGTTGGCGGTCTGATTGCGCACTTCGATCAAACGGTGTTCGGCATCGTAGGCAAACCGTTGCACGCCTCGCCGACCACTGCGTTTTTCAACCATTCGTCCAAAGGCATCGTAGCGGTAGCGCTTGTCCTGGTAGGTCAGCAACTTGTTGTGCACCACCAGCCCGGCGCCTGCTTTCGGGCCGTCAAGCAAATTGGCGGCGGCGTCGTAGGCGAAGGTTTCCTTCTGGCCCTGCAGGCCGTCCTGGCTGGCGATGATTCGCCCGGTCGCGTCGTAATGGAACAGTTGTCGATGTTGCCCGTTGACATGCCGCTCGGCCAGGCCTACCAGGTTATCGCTGTCGTCGTACTCGAGGTGCCGTTCCGGGGCTGTCGGCAAGGTGTTTGCCAACAGGCTGGAGTGCCGCAGGCGTGCGCGCAGGCGGCCACAACGGTCGTATTCGCTGCGGGTGCTGATCTGGCCCTGGGTGCGCAGCACTTCACGGTGCAGGCGATCACGTTGAAAATCGCTGATTACCTGGCCATCGAGATTGATCTGGTGCAGATGGCCACTGCCGTAATAGAGCCGATTGAGCCAGCGCGCGTCCGGTAGCTGGGTCTGAGTCAGATTGCCCAGTTCGTCGTATCGGTGTTTCAGGCTGCCGGCCGCTGTGTGTTCTTCGAGTAATTGGCCCAGGGCGTCGTAGCTGAAACTCAGTGCCTGCTGGTTGCCGAGGTTGTCGGTAAAGCTGGCGGCGGTCAGTTGGTTCAAGGGATCGTAGGTGTATTGGCTGCGTCCGTCGTCCGTGATCTTGGCCAGCAGCCGCCCCACGGCATCGCGCTCGAACCTGTGGATGATCGGCGCGATTGGTTGCGCGGGCACGGTGCTCGGTCCGGAGCCATAAGGCGCGGCATGGGCCTGGAGTTCGACGACGTTGTTCAGTGGGTCATAGCCATAGCGCTTGGCACTGCCGTCGAGATCCTGCTGTTCGCTCAGACGGTTGCCGGCATCCCAGGCAAAGCGATAGCTTTCGCCGTTTTCGTTGGTGAGCGCCAGCAGCCGTCCGAACGCGTCATAGTCGAACCGGACCTGTCGGCCGTGGGCGTCGGTGCGCTGGCGTATCTGCCCGCGCCGGTTGTACTGGTAGAGCGTGGTGTAGCCGGACGGGTCGGTGTAGCCCTGCAGTTGGCCGTTGCTGCTGCGTTGAAAATGCTCGGCGCGGCCATCGGCCAGTTGGCTGCTCAGCAACCGTCCCTGGCAGTCGTAATGGAACCGGGTGTGCTCGCCAAGGGCATCGATGATGGCTTTCACGTTGCCACGTCGATCGTATTCGAAGCGAGTCGGATAGCCCGAGCAATCCAGGTGTTCAAGCAATTGCCCGGACGAGTTCCAGCGCATCTTCCGGCTTCTTCCCGCGGCATCGATGATCTCCACCACCTGCCCATGTGCGTCATGGCGGTACTGAGTCACCTGGCCTAGCGGGTCTGTTTCGGCGATGCAATTGCCTCTGGGGTCGTAGCGCAAGTGCCAGCTGTTGCCGGCGGGATCGGTCAGGGTCTGTGGCAGCGACCAGTGTTCCAGCCACAAGGTCGAATGGCTGTGCCCCAGAGGATCGGTCTCGGCGATCAGGTTGCCGGTTTCGTCGTAGCTATAGGCATAGCGCCCTCCCAAGGGGTCAGTGGCGCTGAGCAGTTGGCGTTCGTCGTTCCACTCGAAGGCCCATGTCTGGTTGAGGTTGTCGGTGTACTCGACGATCTGCAACTGGCTGTTCCAGCGCCGGCGGCTGAGGCGCTGCAGGCTGTCGGTGACCTGGGTGATGCCGGCTTCCAGATCATAGTTGTACTGATAGCTATCGCCTTCGTCGGTCCAGTGACGGGTCACGCGCCACTGCTGGTCGGCGAACAGGGTCCACTGGTAGAAGCAGCGCAGCCCGGTGGCCAACTGGTGCTCGGTCATCCGCTGGCCGGTGTCATAGGCGAAGCGCCGCTGGACCTGCCCTTCGCTATCGCGGACCTGTGCCAGGTTCCCTGCGGCATCGTAGTCATAGCTGACCAGCACTTCCCGTTGCTGATCGGGGTACAGCCGTTCGACCTGGGCAATCCGATCGGGCCAGTGCGTGCTGTAGCCCAGTTCGAGCTGCGCCTGTTCAAAGGTGTCGCGCAGCAGCCAGAGCCGCCCGGACGAGTCGTATTCCAGGTGCAGACGATTGTCGTTGCGGTCACCCAGCTGGCCCAGGCGCAGCCGCGAAGGATCGTCTGGTAGCGGCTCGAACAGACGGTAGAGGCCGTCGCTGCTTTCGATCAGCAACTGCCCGTTGTCGTTGCGTCGCACGCTCAAGCCTTCACCGGGGCTGAAGGCTCCGCCGCCCAGGGCAATGGCCCCCATGTCGATGCGGCGTCCCTGTTCATCAATGTAGAGCAGGCGTTCGCCACCCTCGGGGTGGGGCTCGATCTGGACACTGACCTCGTAAGGTAGGCTCCAGCCGGCTCCGAGCAGGCCGTCACGGCGTTCATCGCGGCTGTTGTAGAAGCGTTGCCATTCGATGGGCATCAGCCCTGGCAGGGTGAAATCCAGATCGTCGTCGGCCCCGAGCACCTTGGCCCCGGTTGCTGCATGCACCGGATGGGTCGAGGCGACGACGGCCTGGGTCAGCGCATTGGTGGCCTGGCTGACGACAAACGAATTGACCCCGGCCATCAGCATGCACGGCAGGTTGCTGAGGAACTTGCCCTTGCCGCCCTTGAGCATCATCAGCGCGCTCACCGCCAGGCCTACCCCCGGGGTCTTGCCGCTGCGGATCTCGCGCACCACCACCGAGCCGCCGCCGATGGTCACGTTGGGGGAGATCGGCCCGGCGGACACCACCTTGGCATCGCAGGTGCTGCGGTCGCCGCTGCGCACCGCCGGCTGGCCTTCGATGCTGACCTTTTCCGAGCCCTCGGCCAGGTACTGCACGGGCATCGGCGGGTGCTTGGTGCAGGTCACCTGGTCCAGTTCCTTGGGCTGGGAGCCGGGCGCCGGGGAGGCCACGGTGGGCCGCCACATCTGCGAGAAGAATTCCTTGGCCATGTCGAGAAAGCCCGGGCCTTCCTCCGGGGTCGCCGAAGGGGTATCGGTGGCTTCGCCTTCCTCGGCGCCGTCGCCGCTGATCTGCGACGGCGGGGCGATACCGGCCGCGCGGGCCGCCGGTTTGTTGTTGGTCAGGACCTTTTTCGAGCCGCTGGCGATGGTGGCCTGGATCGAGGGCGGGAACAGGGCATTGCCGATGCCCTCGCATAAATTGCTCAGGCCCTTGTCGGCGCCGGTCTTGCTCATGACCACGCCGACCACCACGCCCACCACCAGCCCCAGCACGCAGGCACCGAGGCCGCCGGTGGCCACGGTGATACCCGCCGCCGCGGCCACCGCCATGGTCGCCAGGGCGCCGATGGCGACGTTGGCCGCCACCTCCAGCACGCCGCCGAGGATGTCGGCCATCATCGAGGTGTGTTCCAGCCCGTCGCCCAGGCGGGCGGCCCACAGCGCGTCAGACATGCCCCGGCCTCAGCCCAGCACCAGGCTGTGCTTGATCTGCGCCCAGTGCGCGGCTTCGGCGTCGCCGAGCTTCTGTGCCTTGACGTAGCTCATGGCGAGCATCTGCCGGGTGCCGGGCAGCACCAGGGCCAGCTGGAACTGGAACACCTGCTCGCTGCCCTTGCTGAACTGGCTGCGCAGCTCCAGGCCCGGAATGTCCTGGGACGGGCCCAGCAGCACCGGCTGCGGACCCTTGACCCGCAGTTCCTGCACTTGCTGTTCCAGCCGCTGCAGTTGGCTGGCCAGGCTGCTCTCCAGGGTTTCGCCGTCGCCCAGCAGGCTGCGGCTGACGATCAGCGAAGTGCCCAGGGCCGGGAACTTGAGGATGTTGATCGAGGCGTCCTGCAGTTCGCTGGCAGGCAGTTGGAACTGCAATTCATTGAGGCGATAGGTCATGGCATGGGCATCCGTTCATTAGCCTTTGGGGGCGGAAAAGGGCGCTTTGGCCTTGGCGCTGATGGCTCCCTGCACGCCCTGGCCCTCGGTGGTGGTGCCCGGGCCGCCGCCGTTGTTCAGGTGCAGCACGCCACCGGTATTGATCTCGGCATCGGCCGAGGCATGCACGCTGATGTTGACCCCGCACAGGTTGATCTGGCCGCTGGCATTGAGTTCCAGGATGCTGGCTCCGCACACCAGGCGCAGGCGTTCACCGACCTCGATCACGTAGCTCTGGCCGATGCTGTCGAGCTTCTTCTCGCCCACCGTCAGCTCATCCACGTGCTGGACGATGCGCGTGCGCTTGTTGCCGATGGTCACGTACTCGTCGTGGCCGATGCTCTTGTTGCGGTTGTTGCCCACTGAATGGCTTTCATTGACCTCGACCACGATGTCCTGGTTGCGCTCGGCGTGGATGTACAGCTGCTCGGCGCCCTTTTTGTCTTCCATGCGGATTTCGTTGAAGTTGGCCGGGCTGCCGCCCTTGCTCGACCGGCTCTTCATGCCGCTCTGGGTGGCATTGGCCGGCAGGTCGTAGGGCACGGTCTGCTCGGCGTTGTACACCCGGCCGGTGATGATCGGGCGGTCGGGGTCGCCTTCGAGGAAGCTGACGATCACTTCCTGGCCGATCCGCGGGATCTGCATCGAGCCCCAGTTCTTCCCGGCCCAGGCCTGGGACACGCGAATCCAGCACGAGCTGTTTTCGTTGGACTGGTCGTGGCGGTCCCAGTGGAAATGCACCTTGACCCGGCCGTACTGGTCGGTCCAGATCTCTTCCCCGGCCGGGCCCACCACCCGTGCGGTCTGCGGGCCCTGGACCATGGGCTTGTGGGTGCTGGCCAGGGGGCGGAAGCTCTGCTGGGCATCGATGCAGGTCAGGTGGCTTTCGAACTGCGCCGAGCCGCCGCCACCGCCGGTTTCCAGGCTCTCCTGGACCAGGTAGTAGCGGATGCCGACGATCAGGTATTCGCGGTTCTGGTCCTGGCGGCTGAAACCGCTGAGGGTGAACAGGTTACCCACGCCCAGGCCCCGGGCGTTGCCGCTGAGCTCGATGCGCTCGTGCAGGCTTTGCAGGGCTTCGATGCGGGTCTGCGCGTAATGCTCGCCATCGCTGCTTTGCACGTAGGTGCCCGGATAGTCATACAGCGGATAGTCGCCGGCGGCGTGGGGCCGGGGCATGGCCGAGCGCACGTCGATGCGCGCGCTGGGGCGCTGGAAATCGTAGTCGTTGAGTTCCAGCGAGCCGGGCTGCACCTCCTGGGCCAGGTGCCAGTCGAACAGGTGGTCGCGCTCGCGCTGCTGCTCGTCCCGCGGGTAGTAGGGCACCGTGGCATAGCCGGGCACGCTGCTGTGGGCGCCGTAGGCGTCGGCCAGCACCAGCACATGGCGGTCCTTCTCGTGACGGAAGAAGTAGTAGATGCCTTCCTGCTCCATCAGCCGGCTGACGAAATCGAAGCTGGTTTCGCGGTACTGCACGCAGTACTCCCACTCCCGGTAGGGGCGGCTCAGGGCGTCTTCGAAATCGGAAAAGCCCAGGTCGCGGAACACCTGCTTGATGATCTGCGGGATGCTCAGGTGCTGGAAAATCCGGCAATCGGAGGTGCGGCTGAGCAGCCACAGCCAGGGCCGCAGGGTCACCTGGTAGCTGGCGAACTGGCCCGTGTCGATGTTCTGGCTGCAGCGCGCGACGATGCCGTGGAAGTGCCGCTGGCCACCGCCGTCCAGCTGCACGCTGAGGCCCATGGGCTTGCCCAGCAGCTGGTTGAGGTCGATGTTGGCGTCGCTGGAGGTCAGTTGCAGCTGGTAGTCGAACAGGCGCCCCAGTTCTTCGCCGCCGCCCATGCTCTTGAGCAGCAGGACGTCCGGTCCCAGGGGGCAGTTGACCTGTGCCAGTCGTGTGGATTGCTGAAATAACATCGTCGCTCTCGTTGAATGCGTGGTGTGCCTGGCGCCACAAATCCCGTAGGAGCGAGCTTGCTCGCGAAGGCGCCGGGTCCATCACCGTGGCGCGTTTCGCTGGCAAGCCAGCTCCTACGGAAGCAGGGGCTGTGGGATCAGGCTGGCTCGCTGAAGTCGTAGTGCAGTTCGTTGTCCCGCTGGCTGATGCGCACCCCGGCCAGGGCCTGGCCTTCGAGCATGCGGGTCAGGAACTCGCGGCTCATGTCCGGCAGCAGGCTGTTGGTGAGGATGGCGTCGATCATCCGGCCGCCGCTTTCGGTTTCGGTGCAGCGCGAGACGATCAGGTCGACGACCCCGTCGTCGAAGTCGAACGGCACTTTGTGGGTGCTCTCCACGCGCTTCTTGATCCGTCCCAGTTGCAGGCGGGTGATCGCCTTGAGCATGTCGTCGCTGAGCGGGTAGTAGGGGATGGTCACCAGGCGCCCCAGCAGCGCCGGCGGGAAGATCTCCAGCAATGGCTGGCGCAGGGCCTTGGCGATTTCCTCGGGCTCGGGCAGGTCCGCGGGGTTGCCACAGACGTTGGCGATCAGCTCGGTGCCGGCGTTGGTGGTGAGCAGGATCAGGGTGTTCTTGAAGTCGATCATGCGGCCTTCGCCGTCTTCCATGACGCCCTTGTCGAACACCTGGAAGAACATCTCGTGCACGTCCGGGTGGGCTTTTTCCACTTCGTCCAGCAGCACCACGCTGTAGGGCTTGCGCCGTACCGCTTCGGTGAGCACGCCGCCTTCGCCGTAGCCGACGTAGCCCGGCGGGGCGCCCTTGAGGGTGGACACGGTGTGGGCTTCCTGGAACTCGCTCATGTTGATGGTGATGACGTTCTGCTCGCCGCCGTACAGGGCTTCGGCCAGGGCCAGGGCGGTTTCGGTCTTGCCCACCCCGGAGGTGCCCGCCAGCATGAACACGCCAATCGGCTTGTTCGGGTTGTCGAGGCCGGCGCGGGAGGTCTGGATGCGCTTGGCGATCATCTGCAGGGCGTGGTCCTGGCCGATGATGCGTTTTTTCAGGTGCTGGTCGAGGTTGAGCACGGTTTCCAGTTCGTTGCGGGCCATGCGCCCCACCGGAATCCCGGTCCAGTCGGCGACCACCGAGGCCACCGCCTGGTAGTCCACGGTTGGCAGGATCAACGGGCTCTCGCCTTGCAAGGCACTCAGGCGCTGCTGCAGGTCCACCAGCTTCTCGCGCAGGCCGTGGCTGTCATCGCCGACGTCGCTGTCCACCAGGCCGACGCTCTCGCGCAGTTGGGCGCGGGTCGCCAGCAGTTCGTCGACCAGGGTCTTCTCTTGCGCCCAGCGGCTTTCCAGCTCGGCCAGGCGCTCGCGCTCGGCGGCCAGGAGGTTCTCGCTGTTGACCTGGCGCTGGCCGATGGCCACGCCGATCGCCTGTTCCCGGGCGATGATCTGCAGCTCGGTTTCCAGGGCCTCGATGCGCCGGCGGCTGTCATCCACTTCGGCCGGCACCGCGTGCAGGCTGATGGCGACCCGGGCGCAGGCGGTGTCCAGCAGGCTCACGGATTTGTCCGGCAACTGGCGCGCCGGAATGTAGCGGTGCGACAGCTTGACCGAGGCTTCCAGGGCTTCGTCGAGGATCTGCACCTGATGGTGCTGTTCCATGGTCGAGGCCACGCCGCGCATCATCAGCAGCGCCTTGTCTTCCGACGGCTCGGCCACTTGCACCACCTGGAAGCGCCGGGTCAGGGCCGGGTCTTTCTCGATGTGCTTCTTGTACTCGGCCCAAGTGGTGGCTGCCACGGTGCGCAGGGTGCCGCGGGCCAGGGCCGGTTTCAGCAGGTTGGCCGCGTCGCCGGTGCCGGCGGCGCCACCGGCACCCACCAGGGTGTGGGCTTCGTCGATGAACAGGATGATCGGCTTGGGCGAGGCCTGGACGTCCTCGATGACCTGGCGCAGGCGCTGTTCGAACTCGCCCTTCATGCTGGCGCCGGCCTGCAGCAGGCCGACGTCGAGGCTGCGCAGTTCCACGTCCTTGAGCGCCGGCGGTACGTCACCGGCGACGATGCGCAGGGCGAAACCTTCCACCACCGCGGTCTTGCCGACCCCGGCCTCGCCGGTGAGGATCGGGTTGTTCTGCCGGCGGCGCATGAGGATGTCCACCAGTTGGCGGATCTCTTCGTCACGGCCGACGATGGGGTCGAGCTTGCCGCTGCGGGCCTGCTCGGTGAGGTCGACGGTGAAGCGCTTCAGGGCTTCCTGCTTGCCCAGGGCGCTGGGGGCCATGGCGCCGCTGGCTTCGCCGGGCACCGCGCCGGCATTGAAGCCGTCGCTGGCGCTCAGGGCGTTTTCCGGCGAGTCGCCGATGTATTCGTCAAAGCGTTCGCACAGGGTTTCGACCTTGATCTTGTCGAACTCCCGGGACAGCCCCAAAAGCGCATGGCGCAGGCTCGGAGTCTTGAGAATGCCGATCACCAGGTAGCCGGTGCGCACCTGGCTTTCGCCGAACATCAGGCTGCCATAGACCCAGCCGCGCTCCACCGCTTCCTCGACGTGGGACGACAGGTCGGTGATCGAGGTCGAGCCCCGGGGCAGGCGGTCCAGGGCTTCGGTCAGGTCCTTGGCCAGGCGCGCCGGCTCCAGGTTGAACTGGCGGATGATGCGGTGCAGGTCCGAATCCGTCAGTTGCAGCAACTGGTGCAGCCAGTGGGCCAGTTCCACATAGGGGTTGCCCCGCAGTTTGCAGAAGACCGTGGCGGCCTCGATGGCTTTGTAGGCAACGCTGTTGAGTTTGCCGAACAGCGCCGCGCGACTGATTTCACCCATGCTCTGTGCTCCTTGGTGTTTGTGAGGTAGTGGCCTGATCGGCGTAGTGCCGGGCCAGAATGAGGTCCTTGGCATCACTGCCGGGTTGACCGAGCCAGGTATTGAAACCCAGGCGCTGGCGGCCGTTGAGTTGCAGCTTGGGCACTTCGTCCTTCTGCAGGACCAGGTTCAGGTCCCAGTCCAGTTCATGCCCCAGGTATTCGCCGACCCAGGCCACCAGTTCCTTGAACTGCTGGCCGTCGGGCAGCATCCCCAGGTACTCGTCGAGTTTCAGCGGCCCCAGGCGGATGCGGAATTTGTGCTGGCGGTCCCAGACGTGGCTGCCCAGGCAGAAGTCCACCCCCAGCTGGTGGGACCGGACCCCGAGCCGGCTGCGCTCGGGCAGCTCCAGCCACTGGCCGACGTATTCCTCGATCGCTACCGGCAGGCCGAAATACTCGCCGATGATCGCCCGCAGGCCGTCGGGGTAGCGGGTCTGGGCCGCCAGGTGGCCGCTGTAGTGCAGCTTGGCGGTGTCGGGA
Source organism: Pseudomonas saponiphila (assembly GCF_900105185.1). Classification (NCBI taxonomy): domain Bacteria; kingdom Pseudomonadati; phylum Pseudomonadota; class Gammaproteobacteria; order Pseudomonadales; family Pseudomonadaceae; genus Pseudomonas; species Pseudomonas saponiphila. The sequence goes on along the minus strand of NZ_FNTJ01000002.1, from coordinate 147,641 downwards.
ATCAGCCCCTGCTTGAGCAGGCTGGGCATGCCCCGGCCGCTCAGGGCGGCGAGGCGCGCGGACCAGTAGTCGTCGTCCGGGCGGTCGTGGCTCACCGTCGGCCGGGCTTCGGCCCAAGCCCGGTAGAACAGGCTCAGCAGGCGGTGGTGGAACACATCGAGAAAGCGCTTGCTGGTGCTGTCGGCGTTGTTGCGCTGGCGCTCGCGCACGTACTCGGTGATGTGCAGCGGCAAGGGGCCGTTGGGTCCGCCGAGGCCGAAGAAGAACTGCTCCAGGCGCGTGGCCGCGCCGTCGCTGCCGGGGGTCACCGAGGCCAGGGTGGCCGGGGCAAAGGTGCAGTCGGCTTGTTGGCCCAGGCGCAAAGGATCGTCCGCCAGGCGCAACGAGTGACCGAAGCGCGGCAGTTGTGGCGACAGGCATTCGATACGCCGCAGGGCCTGGAAGAAGTCGTACTCCCAGGGCTCGGCGTGCATCGCCGCCAGCGTATTCAAAGAGTCGGACGCCGTCCGGGCTGGGCTTTCCATCGCATGATCTCGCCGCGTTCGGTGGTACGGATCACCGTCTCGGTAAAACTGTTGATCGACACGTAACGTGCCAGGAAGCGCTCGAAGACCGCGCCGAGCAGGAACACCCCGGTGCCGCGAAACGCGTTTTCATCGAATTCCAGGGTGATCTCCAGGCCCCGGCCAAAGACGATCGGCCCGGGCATTGGCAGGCGCCGGGTCACCGCTTTGCTGCTGACTTCCCGCAGGCCTTCGATCTGCAATTGCAGGGCCGCGTCGTTGTTGTCGCCATACAAGCGCAGCAGCTCGCGCAGGGCGGCCGCGCCCTGGCCCTGTTCGGCGAGCGACAGGTAGTTCAGCGACAACTGGCTGATCAGGCGCCAGGCCTTGCCGTCGTGGGCATGGCTGGGGCGCGGCCGGCTCGGCCCCGCCAGGCAGCGGATGGCCTGCACCGGGGCGCTGTCGGCCAGGGTGAAATCGGTCTTGCCACTGCCCACGTTCATGAACAGCGGCAGGTCGCGGTTGGTGCACAGCGCACTGACCCCGAGCTGGCGCAGGTCGTGGCGATAGGGCGCCTGCCGACTGTCCACCAGGCTGATGAAGGATTCACTGCCGATGTAGGTCGAGCGCGGACCGTTGCGGCGCTGGTCGCTGGACAGCACTCGCGGCTCGCGGCGGACGATGTAGTAGGCCTGGTCGCGGCCGTAGCGGGACGGGTCGCGCACCGCGTAGAACGGCAGGAACGGCTGCTCCGGCCCGGTGCCGTGGCCGCTGATGGCGCTCAGCGAGTGTACTTCGAAATCCATCGGCCGGGTGCGGTCGGCGATCACGTGGTGCTCGTTGACCCGATCGGACAGGTGGATGCGGTCCAGGCGCTTGGGAAACAGGTTGATCGCCGGGGTGCAGAAGGGCACGAATTGGGCGGCGCCGACGCTGCCTTCCAGGTTCTGCTCGAAGCGCTCGAAGAGCACGATCAGCTCCAGTTCCTGGCCGGCGCAACGTTGCACCGCACGGCCCAGCTGGGCGAACTCGACGAACAGGAAGCGGTTGGGCAGGGCGAAGTACTCCTGCAACAGGCGGTAGCCCTGGAACGCCTGGGGCACCACTGGCAGCGCCGCGTCGCGATCGTCGAAACCCCGGGAGCGCAGGGCATCCTGGGGCAGGCGCTCGACCCAGTCGCCGCCCGGGGCGCGGGCGAACACCGCGCAGGCGTTACCCAGCAATTGTTCGTAGAGGCGGAACGGTTGTTCGTCGTTGCCGTTGAGGTACAGCGGCAAGCTGTCCAGGGCCAGGCTGTTGAACGGCAGCTCGGCGCCGGTGCGCAGGGTCAGGCGCAGCCCGGCCTTGGCCTTGGGTTCGCTGGCGGCCAGGCGCCCGAGCACCGCCCCCGGGTTGCCGAAGTATTCGGCCTGGCTGACCTGCAGCGGCCACAGGGTCACCGGGTGCGCGGTGCGGTATTCGCAGCAGGTCTGGGTATCGCGGCCCAGGGCGGCCCGCAGGCTGGTATCGCGGGGCAGGGTGAAGCCGCTGCTCAGGGAGCCTTCGTCGGGATCGGCCTGCAACTGCACCACGGTCATCGACGGGGTCGGCGCCAGGTAGTGCGGGTAGGCGATCTCCAGCAGGTTGTGGGTGAAGGTCGGGTACTCGGCATCGAGCTTGAGCTGCACCCGGGCCGTCAGGTAGGCAAAGCCTTCCAGCAGGCGCTCGACATAGGGGTCGGCGCAGTCCATGCCCGACAGGGTCAGGCGGCTGGCGATCTTCGGGTATTCCTTGGCGAACTCCGCGGCGCTTTCGCGCACGTGGTGCAGTTCCTGGTTGTACAGCTCCAAGAGACGCGGATTCATGCGCGTCTCCGGGAATCGGCATGCACCACCCGTACATGGCCGGATTCCAGGTCCATGTCGGTTTGCAGCAGCAGGCGCAGGGGCATCGGCTGGGCCCACAGATCGCCCTCGATCTCGAAGCTCAGGGCGTTGTGGTTCATCTCGCCGGGCGCGGTGCGCGCGCGGACCCGCAGGGTGTTGCGCAGGATGCGTGGTTCGAAGGTGGCGATGGCCTGGTGGATCAGGGCCTCCAGGGCCGGGATATCGATGCTTGATGCGCTGTACCCGGCCAGGGCCGGCAGGCCGTAGTTGACCACCGAAGTACCGGCGGGGGTATGCAGGGTGGCGTCGGCTTCCAGCAGCGACGTGGTATTGAGCAGCCATGCCAGGTCGCGCAGCACCGAGGCCTTGAGCTGGCTCAGGGACAGCACGCGTTTGTCCGGGCTTTCTTTCAGGTTGCCGGGTTCATCGTCGGTCAGACGATCCAGCAAAGAGGGTTGCAAGCGATCGCGGGCGGCGATGTCGGTTACCAAAGGGTTCGCTCCAGGATCGGATGGCGCGGGCATGACGTCACGAAAAGGGGCATAACCAGAGACTCACGAGGACCTGGTCCTCGCCAGCCGTCCCCGCGCCACGCCGGGCACGCGGGGCGGGTCGGTCGCGGCCCGGGGGCCGCGACCGCAGCGGATCAGCGCTTGGTGTTCGAGCGGATGTTCCAGCCGTACTTGATCGGGCCGCCGTCCTTGGTGCCGTCGGCTTTCTGCGGCTGGTACTCGACCGCCACCTGGGCGAAGTTCAGGGTGATGTTCTCGGTCAGGCGGTCATCGCTGCCCGAACCGCCGGTGCTCAGCGAGGTGATCAGCACTTCTTCCAGGTCGATGATCATGTACTCGACCTGGCTTTCGCCGCCGGCCTTGCGCACGGTCAGGCGCACCTTGTCGATGTGCTTGCCGCTGGAGCAATGCATCATCAGGTTCGGCGAGGCCTTGTCGACGTACTTGGTCAGCGACAGGTCCTGGATGTTCACCTTGCCCGCGCCGCCGCCACCGCCGACGTGCATGTTGCCGGACTGGGACATGCCCCAGCTCCAGTTCAGCACGTCGATCTCGTCCTTGTGGGCTTTGTCCATGGACTCGCCCTTGATGTCACCGATCTTGATGAAAATATCAACAGCCATGTTTTCTCCCTGTGTGGCACTCGCCACGATGTTGATTCAGCTTCCGTAGCCGCTGCGACAGCGGCTACAGGTTTGATTCGGTTATGGGTCAGGCGCCCTTGGCGGACGGCAGTTTGGATACCAGGCGCAGCGACACGGTCAGCCCTTCGAGCTGGTAGTGCGGGCGCAGGAAGAACTTGGAGTTGTAGTAGCCCGGGTTGCCTTCGACTTCCTCGACCACCACTTCCGCCGCGGCCAGCGGGTGCTGGGCCTTGGTGGTTTCGGTGGAATGCGCCGGGTCACCGTCGACGTAGTTGAGGATCCAGTCCTGCAGCCAGCGCTGCATCTCGTCCTTCTCTTTGAAGGAGCCGATCTTGTCGCGCACGATGCACTTCAGGTAATGGGCGAAGCGGCAGGTGGCGAACAGGTACGGCAGGCGCGCGGCCAGGTTGGCGTTGGCGGTGGCGTCCGGGTCGTCGTATTCGGCGGGCTTCTGCAGCGACTGGGCGCCGATGAAGGCGGCGAAGTCGGTGTTCTTCTTGTGCAGCAGCGGCATGAAGCCGTTCTTCGCCAGTTCCGCTTCACGGCGGTCGGAGATGGCGATCTCGGTCGGGCACTTCATGTCCACGCCACCGTCGTCGGTGGGGAAGGTGTGGGCCGGGAGGTTTTCCACCTCGCCACCGGACTCCACGCCGCGGATCCGCGAGCACCAGCCGAAATGCTTGAACGAGCGGTTGATGTTCACCGCCATGGCGTAGGCGGCGTTGGCCCAGGTGTACTTGGAGCTGTCGGCGCCGTCGGTGTTCTCTTCGAAGGCGAAGGCTTCCACCGGGTCGGTCTTGGCGCCATACGGCAGGCGTGCGAGGAAGCGCGGCATGGTCAGGCCGATGTAGCGCGAGTCTTCCGATTCACGTAGCGAGCGCCAGCCGGCGTATTCCGGGGTGGTGAAGATCTTGGTCAGGTCCCGCGGGTTGGACAGTTCCTGCCACGAGCCCATGCCCATCACGGTTGGCGAAGCCGCGGCGATGAACGGGGCGTGCATGGCCGCGCAGACCTTGGACAGCTCGCCCAGCAGTTCCACGTCCGGTGGCGACTGGTCGAAGTAGTAGTCGCCCACCAGGCAGCCGTAAGGCTCGCCGCCGAACTGGCCGTATTCCTCTTCGTACATTTTCTTGAAGATCGGGCTCTGGTCCCAGGCCGTGCCCTTGAACTTCTTCAGGGTCTTGTGCAGCTCCGGCTTGGAGATGTTGAGCACGCGGATCTTCAGCTGCTCGTCGGTCTCGGTGTTGTTGACCAGGTAGTGCAGGCCACGCCAGGCGCTTTCCAGTTTCTGGAATTCCGGGTGATGGATCACCTGGTTGACCTGGGCGGTGAGCTTGGCGTCGATGGCGGCGATGATCGATTCGATCGACTTGATGGCGTCGTTGGACACCAGGTCGGTCTGCGCCAGGGCCTGCTCGGCCAGGGTCCGCACGGCGGTTTCCACGGCTTCGCGAGCGCGCTCGGTCTTGGGCTTGAATTCCTGCAGCAGCAGCGAAGCGAATTCGCTGGCCTGCTCGGTGGCGCCGGGTTGGGCCTGATTGTCACGCATCAATTCGGTCATGATCGTTGGTCCTGAGTTACGCGTTCGGCTCGGAGTCAGCAGGCTTTGGCGCACTGGCCAGGGCCTGGAGCAACGCCGGATCCTTGATGGCTTTCATGATGATTTCTTCGGCGCCGGTCTTGCCGTCCATGTAGGTCAGCAGGTTGGCCAGCTGGGTGCGGGCCTCCAGCAGCTGGTTCAGCGAATCGACCTTGCGCGCCACCGCGGCAGGGCTGAAGTCGTCCATGCTCTCGAAGGTGATGTCCAGGCTCAGGTTGCCTTCGCCGGTCAGCTCGTTGGGCACGTGGAAGGCCACCCGAGGCTGCATGGCCTTGAGGCGCGAGTCGAAGTTGTCGACGTCGATTTCCAGGAACTTGCGATCGGCCACGGCCGCCAGGGGTTCGGCGGGCTTGCCGGCGAGGTCGGCCATCACGCCCATGACGAAGGGCAGCTGGACCTTTTTCTCGGCGCCGTAGAGTTCGACGTCGTACTCGATCTGCACCCGGGGCGCGCGGTTGCGCGCGATGAACTTCTGAGAACTTTGCTTCGCCACGTTGTGCTCCTGGTCGCTGCTGCGACGGTGTTGGCGTCGGTCGGTGGTTGCCGCTGACGATACTGTTCGGCCGCTTCGGGGTTAGTCGGATTCGGGGCCGCGCAGGTTTTCAAATTGGGACATGCCATCGGGAATCAGATTGCGCACGATGGCCGCGAAGTCGGCGTTGACCAGATTCTTGGCCCGGTTGAGCAACACCGGCAGCGGGCTCGATGGCTCATGCCGGCTGTAGTAGGCCAGCAGCCGGTCGAGACTGCGCAGCACGTCGTCGCGGCTGTTGATCTCGCCGGAAATCCGCGCTGCGGCGGGCGCCACGGGCGCGTTTCCGGCTTCGCTGGCGGCGGCTTCGGCGGGTTCATCGGCCGCGCTGTCGCCGGTTTGCGGGGCATGCTGGCCCAGCACCTGCAGCGCCAGGCGCAGCGGTTGCTTGAGGGCCGTGAGGTCGACGCCGCTGGCGGAACCCACCTGTTCGCTGACCTGCTTTTCGATGGCTTCGACGGCCGAGCGAGCGTTGCTCAAGGCGTTGCGAATGGCCTCCAGGTGCTCGGGGTCGCTGTCTTGCAGGGCGCCGGCCAGGTGATCGGAACCCAGGCTTTCACCGGAGAAGTGCTGCAGGCCGGCGGCGTTCAGCGCGGCCCGCACCGTCACCGGGCCGAAGGTCCGGGAACGGGTCAGCTGGGCTTCGCGCAGCAGGCCGATGGTGGTGTCGGAGGCCAGGCCGGCCAGGGCGTTGATGCGCACCGTGGGGTCGTTGTCGTCATCGGCGTCCAGGCGCGGGTGCAGGTCCGCCCAGTAATCGCGGAGCAGGCCGTTGATCAGTTCGAGGCAGGTGGCCAGGCCTGGCAGGCCTTCGAGGGCCAGGGTGCTCTGCACGAGAAAATGGGTGATGCGCAGGTCTTTGCTGCGGGCCAGCAAGTCCAGGCTCTGCTGCTGGATGCTGCGCCAGTCCGGCGGCTCGGCCGGGAGGATCGAGTCGCCCATGCTGCGCTCGGGCTGACCTTGTGCGGCCCGCTCCAAGTGCAGGAAATCCGCGTCATATTCCAGATCTTCGCCACAAGGCGAAGTTGCTGAAATGGCGGCGAGCAACATCGGTACATCCACCTGGTTCGATCTCCCTATCAGCCTGCAGGACAGTCAGGCAATTAATGCACTAGTTGTTTGTGAACTCGCGCACATTTCTTGGTAAACATGGACTCGTTGATACTAGTGAGCCATCATCCGTGTTCAAGAAGTTGTGCATTTTTGGTGTAGTAGTTGTGGCTTGTCAAGGTAAGCTATTCGCCCCGCGTGACACTGTTATGTCGACTTACTTAGTTCCCTGACCGGCGAGTCAGATTGAGGCGGGGCGCAGAGCTTTTGTCATCTGTGCGGTTCAAGTTGAGCGAACATGCTGTGAACGGTGCTGTTTAAAGGATTTTTTGCGGACTTTTCATTTTTTTACGGAACTTTTTTCCCGGCACCGGTTCGCACGCGGAAGTACAGCAAGGAGGCGAAATGTCGCTGTGTTTGACTATCACTAGTTATCACAAGATCACCCCTGGTCAATGCCCTGAGAAACTAATGGATCAGGGGATGATGGCAATTGGCCGCAGTTCCGATAACGACTGGGTACTTCCCGATCCCGAGCGCTTAGTTTCGGCGCGACATTGTGTCATTCAATACAAGGATGGCCGTTATTACTTGACCGATAACAGTACCAATGGTGTGGAGTTAGTCCGTGCCGGTATTCGCATGCGCCGGGGTAACAGCGAGCCGCTGGAAGATGGCGAGGTTATCCGCATTGGCGATTACGAGATCAGTGCGCGGATCGATTTCAGTATCAACCGCGCCCAGGTTGAAGCTTTTTCCGGGGACAGCTCCAACAGTTTCGAGGCGCTGATGGGCCGACAAGCGGTAGCCCCAACGCCCATCGAGCCGATCGCCATGGCGCCGGTGGCGCATTTTCAGGGCGCATCGGCCCAGGACACCTTCCCCGACCTGTTCGACTTCCTGACCCCGAGCGCCACGCCTGCGGCCACTCAGCCGGATCATGTACCCGCCGAGCAGCACGATTTTCGCCCGCCGACGCCCACCGCCGTGCCCCAGCCGGTGCCACCGTCACAGCCCCTGGCAGCCCAGGGCGGGGCGCTGATTCCGGAAGACTGGGACCTGGTCGGTGATACGCCGGCGCGGCCGATTCCGGCCCCGGTGCCCGTGCCGGAGGCGGCGCCCCTGACCGCGCCTGTCGCGCCGGACCCGTTTGCCGGCATCGGCCTGTTCGGTGCAGAACCGCCGCAGCCGCAGCCGCAGCCGCAGCCGGTCGAGGTCGCGGCGCCGCCGCTCGCTGTTGCTGCGGTCGCTCCGCCGCCCACGGCCCAGGCACCGCAGGCGCCGGTCGCGGCACCCGCTCCGGCGCCGGTTGCGCCGCAGGTCGACCTGTTGCAAGCCTTTCTGCGTGGCGCCGGGCTGGATCAGCTGCGCATCGACCCGCAGCAGGCCCAGGCGCAGATGGAAAGCCTGGGCCGCAGCTACCGGTTGATGGTCGAGGGCCTGATCGATGTGTTGCGGGCCCGCAGCAGCCTCAAGGGCGAGTTCCGCATGCAGCAGACGATGATCCGCCCGGTGGAAAACAACCCGCTGAAGTTCGCCCCCAATGTCGATGAGGCCATGCTCCTGCTGCTGCGCCACAGCAACCAGGCGTTCATGGCCCCGGACCAGGCGGTGCAGGACAGCTTCGATGACCTGCGGGCCCACCAGCTGGCGGTCATGGCCGGCGTGGAAGCGGCCATCAAGCACTTGCTGGGGCGTTTCGAACCCGCCGAGCTGGAAGCGCGCATGGCCCGTCCCGGTGGCCTGGGCAACCTGTTCAGCGGCTCGCGCCAGGCGCAGAACTGGCAGCAGTTCACCGCGCTCTACAAGCAGATTTCCCAAGAGGCCCAGGACGATTTCCAGGACCTCTTCGGTCGCGAGTTCAGTCGCGCCTACGAAGAGCACACCCAGCGCCTGCGCCGTTCCTGAGCGCGCCTGGAACCTCCCCCGAACCCACGGATACACGGACAGCTGATACGTCATTGAGGACGCAGGATGATTCAACGATTGCTGACATTGGTCGCCATGCTGGTACTGGCGGCCTGTGCCAAGGACGCCCCGGCGCCTGCCGAGCCGAGCAAACCAGCCGAGCCGGGCGCCACCACCGTGGAGCTGCATTTCCAGGCCGTGGCCGGACTCAACCCCGGCCCCGACGGCCAGGGCACGCCGGTGCGGGTGCGGATCTTCGAACTGAAGAACCCGGCCACCTTCATGCGCGCCGACTACTTCGCCCTGGCGGAGCGGGCCCCGGCCACCCTCGGCCCGGACCTGATCGACCAGGACGAAGTGCTGGTCAAGCCCGGCGACCAGTTCAGCCTCAAGCGCACCCTGGACCCGGCCACCCGTCAGGTCGGCCTGCTGGTGGGCTATCGCGAAGTGGATCAGGCCCTGTGGCGGGTCAGCGTCAATACCGCCGCGCACCTGAACAACAGCTATCAGATCGGCCTCGATGTCCGCGCAGTCAGCGCCGAGCTCGCGGCGTCCCCATCCAGCCCTGCCCAATAGGCAAACGGAGCAACCATGTCCTGGAACAATCGCGTGGTCTGGTCGGAAGGCATGTTCATTGGAACCCAGCACTTCCAGCAGCATGACCGTTACCTTGAAAACCTCATCGACGCCCGCAGCCGTCCGTTGTCGGCGGGGGCCTGGGGCTTTTCCGAACTGCGGATCGATCAGGGCCTGCTGGCCCAGGGCAAGCTGGCCATCGTCAGCGCCCGCGGCCTGCTGCCCGACGGTACGCCGTTCAACATTCCCCATGACGATCTGGCGCCCAGCCCGCTGAGCATCGACGACACCCTGCGCGACGGCCTGGTGTACCTGGCGCTGCCGCTCAAGCGCGCCGGCGCCCGGGATACCGTGGACGAAGGCGAGGAACTGGGCGGCGCCCGCTACCTGAGCCAGGTGCGCGAGGTGCGCGACGACAACGCCCCCTTCGAAAACCGTGCGCCGGTGGCCGTGGGCTCCCGCGCCTTGCGCCTGCTCACGGCCGCCGATGGCCTGAGCGACTATGCCGCCGTCGGCGTGGTGCGGATCAAGGAAAAGCGCGCCGACCGCGCCCTGGTGCTGGATGACAGCTACATCCCGCCGCTGCTGGATGTGGCCGCATCCAAGCCGCTGAGCGCCTTTCGCAGCGAGCTGCTGGGCCTGTTGCACCAGCGTGGCGAGGCCCTGGCCGGGCGCGTGGTGGCGTCGGGTGCCGGCGGTGCTTCGGAAATTGCCGACTTCATGCTCCTGCAACTGGTCAACCGCGCCCAGCCGCTGGTCAGCCACTTGAACCAGATCAGCCCGCTGCACCCCGAGCGCCTGTACAGCGAACTGGTGAGCCTGGCCGGCGAATTCTCGACCTTCTCCAACAGCACTCGACGCCCCGCCGAGTACCCGCAGTACCAGCACGACGAGCTGGCCCTGAGCTTCGCTCCGGTGATGCAGGCCCTGCGCGAAGCGCTGTCGATGCTGATCGACAGCAAGGCGACGCCGATCCCCATCGTCGAGAAAGCCTACGGCGTGCACGTGGCGATGCTGGCCGACCGCACCCTGCTGGAGAGCGCCAGCTTCATCCTGGTGGTGCGCGCCGACGTGCCCGGGGAAACCCTGCGCGGGCGTTTTGCCCAGCAGAGCAAGGTCGGCTCGGTGGAGCACATCCGTGATCTGGTCAACCTGCAGCTGCCGGGCATCGGCCTGTTGCCGCTGCCGGTGGCGCCACGGCAGTTGCCGTATCACGCAGGCTCCACCTACTACGAGCTCGACCGTGGCAGCGAGCACTGGAAACAACTGGTTCATTCCGGTGGCTTCGCGTTCCACGTCGCTGGGGAATTCCCGGGCTTGAACCTGGCCTTCTGGGCCATTCGAGGATAAGTCGCGATGCATCCTTTCGACGATTCGGCAGGGCAGCCGTCCCCGGCCAATGACCGCACCCAATTCATGCCGCGCCCCGGTGGCCGTGCGCCCGAGCCCGGCCGCCCGGCGGCCGCGCCATCGCCGTCATTGGCGATGCCGGCGGCGCCCTTGCCGGCCGGTCAGGCTCGGGGCCTGAACCCCCTGGAAAGCGCCGCCGGCCCGTTGCTGGCGTTGCTCACGAGGCTGCGCAGCACCCTGGCGCACCCGGCACCGGCGAGCCTGCGGGCGCAGTTGCTGGCCTACCTGCGCCAGTTCGAAGAGCGCGCGGAAGCCGCCGGCGTGCCGCGCAACGACGTGTTGCTGGCGCGCTATGCGCTGTGCACCGCCCTGGATGAAGCGGTGCTCAGCACCCCGTGGGGCAGCACCAGCGACTGGGGCAAGCAGAGCCTGCTGATCACCGTGCACAACGAAGCCTGGGGCGGCGAGAAGGTCTTCCAGTTGCTGGAGCACTGCCTGCAGAGCCCCCGCGAGCGCCTGTACCTGCTGGAGCTGTTGTACCTGTGCATGTGCCTGGGCTTCGAAGGTCGCTACCGGGTGATGATCGATGGCCGCAGCCAGCTCGAAGCCCTGCGCGAGCGCACCGCGGCCACCATCCGCAGCGCCCGTGGCGAGCACGAGCGCGAGCTCTCGCCGCATTGGCGCGGGGTCAGCGTGGCCCGTGACCGGCTGGCCCAGTTCATGCCGCCCTGGGTCGGCATCGCGATTGGCGTGGCGCTGCTCCTGGTGCTGCTGTTCGGCCTGCGCCTGAAGCTGGCGGCGGACGCCGAGCCGGTGTTCAAGAACATCCATGCCCTGGGCGAAATCCCGGTGCAGACCCTGGATCGCCCGGTGATCCAGCCGAAGATCGTCGAGCGTCCGCGCCTGGCCGGTTTCCTCGCCGAAGACATCAAGGCCGGGCGGGTGGCGGTGGAAGATGCCGTCGACCGTTCGGTGGTGACTATCCGTGGCGACGAGCTGTTCGCCTCGGCCAGCGCCAGCATTCTCGACGACTACCAGCCGCTGATGCTGCGCATCGCCGACGCGGTGCGCAAGGTCAAGGGCCAGGTGCGCATCACCGGCCACAGCGACAACCGGCCGATCGCTACCTTGCGCTTCCCGTCCAACTGGAAGCTGTCCCAGGCCCGCGCCGAATCGGTGCTGCAGATCCTCGCGGCGAAGACCGGCCAGCCAGAGCGCTTCAGCGCCGAAGGCCGCAGCGACACCGAGCCGCTGGCAAGCAACGCCACCGCCGAAGGGCGGGCGCGTAATCGTCGGGTCGAAATCAGCGTATTGGCGGAGGGGGTCGAGTGAAGGCGTTTTTCAGTTTTGTGATTCGCTGGGTGATCCCGCTGCTGGGGCTGATCGCCCTGAGCCTGATCATCTGGTTCATTGGCCCGCTGCTGGAGTTCCTGGTGCCGGAAGGCCGGCGCTGGGCGTTGATCATTGTCATCTTCGCGCTGTGGATCGGTTATCGGGTGTTTCGCATCATCCAGGCCCGTCGGCACGCGGCCAAGGTGTTGCAGAGCCTGGCCGCCGATACCCCGCCGGACCCGGACAGCGTGGCCACCGCCGAAGAACTGGCGGCCCTGCGCCAGCGCATGGACGAAGCCCTGGCGCTGTTGAAGAAGGCCAAGCTTGGCGGTGACGAGCGGCGCAACCTCTACGAGCTGCCGTGGTACGTGATCATCGGCCCGCCGGGCTCGGGCAAGACCACCGCGCTGGTCAACTCCGGCCTGCATTTCCCCCTGGCCGCGCAGCTGGGCGCCGGTGCCGTGCGCGGCGTGGGCGGCACCCGCAACTGCGACTGGTGGTTCACCGATCAGGCGGTATTGCTGGACACCGCCGGGCGCTACACCACCCAGGACAGCCACGCCTCGGTGGACAAGGCGGCCTGGCTGGGTTTCCTCGACCTGCTGAAAACCCAGCGTTCGCGGCGGCCGATCGATGGCGCCTTCGTCGCCATCAGCCTCTCCGACCTGCTGCTGGGCAGCGAAGCGGAGCGCGCGGCCCACGCGGCGGCGATCCGCCTGCGCATCCAGGAGCTGTACACCCAGCTGGGGGTGCGCTTCCCGATCTACCTGATGCTGACCAAGCTCGATCTGGTGCCGGGCTTCATGGAGTTCTTCGATTCCCTGAGCAAGGAAGAGCGGGCCCAGGTCTGGGGCATGACCTTCGCCCTGGACGACGGCAAGAGCGGCGACAGCCCCCTGGCCCAGTTGCCGGCGGAACTGGCGGCCCTGGAGCAGCGCCTCAACGAGCGTCTGGTGGAGCGCCTGCAGCAGGAACGCGACCCGGCGCGGCGCGACTTGATCTATGGCTTCCCGCAGCAATTCGCGGCGCTCAAGGAGTCCTTGCAGGGCTTCCTCGAAGGCGTGTTCAAACCCAACGCCTTCGAAGAGCGAGTGCTGCTGCGCGGCGTGTATTTCACCAGTGGCACCCAGGAAGGCAGCCCGATCGACCGGCTGATCGGCGCCATGGCCCAGAGCATGAACCTGGACCGCCAGCACCTGGCGCGGCAGACCGGCACCGGGCGCAGTTACTTCATCGAGAAACTGTTCAGCGCCGTGGCCTTTGCCGAGCGCGGGCTGGTGGGGGTCAATCCCAAGGTCGAGCGCCGGCGCAAATGGATCGCCCGTGGCGCCCTGGCGGCCACCGTGGCGCTGGTGCTGGTGGTCGGCACCCTGTGGATCATCAGCTACCGGGCCAACCAGGCCTATATCGCCCAGGTCGACCAGCGTGTCGCGCCGGTGCGCCAGGACGTGCAGAACCTCAGCTCGGCCCAGCGCGATGTGCTGGCGGTGCTGCCGCTGCTCAACGCCACCCGCCATCTGGCCGGCGATGCACCGGGCTGGGCCGAGGGCCTGGGCCTGTATCAGGGCGACATGCTCGAAGCCGAGGCCGCCAGCGTCTATCGCAAGCTGCTGGTGGCGGTGTTCGCCCCACGGCTGATGACCCGTATCGAGGAGCAACTGCACAGCGGCGGCAACTCGGACTTCCTCTACGAGGGGCTCAAGGCCTACCTGATGCTGGCGGACAGCGAGCACTACGACCCGGACTTCATCAAGGCCTGGATCACCCTGGACTGGGACCGTACCCTGGCCCGCGACCTGCCGCCGGACCAGCGTCAGGCCCTGACCGGGCACCTGCAGGCGCTGTTCGAAAAACATCCACCGAATGCGCGGCTGGATCAGCGCCTGATCGACGACCTGCGCCGCCAGCTGCAACAGCTGCCGGTGGCCCAGCGCGTGTATGACCGGGTCAAGCGCGCCAAGCTGCCGGACGGCGTGCCGGACTTCCGCCTCAGCGAAGCCGGTGGTCGCGACGCGGCGCTGGTGTTCACCCGCAAGAGCGGCAAGCCGTTGAGCGAACCCCTGAGCGGGCTGTTCACCGCCAAGGGCTATCGCCAGGCCTTCCTCCTGGCCAGCCTCAACCAGGCCGGCACCCTGGCGGAAGAGCAGTGGGTACTGGGCCGCGATCAGGCCGACCAGCAGAACGTCGCCAGCCTCGCCGCCGACGTGCGTCGCCTGTACTTCCAGGACTACCTGCGCCAGTGGGACGCCTTGCTGGCGGACATCGACTTCGTGCCGATCACCAGCGTGGCCCAGGCCGCCGACGTGCTGCGGATTCTCTCCGGGCCCACCTCGCCGCTGAAGAAACTGCTGGTGGCGGTGGCCAAGGAAACCGACCTGCAACAGGAAGAACGCCTGCTGGCGGCCCAGGGCCAGAAGGTCGAGGGCGGCGTCGATCAACTCAAGCAGCGCCTGGGTTCGCTGTTGGGCCAGGAGCAGGCGGCCAACCCGGCTGCCGTGGCCAGCAGCGATGACCCGGTGAGCGCGCACTTTGCCGACCTCAACAGCCTGGTGAGCAAGGGCGAGGGCGAGCCGGCGGCCATCGACGGCCTGCTCTCGGACATGAACGCCCTGTACGTGCAGGTCAGCGCCATGGTCGGGGCCAGCGGCGACGCGCTGCTGGGCGAGGCCAAGAATCAGGCCAGCGCCGCGGCCGCCCGGGTCAGCCTGACCGCCGAGCGTCAGCCGCCGATGGTCCAGGGGCTGGTCAAATCGGTGGTCGGTTCCACCACCAACAGCATGATGGGCGGGGTGCGCAATCAACTGAACGCGGCCTGGGTCAGCGAAGTGGTGAACGTCTATCGCCAGTCCCTGAGCGGGCGTTATCCGATGTCGCCGGGCAGCTCGCGGGACGCGACCCTGGAAGACTTCGGCCAGTTCTTCGGCACCGGCGGGGTGATGGACAACTACTTCCGCAAGTACCTGCAGCCTTACGTCAACACCTCGACCACCACCTGGAGCTGGCAGCCGGGCGCGGCGCAGAAACTGGGGATCTCCCCCGGTGTGCTGCAGACCTTCCAGCGCGCGGCGAACATTCGTGATGCGTTCTTCCGCTCCAGCGGCGGCACCCAGCCGGCGGTGCGCTTTGAGCTCAAGCCGGTGGCCATGGACGCCAGCATCAGCCAGTTCCTGCTCGACCTGGACGGCCAGCAATTGAGCTACGACCACGGCCCGAGCCGACCGGTGGCCATGCAGTGGCCGAACCCGGGGAGCATCGGCGTGGTGCGCCTGTCGATCATGCCGCCGTCGGCCACCGGGCGTTCCGGGGTGACCCTGGACGGTCCCTGGGCCTGGTTCCGCCTGCTGGAGCAATCGGACCTGACCGCCACCAATTCGCCGGACCGCTTCAACCTGCGGCTGCGGGTGGATGGCGCGAGCATCTCCTACGAGCTGCGCGCCAGCAGTGCCTTCAACCCGTTCAAGAGCCGGGTGCTCAGCGGCTTCAGCCTGCCGGAGCGGCTATGACTGCGCCCGGCCTGTACGGCAAGTTGGCCAGCCGCGGCGATTTTGTCAGCCGCGGTCTGCCGCAGAGTTTTATCGGCCCTTGGGACAGCTGGCTGGCGGCGGGGCTGCTGGCCAGCCAGAACGCCCTGGGCGAGCAGTGGCTCAACGCCTACCTGATCAGCCCGTTATGGCGCTTCGCCCTGGCCCCGGGCGTCTGCGGGCCCCAGGCGGCGGTGGGAGTGGTGATGCCGAGCATTGACCGGGTCGGGCGCTATTTCCCCCTGACCGTGGCCGCGCTGCTGGAGCCCGAGGCGGAGTTGACGTCCCTGGTCAGTGGCCCGGAGCAGTGGTTCGAGCAGGTGGAACAACTGCTGCTGGCGACCCTGGATGAAGGTGCCCATTTCGAGGCCCTGGAGCAGGGCCTGCAGGCCTTGGGCGCGCCGAACCCGGCGCGGCGGGTCGAGGTCAGCCATTACGCCGGCCTGCAACGGTTTTACGTCAGCGACCCCCTGGCCCGGGGCGCGGTACTCGCGGCCCAGGCCGGCGAGGGGACGAGTCTGTGGTGGGGCCGGGGTTCGCAGTACATCAGCCCGATGCTGCTGCGCTGCCAGGGCCTGCCGCCGGCCAGTGAATTTGCGCAATTTTTGCTCGGACAAGAGGGTGCCGTCTAAATGGGTTCAGCGCCGCAACTGTCCTACCAGTCCGCCAGCTACAGCCATGTCGGCATGGTGCGGAAAATCAACGAAGACGCCTGGCTCGAAGCCCCGGAGACCGGCCTGTGGCTGGTGGCCGACGGCATGGGCGGGCACGCCGCCGGGGATTATGTCAGCAGCCTGATCGTCGACAGCCTGCGGGCGGTGCCGGCGGCCGAGAGCCTGGAGCAGTACGTCGCCGCGCTGCGCAATGGCCTGGCCGCGGTCAACGCCGCGGTGCGCGAGGAAACCGCCAATCGCGGGGTGACCATGATGGGCAGCACCGTGGTCCTGCTGGCGGTGCGCGGCGCTCGGGGCGTGTGCCTGTGGGCCGGCGACAGTCGCCTGTACCGGCTGCGGGACGAGCAGCTGGAAAGCATTTCCCGGGATCACAGCTACGTCCAGGACCTGCAGGACAGCGGCCTGCTCAGCGAAGCCGAGGCGCGGGTGCATCCGCGGGCCAACATCGTCACCCGGGCGATTGGCGTCGAGGCCCAGTTGCAGCTGTCCCAGGTCGACCTGCAGGTGCAGGACGGCGACACCTTCCTGCTGTGCAGCGATGGCTTGAACAAGACCGCCGAAGACTTCGAACTGCGCGACGTGCTGAGTCACAGCGAGCCCAACGATGTGGTGCGCAGCCTGATCCACCTGGGCTTGACCCGGGGCGCGCCGGACAACATCACCGCCATCGTGATCAAGGCCGCAGGACACTGACCATGGACATTCTGATTCCCGGCTTTGACATCCAGGGCGAGATTGGCGAAGGCGCCATGGCCACCGTGTACCTGGCGACCCAGCGTTCCCTGGAACGCAAGGTGGCGCTCAAGGTGATGGCCGCGGCGCTGGCCGCCGACCCGAGCTTCTGCGAGCGCTTCTTGCGTGAGGGCAAGACCCTGGCGCGGCTGTCGCACCCGCACACCGTGACCATCCACGACATCGGCAATGTCGGCGAGCTGTACTACATGGCCATGGAGTACCTGCCCAACGGCACCCTCAAAGAGCGCATCGCCGCCGGGCTGACCCCGGAGCAGGGCCTGACCTACATCCGCCAGATCGCTTCGGCCCTGGGCTATGCCCATGCCCAGGGGCTGGTGCACCGCGATGTGAAGCCGGCCAACATCCTGTTCCGTGCCGATGGCACGGCGGTGCTCTCGGACTTCGGCATCGCCAAGTCCCTGGACGATCGCACCCAGTTCACCCAGGCCGGTTTCGCCGTGGGCACGCCCAGCTACATGAGCCCGGAACAGGCCCGTGGCCAGGACATCGACGGTCGCGCCGACCTGTATGCCCTGGGCGTGGTGCTGTATGAAATTCTCGTCGGTGAGTTGCCGTACAACGGCACCGACGCGCTGTCCACGGCCCTGGCCCACCTCACCGAACCCTTGCCGGAGCTGCCGCTGCACCATGGGCGCTACCAGCACATCCTGCGCAAGCTGCTGGCCAAGGATCCGGCGGAACGCTACCCGGACGCGGCGGCCTTGCTGGCGGCCCTGGACAACCTGCCGCCGGAGACGGCCGATGTGGAGGCGACGCTGATCCAGCCGTTGCCGCTGCCACCCCAGGTTGCAACCCAGTCTGCACCTCAGAGCAACGACCTGGCCGGGTTGACCCCGGTGTCGATCGAGATTCCGCAACAGGCGCCGCAACCGGCGCCGCGCCGCGAGCCGCCCGAGGAGCCAGCGGTGCCGCCGCGCACCGCCAATCTGCCGCCCGCCGGCAGTGGGGCTTCCGAACAGCGGCGCGGCCCGGTGCTGGCCCTGGCCGGGGTTGCCGTGGCGGTGGCCCTGGCCGTGGCGGGTGCGGGGTACTGGTGGTTGTCCGGCGACAGCCCGGCGCCTGCGCCCAAGACCGCTGCGACGGCCGGCACCCCGCCTGCCGTGGTGGCGCCGCCGGTGGAGCAGGCGCTGGCGGCGGATGTCGATGGCGGCCAGCGGCCGCTGCTGATGCCGGGCAAGAAGACCCTGTTCCAGCGGGTGCTGAGCAAGCCGGGGGCGAGTTTTTCCAGCGAGCCGGGGGCCACGCCGGACAAGCCGGTGCCGGCGTTCTCGGTGCTCTATGTGTATCAGCGCAAGAATCTTGACGGCCGCTCCTGGCTGCGCCTGGGCGCCGCCAGTGACGGCCGCAGCGCCGGCTGGTTGCCGGCCGAGCAGGTCAGCGACTGGAAGCAGAGCCTGGTGCTGAAGTTCACCGAACGCTCCGGCCGCGCGCCGGTGATGTTCGTGCGCCAGGCCAGCGAGCTGGAGCGCCTGCTGGCGGACCCGGCGGCGGCCAAGAACCTGCTGCTCAGGGCGCAGAAGAATCCCCAGGACGAGCAGCAGGTGCTGGCCCTGGAACCCAATGCCAGCGCGGTGCCCCAGGAGCAGTTCTACCTGCTGCCGATCTTCGACGCCAAGGAGAGCTTCGACGAGAACGGCCAGCCGGTGCAGTTGCTCAATGTCGCCTCAATCGACCCGGGCAACAGCCCGCAGAGCATCAGTGACAGCAGCGGCAAGGCGCTGCCGGCGAACAGCCCGCCGGCCGCCGCCGATGCCTTCCGCACCGCGGTGGTGCTGGTGGTGGACACCTCGGTGTCGATGCAGCCGTACATCGATCAGGTGCGCGACGTGGTGCACGAGCTGCAGAGCAAGATCGCCGAGCGCGGCGAGCTGGACAGCGTCAGCTTCGGCCTGGTGGGCTTTCGCAACAACACCAGCAAGACCCCAGGCCTGGAGTATGTGACCAAGACCCTGGTGACCCTCGACCAGGGCCGCGATCCCCAGCGTTTCCAGGAGCTGGTGAGCCAGGTCAAGGCCACCAACGTCTCCAGCCACTCGTTCAACGAAGACGCCTTCGCCGGGGTGATGCAGGCCGTGGAAGGCATGGACTGGAAGGGCTACGGCGGCCGCCTGATCCTGCTGGTCAGCGATGCCGGCGCCCTGCGCAAGAACGACCCCTACAGCCGCACCCAGATGAACGAGGCGGAAGTGCGCCAGGCGGCTTTGGGCAAGCAGATCAAGATCTACGCCCTGCACCTGCGCACCGATGCCGGCAAGAAGAACCACGCCCAGGCGGAAACCCAGTACCGGGTACTGACCGCCGACGCCAACCCGAAGATCGGCGACCTGTACATTCCGGTGCCCGGTGGCGATGTGCGCAAGTTCGGCGAACGGGTCGACGAGATCGGCACGGTGTTCGCCGACCTGGTGCATCAGGTGCGCAGCAACCAGAAGCAGGAAGTCCCGCTGCTGGCGGCGGCGCCGAGCCTCGCGCAGAAATCGGCGGCCATCGGCTACGCCATGCACATGGATTTCCTTGGGCGCAAGGCGGCTAGCCAGGCGCCGCAACTGGTCAGCGCCTGGACCGCCGACCGCGACCTGACCAACCCGGCGCTGCCGGCGTTCCAGGTCTGCGTGATGCTGACCAAGCTGCAGCTCAACGACTTGCAGCAGTCGCTGAAACTGATCGTCGACGCGGCGCGCAAGACCCAGACCTCGCCCAAGGACTTCTTCCAGGAAATCGCCAGCGCCAGTGCCTACATGAGCCGCGACCCGTCGGCCTTGCGCAAGGGCGGCAACCTGGCCGACGGCGGCGTGCTCGGCGAATACCTGGAAGGCCTGCCGTACCGCAGCAAGTCGCTGAACATGACCCAGGACCTGTGGCTGTCGTTGAGCGTGGCCGAGCAGGAAGATTTCATCGACGAGCTGGATTCGAAGATCCGCCTCTACGAAACCTTCCACAACGACCTGGCCAACTGGGTGCGCTTCGGCGATGCCGAGCCGGGCGATGCCTTGTACCGCGTTCCGTTGTCGACGCTGCCGTGATGCTCGATCTGGCGCAGGTACGCAAGAGCCGCGGCGAGGGTCGCCAACGCTACAGCCTGGAGATCCCCCGGCTGCAACTGCGCGCGGGCGACCAGTTGGCGGTGGTCGGCCCCAGTGGTTGCGGCAAGAGCACCTTGCTCGATCTGCTGGCGCTGGTGCTGGCTCCGGATTCGGCGGCGCGCTTCGAATTTGCCCCGGCCAGGGACGCCATCGACATCCTCGGGATCTGGCGCGGCGCCGGCCACAGTGCCCTGGCGCAATTGCGCAGCCGGCACCTGGGCTATGTGCTGCAGACCGGCGGCCTGCTGGGCTTTCTCGATGTGCGCGGGAATATCGGCCTGCCGCGCAAACTGCTGGGGCTGCCTGACGACGGCATTCCCCGGCGGCTGGCCGAGCGCCTGGAAATTGCCGATCAACTGCACAAGAAGCCCGCGGCCCTGTCGGTGGGCCAGCGCCAGCGGGTCAGTTGCGCTCGGGCCCTGGCCCATGGCCCGCAGGTGCTGCTGGCGGATGAGCCAACGGCGGCCCTGGACCCCTTGAACGCGCAAAGAGTGATGCAGCTGCTGGTGCAGCAGTCCCGCGATCAGGGGGTGTGCTGCGTGATCGCCACCCACGATGAGGTGCTGGCAAGGGCCAATGGCTTGCAGGTGCGGCGCATTGCCTGCCGGCGCGATGCCGACGGCGGGGTCACCGCGACCCTCGGGGAGGCCTGCTGATGCGTGCGTCCCTGACCGCTGCCCTGGCCTGGCAGGACTACCGCGCCGACTCTTGGCTGTCGGCTTGTTCGGTGCTGGCCCTGGTGGCGGTGATCGCCCCTTTGCTGGTGCTGTTCGGGCTCAAGTTCGGGCTGGTCAGCAGCCTCACCGAGCGCCTGGAAAAGGACCCGGCGGTGCGCGAGATCATTCCCCTGGGCGGCGGGCGCTTCAGCGCCGGGTTCATTGCCGAGCTGGGGCAGCGCCCGGACGTGGCCTTTGCCTTGCCGCGTACCCGGCAGATAGCCGCGACGGCGGACTTATCCCGGGGTAAGGGGGATATCGGCCTGACCGTGGAGATGCTGCCCACCGCCGTTGGCGATCCTTTGCTCGGGCGCCTGCCGGCCCCCCGGAGCATGAGCGGCGTGCTGCTCAGCCGTACCGCTGCCGAGAAGCTCGGGGTGCAGCCGGGGGACTGGTTGCAAGCGAGCTTTGGCCGACAGGTGGCGGGGCGCAGCGAGGTGCAGCGGACCCGGGTTCAGGTCGAGGGCATCCTGCCCCTGGAAGCCTTTGCCCGTGACGCGCTGTTCGCTCCGCTGGCGCTGCTGGAGGCCGCCGAGGATTACCGCGACGGTCGCGCCGTGGCGGCCCTGGGCTGGCTAGGCGAGGCCCAGGCGGCGACTGCGCAGCGGGTCTATCCGGCGTTTCGCCTGTATGCCCGCGACCTGGATGACGTCGAGCCGCTGCGGCTGTATTTCGCCGAGCGTGGCCTGCTGGTGGCGACCCAGGCGCAGACCATCGCCCAGGTGCAGTCCTTGAGCCGCAACCTGTCCATCGTCTTCTGGGTGATCGCCGGGCTGGCCCTGGCGGGGGCCTTCGCGGCGATCTTCGCCGGGGCCCTGGCGGCGGTGGAGCGCAAGCGTCGGGAGTTGTCGGTGCTGCGCCTGCTGGGGTTTTCCACCGGCGCGCTGTTGCTGTTCGTGGTGGCCCAGGCGTTGTACAGCGCCGGGTTTGCCGCGCTGTTGAGTGGCGCGCTGTATGGCCTGGCCCAGGCCGGGCTGAATCATTTGTTCATGCAGGTGCCCGGCGAGTACGCCAGCCACCTGCTGCCGGTCCATTACGGACTGGCCCTGTTGGCGACGCTGGGCGTCAGCACCCTGGCCGCCGCGCTGGGCGGCTGGCGGGTGTCGCGCATTGAAGCCTGTGAAGGAATTCGCGATGTATAAGTTGATCAGCACCGTGCTGGCCTTGACCCTGGCCGGAGCCGTGTGGGCCGAAGAGCCGGTGAACAAGATGGACAACCCCAAGCCGTTGCCGGACGACGTCAGCCTGCCCTTGCCCTGTGAGGGCGAGATGGTGTTCCGCTACGTCTACGTCCTGGCCCAGGGCACCCTGGACGACCGCGAGGTGAACCTCGGCTACCCCTTCAGCGAAGGTGAAAGCGGCTATCAGCAGTCGTTCATTTCCGGCTATCGCCGGGACTACATCAACGGCCAGTTCACCCTCAAGGACCTGCCCGCGGCCTGGGGCAAGACCATCGGCCCGGCCCTGCCGAAAACCGGCAACGGGGTGCCCCTCAAGCCGATGCTGTATTTCATCGGCAAGTACGAGGTCACCGCTCGCCAGTACGCCCAGGTCATGGCTCAGGCCCAGTCCCTGGCCAGTGGTGAGCCGGCCCCGGCCTGTGAGGCGCCGGACGGCCTGCAGGGGCGCCTGCCCAAGGTCAAGCTGTCGCGTTTCGAGGCCGAGCGTTTCGCCGCGGTCTACAGCGCCTGGTTGATGAAGCATCACCGTGATCTGCTGCCGGTCAGCGGCCGTGGCAGTTCCTCCGACGACGGCGGCCTGGGCTTCGTGCGCCTGCCCACCGAAGTGGAATGGGAATACGCCGCCCGTGGCGGCCAGGCGGTCAGCCGCCAGGAGCTGGAAGGGCGGCTGTTTCCGCGCCGGGTCGAGGGCAGCGAGGAAGACGGCCCGCTGGCGGACTGGGCGGTGTTCAACCAGGTGGCCGGCGGCACCGGCCAGGCGGCGCGCTTGATGCCGATCGGCACCAAGCTGCCCAACCCCATCGGCCTGTTCGACGTGATCGGCAATGCCGCCGAGATGGTCCAGGAGTCCTTCCAGCTGGTGCGCGCCGGGCGGCGCCAGGGCACCTATGGCGGCTTCGTGGTCAAGGGCGGCAATTACCTGGAAGGCGAGGGCACGCTGTTTACCGGGATGCGCCGCGAGTACCCGCTGTTCGGTGCCGACGGCACTGAGCAGAGCAACGAAACCACGGGCTTTCGGGTGGCCATCGGCGCCTTGTCGGCCCCGCGTTCGCGCTACAAGGAACTGTTCGCCCAATGGCAGAAGGAAGGCCGCCTGGCGTCCCTGACCGACGCCATCGACGAAGCCCAGGACCCCACCAAGCGCCTGGACGCCATCATCGCCGCCAGTGTCGACCCGCGTTTGCAGGCGGAGCTGGGGCTGGTCAACGAGGAGCTCAAGCGCAATGTCTCGCTGATCGCCCAGCAGCGCGAGGAAGCGGCCGGCAACCTGATCCAGTCGTCGGCGCTGGTGGCCGAAACCATCAACAACTACAACATCCGCCTGACCAACCTGAAAAAGAGCCAGCAGCAGGCCATCGATGCCAAGGACGAACCCAGCGCCAAGCTGTTCGCCGAAGCCATCGACAATGGCCGCAGCGCGCTGGACGGGGCGGTGGCGATCTACATAGACAACCTGGCCACGGGCACCCGTTACACCGACGCGGTGATCCAGGCGCAATTTCAACGGATCAAGGAAGAGCTCAATCGCAAGCCGGTGCTCGGCAAGAGCCTGGTGACGCGCGCTACGTTATTCGTCCGCCATGTCGGGGATTATCGCCAGCAACGGCGAGCCGACCCGGCGACGATTTTGAAGGAACTGCTCGCATCGACCGGTCAGAAGTCATGACCGGCCGCTGTCTGTCGAGCCTGGAGGAGCTCGGACGACCTGGTGTCGTGCCGAGTAGGTCAACACTAATCGAGATCATCAACATGCTTTTTTCCCGCAAGCCATTTGCTTCAACATCCAAGCGTCACCTGCTGTTGGTTGCCGCCGGGTTCAGCACCGTATTGACCGGTTGCGCGACCTCTCCGGTGTCCAAGGTCGCCTCAACCACCAAGGTCGAGTACTACCCGAGCTGCTACGAACCGGTACAGCACCTGCGTGCCACCGATTCGGACATGACCAAGTCGGTGGTGACCGGAGCCGCCCTGGGCGCCGCCGGTGGCGCACTGCTCGGTGCCCTGACCGGTGACGGCGACCACCGTGGTCGCAACGCCGCCATCGGCGCCGCAGGCGGTGCCCTGGCCGGTGGCGCCGCCGGTTACTACACCGAGCGCCAGAAACAGATCGCCGACGACAATCAGCGCATCGCTTCCTACGCCACCGACGTCAACAAGAGCGCGGCCGACATCGATCGCAGCACGGCCTATGCCCGCGCTTCGCAAACCTGCTACCAGCGTGCCTTCGACAGCCTGATCAGCGCGCGCAAGGCCAACAGCATCAATGACGTGGAAGGGCGCAAGCGCCTGGCGGAAATCGTCAGCGGCCTGAAAGAGTCCAACGACCTGATCGCCGCGGTGAACGGCCGGGCCAGCGAAGACCTGAACAAGTACAACCAGGCCTATGAGCAGGACTTGCAGCAGGTGGGCGTGCAGCGCACCGACGTGGTGAAAGTCGCCACCGCCGATACCACTCCGGTGACCACCACCGGCGGCAAGAAGAAGCAGCAGAAGGTCAAGCAGCCGAAGCTGCCGACCGTGCCGGCCGAAGCGGTGAACACCGAGAAGTCGATCCAGCAGGCCAAGACCAAGCAGGCCGAGATCAGCAAGGTTGCGACCACCGGTCAGACCCAGGTCAACAGCATGTGCAAGAACCCGGACCTGGGCGACTGGGCTCCGGTGCCTTGCCCTAACGTCTGAGTCAGTGATTGTCTGACAAGATGTCGCGATAAGCGTTGAACGCCAGTCGATCTCCGAGTAATTGGCCAGATCGACTGGCGCTCTTCACGTTACAGGTTAAACTGCGCCGGCCACCCAATAATTCCACTGAGGCGCCGTGCATGAAATTTCGTTTTCTTCTCTGGATGCTTGGCCTGTTGATGGGCAAGGCCAGCCGCAACAATCCCGCTTTCCAGCAACAGTTGGGCGACAAGGAGCTGGTGTTCCAGCTGCAGACCCTCGACGGCAAGGTTGCTCGGCATTTCTTCGTCAAAGACCAGCGCGTGACCAGCCGTTCGGGCTTCTACCCCGAGCCGGCGTTCGCCATCGCTTTCAAGGATGCCGCCTACGGCTTCGCCACGATGCAGGCGAAGAACAAGCAGTTGGCGTTCATGACCGGGATTCAGGACAAGTCGATTCAGATCAAGGGCAACCCGGCGCTGGTGATCTGGTTTCAGGGTCTGACCAAGTATCTGAAACCGAAGAAGGCCAAGCCCAAGGCTTGATGGTGGGACTTCGCCGGCGAGCCGACTCCTACAAGGCGGGTGCAGGAGCCGGCTTGCCGGCGAATGGGGTCAGGCCTGGCTGAACTGCGAAGCCAGTTCCCGCAGCAGGACTTCCGCTTCCAGCACTTTGCTCACCACGTCTTCGGCCTTGTCACGGCTCAGGCCCAGGCGCTCGAACAGGGCGTCGGGGATCTCTTCGTGGGGGCCGGAACCGATGCCTCGGCTGCGCAGCAGGCGCACCGCCAGGCACACCAGGTTCGGGTACTCGGCGAAGGCGCCGTCGTAGCTCGGGTCGTGCTGGAAGCGCAGGGCGGTGGACAGCTCGTCCGGCATGTCCCAGTAGCGCATCAGCCAGGCGCCGATCTGTTCGCGACTGATGCCCAGCAGGTGCTGCTCGACATAGCTGTGGCACAGGTGCGGGTTGACTTCCAGGTGCCGGCAGATCAGCGAGAAGTGCGGCGGGAACACGTGGGCCAGCAGCAGGTAGCCGAAGTTGTGCAGCAGGCCGGCGAGGTAGGTCAGGCCGGCTTCCGGGCGCTGGGCGCGAGGCATGGCGCGGGTCAGGCCTTCGATCACCGCAGCGGTGTAGATCGATTGCTGCCAGTAGGGCGTGGCGTGTTGCGGCTGGTCCTTGGGCAGGCTCAGGGTCTTGCCCAGGGCCAGTCCCAGCGCCAGGTTGATCACCAGATCGAAGCCCAGCACGCGGACGATGGCGTCTTCCACCGAACGGATCTTGCCCGGCGAGGCGTAGTAGGGCGAGGCCGCCCAGCTCACGACCTGTGCGGCCAGGGCCGGGTCGGTTTCCACCACGCCGGTGATGTCGTCGATGGTGGCGTTGGGATCGACCCGCAGCTTGATGATCTTCTGTGCGGTTTCCGCCAGCGGCGGGATCTCGATGGTGGCTTCCAGGCGTTGCTGGATGCGCCGCGCGGTGAACGCCTGCATGGCCTGGGTGATTTCCTCGCGGTCATCGTCCGGGCGGTCGAGGTTGGGGCGGATGCTGCTCAGCGACTCGCCGAAGTGACCGGCACTGGCTTTGTTGAGCATGCTCTTGAAGGCTTCGCTGGTGATTTCCAGCAGCACTCCGGGCTCGCCGGAATTGATCAGCAGGCTGGGTTCGCGCAGCAGGCTTTCTTCGTACAGGCAGGGCGAGCTGGTCAGCGCCGGCAGGCCGGGCAGCAGGCTCAGGCTGTGCTTGCCGAGCATGCGCTCCAGGCGCTCGGTGGATACCGCGGTGAGGCGGCGACCGGTGAGCTCGGCGAGGCGATTGAGGTCCAGTAGCTGGCTCTGCGGGAATAGCACCATCAGCGCGCCGACGGCGTCGTCCAGCAGCACTGCCTGGACCCTGCGCGCAGCCGGCAGGCCCGGCTGGTCGAGCACTTCGTTGAAGCTGATGGCCAGCTTGCCGAGCAGCAACCGGATAACAGACGGAGCGTGTGGGGTTGCAATGTCGAGGGCAACTTCTGTCATGGTCTGGTATCCGCTTTTTTACAATTTGACGAGTATAACCAGCTTGGTTATGGCGAGGGTTCACTAACTGAGTGGTGGTTCACACTTGGCCGTATTGCTGGCCATGGCGCAGCCAGCGTTCCAGCAACGGGCTGACGTGGTCCGGCCAGCGCTCCAGCAGGGCCTGGGCGGCGTCGCGTACCGCGGGCAGCAGATCGGCGTCGCGCATCAGGTCGGCGACCTTGAACTGCAGGAGGCCGGTCTGGCGGGTGCCGAGCATTTCCCCGGGGCCGCGCAGTTCCAGATCCTTTTCGGCGATGACGAAACCGTCGTTGGTCTCGCGCATGATGCCCAGGCGCTGACGACCGATTTGTGAAAGCGGTGGATGGTAGAGCAGCACGCAGTGGCTGGCGGCACTACCGCGCCCGACCCGGCCGCGCAGCTGGTGCAGTTGCGCCAGGCCCAGGCGTTCCGGGTTCTCGATGATCATCAGGCTGGCGTTGGGCACGTCGACGCCGACCTCGATCACCGTGGTGGCCACCAGCAGTTGCAGGTTGCCGGCCTTGAATTCGGCCATCACCGCGGCTTTCTCCGCCGGTTTCATGCGGCCGTGGATCAACCCCACGCGCAGTTCGCCCAGGGCGCTGGAGAGGTCTTCGAAGGTGGTTTCGGCGGCCTGGCAGGTGAGCTCCTCGGATTCTTCGATCAGGGTGCAGACCCAATAGGCCTGGCGCCCTTCGGCGCAGGCGGCGCGTACCCGCTCGATCACCTCGACCCGGCGGCTGTCGGTGACCAGCACGGTGTTGACCGGGGTGCGACCCGGGGGCAGTTCGTCGAGGATCGAGGTGTCCAGGTCGGCGTAGGCGCTCATCGCCAGGGTTCGTGGAATCGGCGTAGCGGTCATGATCAGCTGGTGCGGGCAGAGGCGGCCGCCAACGCCTTTCTGGCGCAGGGCCAGGCGCTGCTGGACGCCGAAGCGGTGCTGTTCATCGATGATCACCAGGGCCAGGTTCTTGAACTGCACCTCGTCCTGGAACAGGGCGTGGGTGCCTACCACCATCGGTGCGCCGCCGGCGATCTGTTCCAGGGCGGCCGCGCGGTTCTTGCCCTTGAGCTTGCCCGCCAGCCAGGCGACTTCCAGGCCCAGGGGTTCGAGCCAGCGCTTGAAGGTAATGAAGTGCTGCTCGGCGAGGATCTCGGTGGGCGCCATCAATGCCACCTGATAACCGGCTTCCAGGGCCTGCAGGGCGGCGAGGGCGGCGACCACGGTCTTGCCGGCGCCGACGTCGCCCTGGATCAGGCGCAGCATGGGTTCGGGCTGGCTCAGGTCGTAGGCGATCTCGTTGCCGACCCGTTGTTGCGCGCCCGTGGGAGCGAAGCCGAGGTTCTTCAGGTACTGGGCCGGCAGCTTCTTGGCCACTGGCAGCGCCGGGGCGCGCTGGGAGCGCAGGCTGTCGCGCAGGCGTTGCTGGGACAGCTGGTGGGTCAGCAATTCCTCGAACGCCAGGCGGTGCTGGGCCCAGTGATGCCCGAGGGCCAGCTCGTCGACGTCGGCGTCCGCCGGTGGGTGATGCAGGTAGCGGATCGCATCGTCCAGGGGCGCCAGTTGATAGTCCCGGGCCAGTTCCTCCGGCAGCCAGTCCGGCAGGCTGCGCGGCCCGAGCAGGGCCAGGCTCTGTTGGCAGAGCAGGCGCAAGCGCTGCTGGGTCAGGCCCTCGGTCAGCGGGTAGATGGGGGTCAGGGTCTGGTCTACCGGCGGCGGTTCGTCGCCACTGATGGCGCGGTATTCCGGGTGGTAGATCTCCAGGCCCGAGGCGCCGGGCCGGGCTTCGCCGTAGCAGCGCACGCGGGTGCCGCGTTTCAGGCCGTCTTTCTGCGCGTTGCTGAAATGGTAGAAGCGCAGGCTCAGGCCGCCGGTGCCGTCCTGCAGGCGCACCAGCAGGCTGCGACGCTTGCCCATGACCACATCGGCACCGCTGACGGTGCCCTCGATCACCGCATCCTGGCCCGGACGCAGGGCGCCGATCGGCACTACACGGGTGCGGTCCTGGTAGCGCAGGGGCAGGTGGAACAGCACGTCCTGGAGGTTTTCCAGGCCGACCTTGGCCAGCTTCTCGGCCATGGCTTCGCCAACGCCCTTGAGTGCCGTGACCGGCACTTTCGACAGCTCAGTCATTGCGCTTGCTTAGCTCGCGGCGGGCGGCTTGGCCACCGAACACAGGCGGATCGAGTCGGCGAGGATCTCGATGGCCTTGGGTCGCGGAAAGCTGGCGCGCCAGGCGATGGCCACGGTGCGGAACGGCACCGGCGGGGTCAGTGGGCGCACTTCGATCACCCCGGGGGCGTAGTGATGGCTGTCCACCGCCGACAGCGGCAGGATCGAGATGCCCAGGCCCGAGGCGACCATGTGGCGGATGGTTTCCAGGGAGCTGGATTCCACGGTGGTGTGCTTGGCGCCGTCGTTGCCCTTGGTCAGGGTCGGGCAGGCCTCCAGCACCTGGTCGCGGAAGCAGTGGCCTTCGCCCAGCAGCAACAGGCTCTTGTCGTTGAGCAGGCTGGCGTCGATGGTTTCCTTCTTGGTCCAGGAGTGGTCGCTGGGCATCAGCACGTAGAAGGGCTCGTCGTACAACGGCAGGGTCAGGACATCGGCCTCGTTGAACGGCAGGGCGATGATGATCGCGTCGAGCTCGCCATTGCGCAGTTTGTCTCGCAGTACGTGAGTGAAGTTCTCTTCGATGTACAGCGGCATCTGCGGCGCGACCCGGTGCAGTTGGGGAATCAGGTGCGGGAACAGGTAGGGGCCGACGGTGTAGATGGCGCCCACCTTGAGTGGCGCGGTCAGCTGGTTCTTGCCGGCCTGGGCCAGTTCGCGAATGCCCTGGGCCTGCTCCAGGACCTTCTGTGCCTGGGCAACGATGGTTTCGCCGACCGGGGTCAGGCGCACCGCGCTCTTGCTGCGCTCGAAAATCAGCACACCGAGTTCGTCTTCAAGCTTTTTCACGCCCACCGAGAGGGTCGGCTGGCTGACATGGCAACGCTCGGCGGCGTGGCCGAAGTGCTGCTCTTGGGCGAGGGTGACGATGTAGCGTAATTCTGTGAGGGTCATAGCGGGCGTCCATGAGGTTGCGGCCAAGCATAACGGCTGCAATCGATAGACGCACGTTATCAGACGGAGGGTGGAATGCGACACCCGCCAATGCCTGCTTCGGGCTGCGCAAACGCCAAGGGCACCTTTGCAGGTGCCCTGGCGGGGTATCAGCGGCGACCGCGGCTTCTGTCGATTTCGTAGTTGAAGGGCGCGGTGACTTCCACGGTGCCATTGGTGAGCATGTCGGCCGGCGGCTTGGGCAGAGGCTGGGCGCGTCGGATCATGTCCAGGGTGGCCCGGTCCAGATCCGCATTGCCCGAACGGCTGGTCAGCTCGTAGGACAGCACCTTGCCTTCGGCATCAACCACGAAGCGCAGGGAGTTGGTGCCTTCCTTGCCTCGACGTTGAGCCTCGCTCGGGTAGCGCTTGTGCTTGGCCAGGTGCGCCTGCACCAGTCCCTGCCAGTTGGCCTTGGCGGCGGCCTGGGCCGGTGACGGGCCGGCGGTCGCGGGGGCGGGCTGCTGGGACGGGGCGGGTGTGACCGGAGCGTCGCTGGGCTTTTCCTCGGAAGGCTTTTCCTTGGGCGGCTCGGGCTTGACCACCGGTTTTGGCGGCTGTGGCTTGGGCTTCGGCTTGGCCGGCTTGGGCACTGAAATAGTCGGTTTCGGCGCTTCGGCGAGCTTGGGCAGCGGCAGTTCTTCCACCGGCGCGGGCGGTTGCGGTGGGGTCACCACCTTCGGTGGTGCCGGCGGAGGCGGCACGGGGGCAGGCGCCAGTTCCACCACCATGGCCTGGGGCGGAATGGGTATTGGTTGTGGTTTGGACCAGTTGAGGGCGAGGAAGATCGCCAGCGCATGGACGCCCAGCACCACTGCCAGGCTACCGCCGTAACGCGTCAGTCTTTGGCGCGTCGTGATCATTTCTTGGCTGCCGTCTCAAGTCCGACCAGGCCGACTTTCAGGTAGCCGGCGGCCCGCAGGTTGTCCATGACGCTCATCAGATCGCCGTAGTTCACGCCCTTGTCGGCCTGGAAGAAGATGGTCGTGTCCTTCTTGCCTTGGGTGCGGGCGTCGAGGATGGCGCCCAGGGTTTCGGCCTTGACTTCCTCTTCGCCGATAAACAGACGCTGGTCGGCCTTGACGCTGAGGAACACCGGTTTTTCCGGGCGCGGCGCCGGTTTGGCGCTGGAGGCGGGAAGGTCGACCTTGATGTCCACGGTGGCCAGCGGGGCGGCGACCATGAAGATGATCAGCAACACCAGCATCACGTCGATGAACGGCGTGACGTTGATTTCGTGGTTTTCGGCCAGGTCGTCGCCTGCGCCTTCTTTCAAATGCAAGCCCATGGCTGATTACCCCACTTTCACCATGTGCGGTTGTGTGGAGCGCTCGGCTGGCTGGTGGTCCAGGTCGCGGCTGACCAGCAGCAGGACTTCTGCCGAGGCGTCGGCCACCTGGGCGCGGTAGCCGGTGATGGAGCGAGCGAAGACGTTGTAGATCACCACCGCAGGGATCGCGGCAACCAGACCCAGGGCGGTGGCCAGCAGGGCTTCGGCGATGCCCGGGGCGACCACGGCGAGGTTGGTGGTCTGGGTTTTGGCGATGCCGATGAAGCTGTTCATGATGCCCCACACGGTGCCGAACAGGCCGACGAACGGCGCGGTGGAACCGATGGTGGCGAGTACGCCGGTGCCGCTGCTCATGTTGCGGCCGCAGGCAGCCACCAGGCGTTCAAGGCGGAAGCTGACCCGTTCCTTGATGCCTTCTTTCTCGCGGCTGTTGGCCGACAGGCGCATTTCTTCCAGGGCGTCGTGGACCAGCAGGTGGGCGAGGGTACCCTCCTTGGCGGCCGTGGCGCTGGCCTCTTTGAGCGTGGTGGCCTTTTTCAGGGCGGCGATTTCACTGCGCAGACGCCGCTTGGCGCCCAGCAGTTCGAAGCCTTTGGCGATCCAGATGGTCCAGGTGATGATCGAGGCGATGGCCAGGCCGATCATCACCAGTTTCACGATGATGTCGGCGTTCTGGTACATGCCCCAGGGCGACAGGTCATGGGCCATGCCCAGGCTGTTGTCGGCTTCGAGGACTTCGGGGGTGTCCTGGCCTGCTACCGGAAGGCCTTCGGCATGGGCCGGATCGGTGGCTGGCGCAGTGGCCAGAGGGGCTGCCGGGTCAGTCTGAGGGTGTTCGGCTACCGGAGCGCTGGCGGCGGGCGCGGTGGCTGGGGCGTGCTGGTCGGCGAAGGCCGCGGTCGGAGCCAGCAGCAGGCTGCACAGCAGCGCAGCAACCGCGCTTACGGCGCGCAGCGGGCTTGGGCGTTTGGTTGGCGAGGCGGAGAGTGGATTGCTTGTCATGCTGGCCGGACCTGAGAGGAGGAAAGGGTTGAATGTCCTTCTAGGCCTCGCTGGGCCGAGAACAAATGGGCGGTTATTATTGCAATTAATTCTTGTTAACAAAAGTAATACAGTAACTATTTTTCCTCGATTTTGCGGATTTCGGAGCACCGTGACCGGCCGTTTCGGTTGATCGTGACCGGTCATTTCGCTAACGCGTGACCGCTCATTTCGGTAGCAACGTGACCGATTTTCCGCCTGTTCCGAAACAGGTGGTCACGGCTTACCGAAATCGCCGGTCACGACTTAGCGAAAGCCTTCCCCTTCGTTGCGCATGACCTGATGCGCCGCCATCCTCGACCGATTTCGGGAGAGGAAGATGGCGGCGCCGCGAGTAGCCATGCGAAACATCAAAGAATGTCTGCGCCTCAAGTTTGAGGCCGGCTTGTCCCACGAGAAGATTGCCCGTGCCTTGCAGCTGTCCAAGGGCGTGGTTAGCAAGTACATCGCGGCGGCGCGGGTGGCCGGGCTGGACTGGCCGGCGCTGGTGGCCATGGACGAGGCCGCGCTGGCGGCCGCCTTGTTTGCACCGACGTCGACGAACAAGCCGCGCGGTGAGCGAGTGCTGCCCGATGTGCTGAGCATCCACCGCGAGTTGCGACGCAAGGGCGTGACCTTGCAGCTGCTGTGGGAGGAATATCTCGCCGCGCATGCGGGCCAGCCGACCTACCGCTACACCCAGTTCGTCGAGCACTACCGGCGCTACGCCCAGACGCTCAAACGTTCGATGCGTCAGCTGCACCGTGCGGGCGAGAAGCTATTCATCGACTATGCCGGGCCGACGCTGCCGGTGGTCGACCCGGCCACCGGCGAAGTGCGCCGGGCGCACATCTTCGTCGCCGCCCTGGGCGCCTCGAATTACACCTATGCCTGCGCGACGCCAGGCGAAACCCAGGTGGACTGGCTGACCTCGCTGGGCCAGGCTCTGACCTACTTTGGCGGCGTGCCGGAAATGGTTGTGCCGGACAATCCGCGCGCCCTGGTCGCCCAGCCGGATCGCTACGAGCCGGGCCTGAACCGGGCCACGCTGGAGTGCGCGCGTCATTACCAGACGGTGATCCTGCCGGCACGGCCACGCAAGCCTCAGGACAAGGCCAAGGCCGAGGTGGCGGTGCAGGTGGTCGAGCGCTGGATCATGGCGCGGCTGCGCCATCGGCAGTTCTTCAGCCTGCATGCGCTTAACCAGGCCATCGCCGAGCTGCTGGAGGATCTGAATCGGCGCCCGTTCAAGCGGCTCGATGGCTGCCGGCGCGACTGGTTCGAGCGCCTGGATCGCCCGGCCTTGCGAGCGCTGCCGGTGCATCCCTACGAGGTCGCCACCTTCAAGCGCTGCAAGGTCAGCATCGACTACCACATCGAGGTCAATGGCAGCTTCTACAGCGTGCCCTCCGCCCTGGCCCGGCAGAACGTGGACGTGCGACTGACGGCACACACCCTGGAAGTGCTGCATGGCAACCGGCGGGTGGCCAGCCACCTGCTGCTGGGGCGACGCGGCGCTTACAGTACCCAGCGCGAGCACATGCCCGCGGCGCACCAGGCGCATCGCGAATGGACGCCACAACGCCTGCTCGACTGGGGCGCGCGGATCGGCCCCTACACGCGCCAACTGATCGATCACCAACTGACCCACAAGCCGCACCCGGAGATGGGCTACCGCGCCTGCCTCGGCCTGCTCTCGCTGGCCCGGCGCTATGGCAATGCACGCCTGGAAGCCGCTGCCGAACGTGCCGTACACCTGCGCGCCTTCACCGGGCGCAGCGTGCGCAACCTGCTCCAGCAAGGCCTGGATCAACAGCCGCTGCCCCAGCGTGCCGCCGAAACGACCTTACCCGGCGACCACGAGAACGTCCGTGGCGCCGACTACTACCAACCCCCGCAACAGGAGCTGTTCGATGATGCCGCAACACACCCTGAATCAACTGCACCAGCTACGCCTGGACGGCATGGCCCGCGCCCTGGAAGAGCAATGGACGCTGCCGGCCAGCCACAGCCTGAGCTTCGATGAACGCCTCGGCCTACTGCTCGACCGCGAACTGGCCTGGCGTGACAACCAGCGCCTGGTACGGCTGCGCAAGAAGGCCAAGCTCAAGTACGCCAACGCCTGCCTGGAAGATCTCGACCGCCGCACCGGACGCGCCCTGGACGAGCGTCTGATCGCCACCCTGGCCAGTGGCGACTGGATCCGCCAGCAGCACAACCTGCTGCTGACCGGCCCGACCGGTGCCGGCAAAACCTGGCTGGCCTGCGCCCTGGGCAACCAGGCCTGCCGCCAGGGCTATAGCACCCTGTACCTGCGCACCCCGCGCCTGCTGGAACAACTGCGCATCGCTCATGGCGACGGCAGCTTCGGCCGTACCCTGCAACAGCTGGCAAAGGTCGACGTCCTGGTGCTGGACGACTGGGCGCTAGCCCCGCTGGAGGAAGGAGCCCGGCATGACCTGCTGGAGGTGATCGACGACCGCGCTGGCAGCCGCTCCACCATCCTGACGAGCCAACTGCCCATCGAGCACTGGCACGGCTGGATCAACGACCCGACCCTGGCCGATGCCATCCTCGACCGCCTGGTGCACAACGCCTACCGACTGACGATGAAAGGCGAGTCGCTGCGCCGAAAAAAAGCCGAGGAACAAGCCGCATCGTGACCGATGCGATTACAATCCAGAACCCGCGCAACCGGGGTGGAAGCACCGGTCACGTATTAGCGAAACGCTCGGTCACGTTCACCGAAATCCGCACGATTTCTAGCCGTTCATCCAAAGCCGAGGCTAGTCTTGGCCTTTCTGAAAGGAGTTTTCTGATGTCCTCCCCCTCTGTTTTGATCGCCGGTTGCGGTGATGTCGGGAGTCGCCTGGCGACTCAACTGCTGGCTGAGCAATGGCGGGTTTATGGCTTGCGCCGGACGGTATCGCGCCTGCCGCAGGGAGTGATTGGCGTCGCTGGTGACTTGTTCAGCGAGCAGTGCCCGAAGGACTGGCCACAGGCGCCCCTGGATTATCTGGTGTACTGCGCGGCGGCCACCGAGCATGACGAGGCGGGGTATCGCGCGGCCTATGTCGAGGGCCTGCAGCGTGTGCTGAGCTGGCTCAAGCAGCATGGCCAGCAGCCCAAGCGCCTGTTGTTCGTGTCCAGCAGCAGTGTCTACGAGCAGAAGGGCGGTGAATGGGTCGATGAGAACTCACCGGCCCTGGCGAGCGGCTACTCGGGCCGTTTGATGCTGGAAGCCGAGCAGGTGGCCTTGAACAGTGGGCTGCCTGCAACGCGGGTGCGCCTGACCGGAATCTACGGGCCGGGGCGTGAATGGCTGCTGACCCAGGTGCGTCGCGGGTATCGGGTGGCGATTGATCCGCCGTTGTATGGCAATCGCATTCATGCCGACGATGCGGCGGGCCTGTTGGCTTTCCTGCTGGAGGCGGACCGTCGCGGCGCAGCCCTGGATGATTGCTATATAGGCGTCGACGATGCGCCTGCGCCGCTGGCGGAGGTGGTCGGCTGGCTGCGTGAATACCTGGGTGTGACCGAGTGGGCGGATGATGCCAGCGTGCGCCGCACCGGTAGCAAGCGCTGCAGCAATGCCCGGGCCCGGGCGTTGGGCTGGGTGCCGCGTTATCTGAGTTATCGCCAGGGCTATGCGGCGATTCTTCAGGGGCAAGGCTGAATCGGACCGTAGCCGCTGCTTTGGGCAGCGGCTATAGACGGGTCATTGCTTTTGCAGCAGCCATTGCTGGTTGCCCGGCATCAGCGATGGCACTTCATCCGCCAGCGCGCTGTTCACTGCCTGGAAGATCTCCAACTGCTGGTCCTTGCGCACGAAGATCCAGGAATTGCCCTGGCCGTTGAGCTGCAACCAGATGCTGTCGTTGCCGCCGCTCATGGACGCGCAGTCGCCGGCCAGGCACAGGGCGTAGCGATCGGCCCCCGGCAGGCCTTGCACGGCGCCGTTGGCCTGGAACTGGACTTCGTTGCCCATTCCCGGACCGCTGACGATTTTCCACGTGCCGCCCAGGTAGGCCGAGTACAGCGCGCGCTCGAAGTTGGCGCCCAGTGGCGCGCCTTCGGGTGCCGGGTCCTTGGGTGGGACGAATACCTGTTCGGGTTCGTTGTCGTTGGCCACCTGCAGCAATTGCTTGCCGTTGCGTTTCAGCTCTGTAGCGGCGCTGCCGTAGAACTCGACCTTTGCAGTGCTTGAACCGTCGTTGACGATCTTGCCTTCGATGGTCTCGAAGCCATTGGTGTAACGGGCCTGACCTGCCTTGGTGTTGAGTTCCCATTCCAGGTTCGGGCCGTAAGCCTGGAGCGCTTCACGCAATGGGCCGCCCTTGGAGGCTGCGTCGATCGCTACCTGATTGATCCAGATGCCGCCGACATCGTTTTTGGCGGGGTCGCTGGCACAACCGCCGAGCAATACGGCGAGCAGCGAAACAGCTAGCGCTTGGCGCATGACGAAATCCTTTCAGAACGAAAACGGCGCAGCCTGAACAGCTGCGCCGCGGGTGTTACTCGATGACCAGAATGGCATCCATTTCAACCTGTGCGCCCTTTGGCAGGGCGGCCACGCCGATGGCGGCGCGGGCTGGGTAAGGCTGTTGGAAGTACTTGCCCATGATCTCGTTGACCTTGGCGAAGTGGCTCAGGTCGGTGAGGAAGATGTTCAGCTTGACGATGTCCTTGAACGAACCGCCAGCGGCCTCGGCTACCGATTTGAGGTTCTCGAAGACCTGGACGGTCTGGGCTTCGAAGCCTTCCACCAGTTCCATGGTTTTTGGATCGAGGGGAATCTGGCCCGACATGTAGACGGTGTTGCCCGCCTTGATTGCCTGGGAGTAGGTGCCAATGGCGGCCGGGGCCTTTTCGCTGGTGATAACGGTCTTGGTCATGAATGACTCCTTGTAATGGACGGGCTACGCGCGCATGCGGGTGATGCGGATGACCCCGGTCAGGGCGCGCAGTTTCTTGATCACGCGAGCCAGGTGCACGCGGTCGTGCACGCTGACCACCAGTTGGACCACGCTGATGCGACCATCGCGTTCGTCCATGCTGATTTTCTCGATGTTGCCGTCGGCGGCGTTGACGCTGCTGGCCAGCAGCGCAATCAGGCCGCGCTGGTGTTCCAGCTCGACGCGCAGTTCGACGTTGAACTCGCCGGTGACATCCTTGGCCCAGGACAGCTGGATGCATTTTTCCGGGTTGTGGCGGATTTCGCTGATATTGCGGCAGTTGTCCAGGTGCACCACCATCCCTTTGCCGGCGGACAGGTGGCCGACGATCGGGTCGCCAGGGATCGGCGTGCAGCATTTGGCATAGCTCAGCACCAGGCCTTCGGTGCCGCGGATCGCCAGCGGGCCTTCCGGGCTTGGCAGCTGTTCGCCTTCGCCCAGCAGGCGCCGGGCCACGACGTAGGCCATGCGATTGCCCAGGCCGATGTCTTCCAGCAGGTCCTCGATCAGTTCCAGGCGGTATTCCTGAAGAATTGCCTGAATGCGTTCCGCCGGAATTTTTTCCAGGGAGCTGTCGAAGCCGTTGAGTACCTTGTTCAGCAGGCGTTCGCCGAGGCTGATGGACTCGGAGCGACGTTGCAGTTTGAGGGCGTGGCGGATGTGGGTACGGGCCTTGCCGGTGACCACGAAATTCAGCCAGGCCGGATTTGGGCGTGCCCCTGGGGCGCTGACGATTTCCACGGTGGAGCCGCTTTGCAGGGGTTCCGACAGCGGTGCCAGGCGGCGGTTGATCCGGCAGGCGATGCAACTGTTGCCCACATCGGTGTGCACCGCGTAGGCGAAGTCCACGGCGGTGGAGCCCTTCGGCAGCTCCATGATCCGGCCTTTGGGCGTGAACACGTAGACCTCGTCCGGGAACAGGTCGATCTTCACGCTCTCGATGAATTCCAGGGAGTTGCCGGCGCGTTGCTGCATTTCCAGCACGCCCTTGACCCATTGGCGGGCGCGGGCATGGGTGCCTTTGGGCTGTTCGTCGCCACTGGATTTGTACAGCCAGTGGGCGGCGATGCCGTTATTGGCCATTTCTTCCATTTCCCGGGTACGGATCTGGATCTCGATCGGTACTCCGTGCATGCCGAACAGTGTGGTATGCAGCGACTGATAGCCGTTGGCCTTGGGAATGGCGATGTAATCCTTGAAGCGTCCCGGCAGCGGCTTGTACAGATTGTGTACAGCGCCGAGTACCCGATAGCAGGTGTCTACCTTGTCGACGATGATGCGGAACGCGTAGACGTCCATGATCTCGTTGAAGGCCCGGCGTTTGCCGCGCATTTTCTTGTAGATACCGTACAGGTGCTTCTGGCGACCGCTGACCTCGCCCTGGATGCCGTCGATGGCCAGGCAGTGGCTGAGGGATTCTTCGATCTTGTTGACGATTTCCTTGCGATTGCCCCGGGCGCGCTTGACCGCCTGGTAGATCCGCGCGGAACGCATCGGGTGCATCGCCTTGAAGCCCAGGTCTTCGAATTCGATGCGGATGCTGTGCATGCCCAGGCGATTGGCGATGGGGGCGTAGATCTCCAGGGTTTCCTTGGCGATCCGCCGGCGTTTTTCGCCGGAAAGCACTTCCAGGGTGCGCATGTTGTGCAGGCGGTCGGCCAGCTTGACCAGGATCACGCGAATATCGCGAGCCATGGCCATGGCCATCTTCTGGAAGTTTTCCGCTTGGGCTTCGGCCTTGGTCTCGAAGTTCATCTGGGTCAGTTTGCTGACCCCATCCACGAGTTCGGCCACGGTTTCGCCAAACTGCGCGCTGAGCGCTTCCTTGGCGATGCCGGTGTCTTCGATCACGTCATGCAGCATCGCGGCCATCAGGCTCTGATGGTCCATGTGCATGTCGGCAAGAATGTTCGCTACCGCGAGTGGGTGCGTGACGTACGCCTCGCCGCTGCGACGGCGCTGGCCGTCATGGGCTTGTTCGGCGTAGAAATACGCTCGGCGGACCAGATTGACCTGGTCCGTGCCGAGATAGGTCGATAAGCGATCGGCGAGGGCGTCTATGCTCGGCATGATGTCTCCTGCCGTAAGCTGTGATCCCGCGCCGTGCTACGTCGACCAGGCATAGGCTCAGACGGCCTCGTTGGACTCGTCCTCGAAAGCAGCAAAAAGCGGCTCGTCTTCAACGATTTCGGCTTCGGCGATGGCTGCATAGTCGATCAGGCCTTCAGCGATTTCGCGCAGGGCGACAACGGTAGGCTTGTCGTTTTCCCATGCCACTTTCGGCTCTTTGCCGCCGGTTGCCAGTTGACGGGCACGCTTGGTAGAGAGCATGACCAGCTCAAAGCGGTTATCCACGTGTTCTAGACAGTCTTCAACGGTTACGCGGGCCATGGTCTTCCTCGTAGCAAATGCAATATGCGCGCTGCCCGGATGGGCGAGCGGACTCAACAGTTTAAAAAATCACCAGCGTTTAGGGAAGCGCTGATTTTTTGACCAAGCTCTTCAACGCGCTGCAAGTGCCAATGTAAAGCGCTTGCAGCGGTTTTGGGAAGTGCTGTTTTAGCCCAGCAGTTCAGCCAGCAATTTGCCGAAACGCTGCTGCTGGCGTTTCTGTTGCAGTTGATTGGAGCGGAAAATGGCCTTCAGATCGTCCAGCGCGTGAGCGAAATCGTCGTTGATGATCAGGTAGTCGTAGTCGACGTAGTGGCTCATTTCGCTGACGGCTTCACGCATCCGTCCATCAATGATCTCGTCGCTGTCTTGTCCGCGGTTGGTCAGGCGCTGGTGCAAGGCCTGCAAGGACGGCGGCAGGATGAAGATCGAACGCGCCTGTGGCATCAGCTTGCGCACCTGCTCGGCGCCTTGCCAGTCGATTTCCAGGATCAGGTCGTGGCCTTCGTCCAGGGTTTGCTGCAGGTGGCTTTGCGAGGTGCCATAGAGATTGCCGAAGACTTCGGCGCGCTCCAGAAAGTCGCCGTGCTCGATCATCTTCACGAACTCGCTGCGTTCGACGAAGTGATAGTTCACGCCATTCACTTCACCCGGGCGCATGGCGCGGGTGGTGTGGGAGATCGAGACGCGGATCTCCGGGTTGGCGTCGGTCAGAGCCTTGACCAGGCTGCTTTTGCCTGCGCCCGATGGGGCGGAAATGATGTACAGGGTGCCGGTGCTGTGGGTCATGTCAGTTGCCTTACTCAATGTTCTGCACTTGTTCGCGCATCTGCTCGATCAACACCTTGAGGTTGACCGCAGCCTGAGTGCTGCGCGGGTCGAAGGCCTTGGAGCCCAGGGTGTTGGCTTCGCGGTTGAGCTCCTGCATCAGGAAGTCCAGGCGCCGCCCGGCAGCGCCGCCGGACTTGAGCACGCGACGTACTTCGATGATGTGGGTGCTCAGGCGATCCAGTTCTTCGGCGACGTCGCTTTTCTGTGCCAGCAGGACCATCTCTTGCTCGAGACGGGTCGGGTCCAGCTCGACCTGCATGTCGGCGAAACGGTCGAGGACTTTCTGGCGCTGGGTCGCGAGCATCTGCGGAACCAGCTCGCGCAGTGTCGCGACATCTTCCTCTATGGAGGACAGGCGCTCGTTGATCAGGCGGGCCAGCTCGGCCCCCTCGCGTTCGCGACCGCTCTTCAATTCCTTCAGGCCCTGGTTGAACAGGGCCAGGGCATCGCTGTTCAAGGCTTGCGGATCACTGGCGTCGGCCACCAGCACGCCAGGCCAGGCCAGGACTTCCAGTGGGTTCAGGGCTGCCGGCTGCTTGATCAGGCTGGCAACCGTCTCGGCCGCTGCGACCAGCTGTGCTGCCCGCTCACGGTCGACCTGCAATGGCTTGCCGGTGGTTTCCTCGGTGAAGCGCAGGGTGCATTCGACTTTGCCTCGGGACAAACCCTGGCGCAGTGCTTCGCGGATTACACCTTCGAGGTCGCGGAAGGCTTCCGGCAACCGCAGGTGCGGCTCCAGGTAACGGCTGTTGACCGAGCGCAACTCCCAGCTCAGCGTGCCCCGGGTTCCGGCCTGTTCGACCCGTGCGAAGGCGGTCATGCTATGCACCATGGAGGTACCTCCGATTCAGTGCCAACGCCAACCGCAAGCGGGCTGAGCAGGCCTGATAGATAAATTAAAGCCGGTAGGCGGCGAAGGCGCAGGATTGTAGCGCAGTGCGGCAGGCGCCCCAAACCCTGCTGCAGGCAATGGGCCGCAGGTCGTCGCAACAGGATCAATCTGACGCACAAATGCGCCTTTGGCCTTTTTAGGCGTGCCCTGGCGCGGTTGCGGGCTTTATAATGCCCGGCAGTTTTCCGTCCTCGTACAGGTATTCCCCTATGAAACGTCCAAGTGGTCGCGCTGCCGATCAGCTCCGCTCGATCCGCATTACCCGCAACTACACCAAACACGCCGAGGGATCCGTACTGGTCGAGTTCGGTGATACCAAAGTGATCTGCACGGTCAGTGTCGAGAAT
The DNA here is from genome assembly GCF_900105185.1 of Pseudomonas saponiphila. Taxonomy (NCBI): domain Bacteria; kingdom Pseudomonadati; phylum Pseudomonadota; class Gammaproteobacteria; order Pseudomonadales; family Pseudomonadaceae; genus Pseudomonas; species Pseudomonas saponiphila. The sequence continues at coordinate 106,314 of NZ_FNTJ01000002.1, read as the reverse complement.
GGCGTGCCACGCTTCCTCAAGGGCCAGGGGCAGGGCTGGCTGACGGCCGAATACGGCATGCTGCCGCGGTCCACCGGTGAGCGTAACCAGCGTGAAGCCAGCCGTGGCAAGCAAGGCGGCCGCACCCTGGAAATCCAGCGCCTGATCGGTCGCTCCCTGCGCGCCGCACTGGACATGTCCAAGCTGGGCGACATTACCCTGTATGTCGATTGCGATGTGATCCAGGCTGATGGCGGTACCCGTACCGCATCGATCACTGGCGCGATGGTGGCTCTGGTCGACGCCTTGAAAGTGATCAAGAAGCGCGGCGGTCTGAAAGGCGGCGACCCACTGAAGCAGATGATTGCCGCAGTATCGGTGGGTATGTACCAGGGTGAGCCGGTCCTGGACCTGGATTACCTGGAAGACTCGGCTGCCGAAACCGACCTCAATGTCGTCATGACCAGCACCGGTGGTTTCATCGAAGTGCAGGGCACTGCCGAGGGCGCGCCGTTCCAGCCGACCGAACTGAATGCGATGCTGGCTCTGGCCCAGCAAGGCATGAACGAGATTTTCCAACTGCAGCAGGCGGCGCTCGCCGATTGATGGGCGCCGGTCTTCAGCAAGGAGAGCAGCATGAGTGATGAGCAACTGCCACAACCTGCGCCGAGCCATGAAGTCCGGCAATGGGCGATGTTTTGTCACCTGTCCGCCTTGCTGGGGATCTGGGTTCCCTTCGGTACGCTGATCGGGCCGCTGATTCTCTGGCAGATGAAGCGCGAAACGGATCCCTTTATCGATGCCCAGGGCAAGGAAGCGCTGAACTTCCAGCTGACGGTTGCCATTGCGTCAGCAGTCTGCTTCCTGTTGATGATCGTGGTGATCGGTTTCTTTATGTTCGGCCTGCTGGCGATTGGCGCCTTGGTGCTGACCATCATCGGTGGGGTCAAGGCGGGTGAGGGTGTGCCGTATCGGTATCCTTTCACCTGGCGTCTGATCAAGTAGATCGAGCACGCACAAAAAAGCCGACATCGCTGTCGGCTTTTTTGTGGCTCTGAAAAGACGCTTAGATGGTCAGCGTCCAGTCATAGTCCACAATCAGTGGTGCGTGCTGCGAGAAGCGCGGCTGACGCGGCAGGCGAGCGCTACGGACAAAGCGGCGCAGGCCGGGAGTCAGCAGCTGGTAGTCAAAGCGCCAGCCCAGGTTGAGCATCTCGGCCTGTTCGTTGTCCGGCCACCAGCTGTACTGATCGCCTTCGCGGCTGACTTCGCGCAGTGCGTCGACATAGCCCATGTTGCCAATGATCTCGTCCATCCAGGCACGCTCGGGTGCCAGGAAACCCGGAGATTGCTGGCTGTCACGCCAGTTCTTGATATCCAGCTTTTGTTGCGCCACGTACAGCGAGCCACAATAGATGTACTCGCGACGTTTGCGCCGCTGCTTATCCAGATAACGGGCGAAGTCGTCCATTAGCTTGAACTTCTGGTTCAAGTCTTCATCGCCGTTCTGCCCTGATGGAAGCAGCAAGGTCGCGATGCTGACCTTGTCGAAATCGGCTTGCAGGTAGCGCCCGTAACGATCGGCTGTCTCGAAGCCGAGGCCGCTGATGACCGCCTTCGGCTGCAACCGCGAATACAAAGCCACGCCGCCTTGGGCGGGGACTTCAGCATCGCAGGCATAAAGGAAGTAGCCATCCAGTTGGAAGGCTGGGTCATCCAGTTCAAAGGCAGAGGCGCGGGTGTCCTGCAGGCAGATGACGTCGGCATTCTGTGCCTGCAGCCAACTGAGCAAACCACGCTCCACTGCAGCCTGAATACCATTGACGTTCACACTGATGATCCGCATAAATGGCCCCAAAAATCACGTGCGTGTATGATACCCGAGCTCTACCTAATTAGCTAAATCCGTGGTATCTGGGGTTTTTTCATGCAGGCGTATCAGCGCGATTTCATTCGTTTTGCCATCGATCGCGGGGTTTTGCGCTTCGGTGAGTTCACCCTGAAGTCCGGGCGTACCAGCCCTTACTTCTTCAATGCCGGCCTGTTCAACAGCGGTTCGGCCCTGGCCCAGCTGGGGCGTTTCTACGCCGCGGCGATCGTCGAAAGCGGCATTCCCTTCGATGTGCTGTTTGGCCCGGCGTATAAAGGCATTCCTCTGGCGGCGGCTACGGCCGTTGCTCTGGCTGAGCATCATCAGCGCGATCTGCCTTGGTGCTTCAACCGCAAGGAAGCCAAGGCGCATGGCGAAGGTGGCAGCCTGGTAGGCGCGCCATTGACCGGCGATGTGCTGATCATTGATGACGTGATCACCGCAGGCACCGCTATTCGCGAGGTGATGCAGATCATCGAATCTCAGGATGGTGCCAAGGCGGCGGGCGTGTTGATCGCCTTGAACCGCCAGGAACGCGGCAACGGAGAACTGTCGGCGATCCAGGAAGTCGAGCGTGACTTCGGTATTCCCGTGGTGAGCATCGTTTCCCTGACCCAGGTCCTCCAGTTCCTGGCAGACGACCCAGCGCTCAAGCAGCATCTGCCCGCAGTGGAAGCCTACCGCGCGCAATACGGCATCTGACCTGTAGGAGCCGGCTCCTGCAGAGATAGCGTCGACAAAAAAGCCCCCGCCCGGTATTCCGGGCGGGGGCTTTTTTTTCGCTGGCGCTTAAGGGCGTTTGCGATTGCTGATCAGGGTGCCGACGCCGGTATCGGTGAAGATCTCCAGCAGAATCGCGTTAGGCACGCGACCGTCGATGATCAGCGAGCTGCCGACGCCGCCCTGCACCGCTTCCAGGGCGCAGCGGATTTTCGGCAACATGCCGCCGTAGATGGTGCCGTCGGCGATCAGTTCGTCGACTTGCTGGGTGCTCAGGCCAGTCAAGACCTTGCCCGACTTGTCCATCAGGCCGGCGATGTTGGTCAGCAGCATCAGCTTCTCGGCTTTCAGCGCTTCGGCCACCTTGCCGGCCACCAGGTCGGCGTTGATGTTGTAGGACTCGCCATTGGCGCCAACACCAATCGGCGCGATCACCGGGATGAAATCACCCTTGACCAGCAGGTTCAGCAGGTCGGTGTTGATCCCGACCACTTCGCCCACATGGCCGATATCAATGATTTCCGGGGTGGTCATTTCCGGTGTCTGGCGGGTCACGGTGAGCTTCTTCGCCCGGATCAGTTCGGCATCTTTGCCGGTCAGGCCGATGGCGCTGCCGCCGTGGCGGTTGATCAGGTTGACGATGTCCTTGTTGACCTGGCCACCCAGGACCATCTCCACCACGTCCATGGTTTGCGCGTCGGTCACGCGCATGCCGTCGACGAAGTGGCTTTCAATCGACAGGCGCTTGAGCAGGTCGCCAATCTGCGGACCGCCGCCGTGCACCACCACCGGGTTGATCCCGACAGCCTTCATCAGCACGATGTCGCGGGCGAAGCCGGTTTTCAGCTCCTCGCTTTCCATAGCGTTGCCGCCGTACTTGATCACCAGGGTCTTGCCGACATAGCGGCGAATGTAAGGCAGCGCTTCGGATAGGACCTTGGCGGTATTGGCGGCGGCATCGCGTTCGATGGTCATTCAGGGCTCCGGTGCTTCAAACAGTCAAAACGGTAGTTGGAGATCAGGTGCAACACGTTTCAGCTGGACGTGGAACACGTCCTTAATCCGCTGCAGCTCGGCTTCGTCATCAGCCTCGAAGCGCAGCACCAGCACAGGGGTGGTGTTGGAGGCGCGAACCAGGCCCCAGCCCTTGGCATAGTCGACTCGCACGCCGTCAATGGTGGTCAGGTCGGCGCCTGCGCCCCACTGCGCGTCGTGCAGGGCATCAATGATGCTGAATTTGCTCTCTTCGGTCACATGGATATTGATCTCCGGCGTAGAAATATCGTCCGGGAAGGTCGCGAACAACTCTTCTGCAGTGGATTTTTCCTTGCTGAGAATCTCCAGCAACCGTGCGGCGCTATAAATGCCGTCGTCGAAACCGAACCAGCGTTCCTTGAAGAACACGTGGCCGCTCATCTCGCCGGCCAGCAGGGCGCCGGTCTGTTTCATTTTCTTTTTGATCAACGAGTGACCGGTCTTCCACATTAGCGGACGACCGCCATATTCCTTGATCAGCGGAGTCAGGCGCCGAGTGCATTTGACGTCGAAGATGATCTGGGCGTCCGGGTTGCGCGCCACCACGTCCTTGGCGAACAGCATCAGCAGGCGATCGGGGTAGACGATGCTGCCGGTGTTGGTCACCACGCCGACGCGATCGCCGTCGCCGTCGAAGGCCAGGCCCAGGTCGGCCCCGGTTTCCTTGACCTTGGCGATCAGGTCTTCGAGGTTTTCAGGCTTGCCCGGATCCGGGTGGTGGTTGGGGAAGTTGCCGTCCACCTCGCAGAACAGCGGGATGACTTCGCAGTTCAGGGCTTCGATCAGTTGCGGAGCGATGACCCCGGCGGCGCCGTTGCCACAGTCCACCACGACCTTCAGGCGTCGGGCCAGCTTGATGTCGCGGGTGATCTCCTCGGCGTAGCGCGGCAGGATGTCGATCCGGGTGACGCTGCCCTGGGCGCTGCTCAGGTCGTTGTTCTTGAGGCGCTGGTGCAGGGCCTGGATCTGTTCATTGGCCAGGGTGTCGCCGGCGATGACGATCTTGAAGCCGTTGTAGTTCGACGGGTTGTGGCTGCCGGTGAGCATCACCCCGGACTTGCCGGCCAGGACATTGGCGGCGTAGTACAGGGCTGGAGTCGGCACCAGGCCCACGTCGGCAACGTGGCAGCCGCTGTCGTGCAGGCCCTGAATCAGTTGCTCCACCAGCTCCGGGCCGGACAGGCGGCCGTCCCGGCCTACGCAGACGTTGGGCTCGTCCTGAGCCAGGCTCTGGGAGCCGATGGCGCGGCCGATCCAGTACGCGGTCTCGGCGGTCAGGGATTGCGGTACAACGCCGCGGATGTCGTAGGCGCGGAAGATGCTGTCAGGGAATGTCGGGGCGACGTTAGCTGCGTTGCTCATCACTGAGGGTGCTCCATCTGAAGGGGGGGCAGTACGGCCGGTAAATGGCGGGCCGGCGGGCTCAAACTCAAGGGTATGACGGCGGTTTCAGCATAGAGTTCGTAGTATGAAAGTGCTATCTACCCCGGGCCTGCCGGGCCTTGGCGGCTCAAAGGCCCGGCCTGGCGGGCCCGAAGCGTGATGCAGATAGCAGCGGTCATTGGCCCTTGAATGCCCGGCAGTGATTGTCGGGCCGGGCGAGGGGCCCGACCCGAGGCGGGGTCATCAGTGGCTGCCGGAGTGACCGAAGCCGCCGGCGCCGCGCTGGCTTTCGTCAAAGGCTTCGACCACTTCGAAATGCGCCTGGACCACAGGCACCAGCACCAGTTGGGCGATGCGTTCGCCGACGGCGATGTTGAATGCGGTCTGGCCACGGTTCCAGCAGGACACCATCAGTTCGCCCTGGTAGTCCGAGTCGATCAGGCCCACCAGATTGCCCAGTACAATGCCGTGCTTATGGCCCAGGCCCGAGCGCGGCAGGATCAGCGCCGCCAGGCCCGGATCGCCGATATAGACCGATAAGCCGGTTGGAATCAGCAGGGTCTGGCCCGGCTCCAGGACCGTGTCTTGCTTGAGCATGGCCCGCAGGTCGAGTCCGGCGGAGCCGGGCGTGGCGTACTGCGGCAGGGGGAATTCGTTGCCGATGCGTGGGTCGAGGATCTTGGCTTGTAAAGCGTGCATGCGAGTTAAACCTGGTTCAGCCGTTCGGCGATGAAAGAGATCAGTTGGCGGGCAATCTTGCCCTTGCTGGTCTGGGCGAAGAGAGTTGCGTGCAACTCCCGGTCAATCACGCTGCAGGCGTTTTCCTCGCTGTTGAAGCCAATGCTCGGGTTGGCCACGTCGTTGGCGACGATCAGGTCGAGGTTCTTATCCTTCAATTTGCGTGCAGCGTAGTCGAGCAGATTCTCGGTCTCGGCGGCGAAACCGACACTGAAAGGGCGATCCGGCCGGCTGGCGATGGTGGCCAGGATGTCTGGGTTACGCACCATCTGTAGTAGCAGGCCATCACCTTTCGTAGGGTCTTTCTTTAATTTCTGTGGGGCAACGACTTCCGGGCGGTAGTCCGCGACCGCCGCAGAGGCGATGAAAACGTCGCAGGGGATGGCCGCTTCACAGGCCGCGAGCATGTCGCGAGCGCTGACCACGTCGATCCGCGTGACTCTGTCGGGGGTCGGCAGGTGCACCGGTCCGGTGATCAGAGTGACCCGGGCACCGGCCTCGACAGCGGCCTCGGCCAGGGCGAAGCCCATTTTTCCTGAGCTATGGTTGGTGATGTAGCGCACCGGATCGATGTTTTCCTGAGTCGGCCCGGCGGTGATCAGCAGGTGTTTGCCGGTCAGTGCCTGGTGCTGGAAGCAGTCGGCGGCGCACAGCGCCAGATCGTTGGCTTCCAGCATGCGGCCCAGGCCGACGTCGCCACAGGCCTGGCTCCCGGAGGCCGGGCCGAAGACCCGCAGGCCACGACTTTGCAGCAGTTGGGTGTTGGCCTGGGTCGCAGGATCGCGCCACATGGCCTGGTTCATGGCCGGAGCGATGGCGACTGTGGCATCGGTGGCCAGGATTAGGGTCGTCAGCAGGTCATCGGCGATGCCCTGGGCCAGGCGGGCGATCAGGTCAGCGGTGGCGGGGGCGATCAGGACCAGATCGGCCCATTTGGCCAGTTCGATATGGCCCATGGCGGCTTCGGCGGCCGGATCCAGCAGGTCGAGGTGAACAGGATGCCCGGAGAGGGCCTGCATGGTCAGCGGGGTGATGAACTCACTGCCGCCCCGGGTCATGACCACGCGCACCTCGGCGCCCTGGTCGAGGAGTCGGCGAACCAGCTCCGCGCTCTTATAGGCGGCAATGCCGCCGCCGACGCCGAGCACGATGCGTTTCCGATACAGCCGCTGCATAGGCCTGTCTTTCCGTTCAGTGATTGCTGCGTGGCATGCCCCCTCCCCAGGTGAAATACCACGCAAAAAGAGGGTGGCTAAGATAGCACAGCGCCCGCTGTGGAACAGCGGCGCCATGCACAGGGAGGTGTGATGAGCATTCGTGATTGGCCCGCGGCGGAGCGCCCGCGGGAGCGGCTTCTGGAGCAAGGCGCTATCAGTCTTTCCGACGCCGAGTTGCTGGCTATTTTCCTGCGTACCGGGGTGGCCGGGAAAAGCGCGGTGGACCTGGCGCGGCACTTGCTGCAGCGTTTCGGCAGCCTGCGCCGGCTGCTGGAGGCGGATCAAATGACCTTCACCCGGCAACTGGGACTAGGCCCGGCCAAGTACGCCCTGCTGCAGGCCGTGCTGGAGATGGCGCGCCGGCATCTGGCGGAAAGACTCCACCGGCAGTCGGCGCTGGAGAGCCCGCTGGTGGTGCGCGATTACCTGAAGTCGATGCTGCGGCACCAGCCGCACGAGGTGTTTGGCTGTCTGTTCCTCGACACCAAGCATCGGGTCCTGGCCTTTGAGGTGTTGTTTCAAGGGTCGATCGACAGCACCACGGTTTACCCGCGACAGGTGCTCAAGCGCACCCTGGCGCATAACGCGGCGGCGGTGATTCTCTGTCATAACCATCCGTCGGGCATCTGTGAGCCCAGCCCGGCGGACCGGATCGTCACCCGGCGCTTGCAGGAGGCGCTGGAGTTGATCGATGTGCGGGTGCTGGACCACTTCATCGTTGGCGAGGGTGACCCGTTGTCTATGGCCGAGTACGGCTGGATCTGAACGTGGTGTGCCTCAACGCCTGTGCTGGCCTTGGGGCACACCTGGGGTTCATTTGACGCTGACCTTCGAGTAATCCTGGCGGCCAAAGGGGCTCACCTGATAGCCCTCGACCTGCTGGCGGGTGAGGGCGAAAGCAGTCGGGTGGGCCAGGGGCAGCCACAGCGCCTGCTGCTGGATCTGGGTCTGGGCCTGCTGGTACAGCTTGCTGCGCACACCCTGTTCGCTGGTGGTCTTGCCGGCGGTGATCAGCTTGTCCAGATTCTGGTCGCAATAACGGGCGAAGTTGGTGCCGGATTTGACGGCTGAGCAGGTGAACTGCGGGGTGAGGAAGTTATCCGGGTCGCCGTTATCGCCGGACCAGCCCATGAACAGCAAGTCATGCTCGCCGGCTTTGGCCCGACGGATCAGCTCGCCCCATTCGATCACGCGGATTTCTGCCTGGATCCCCACTTGGGCCAGGTCGGCCTGCAGCAGCTGGGCGCCCAGGCTGGGGTTGGGGTTGAGCAGGCTGCCGGAGGGGCGGGTCCAGATGGTGGTCTCGAAGCCGTTTTTCAGGCCGGCCTTGGCCAGCAGTTGGCGCGCTTTTTCCGGGTCGTGGGCATAGCCGGGCAGTTCCTTGGCGTAGCTCCAGGTATTGGGCGGATACGGGCCGTTGGCGGCCTCGGCGGTGTCTTCGAACACGGCCTTGAGGTAATGGGGTTTGTCGAAGGCCAGGTTGATTGCCTGGCGTACTTCGGGCTTGTCCAGGGGGGGGTGCTGGCTGTTGATCGCGACGAAGGCGGTCATGAAGGCCGCGGTTTTCTCGACCTTCAGCGTGGGGTCTTCACTGGCTGCCTGGACGTCCAGGGGCTTGGGTGACAGGGCGATCTGGCATTCGTTGCGCCGCAGTTTCTGCAGGCGCACGTTGGCGTCCGGGGTGATGGCGAAGATCAGCGAGTCCACTGCCGGTTTGCCGGCAAAGTAGTCGCGGTTGGCTTTGTAGCGAATCGACGCGTCTTTCTGGAAACGACCGAAAATAAAGGGGCCGCTGCCGATCGGCTGGCTGTTGAGCTTCTCCGGAGTGCCGGCCTTGAGCAACTGGTCGGCGTATTCCGCAGAGTAGATCGAGGCAAAGCCCATGCTCAGGGTGGCGAGGAAGGTCGAGTCGGCGTGATCCAGGGTGAAACGCACGGTCAGCGGATCCAGGGCATCGATTCTCTTGATCAGGCTGGGCAGTTGCAGGGACTGGGCGTGCGGGAAGCCGCTCTGGGTGACTTTGTGCCACGGGTGGGCCGGATCGAGCATGCGCTCGAAGCTGAACTTCACGTCTTCGGCGCTCAGCTCGCGGCTGGGGGTGAAGTAGTCGGTGCGGTGGAACTTGACCTTGGGGTGCAGCTTGAAGACATAGCTCAGGCCGTCGGCGGACACCTCCCAACTGTCGGCCAGGCTGGGGACCACCTTGCCGCTGGCGGCATCGAACTCCACCAGGCGATTCATCAGCACGTCGGCGGACGCATTGGTGGTGGTCAGCGAGTTGTACTGCACCACGTCGAAGCCTTCCGGGCTGGCTTCGGTACAGACGCTCAGTGCGGCGGCCTGGGCCAATGGGCTCAGAAGGGGGGCGAGCAGGAGCGGGAGGGCGGCGAGACGCATGGTCGGGTTCCTTGTGCAGATCGAAGGCCCATCTGCGAGTGCAGTCTGGAAATGCCCTACCCTAGTGGCCTCTTTATGAAATGACTATCCCCTTTTGTATCCGGGGCCAAAACCCGGAGTTGCGCCTGCGCCCCGCAGGCAATTGCTGGCCGATCTGCTGCCCCGCGTTTGGCGAATTTCCTGTTGGAGAATGTTGCAAATATATTCTGCGACGAGCGGTAGATTTCTGCGGTAGCCTTTGCCGCAGGCGTCCGGCGCAAGAAAATCAGGACTTTTCATCATCCTGCGCACAGCGGCTGTTGTTGCTATGGGGTCTTTCTGGTATAAAGCAGCGCTCTTTTCTAGGGGCCCGGTTCCTTCGCTTGTAGGTGTAGCCGGTAAGACCCTAAAGAAACGCGGCGCCTGGCGCCAAATGACTGAGAGATTAAGCGGCCAACCCATGCCGGGTTGGGCATGTGGTTTTAGAGGGCTGAGGCATGTCTAGAGTCTGTCAAGTTACCGGTAAGGGTCCGGTGACTGGGAATAACATTTCCCACGCAAACAACAAAACCCGTCGTCGTTTCCTGCCGAACCTGCAGCATCACCGCTTCTGGGTTGAGTCCGAGAAACGCTTTGTGCGTCTGCGCGTATCTGCCAAAGGCATGCGTATCATCGACAAGCGCGGCATTGATGTCGTGCTGGCCGAAATCCGTCGCGATGGCGGCAAGGTTTAAGGGAGCTAATCATGCGTGAATTGATTCGTTTGATCTCGAGCGCCGGTACTGGTCACTTCTACACTACCGACAAGAACAAGCGTACTACTCCGGACAAAATCGAGATCAAGAAATATGATCCGGTTGTTCGCAAGCACGTGATCTACAAGGAAGGCAAAATCAAGTAATTGATTTTTCTTCTGACAAAAAAACCCGCCTTCAAGCGGGTTTTTTTGTGCCTGAGATTCAGGCTTTCTGTTCGAAGGCCACGTAGACCTTGCGGCAGGGCTCCAGCACTTCCCAGGTGCCCTTGAACCCGGCCGGGATCACGAAGCGGTCGCCGGCACGCAGGGTCTTGGCATTGCCGTCGTTGTCACGCAGCACCGAAACGCCCTGAAGAATCTCGCAGTATTCGTGTTCGGTGAAGTTCACCGTCCATTGGCCCACGGCGCCTTCCCAGATCCCGGCGTTGAGCTGCCCGCAGGGGCTGCCGTAATGGTTGAACACCGCTTGTTCGGGATCGCCCTTGAGGACTTTCTCCGGAGCAGGGCGGTAGCGTTCGCCCTCGGTGTTGGCTTGGCTGAAGTCGACGACGTTGTGGATGCTCATTCTTGTATTCCCCCGTGATTGCGGCGCGAGTGGCTATGAAGGCCAAAGTCTATGTTTATTAAAATGCACATAGCAATGGCGTTTGCCCGGGCTTTGTCAAATATATTGAAAGTACAGGTGTCGCTGGTTTAGGGTTGCGGGTGCCTTTGGCCGAAAACAGGCTGGCCGGGCAGAATTCTTCATGAGTGCCGGCGTAGTTCGCGTGGCGCTTGTATTCAAATAAGAGGAGGACACTCGTATGACCACCCTGACTCGTGCCGACTGGGAACAACGTGCCCGCGACCTGAAAATCGAAGGCCGCGCCTACATCAACGGTGAATACACCGCAGCCGTTTCCAACGACACTTTCGAGTGCATCAGCCCGGTCGACGGCCGTGTACTGGCGAGCATTGCCAGCTGTGACGCCGTCGATGCCCAGCGCGCCGTGGACAATGCCCGCGCCACCTTCAACTCCGGCGTCTGGTCACGCCTGGCACCGGCCAAGCGCAAGTCGGTGATGATCCGTTTTGCCGGCCTGCTCAAGCAGCACGCCGAGGAGCTGGCGCTCCTGGAAACCCTGGACATGGGCAAGCCCATCAGCGACTCCCTGCAAATCGACGTTCCCGGCGCGGCACAAGCCCTGAGCTGGAGCGGCGAGGCCATCGACAAGATCTACGACGAAGTCGCCGCCACCCCCCATGACCAGCTGGGCCTGGTGACCCGTGAGCCAGTGGGCGTGGTCGCGGCCATCGTGCCGTGGAACTTCCCGCTGATGATGGCCTGCTGGAAACTAGGCCCGGCGCTGTCCACCGGCAACTCGGTGATCCTCAAGCCTTCGGAAAAATCCCCGCTGACCGCCATTCGCATCGCCGCCCTGGCCGTGGAAGCCGGGATTCCGGCTGGCGTGTTCAACGTGCTGCCCGGCTACGGCCACACTGTGGGCAAGGCCCTGGCCCTGCACATGGACGTGGACACCCTGGTGTTCACCGGTTCTACCAAGATCGCCAAGCAGCTTCTGGTCTACTCCGGTGAATCCAACATGAAGCGCGTCTGGCTGGAAGCCGGCGGCAAGAGCCCGAACATCGTGTTCGCCGATGCCCCGGACCTGCAGGCCGCCGCCGAATCGGCCGCCAGCGCCATTGCCTTCAACCAGGGCGAAGTCTGCACCGCCGGTTCCCGCCTGCTGGTGGAGCGTTCCATCAAGGACAAATTCCTGCCTCTGGTGGTCGAGGCCCTGAAAGCCTGGAAGCCGGGCAATCCGCTGGACCCGGCCACCAACGTCGGTGCCCTGGTGGACACCCAGCAGATGAACACCGTGCTGTCCTACATCGAGGCCGGTCATGCCGATGGCGCCAAGCTGGTGGCCGGTGGCAAGCGCACCCTGCAGGAAACGGGCGGCACCTACGTGGAACCGACGATTTTCGATGGTGTCAGCAACGCCATGAAGATTGCCCAGGAAGAGATCTTTGGCCCGGTGCTGTCGGTGATTGCCTTCGACAGCGTGGAAGAGGCGATCCAGATTGCCAACGACACTCCTTACGGACTGGCGGCTGCAGTGTGGACCGCGAACATCTCCAAGGCTCACCTGACCGCCAAGGCCTTGCGTGCCGGCAGCGTCTGGGTCAACCAGTACGACGGCGGCGACATGACCGCGCCTTTCGGCGGCTTCAAGCAGTCGGGCAACGGTCGTGACAAGTCGTTGCATGCGTTTGACAAATACACCGAGCTGAAAGCGACCTGGATCAAGCTCTGAGCCTTCGGGTTTGAGGTGATGCGCCCCCAGGGGCGCTTTCACCGGCCAGCCGGCTTCCTGCCGCAGCCCTCGATCCACAGCGCAGCCGGACTTTCCGCCAGGGGAGTCCGGCTGTGTTGTCTGTGCCTTGCAGAACAATGATCCACAGGAGCGTGGAAATGCGTTGGGCGACCTATTTCGCCGTTTTGGCCGCTGTCCTGAGTGTTGGCCTGGCCCTGGGTGTCAGCATGCCGCTGGTGTCGTTTCGCCTGGAAGGCTGGGGTTATGGGCCCTTTGCCATTGGTGTCATGGCGTCGATGCCGGCTTTTGGCGTGTTGCTTGGGGCCAAGCTCGCCAGCCGCCTGGCAGCTCGTTTCGGCACCGCGGGCCTGATGCGCCTGTGCCTGTGGGGCGGGGCGCTATCGATTGGATTGCTGGCGCTGTTGCCCAATTACCCGCTGTGGCTGGTGCTGCGCCTGGGCCTGGGCACGGTTCTGACCATCGTCTTCATCCTCGGTGAAAGCTGGATCAACCAGCTGGTGGTCGAGCAGTGGCGTGGACGGCTGGTTGCGCTGTATGGCAGTTGTTACGCCTTGAGCCAATTGGCCGGGCCTTTGCTGCTGGGAGCCCTGGGCACCGAAACTGACTACGGCTTCTGGGTCGGGGTCGGGCTGCTGCTGGTATCGCCCTTGCTGTTGATCGGCCGCAGCGGCGCGCCAGTGACCGAAGCCTGCAGCGTGACCCTGGGTGACCTGGGGCGCTTTTGCCGTGGGCTACCGGCGATTGCCTGGGCCGTGGCACTGTTCGCCGCCTTCGAGGCAATGATCCTGACGCTGTTACCGGTGTATTGCCTGCGCCAGGGCTTCACCGAAGACATCGCCCTGGCGATGGTCAGTACCGTGGTCGTCGGCGATGCGGTGCTGCAACTGCCGATTGGCGCCTTGGCCGATCGCTTGTCGCGGCGCTCCCTGTTCACCGGCTGCGCCGTGGCACTGCTGTTGTCGAGCCTGGCGATTCCGCTGTTGCTCCACACGGTGCTGATCTGGCCGTTGTGGGTGCTGTTCGGGGCCAGCGCCGGGGGCTTGTTCACCCTGTCATTGATTCTGATCGGCGAGCGTTATCGCGATGACGCCCTGGTGCGCGCCAACGCGCATGTGGCGCAACTCTGGGGCATTGGTTGCCTGATCGGGCCGCTGGTGGCGGGGGCGGGCAGCCAGTGGGTCAGCGGCCATGCCTTGCTGTGGTTGATGGTGGCCGGGGCCTTGGGGCTGATTGTGCTGTTGCTGCGCCAGGGGGCATTGGGTGCTGCGGTGCCGCAATCGGTATAGGCTGCTGGGCTGCTGGTTCAATCAGGGCGTTCAGATGACACTCAAGACAATCAAGGGGTTCGGTGCAGCGCTGTGGGTGCTGACGTTTTCGCTCGCCGGCTTCGCCGATGCTGCGCCCAAGGGCCCGTCGGTGGAGCGGCTCAAGCAGTTGGCGCTCAAGGAGTGCCTGGACGATAACTACGAGCGTTTGCAGTTCTACAAGGCGTTCGACCTGCACGACGCTTCCTACTTCGTCGATCTGGTGCAACTGGACCGCGAAGGCTCCGGCCTGCGCCCCCGGGCCCTGAGCAACTTCGTCAAGCAGCAGACGGGCAGCTTCCATGTCGGCGGGCCGCCGATGAAGAACGAGGCCGGTTACCCGATCAACGCGATTTTCGAACGCTGCATGGGCTTCTATCACTCGCCGGGGCTGGAGGCCTTTATCCAGAACCAGCTGCTCAAGCGCTGACAGGCCCGGGTCGATCTAGAGCATGCGCTCCAGGCCGACGCGGGTGCTCAGCCAGGCGTTGATGCGTCGCCACCAACTGCCCGGTTCCCGGCTCAGGCTGTGCAACTGTTGGTTGTCTTCGGTCACCCAGATGATCTTGCCGTCCTGCAGCCTGGCTTCGTAGCTCAGGGCCGGGGCCATGCCTTGCAGGGCCAGGGCGCGCAGGTGCCCGGCCAGTTCCGGGCTGTCCACCAGGACCCCGACTTCGGTGTTCCACAGCACCGAGCGCGGGTCGAAGTTGAACGAGCCGACAAAGGATTTCTGCCGGTCGAAAATCATCGCCTTGCTGTGCAGGCTCGAGTCCGAACCGCGCCAGGTACTGCGCAACAGGTGGGGGCCGCTGCCGCCGTGGTCGCCGGGCTGGCGGCGCAATTCGAACAGCCGTACCCCATGTTCCAGCAGGGCCTTGCGGTAAGGCGCGTAGCCGCCGTGCACCGCGGGCACATCGGTGGCTTCCAGTGAGTTGGTCAGGAGGCTCACGTGCACCCCGGCGTCGGCGCGTCCGGTGAGGTACACCAGGCCCGGCTGGCCGGGCACGAAGTAGGCCGAAACCATGATCAGTTCCTTGCTGACCCCCTTGAGCTCCGGCGCCAGCTGGGTGGTCAGCAGCAGGTGCGGGTCTGGATCGCCCTTGGCCAGGACCTTGGTTGGTGCGTCCCACAGGGCCTGGTTCCAGGCCCAGATCAGCTCCTTGCGCCAGATGTCCATGCGCGGCTGGGTCCGGTAGGTCTTCAGTTGCCGGTACAGCGCCTGGTTTTGCCGGCGGTTGTCCTGCAGTGACTCCTCCAGGCGCTGGCGGGTGTTGTCCAGGGCCTTGGCCGAAGGGGTACTGGACAGGAACTCGCCGATGGGCCGGCTCAGGGCGCTGTTCCAGTACTGGTCGAAGCTATGCCCCAGCTGCTCGGCCACCGGTCCCACGCTGAGCATGTCGATGTCGGTGAAGTTCAGGTTGGGTTCGGCATCGAAATACTCGTCCCCCAGGTTGCGCCCGCCGACGATGGCCACGCTGTTGTCCGCCAGCCACAGCTTGTTGTGCATCCTCCGATGCTGCTGCGACAGGTTGAACAGGCGCCCCATGGCTCGGGTCAGGCCGGTGCTGCGGCCCAGGTGCAGCGGGTTGAACAGGCGGATCTGGATCTGTGGGTGGGCGGCCAGGGTGGCGATGATCTGGTCCAGGCCGTCGCTGGTGGTGTCGTCGAGCAAGATGCGCACGCGCACGCCACGGTCGGCGGCCTTGAGCAGCTCGTCCACCAGCATGCGCGTGCTGACCCCGTCATGGACGATGTAGTACTGCAGATCGAGGCTGCTCTGCGCGCTGCGGATCAGTTCGGCGCGGGCCATGAAGGCTTCGGTGCTGTTGGACAGCAGGCGAAAGCCCGAGCGCCCCTGATGGGGGGCGGCCTGGGCCCGGATCGATTGGGCAAAGCTGGAGTTGCTGGCGGGCAGGGCCTGGCTGGGCTGGTAGGGCACTTCGAGGGTGGCGCAGCCGCCCAGCCCGAGGCTCAGCAGCAAAAGCCAGGTGAATACCTGTAAACGGCTCAAGTCAGGTCATCTCGCATCACGGCACGGATTGGCATGGGACGGCTGGCTTCCTGCAACAGGTCGGGATCAGCCCGGGTTCTCGCTGAGCAGCTTGATGGCCGCGGCTCCGACCTTGCGGACCGCGTCTTCGATCTGCGCGGTTGGCTTGGCAGCGTAGTTCATCCGCAGGCAATTGCGGTATTTGCCCGAGGCGGAAAAGATGCTGCCCACGGCGATCTGCACGCCCTGATCCAGCAGCACCCGATTGAGCTTCAGAGCATCAAACCCCTCGGGGAGTTCGATCCACAGCATGAAACTGCCTTGTGGGCGGCTGGCGCGGGTCTCGGCGGGGAAGTAGCGGTTGACCCAATCGAGCATCAGGTCGCGATTGCGCTGGTACTGAGTGCGCATCTTGCGCAAATGGGGCTCGAAGTGACCGCTCTTGAGAAACTCGGCGATGGCCACCTGCGGCTGCGGGGCCGTGGAGCCGGTGCTGATGTATTTCATGTGCAGCACCCGCTCCAGGTAGCGGCCGGGGGCGACCCAGCCGATGCGCAGGCCCGGGGCCAGGGTCTTGGAGAAGGAGCTGCATAGCAGCACCCGGCCGTCGTCGTCGAAGGACTTGATGGTGCGCGGGCGCGGGTAGGTGTAGGCCAGCTCGCCGTACACATCGTCCTCGATGATTGCCACGTCGAAGCGCTGGGCCAGGGTCAGCAGTGCCCGCTTGCGTGACTCCGGCATGATGTAGCCCAGGGGGTTGTTGCAGTTGGGGGTCAACTGTATGGCCTTGATCGGCCACTGTTCCAGGGCCAGTTCCAGGGCTTCCAGGCTGATGCCGGTAATCGGGTCGGTGGGGATTTCCAGGGCCTTCATGCCCAGGCCCTTGAGGGTCTGCATGGCGCCGTGAAAGCTCGGCGAGTCGACGGCGATGATGTCCCCCGGCTCGCAGATGGCGCGAATGCTGGTGGACAGCGCCTCGTGGCAGCCGGTGGTGATCACCAGGTCACCGGCCCCCAGCTGGCAGCCGGAATCGAGCATCAGCCGCGCCACCTGCTCGCGCAGCTCGAGCACGCCGTAGATGTTGTCGTAGTGCAGGCCGGGCATGTCCTGGCGCCGGCTGAGGCGGGCCAGGGCTCGCAGCAGGGGCTTCATGGTCGGCGTGGTGATGTCCGGCATGCCGCGGCCCAACTGCACCACGTCCTTGCGCGGCACGGCGCGGATCAGCTCCAGGACCTGGTCCCATTGAGAAATTTCCACCGGCCTTTGTGCCGGACGTCCGATTGCCGGCAAGGCGGGCAGCTCGCGACTGGGGGGCACGAAGTACCCGGACTTGGGCTTGGGCATCGCCAGTCCGTTGTCTTCCAGCAAGCGATAGGCCTGCTGCACGGTGCTCAGGCTGACCCCGTGCTCGACGCTCAGGGCGCGTACCGAGGGCAGGCGATCTCCCGGGCGGTAGAAGCCCTGTTCGATGCGGGTGCCCAGGAGTTCGGCGAGGTTCACATAGAGGGTCATGGCGTGGGCTCGAAGTGACGGTGGCTGAGAACCAGTACAGATGGGGTGAAAATACAGGATTCAGCGCTATTTCTGGCAAAACTGTATGGAGTTAATACCGCTGTTTTGAGTCTGTAATGGTTTTGTGGCGCCACGCATCATGTCTGCTCATGGCAATTTGAGCAAACAGGAGCAATGCAAATGAACGGCTTGAGCGATGTGCGGCTGTCGTTACGCGGTCAGGAGCTGGAGGCGGAGCATGAATGGTCGGCGGCGACACTGCCGCGCAGCGTGCCGCCGGGCTTGAGCACCTGGGGGCTGTACTGGCATCGGCTGCGCACCCGCAAGGCGTTGCTGGAGCTGACCGCCACGCAATTGCGCGATGTCGGACTCAGTCCCGAGCAGGCGCGGGCCGAGGGCCTCAAGCCCTTCTGGCGTCTGTGAGCGACGGCGACTGGCTGGCGCTGGGCGTCAGACCAGCTCCTTCAGGCGATGCCAGAGCATGCCCAGGGCCAGCAGGGGCGAGCGCAGGTGCTTGCCGCCGGGGAAGGTGATGTGCGGCACCCGGGCGAACAGATCGAAGCCACCGCCGTGCTGACCGCTGATGGCCTCGCCCAGCAGTTTGCCCGCCAGGTGCGTGGCATTCAGGCCGTGGCCGGAATAGGCCTGGGCGTAATACACATTGGGCTGGTCCTTGAGGCGGCCGATCTGCGGCAGGCGGTTGGCGCCGATGCCGATCATGCCGCCCCACTGGTAGTCGATCTTCACTGCGGCCAGTTGCGGGAACACTTCCAGCATCTTGGGCCGCATGTAGGCGGCAATGTCCTTGGGGTCGCGTCCCGAGTAGTGGCAGGCACCACCGAACAGCAGTCGGCGGTCGGCCGAGAGCCGGTAGTAGTCCAGGGCCACGCGCTGGTCGCAGACCGCCATGTTCTGTGGCAGCAGTTCCCGGGCCAGGGCCGGGCTCAAGGGCTCGGTGGCGATGATGTAGCTGCCGGCGGGCAGGACCTTGCCCCCCAGCTCCGGGTTGAGGTCGTTGAGGTAGGCGTTGCAGCCCAGGACCAGGGTCTTGGCGCGGACCGTGCCCCGGGCGCTGTGCACCTTGACCTCGGGGCCGTAGTCGATACGGGTGACGGCCGAATGCTCGAACAGTCGCACACCCATCTGTTGCGCCGCCCGGGCTTCGCCCAGGGCCAGGTTGAGCGGGTGCAGATGGCCCGAGCCCATGTCGATCAGGCCGCCAACGTAGCGCTTGGAGCCCACCACGCTGTGCATCTCATCGGCCTGCAACAGGCGGGTTTCATGGCGATAGCCCAGGCTGCGCAGCTCCTCGGCATCTGCGGCGAAGCCTTCAAGGTCCGCCGGCTTGTTGGCCAGGTCGCAGTAGCCCCAGGTCAGGTCGCAGGGGATCTGCAGGCGCTCGATGCGCTGGCGGACGATGTCCACGGCTTCCAGGCCCATGAGCTTCATCTGGCGCACGCCATCGCTGCCGATCACCTTGGTGAACTGCTCAAGGCCGTGGCCGACCCCGCGAATCAGTTGCCCGCCGTTGCGTCCGCTGGCGCCCCAGCCAATCTTGCGGGCTTCCAGCAGGACCACGCTGAACCCGCGCTCGGCCAGTTCCAGTGCGGTATTGAGCCCGGAGAACCCGCCGCCGACCACGCATACGTCCGCCGTCAGCTCGCCCGCCAGGGCCGGATAGTCGGGCTGCGGCAGGCTGCTGGCGGCGTAGTAGGAGGCGGCGTGCTGAGGGCTGGCGGGCATGGAAAGGGTCCTGATTGTGGCGTCTGGAAAAATTCACCGAGCATAAGCCGGGGCTTTCCGTCGCGGCAACCGCGGGACGCCCGGCCCTGTCTGCTGCGGGGCATTTGAGGCAGAATCCACGGCTGTTCCTGTCCCGGTAGCCTTTTTCATGAGCTGTAACCGTCAAATCGTCCGCAGCCTGCGTCAGCAGATTCCCTCTTTCGAGTGCGTTCCCGGTTGCCACGACTGCTGCGGCCCGGTGACCACCTCGCCGGAGGAAATGTCCCGCCTGCCGCGCAAGACCGCCGCCGAGCAGGAGGCTGCCATGGACGAGCTCAACTGTGTGCATCTGGGGCCCGATGGCTGCACGGTGTATGACGAGCGTCCGCTGATCTGCCGTCTGTTCGGTACGACGCCGAGCCTGCCGTGCCCCAACGGTCGGCGCCCGGTGGAGATGATCCACCCTCGGGTCGAGAAGCAGATCCACGCCTACATGGCCAGCAATCGCCAGGTCCTGGTCTAGCCACCCGCACTCCGTAGGAGCCGGCTTGCCGGCGAAAGCGCCGCAGCGCCTGGCTCCGCCTCGACTCAATCCGGAATCGGCAGGCTCAGGCTTTCCTTCACTTCTTCCATGACGATGTAGCTCTTGGATTCCCGCACGTGGGGCAGCTTGAGCAGGATGTCCCCCAGCAGCTTGCGATAGGACGCCATCTCCGAGATTCGCGCCTTGACCAGGTAGTCGAAGTCGCCGGACACCAGATGGCACTCCAGCACGTGGGGCAGCTTCAGCACCGCTCGGCGAAATTCCTCGAAGGTATCGCCGGACTTGTAGTCCAGGCTGATCTCGACAAACACCAGCAGGCTGCCCTTGAGGTGCTGCGGATTGAGCCGGGCGTTGTAGCCCATGATGATTCCCTCGCGTTCCAGGCGGCGCACGCGCTCGGTGCAGGGGGTGGTGGACAGTCCGACCCGCTCTCCCAGCTCGGTGAAGGAGATGCGTCCATCGGCCTGGAGAATCCGCAGGATATTGCGATCTATCTTGTCCAGGGCACGACGAGTCTGATGATTGGTGCGCATAGGGGATGCCCCTCCGTGAAAAGCGATATTGCCGAGAATTCTCGCCAAATATAGGCGGTTATATAGTGAAAATCACTGCTCAATGTTTCTTACACTGCGCCCATCTTTGCTCTGAATAACAAACGTCAGCGGTCATGCCGCGATGAGGGAAATGAAAATGCGCGTTCTGGTCTTGGGCAGTGGCGTTATCGGAACTACCAGTGCCTATTACCTGGCCCGGGCCGGGTTTGAAGTGACAGTGGTGGACCGCCAGCCGGCTGCAGCCATGGAAACCAGTTTCGCCAACGCCGGTCAGGTATCGCCTGGCTATGCCTCACCCTGGGCTGCTCCAGGCGTGCCGCTCAAGGCCATCAAGTGGCTGTTGCAACGCCACGCGCCGCTGGCGATCAAGGCCACCGCCGATATCGATCAATACCTGTGGATGGCGCAGATGCTGCGCAACTGCACTGCCAGCCGCTATGCCGTGAACAAGGAGCGCATGGTGCGTCTGTCCGAGTACAGCCGCGATTGCCTCGACGAACTGCGGGCGGAAACCGGCATCGCCTACGAAGGCCGCAGCCTGGGCACCACCCAGCTGTTCCGTACCCAGGCGCAACTGGATGGCGCAGCCAAGGACATCGCCGTGCTCAAGGAGTCCGGCGTGCCATTCGAGTTACTGGATCGTGACGGCATTGCCCGGGTCGAACCGGCCCTGGCCAGCGTCACCGACATCCTCGCCGGCGCTCTGCGCCTGCCCAACGACCAGACCGGCGACTGCCAGATCTTCACCACGCGCCTGGCGGAAATGGCCGCCAAGCTGGGTGTGGAATTCCGTTTTGGCCAGGACATCCAGCGCCTCGACTTCGCCGGTGACCGGATCAACGGCGTGTGGATCGACGGCAAGCTGGAAACCGCCGATCGCTACGTGCTGGCCCTGGGCAGCTACTCGCCGCAACTGCTCAAGCCGCTGGGCATCAAGGCTCCGGTGTACCCGCTCAAGGGGTACTCCCTGACCGTGCCGATCACCAATCCGGCCATGGCCCCGACTTCGACCATCCTCGACGAGACCTACAAGGTCGCGATCACCCGTTTCGACAACCGCATCCGTGTTGGCGGTATGGCTGAGATCGCCGGTTTTGACCTGTCGCTGAACCCGCGCCGGCGTGAAACGCTGGAGATGATCGTCAACGATCTCTATCCTCGGGGCGGCAATCTGGCCGAGGCCAGTTTCTGGACCGGCCTGCGTCCGACCACGCCGGACGGCACGCCGATTGTTGGCGCGACGTCGTTCAAGAACCTGTTCCTCAACACCGGTCACGGCACCCTTGGCTGGACCATGGCTTGCGGTTCCGGTCGTCTGCTGGCGGATCTGATGGCCAAGAAAAAGCCGCAGATCAGCGCCGAAGGCCTCGATATTTCCCGTTATGGCAACCCTCAGGAGTCAGCTAAACATGTCAATCCAGCGCCAGCTCACCAATGAGCGCATGAGTCAGATCGTCGTTCACAGCGGTACGGTGTATCTGTCCGGGCAGGTCGGCGATGACATGAGTGCCGGGATCGAACAGCAAACCCGGGAAACCCTGGCCAACATCGAGCGTCTGCTGGATCTGGCGGGCACCGACAAGAGCAAGCTGCTGTCGGTGACCATCTACCTGAAGGACATCGATGCCCACTTCGCCGGCATGAACAGTGTCTGGGACCAGTGGCTGCCAAAAGGCGTGGCACCGGCCCGGGCCACCGTCGAAGCCAAGCTCTGCGAGCCGGAAATCCTGGTTGAGCTGTCGGTCGTCGCCGCTCTGCCTTAAACGACAAGATCCCTCTCCCGGTGCCGGTGGCGTTCACCGTCATCCAGCACCGGTTTTTTATTCCCCCATGACCGCCTAGAAGTCTGCCGCCATGCGTCCTGCCCGTGCCCTGATCGATCTCCAAGCCCTGCGTCACAACTACCAACTGGCCCGTGAAGTCTCGGGTGTCCGCGCCCTGGCGGTGATCAAGGCCGATGCCTACGGTCATGGCGCCGTGCGTTGCGCCCAGGCACTGGAGGGCGAGGCCGACGGCTTTGCCGTGGCCTGCATCGAAGAGGCCCTGGAACTGCGCGCCGCCGGTATTGGTGCGCCGATCCTGCTGCTGGAAGGTTTCTTCGAAGCCTCCGAGTTGGCGCTGATCGTCGAGCATGATTTGTGGTGCGTGGTGCATTCCCTGTGGCAGCTGGAAGCGATCGAGCAGACCGCCGTGGCCAAGCCGCTGACGGTCTGGCTCAAGCTGGATTCGGGCATGCACCGGGTCGGTCTGCATCCCAAGGACTATCAGGGCGCCTACCAGCGCCTGCAGGCCAGCGGCAAGGTCGAGAAGATCGTGCTGATGAGCCACTTTGCCCGCGCTGACGAGCTGGACTGCCCGCGCAGCAGCGAGCAGGTCGTGGTATTCGAAGCGGCTCGTCAGGGGCTGGGGGCTGAAATCAGCTTGCGCAACTCGCCGGCGGTCATGGGCTGGCCGAGCGTGCCCAGTGACTGGGTGCGTCCCGGCATCATGCTTTATGGCGCCACGCCGTTCGAAGAAAACAACTCCGTGGCCGAGCGGCTGCAGCCGGTCATGACCCTGGAATCCAAGGTGATCTGCGTGCGTGAGCTGCCCGCCGGCGAGCCGGTGGGCTACGGCGCCAAGTTCGTCACCGACAAGCCGATGCGCATCGGCGTGGTCGCCATGGGCTACGCCGACGGCTATCCGCGGCATGCGCCGACCGGCACGCCGGTGCTGGTGGAGGGCCAACGCAGCCGCCTGCTGGGCCGCGTCTCCATGGACATGCTGTGTGTCGACCTGACGGATGTGCCGCAGGCCGGGCTGGGTTCCAGGGTGGAATTGTGGGGCAAGAACATCCTTGCCAGCGAGGTCGCGCTGGCTGCCGAAACCATTCCTTATCAGCTGTTCTGCAACCTGCGCCGGGTGCCCCTGGTGTACTGCGAAGGCTGAGATTACGCGGCCTGTACCGAAAGTCGCCTGCCTTTAGGGGAATCGGGAGCAAGTGTTGTAAATACTGAACGCTGTCGCCATGATAACGCTCAATTACAACAACGCCTGATTCCCGCCTAGGAGGCTGCCGCATTGGACGTCGGTGAACGACTGCAATCCATCCGTAAACTGAAAGGTCTTTCCCAGCGTGAGCTCGCCAAGCGTGCGGGCGTCACCAACAGCACCATTTCAATGATCGAAAAGAACAGCGTCAGTCCTTCGATCAGCTCGCTGCGAAAGGTGCTGGGTGGCATTCCCATGTCCATGGTCGAATTCTTTTCCGAGGAAATCCTCCAGGAAACGCCTTCTCAGATCGTCTACAAGGCTCATGAACTGATCGACATCTCCGATGGCGCGGTCACCATGAAGCTGGTGGGTCGGGCTCATCCGAGCCGCGCCATCGCCTTCCTCAATGAAATCTATCCGCCGGGTGCCGACACCGGCGAAGAGATGCTCACCCACGATGGCGAGGAAACCGGCATTCTTCTCGAAGGCCGCCTGGAGCTGGTGGTAGGGCTGGAAACTTTTGTCCTCGAAGCCGGTGACAGCTACTACTTTGAGAGTACGAAGCCACATCGTTTCCGTAATCCGTTCGATGTTCCGGCGCGACTAATCAGCGCAGCCACTCCGGCGAACTTCTAGCTCAAGGGGCGTCCTGCAAGGCTTGCCGTAAAGCCCCAGCGACATTTTGCCGCGAATAAGACCCCTTCGACTTTGGGGTTGTTTCAGTGTGGCGGGCTAACCGTTATACTTTCGCCCGCCTGCGAAACCGTGGCCGCAGGCGTGACTAGCCACCATTGAGGGTGTACGCGTGAACCTAATTATGAAAATGCTGGCCGCACCAGCAACCGTATTGGCCCTTTGGGCAGTCAGCGCTCAAGCTGCGACTAATGACGACATTGCCAAGCGTCTTGAGCCTGTCGGCCAGGTCTGCGTCCAGGGGCAGGAATGCAAGGGTATGGAAGTGGCCGCCTCTGCGGGCGGTGGTGGTGGCGCGAAGTCCCCGGATGACGTGATTGCCAAGCACTGCAACGCCTGCCACGGCACTGGCCTGTTGGGCGCACCGAAAATCGGTGACACCGCGGCCTGGAAAGAGCGCGCCGATCACCAGGGCGGCCTCGACGGCATCCTGGCCAAGGCCATCACCGGGATCAACGCCATGCCGCCTAAAGGCACCTGCGCCGATTGCTCCGATGACGAGCTCAAAGGTGCAATCCAGAAGATGTCCGGTCTGAAATAAGCCGCCATCTTCATCGAAAAAGCCGCTTACGAGCGGCTTTTTTGTGGGCGCAATTCGCTCGACGCACTGTTCAATGCAGCAAACTCCCGGCAAGCTCGGTCCAACCTCAACACATGGACAGTCCCTGGAGGGTCAGATGCTGCAATCCTGTTCTATCGAGCATGCGGTGGATGAAGTGCTTGCCCGTTTGCCGCCGCACATTCACCTGGGCATGCCCCTGGGGCTGGGCAAACCCAATCGCTTCGTCAACGCCCTGTACCGGCGCATTGCCCGGTTGCCGGAACGCCAACTGACGATCTACACCGCCCTGAGCCTGGGTCGGCCATCCCTGGGCGATGGTTTGCAGAAGCGCTTTCTCGAGCCTTTTGTCGATCGGGTGTTCGGCGACTACCCGGAACTGGACTTTCTCGCCGACCTGCGTCGCGCCAGCCTGCCGGCGAACGTTCGGGTCCAGCAGTTCTTCATGCAGCCCGGCAGCCTTTTGCACAGCGACCCGGCGCAGCAAGATTACGTCAGCAGCAACTACAGCCACGCCGCCCGCGACATCAATGCCGCCGGCCTGAACCTGGTGGCGCAACTGCTGGCCCGTGATCCGCAGCACCCCGAACGCTTGAGCCTGAGCTGCAACCCGGACATCACCCTCGACCTGCTGCCGATGATTGCCAAGCGCCGTGCGGCGGGGGAAACCATCCTGATCCTCGGCCAGGTCCACAGCGACCTGCCTTACATGCCGGGGGACTGCGAAATCGACGCCGCGGACCTCGACCTGCTGATCGACGAGGAGGAGCGCAGCACCCTGTTCTCCACGCCGAACATGCCGGTGAGCGTCCAGGATCACTGCATCGGCCTGCATGCCAGCACCCTGGTGCGCGACGGTGGCACCTTGCAGATCGGCATTGGCTCCATGGGTGACGCGCTGACCGCAGCCTTGCTGGCGCGGCAGGCCGACAACCAGGGGTATCGCGCCCTGCTGGCGGATCTGCAGGTGGATCATTGGCAGGCACTGATCGACCGCGAAGGCGGTGTCCAGCCCTTTGCCCAGGGGCTCTATGGTTGCAGTGAAATGTTCGTCAATGGCCTGCTGGCCCTGGCGGATGCCGGGATTGTGCGGCGCAAGGTCTACCCGACGCTGGAGCTGCAACGGCAAGCCAACGCCGGCACCCTGGACCTTGGGGCGCCTGGCGGGGTTTCGATCCACGGCGGATTCTTCCTCGGGCCGCGCAGTTTCTATCAGCGTCTGCGAGAGCTGCCCAAGCCCAAGCTGGCGGAGTTCAACATGACCGCCATCAGTTTCATCAACGAGCTGTATGGCGATGAAGAGCTCAAGCGCCTGCAACGCCGGGATGCGCGGTTCATCAACAGTGCCTTCACCATGACCCTGATGGGCGCCGCCGTGTCCGATCAGTTGCAGGGCGGGAAGGTGCTGAGCGGTGTCGGCGGGCAATACAACTTCGTTGCCCAGGGCCATGCCCTGGCGGATGCCCGTTCGGTGCTGATCCTGCGCAGCTGGCGCGAGTCGGGCGGGGAGGTAAGTTCCAACATCGTCTGGGAGTATGGGCACTGCACCATTCCCCGGCATCTGCGGGACATCGTGATCACCGAGTACGGCATCGCCGATCTGCGGGGCAAGACGGACGCGCAGGTGATTGAGGCGCTGCTCAATATCAGCGATTCACGCTTTCAGCCCGGGTTGCTGGAGCAGGCGCAGAAAGCCGGCAAGCTGCCGAAGGATTTTTGCCTGGATCCGCGTTTTACCGACAACAGCCCACAGCGTCTGCAGAGGATTCAGGCGCGTCACCACCAGCTGTTTCCGGAGTATCCGCTGGGCAGCGACTTCAGCGACGAGGAGCGTGATCTGTTGCGGGCGCTGAACTGGCTCAAGAGCAAGTTCAAGCTCAGCGAGATCCTCGAACTGGGCAAGGCGGCTCTCGATGCGCCGGAGCCTGAGGCATTTGCAGCGCATCTTGAACGCATGGAGCTGGAGCAGCCCGATGGACTGCGTGAGGAGCTGTATCAGCGGTTCCTGCTGGCAGGGCTGCAGGCCACGGCACCCACGTTGTCGTAGGAGCCGGCTTGCCGGCGAATGGGCCATCAAGTCTTGCATTGCTCTGAAGGGCGCCTTCGCTGGCAAGCCAGCTCCTACACAAGCCAGCTCCTACACAAGCCAGCTCCTACACAGGCCGGCTCCTGCACCAAGCCGGCTCCTGCGGGTGGGGTTATTCGATGAAGGTGACCACGCCGCCAGCCAGGGATTTGACCCGGGCCAGGGATTCCACGCGGTAGCCTTGGGCGTCCAGTTCGGCGCGGCCACCCTGGAAGGACTTCTCGATCACGATGCCCAGGCCGGCCACGGTGGCGCCGGCCTGCTTGATGATCGAGATCAGCGCCTGGGACGCCTTACCGTTGGCCAGGAAGTCGTCGATGATCAGCACGCGGTCGCTGCTGGTCAGGTGCCGCGGCGAGATGGCCACGGTGCTTTCCACCTGTTTGGTGAAGGAGTACACGGTGGCCGACAGCAGGTTCTCGGTCAGGGTCAGGGACTGGTGCTTGCGGGCGAAGATCACCGGTACGCCCAGATTGAGGCCGGTCATGATGGCCGGGGCAATCCCCGAGGCTTCGATGGTGACGATCTTGGTGATGCCCGAATCCTTGAACAGCGTGGCGAATTCGTCGCCGATCAGCTTCATCAACTGCGGATCGATCTGATGGTTCAGAAAGGCGTCGACTTTCAGTACTTGATCGGAAAGCACGATGCCTTCTTCGCGAATTTTCTTGTGCAGTGCTTCCACGGAGCTTCCTCAAATAGCGCCTGTTGCGCCAAAGGTCAGTTAAAAATAGTCGATTTTAGCGCTTTAACATCGCGCGTATATCCGCCAAAGCGCTATTGCCGCGAACGGCTTTGACTTCGGTCGGCGTGTCGTCGTTGCCTTCCCAGGCGAGATCGTCCGGGGGCAGTTCATCGAGGAAGCGGCTGGGCGCGCAGTCGATGATTTCACCGTACTGCTTGCGCTTGGCGGCAAAGGTGAAGGCCAGGGTCTGGCGCGCGCGGGTGATGCCCACGTAGGCCAGGCGCCGTTCTTCCTCGATGGTGTCGGCTTCGATGCTGGAGCGGTGGGGAAGGATTTCCTCTTCCATGCCCATGATGAACACGTAGGGAAATTCCAGGCCCTTGGAGGCATGCAAGGTCATCATCTGAACACCCTCGGCGCCTTCTTCCTCTTCCTGCTGGCGTTCCAGCATGTCCCGCAGGACCAGCTTGCCGATGGCGTCCTCGACGGTCATTTCGCCGTCTTCGTCTTTTTCCAGGGTGTTCTTCAAGGCCTCGATCAGGAACCAGACGTTGCCCATCCGGTAGTCCGCGGCCTTGTCGCTGGAGCTGTTGGTGCGCAGCCAGTTCTCGTAGTCGATGTCCATGACCATGCTGCGCAGGGCGGAGATCGGGTCTTCGCCGGCGCATTGTTCACGGACCCGGTCCATGAAGCGCTTGAAGCGCGCCAGGCGATCGGTGAAGCGGCTGTCCAGGTGTTCGCCCAGGCCGATCTCATCGGTGGCGGCATACATCGAGATCTTGCGCTCGGTGGCGTAGTTGCCGAGTTTTTCCAGGGTCGTGGAGCCGATTTCCCGGCGCGGCACGTTGATCACCCGCAGGAAGGCGTTGTCATCGTCCGGGTTCACGATCAGGCGGAAGTAGGCCATCAGGTCCTTGACTTCCTGGCGTCCGAAGAAGCTGTTGCCGCCGGACAGGCGATAGGGCACCTGATGGTGCTGCAGCTTGAGTTCGATCAGCTTGGCCTGGTAGTTGCCCCGGTAAAGAATGGCGAAATCGCTGTAGGGCCGGTCGGTGCGCAAGTGCAGGCTGAGGATCTCCATGGCCACTCGCTCGGCCTCGGCATCTTCGTTGCGGCAGCGGATCACGCGGATCTCGTCGCCGTGGCCCATTTCGCTCCACAGCTGCTTTTCGAACTCGTGGGGATTGTTCGAGATCAGCACGTTGGCGCAGCGCAGGATGCGGCTGGTGGAGCGGTAGTTCTGCTCCAGCATCACCACTTTCAGGGACGGGTAGTCCTCCTTGAGCAGCATCAGGTTTTCCGGCCGCGCGCCGCGCCAGGCGTAGATCGACTGGTCGTCGTCGCCCACCACGGTGAACTGGTTGCGCTTGCCGATGAGCATTTTCACCAGCAGGTACTGGCTGGCGTTGGTGTCCTGGTATTCGTCCACCAGCAGGTAGCGCACCTTGTTCTGCCATTTTTCCAGGATGTCGGCGTGTTCTTCGAACAGCTTCACCGGCAGCAGGATCAGGTCGTCGAAGTCCACCGCGTTGAACGCCTTGAGCGTGCGCTGGTAGTGGGTGTAGACGATGGCCGCGGTCTGTTCCTTGGGGTTGCGGGCAT
The DNA here is from genome assembly GCF_900105185.1 of Pseudomonas saponiphila. Taxonomy (NCBI): domain Bacteria; kingdom Pseudomonadati; phylum Pseudomonadota; class Gammaproteobacteria; order Pseudomonadales; family Pseudomonadaceae; genus Pseudomonas; species Pseudomonas saponiphila. The sequence continues at coordinate 77,697 of NZ_FNTJ01000002.1, read as the reverse complement.
TTTCCAGGGCTTGGGCGGGCAGGATCAGGTCGTTCTTCCACGCGCCGATCATGTTCTTGATCTCGTCGACGCCGTCGTCCCCGGAATACTCCTTCTGCATGATGTCGGTCATCAGGGCCTTGACGTCGGTTTCGTCGAAGATCGAGAAGCCCGGTTTGTAGCCCAGCCGCGCATGCTCCTTGCGGATGATGTTCAGGCCCAGGTTGTGGAAGGTCGACACCGTCAGGCCGCGGCCTTCGCCGGCGCGCAGCAGGGTGCCGACCCGTTCCTTCATTTCTCGCGCGGCCTTGTTGGTAAAGGTCATGGCGACGATGTACTGGGCGCGGATACCGCAGTTCTGGATCAGGTGGGCAATCTTGCGGGTGATCACGCTGGTCTTGCCGGAGCCAGCACCGGCGAGCACCAAAAGAGGGCCGCCGACATAGTTCACGGCTTCTTGCTGCCGGGGATTGAGTCGGGACATGACAGTAAAAGGAGATCGGTTGCGAAAAGGGCGGGCATTTTAACAGGCTGGACGGATTCTGCTGCTGTCTCCGACTTGTGACGCATAACGCGATCTAAATTTGCCGGTTTTGATACTTTCCCTCAGGATGCTCGCTGAATATGCGCCTAATGTTCGAGTTAGAGCGGTACAAGAAATTGCGCATGATAATCAATATCATTTGTTATTGCTTATTTGCGCGCCATAATGCCCGCCGCCAACTTATTTTGCAGAGTCTAGGGAGCTAGCTTGTCTAAGCCTGTCGAACCCTTGCGTTTGCTGCTACTGGCCGAAGAGCCTGTGTGGACAGCGTTGTTGCGTGAGTGTGTCGCTCCGTTGGGAGACTCGGTGGTATTGATCAGTGCTCCCAACTGGGAGTCGGTCAGCCGTTTGTTTGAAGATGATCGCCATGCGGTCCTGTTGACCATTGCGCAACTGCAGCCCGGTCCCGGGCGTTGCAGCCTGCCGACCATCCTGTTGCTGGACCAGGAGCCCGAAGTGGCCCCGGTGGGCGTCAGCGACTGGTTGGTGGGTTCCTGCCTGAGCACCGATGCCTTGCGCCGTTGCCTGCGCCACGTGCGCGAACGCGGCGTGCTGGAAACGACCCTGCAGCGCCTGGCCGAGCAGGACCCCCTGACCGGCATCGCCAACCGCCAGGGTTTCCAGACCCTGCTGGCTGCGCGTCTGGCGGAAAACGACGGTCGCGGCCTGGCCCTGGGCCATCTGGACCTGGACAACTTTCGCCACGCCAACGACGCTCTCGGTCATCAGGCCGGCGACCGGCTGATCCTGCAGGTGGTTTCGCGGCTCAAGAGTCAGTTGGAGGCCGGTGATCAACTGGCCCGCCTGGGCAGCGACGAATTCGCCTTGCTCATCGACACCCGCCGTGCGCCCCAGCGTGCCGAGTGGATGGCCGAACGCATCACCGAAGCCATGGCCGAGCCTTACTGGGTCGACGGTGAAAGCCTGTTGATCGGCTGCAGCCTGGGAATCGCCCATGCCCGGGCCAATGCTGGCGCCGACCCGTTGATGTGGCATGCGCATATCGCCATGCAGCAGGCCAAGAGCACCCAGGGCTGCACCTTTCATATCTTCAACGAGCGGATCAACCGCAACGCCCGTAGCCTCGCCGACCTGGAAAGCGAACTGCGCCGGGCCTTGCGCCGTGACGAACTGGAGCTGCATTACCAGCCCCGGTTGAACCTGCACGATGGCAAGATCGTCGGCCTAGAAGCCCTGGTGCGCTGGCGCCACGGCGAGCGCGGCTTGCTGCCACCCAGCGAGTTCGTGCCCCTGGCCGAGCAGAGCGGGCTGATCGTGCCCCTGGGCTACTGGGTGATTTCCCGTGCCCTGCGGGACATGCAGGCCCTGCGCGAGCGCGGGCTGCCGCCGCTGCACATGGCGGTCAACCTGTCGTTCCGCCAGTTCCAGGACAGTCAGTTGCTCTCGACCCTGAGCCGGCTGATTACCGAGCGCGGCGTCGAGGCCCAGTGGCTGGAGTTCGAGCTGACGGAAACCGCCGTGATGCGCCGCAGTGACTTGGTGAAACAGACCATGGATGCCCTCGGGCGCCTGGGGGTGCGTTTTTCCCTGGACGACTTCGGCACCGGGTTCTCCTCTTTCGTTCACCTCAACAGCCTGCCGATCACCCTGCTCAAGGTCGACCGGAGCTTTGTCGGCGGCATGGAGCAGCGGGAGGAGAACCGCAAGCTGGTGCACGCCATGATCAACCTGGCCCACAACCTCAACCTGGATGTGGTGGCCGAAGGCGTGGAAACCGCAGAGCAACTGGCGTTGCTGCGGGGCTTTGGCTGCGATCAGGTCCAGGGCTACCTGATCAGCAAGCCGTTGCCCCTGGCGCAACTGATGGACTACCTGACCTTTGGCAGCAGCCTGCAGTCGTTGCAGGACGGCAGCGCCTGAGACGCCGCTCACCGCCGTGGCCGACGGTGAGCGGCGCCTGTCACTCCGTCGCGCCGGCCGACAGGCTCACGGTCGCGACTCGGGGCTCGCGCTTGATCATGCGGTGCATCCGCCATTCGAACGCCAGGGTCAGGCTAATGGCCGCACAGGCCAGGCCCAGAGCCAGTCCCCACCAGACACCGGTCGGTCCCCAGGCCAGGGTAAAGGCCATCAGCCAGGCCGCAGGCGCGCCGATCAGCCAGTAGCAGCCCAACCCCACCAGGAAGGTGGTCTTGGCGTCCTTGAGGCCGCGAATCGCGCCCATGGCGATGGTCTGGGTGCCATCGAACAGCTCGAACCAGGCCGCCACCGCCAGCAAATTCACCGCCAGCCGGATCACCTCGGCGAATGCCGGGTCGTTGTGGTCGAGGAACAGTCCGATCAACTGGTTTGGCAGCAGCCAGAAGACCATGGCGAACCCGAGCATCGCCACCGCGCCGAAGGCGATGCCCACCCGCCCGGCCAGCCGCGCATCGGGCAGTTGCCCGGCACCGTAATGCTGGCCGATGCGCATGGTGATGGCGTAGGAGATGCCCGCTGGAACCATGAACGCCATCGACACGATCTGTAGGGCGATCTGGTGCGCCGCCAACTGGGTGCTGCCCATGGTGCCCATGCACAGCGCGGCAAAGGCGAATAACCCGGATTCCACGGCATAGGTGCCGCCAATGGGCAGGCCCAGGCGCCACAGCTCCCTCAGGTACTGGGTATTCAAGCGGGCCAGGCCCCGGCGCAGCGGGTAAGCGGCATAGGCCGGATGGCGCTTGATGTGCCAGGCCAGGGCCAGGGCCATGCAGTTGGCGACGATGGCGGTCACCAGGCCGATCCCCACCAATCCCAGTTTTGGCAGGCCGAACATGCCGGTGATCAGCGCGTAGTTGAGCAGGAAGTTGGCCACGGTCCCCGCCAGGCTGATGACCATCACCGGAGTTGCCCGGCCGATGGCGCTGGTAAAACCGCGCAGGGCCATGAAACTCAGGTAGCCGGGCAGGGCGAATGGCAGGATCAGCAGGAACTGGCTGGCAGCCTGGACGTTGCTCGGGGTCTGACCGAACAGCAACAGCAGCGGTTTGAGGTTCCACAGCAGCAGTCCCGCCACCAGGGCCATCAGCCAGGCCAGCCACAGGCCGGCCTGGGTCAGACGTGCGACACCTTGGATGTCGCCGGCGCCCTGGCGAATCGCTACCAGCGTGCCCACGGCGGCAATCACGCCGATGCAGAAGATCGAGATAAAGGAATAGCTGGCTGCCCCCAGGCTGCCGCCGGCCAGGGCCTCGGGGCTGATGCGGGCCATCATCAGGGTGTCGGTGAGGACCATCAGCATGTGCGCCAGTTGCGAGGCGATCAACGGCCCTGCCAACCGCAGGATGGCCCAGAGTTCGGTGCGTGCTGGATGCTGCATGGTCATCAGGCTCGATTCTCGAAAATTCGGGGAGAGCGCTGATTCTCGGCGCTTACAGCGCATAGCACAAAAGGATAAAAATACTTGCTGGCATGATAAAAACTCATGCGAAGCCATTTTCTGCCAGCCTGGCGCGCTGGTGTTTTCCGGAGCACATCCATGTCTCGTCGTTTGCCTCCTCTGTATGCCTTGCGTGCCTTTGAAGCGGCGGCACGCCACAGCTCGTTCACCCGTGCCGCCGAAGAACTGTCGATTACCCAAAGCGCGGTCAGCCGGCATATCCGTACCCTGGAGGATCACTTCGCCTGTCGGCTGTTCCAGCGCAGCGGGCGCAACCTGCAACTGACCGAGGCGGCGCGCCTGTTGTTGCCGGGGATCCGCGAAGGCTTCGGCGCCCTGGAGCGGGCCTGCAATACCTTGCGGGCCGAAGACGACATCCTGCGCATGAAGGCGCCCTCGACCCTGACCATGCGCTGGCTGCTGGCACGGCTCAGCCGCTTCCGCCACCTGCAGCCGGGCAACGAGGTACAGCTCACCAGTGCCTGGATGGACGTGGACTCGGTGGATTTCAATCAGGAACCCTTCGACTGCGCGGTGTTGCTGAGCAATGGCCACTTTCCTCCGGACTGGGAAGCCAGCTACCTGTTCCCCGAGCTGTTGATCCCGGTGGGGGCGCCGAACCTGCTTAACGACCAGCCCTGGGATGTGGCGCGGCTGGCCGCCACCGAGCTCTTGCACCCCACGCCGGACCGCCGTGACTGGCGCAGCTGGCTGGAGCACATGGGGCTTACCGATCAGGTGTCGCTCAAGGGCGGGCAGGTGTTCGACACCCTGGAGCTGGGGATGATCGCGGCGGCGCGGGGCTATGGCGTGTCCATGGGCGATTTGCTGATGGTGGCCGAGGATGTGGCCCAGGGCCGCCTGAGCCTGCCCTGGCCGACAGCGGTGGCCAGTGGCCTGAATTACTATCTGGTGTGGCCCAAGACCCGGCCCGGGGGTGAACGTTTGCGGCGTCTCAGCGATTTTCTCCAGGGCGAGGTCCAGGCCATGCAATTGCCCGAGGTAGAGCGCCTCGGCTGAAACGATGCAGTGCCTGGCCGGCGGGCACGGGCAGATATCCTTGCAATCCGCTCAAGTATCGACGAGCTCCGCCGAAGCCTTGGGTTATGGAACCAGCGTTCAGGAAGGTCCTAAATTACTAAAAATCCTAGAATTATTACCGCCGAGCGTGCTGACCGATCAGGATGATCCGCCTTCTCGGCAAGGAGCCATCATGTCCCAACCCCGTGCCCGGATAGCCTCTCAGCTAGGGCTTGCCCTTGCCCTGATACTTGCCCTGGTGATCAGCGGCAGCACTCTGTTTGCCCTGCGCTCGCTGGATTCGGCGAACCTCGATACGCGGGAGGAGCATCTGGCCAGTGAAGCGCGTCTGCTGGCCGACCAGCTCAACACCTTCCACGGCAGCCTGCGCGAGAGCACCCAACGCCTCAGCGGCCTGTTCGAAAACCGCTTCAGCAGCGGCCTGAGCCTGCATCCCGAGCAACCGGTGAGCGTGGCCGGGGTCCAGACCCCGGGCCTGCAGTTGGGGGACGTGGTGCTGAACAACAACTTCGAGGAAGTGGACGAGTTCAAGCAGATGACCGCCGGGGTGGCGACCCTGTTCGTGCGCAGCGGCGATGACTTCATCCGGGTCAGCACCTCCTTGAGCAAGCAGGACGGCAGTCGGGCCATCGGCACCCTGCTCGATCATGCCCACCCGGCCTATCAGAAACTCATGGCGGGCCAGGGCTATGTCGGTCGCGCCTTGCTCTTCGAACGCTTCTACATGACCCAGTACACCCCGGTCATGGATCATGCCGGCAAGGTCATCGCGGTACTGTTCGTCGGTTTCGACTACACCGATGCGCAGAATGCCCAGTTCGCCAATCTCAAGCGTTTTCGCATCGGCCAGAGCGGTTCCCTGGCCCTGCTGGACGAGCAGAACAAATGGCTGGTGCCGCCAGCCGGTGTGCAGGATCTGGATCAGGCCGCGCAGGTCATGGCCACAGCAGCGAAAGAGCCGGGCAAGGGCCGCTTCTGGAGCGATCAGGGCGAGGATTTCTACAGCCTGGCGGTACCCTTTGCCGGTGGCCCCTGGTCGGTGGTGGCCAGCATGCCCAAGGCCGAGATCCGCGCGGTGACCTGGAGCGTGGGGCTTCGCCTGGTGATCGGCAGCCTGCTGGCGATGCTGCTGGCGGTGGGGGCCACGGTCTGGCTGCTGCGCAGCAAGCTGGCGCCCTTGAGCGATCTGGTGCGCCAGGCCCAGGCTCTGGGCGGCGGCGACCTGAGCGCGCGGCTGAATGTCTCCAGCCACGACGAAATCGGCCAGCTGGCCCGCAGCTTCAACCAGATGGGCGAAGCCCTGTCGACCATGGTCGAGCACATTCGCCGTTCCGCCGCCGAGGTCAATGGCCGGGCCCAGGCTTTGTCCGGTCTGTCCAGCGGCGCCTATGAAGGCATGGAGCAACAGTCCGGCGAGATCACCAGCATGGCCGGGGCGGTGGAGGAGTTCAGCGCCACTTCACTGAACATTGCCGACAACATGGGCAGCACCCAGCGTCTGGCTCAGGACAACGCCGAGCAGACCCATATCGGCCTCGAATCCATGCAGCAGGCTTCGGCGTCCCTGGAGCAGATTGCTGGGGCCCTCAACAGCACGGCCACGGTGATCAATACCCTGGGCCAGCGCTCCCAGGAGATTGGCGGGATTGTCGGGGTGATCACCGCCATTGCCGATCAGACCAACCTGCTGGCCCTCAACGCTGCCATCGAGGCCGCGCGTGCCGGCGAGCAGGGGCGCGGCTTTGCCGTGGTCGCCGATGAGGTGCGCAACCTGGCGTCGCGCACCCGCGAGGCTACTGATGAAATTTCGCAGATGATCAACAGCATCCAGCAGGAAACCGGCAACGCCATCGAAACCATGGAACAGGGCAACCGCTTGATGCAGGAGGGCTTGTCGCGCAACGCCAATGTCGCCTCGGCCCTGGCCCTGATCGACGAGCAAAGCCGCAGCGCCGGCGAGCAGTTCGCTGCCATCACCACCGCGACTCAGGAACAGAGCAGCACTGCCACGGTGCTCAGCAGCAACCTGCAGAGCATTGCCCAGGCCAACAGCGAGCAGCGTGAAGTGGTGTCCAACCTGGCGCTCACCGCCCGTGAGCTGGAAACCCTGGCCGCTGACCTGCGCCAGGAGGTCGACCGCTTCCGCTGAGTCGGGCGTCGAGTCTTACCGAGGCTCGGCGGACTCGGCGAGCCCCGGATCCACGCGCTTGCCGATATCCCGCAGGCGCGCCAGCTGGTCGACCATAGTGGGTGCCTCATCGACGCTGCTGACGAAGGTCCACAGGTAGGTCATCACCGCATACACGTGGCCGGCCTTGACCTCGGGCGCCAGCGCCAGCTGGCTGATGGCGATGACGAACAACAGCGCCGCGACCGCGCCAAGCAAGAGATAGGCTGTCGCTTCCCGGTCCGAGAGGCCGATGCGCAGCCGCGACAGCAGGCGATAGTGGCGCTGTAGCGAGACGGCACCGACCTTGGCCACCAGGCCGACTTCCTTTTCCAGCCGGTTGTTCAGGCGTTCGTGCAGTTGCTGGTTGCGTCGGGCAAAGCGCGGCAGCAGGGTCACGCACAACAACAGCGCCGCGAGGCAGGCGAGGCCGATCCAGGGTTCGATCACCAGCAGCATCACCGCGGCGCCGACGATCGACACCAGAGCCGTGGCGATGGTCGGCACGTGCTTTTCGAAGAAGTCGACGAACTCCCGGGCCAGCACCACCCGCGCCGCAGCGGTTGATGTGTCCTGCTGTTGCAGGCGCTGATTGAGGATCACCGGTACCGCCAGATCCGCGTAGATGCGGGTGAAGGTACGGGTGTCCACTGCCCGCCGCGCCGCGCCCACTACCCAGAAGCCCAGCACCACCAGGGCGTAGACCAGCGCATGGGCGTTGTCGCCGCGCAGGATCGAGTCCACCGCGAAGCCGGCGAACAGCGGATAGGCCAGCAACAGGGCGTTCTCCAGGGCCACCAGGGACAAGGTGCCGAACAGCTTGCCCGGGTAGGCCCTGGCGATGGCTTTGAGGGTCTGGCCAGCGGACTGTTGGCCGATTTTCTGCCTGGGATCCACGGCAATGAGTGGGGTGACGGCGGGCATGAGTGCACCACAAGAATGATTGGAGTTAATATTGAGCGACTGCTCAATTATCTTTGAGCGATCGCTCAAAATGCAAGCGCCGTCCATCTCGGCGCCAAGAGGCCCGATTGCCCATGTCGCGTAACGACCGTAAAGACCAGATCATCCAGGCCGCCCTGGAATTATTCCGCAGCAAGGGTTTCGCCGAGGTTTCCACCCGGGACCTGGCCGAGCATGCCGGCCTGTCCCGCAGCCACGTCTATCACTACTTCAGTGACTGGAAGGAGTTGCGCCGCGAGGCTTTCGTCCATTTCGCCAATGAACAACTGGAGGCGGTGGGCGGGCCCCTGCGCGGTGCGGCGCCGATGGACGCTTTGCAAGGATTCATCCGTGACTGCCTGCCCGATTGTGCCGAAGACGGCTGGGCCTTGTGGCTCGATGCCTGGGATGAAGCCATGCACGACGCCGAGCTGGCCGAGACTTACCTGAAGATCAATGGGCAGTGGCAGGCAATGCTGGCAGGCATCATTGCCGATGGAGTCGAGACTGGGGTGTTTCACTGCGCCAGCCCCCAGCGCGCGGCCCGGCAGCTGTTTGCCCAGACCATGGGTTACGCCGATGACCTGCTGCTGCGAGCTTCCCCCGAAGCTGCTCGGGCAGCGTTGCAGGAGGTCATGGAAGTGGCAGGCCTGCTGCTGGGGTTCGAAGGCTGAAAGGGATGGCCGGGCGCTGACGGAGTTGTGCGGTCAATCGCGGATTTGTAGCTTGCTGAAACGATTCTTCAGCGCTATAAAAACCGCACAACTCCAATAAAGGCATCCTTTCCATGACATCCCTCAAACTGCTGGTCACCCTCGGCGCGCTGACCGCCGCCTCCCACGCCATGGCCTGGGACTATGTGCTGCTCGACACCGACAAGGCCGCTGAAAACCTGCATATCACCAGTGAGCAGTTGGGGTTGAAGACTGCGCAACCCTTCTCCGTGACCTTGCGCACCTTGCATGGCGGCCGCCAGGAAGGGGTGAGCATCATCGACATCGACAACGGTGTGATGAAGCTTTCGGTGGTGCCGACCCGGGGCATGAACGTGTTGCAGGCGTCGGTGGGCGATGTGCGCCTGGGCTGGGACTCACCCGTCAAGGAGGTGGTCAACCCGGCGTTCATCGAGCTCAATGGCCGGGGCGGCCTGGGCTGGCTGGAGGGGTTCAACGAGCTGGTGACCCGCTGCGGTTACGAGTGGGTCGGGCACCCGGGCATGGACAATGGCGAGTTGCTGACCCTGCATGGCCGCGCCGCGAATATTCCCGCCAGCAAGGTCACCCTGCACATCGATGAGCAGCCGCCCTATGCGATTCATCTGCGAGGCGAGCTCAAGGAGCAGGCGTTCAAGAAGGTCGACTTCAGCGTGGCCACCGAGCTGGTCACCGAGCCCGGCAGCACCCGCTTCACCCTCAATGATCGCCTGACCAACAACGGCGACTATGCGAAGGAATATCAGGCGCTGTACCACAGCAACTTCAGCACCCCGTTTCTTGAACAGGGGGCGAAATTCGCCGCGCCGGTGAAGCAGGTGTCGCCGTTCAACGACAAGGCCAAGGCCGACCTGGGGGATTGGCAGACCTACCGCGGCCCGACCCGCGACTATGACGAAACCGTGTACAACGTGGTGCCTTATGCCGATGCCCAGGGCGAGACCCTGGCGGTGCTGCACAACAAGGCGGGCAGCCTCGGCGTATCGCTGGGCTTCAACACCCGGCAGTTGCCGGTGTTTTCGCTGTGGAAAAACACCGACACCCAGGGCCAGGGCTATGTGACCGGGTTGGAGCCGGGTACCAGTTTTTCCTACAACCGTCGTTATCAGCGTCCATTGAACCTGGTGCCGACTATTGGTCCCAAGGAGCAGCGGGAGTTTCAGATTCGCTACAGCCTGTTGGCGGACAAGGTCGCGGTGGACGACGCCTTGAATCGTGTCAGTCAGATCCAGCAGGGGCGTCAGACCGAAGTGCGGCCAACGCCGCTGGTGGATCTGTCCAAGGAGTGAGCCTTCAATCGGCGCCGGGACGATACTGCAGCGCCTCGGCCAGATGGTTGCGACTGATGCTTGCCACCTGCTCCAGATCGGCCAGGGTCCTGGCCACCTTGAGCAGGCGGTGAGCGGCGCGCAACGACAGGTTCAAGCGTTCGCAGGCCGCTTCCAGCCAGTGCTCGTCGGCTGTGGATAACTGGCAATGGCGCCGCAGGCCGGGCAGGTCGAGAAAGGCATTGGCACAGCCCTGGCGCTGGCCTTGCAGCTGGCGTGCCCGGGCGACTTTAGCGGCAGCCCCGGCGCTGTCGTTGCCCGGTTGTGGCGTGGGGTTGAGGGCGGTGGCTTCGCGGGCCACGGTCAGGTGCAGGTCGATGCGATCGAGCAGCGGGCCGGACAACTTGTTGCGATAGCGCTGGATCTGTTCCGGCGTGCAGCGGCAGCGTCCGCTGGGTTCGCCAAGATATCCACAGGGGCAGGGGTTCATCGCCGCGACCAGTTGGAAGCGTGCGGGGAACTGCACCCGGTCGCGGGCCCGGGAGATGATGATCTGTCCGGACTCCATGGGCTCGCGCAGGACCTCCAGCACCTTGCGATCGAACTCCGGTAGCTCATCGAGAAACAGCACGCCGTGATGGGCCAGGGTGATTTCTCCGGGTTGAGGTTTGGAGCCGCCCCCGACCAGCGCCGCCCCCGAAGCCGAATGGTGAGGCTGACGAAACGGCCGTTGGGGCCAGTGGCGCAGGGGCGTGTGGCTGGTCACCGATTGAATCGCCGCCACTTCCAGGGCCTCGTCCTCCTGCAACGGTGGCAGCAGGCCCGGCAGACGGCTGGCCAGCAGGGTCTTGCCGGTACCTGGCGGGCCGCTGAACAGCAGGTTGTGGGCACCGGCCGCGGCGATCAGCAAGGCGCGCTTGGCGGCGAGCTGGCCCTGCACTTCGCGAAGATCGGGGTAGGGGGAGTGGCTCTGTGTCAGGCCGTCGCTGATGTAAGGCGCTATCGGTGCGTGGCCATTGAAATGAGCCACGGCTTCCAGCAGATGCTCGACCGCGATCACCTCCAGGCCACTGGCCAGGCAGGCTTCTTCGGCATTGGCGCGGGGCACCAGCAGGGTGCGCCCGGCGTCGCGTGCCGCCAGCGCGGCGGGGAGCACGCCGCGCACCGCCCTTACCGCCCCGGACAGCGCCAGTTCTCCCAGGCATTCGATGTTGTCCAGGGCCAGGGCCGGCACCTGCACGCTGGCGGCGAGAATGCCCAGGGCGATGGCCAGGTCGAAGCGCCCGCCATCCTTGGGCAGGTCCGCCGGTGCCAGGTTGAGGGTGATGCGGCGCGCGGGGAAATTGAACCCGGCATTGAGAATGGCGCTGCGCACCCGGTCCTTGCTTTCCTTGACTGCGGTTTCCGGCAGGCCCACCAGGGTCAGGCTTGGCAGGCCATTGGCCAGGTGCACTTCAACGCTGACGGCGGGTGCCTGCACGCCGACTTGGGCGCGGCTGTGGATGATCGCCAGGGACATGGGGAGTTCTTCCTTGAAACAGCGGAACCGCTACCTGCGGTGCTGCTGCAAGGATAGATGAGGGGATTGGCGGGAGAGGCGCCTGAATGGGCACAGGATATGTCGCCGGTGCTGCGGCCTTGGCTGGTCAGTCGGCTCCTGCGGTACGGGGCTGCAGGAGCCGGCTTGCCGGCGAACCAGCGGTTCAGTCTTGTGCCGGATTCAGCCGGGCTTCCAGCTCCGCCACTTTGGCTTCGAGGCTTTCCAGGCGTGCGCGGGTGCGGGCCAGGACCACCATCTGGCTGTCGAATTCTTCCCGGCTGACCAGGTCGAGCTTGCTGAAGCCGCTTTGCAGCAGGGCCTTGAATTGGCTTTCGATTTCATTGCGGGGCAGGGGCGTTTCACCGCTGAGCAAACGCGAGGCGTGGCCGCTCAGGGCGTCGAGAAGGTCTTTGGGCGCGAGCATGGGAGAGTCCTGAATTGCAGTCGGCCCGCAGTGTATCACGCAGTCGCGACGCTCCAGGCGAGCCTGGGTTGCACGTTTTTCGCGCATCCGGCCGGGCGCTGACGCACTGTTTTTGTGCGTATCCCGGGCCTGGTTTTCCGGCATTCGCCGTCAGTGCCGGGCAAAGGACTGAAATCACTGATTTTTCCCGAGCTGGCAAGCTTTCTGCTTAGACCCTGGTGACCCATGCACTGATGCAGTCGCCGTGACGAATGCAGTGCGGCAGCCTGCGCGGGGGGATGTTTCGTCAGGAGCGGTTAGCTGGCGTCGGTCTGGCTGAGTAAGGCCGACGATGCGTTACAAAGCCAGGCACTGCGCTTAGACTTGAGTCGGGTTTGTTTTCCTGGGGCAAGTCCACCAATTCGGGAGAGAGTTTCATGAAGCTAGTCACTGCCATCATCAAGCCGTTCAAGTTGGACGACGTGCGCGAGTCGCTGTCCGAAATCGGCGTGCAGGGCATTACCGTTACTGAGGTCAAAGGCTTCGGCCGGCAGAAAGGTCACACCGAGCTGTATCGCGGTGCGGAGTACGTGGTGGATTTCCTGCCCAAGGTGAAGATCGATGTCGCCATTGACGACAAGGATCTTGACCGGGTTATCGAGGCGATAACCAAGGCCGCCAACACCGGCAAGATCGGTGACGGCAAGATCTTCGTGGTCAATCTGGAACAGGCTATTCGCATCCGTACCGGCGAAACCGATACCGACGCCATCTAAGCCGCCAAACCCAACGCCCCAGGAGAAAACAATATGACTCTGCGTAAATTCGCGGGGCTAGGAGCCCTGTTGTCCCTCGTAATGCCTGGCCTGGCCTTGGCGGCAGATCCAGTGCCCCCTCCAGTGCTCAACTCCGGCGACACCGCGTGGATGCTGACCTCCACGGCCCTGGTGCTGTTCATGACCATTCCCGGGCTGGCGCTGTTCTATGGCGGCATGGTGCGTTCGAAAAACATTCTTTCCGTGATGATGCAGTGCTTCGCCATCACCGGTCTGGTTACTGTCCTGTGGTTCATCTATGGCTACAGCATGGCGTTCGATACCACCGGGATGGAAGCCGGCGTCGTCAATCTCAACTCCTTCGTGGGCGGCTTGTCCAAGGCCTTCCTGGCGGGTATCACCCCGGCCAGCCTGACCGGCCCGACGGCGTTGTTCCCGGAGGCGGTGTTCGTCACCTTCCAGATGACCTTCGCCATCATCACTCCGGCGCTGATCGTCGGTGCCTTCGCCGAGCGGATGAAGTTCTCCGCGATGCTGATCTTCATGGGCGTCTGGTTCACCCTGGTGTACGCGCCGATTGCCCACATGGTCTGGAGCGGCCCGGGTTCTCTGCTGGGCGACTGGGGCGTGCTGGACTTCGCCGGCGGCACCGTGGTCCACATCAACGCCGGTATCGCCGGGCTGGTGGCCTGCCTGGTGCTGGGCAAGCGCAAAGGCTTCCCGACCACCCCCATGGCGCCGCATAACCTGGGCTACACCCTGATGGGCGCGGCCATGCTGTGGGTCGGCTGGTTCGGTTTCAACGCCGGTTCCGCGGCGGCCGCCAACGGCACCGCCGGCATGGCCATGTTGGTCACGCAGATCGCAACGGCCGCCGCCGCCCTGGGCTGGATGTTTGCCGAGTGGATGACCCACGGCAAGCCAAGCGCGCTGGGCATCGCTTCGGGCGTGGTGGCCGGCCTAGTCGCCATCACCCCGGCCGCCGGCACCGTGGGCCCGATGGGTGCCCTGATCATTGGCCTGGCGGCGGGTGTGGTGTGCTTCTTCTGCGCCACCAGCCTTAAGCGCAAGCTGGGTTATGACGACTCCCTGGATGCCTTCGGTGTTCACGGCATCGGCGGTATTCTCGGGGCGATCCTCACGGGCGTGTTCGCTGCACCGTCCCTGGGCGGCTTCGGCACCGTCACCGATATCGCGGCACAGGTCTGGATCCAGGCCAAGGGCGTCGGCTTCACGGTGATCTACACCGCAATCGTCACCTTCATCATCCTCAAGGTCCTGGATGCGGTCATGGGACTGCGTGTCACCGAGGAAGAAGAAGCAGTCGGCCTCGACCTGGCGCAACACAACGAGCGTGGTTACAACCTGTAATCGCGTAGGAAAAAAGCCCGGCTCCGGCCGGGCATTTTTTTGCCTGGCATTTGTCGTCGAGAACGGCTGAAAGGATTTTCCGACAAGCATTGGCGTGTTTGTCGTGGCAATTTCCGGCAGGACAAATGCTTACACCAAAGCAGGATTATTCGGCGCTTTGTTTTTTCACTGAGCGCGCTAGAATGCGCGCCGAAGCGTGGAGATCGGTATGTGGCAGCAGACCCTGATTACCCTGCGGGCCAGGCCCCGGGGCTTTCACCTGGTGACGGACGAGTTGCTCGCCGGCCTGCCCGAGTTGAGGGCGTGTCGGGTTGGTCTGCTGCATTTATGGCTGCAACATACCTCGGCCTCGTTGACCATCAACGAGAACGCCGATCCGGCGGTCCGGCGTGACTTCGAGCGTTTCTTCAACACCCTGGTGCCTCAAGGCATGGCCGGGTACGAACATGACGACGAAGGCGAAGACGACCTTCCGGCGCACTTCAAGGCCAGTTTGCTAGGCTGTCAGCTGACTTTGCCGGTAGCGGCGGGACGCTTGGCGCTAGGCACCTGGCAAGGTGTTTATCTGGGCGAGCATCGCGATCATGGCGGTGCTCGCAAAGTCCTTGCCACCCTGCAGGGTGATAGGGCATAAGCCGCTGAGTATCAGTGGACGTTGATTTTTTTCCGGCGGCCTTCGACAGTCGGCGCAGCTGGGCTATAACTAATCTGCTTTTCGCAAGTCATGAGGTAGAACATGAGCGACGATGATCTGGAAAACGACGACCTCGAAGTAGGTGACGAAGACGATACCGAAGAAGGTCTTGAAGCGGCCGCCGACGATGTGGTGGAAGACGATGGCAGTGATGTTCCTGCTCCGACCGCCAAAGGCAAGGCCAAGGCTGCTGTCTCGGTAGACGAGCTGCCAAGTGTCGAAGCCAAGAACAAGGAGCGTGATGCACTGGCGCGTGCCATGGAAGAGTTCCTGGCCCGTGGCGGTAAAGTGCAGGAAGTCGAGGCCAATGTGGTCGCCGATCCGCCCAAGAAGCCTGATAACAAGTACGGCAGCCGGCCTATCTGAGCCTTGCTACTTGCTTGCTGAAAAAGCCCGCCGTCGCTGCGGGCTTTTTCATGGGCGGAAGAAAAGCAGCTTCAAGCGGCAAGCTACAAGCTTCAGGTTTGAAAGCCGGGTCCCGAAACTGGCAGCTTGAGGCTTGAGGCTTGAGGCTTGAGGCTTGAGGCTTGAGGCTTGAGGCTTGAGGCTTGAGGCTTGAGGCTGCAAGCCGCTGCCTTATTTCCAGCTGGCCAGCAGTCGTGGCAGTTCAATCAGGCTGCGGATCTCGGCGTCTGGCGCGCGCTCGGCTTCCCAGGTCTTGCCGTTGGGGTTGAACCAGATCGCACGCAGGCCCGCCTGCTGGGCGCCGGCAATGTCGTCGCCCGGGTGATCGCCGATATGCACGGCGGTATCGGCCGTTGCGCCACCGCGCTGCAGGGCTTCATGGAACAGCCGGGCATCCGGCTTGGCGACCCCGATGTCTTCGGCGCACAGGGCGAACTTGAAGTAGTCCGCCAGGCCCAGGCGGCGCACGTCGGCATTGCCGTTGGTGACCACCCCCAGGGCGAAGTGATTGGCCAGGGCTTCCAGGGTCGGCAGCACCTCGGGAAAGATCTCCAACTGATGCCGCGCGTGCAGGAATACTTCGAAGCTCTGATCGGCCAGCTGGCTGGCTTGGCTGTGCTCGTACCCGGCCTCTTCCAGGGCATGGAACAGCACCTGGCGGCGCAGGGCGCTGATCCGGTACTTGAGGTGCGGTTGTTCGAGCAGCACGCGTTCGCGAATGGCCCACAGATGCTCCACCGGCACGCCGCCGAGATTCGGTGCATGCTCGGTCAGCCACTGACGCAGGGTGGCTTCGGCGCTGACGATCACCGGAGCGGTGTCCCAGAGGGTGTCATCAAGGTCGAAGGTGATCAGTTTGATGGTCATTACTCACCGCCTTTGTTGCGTTTGGCCCGAGGGTGGGCGCTGTCGTAGACCGCTGCCAGGTGCTGGAAGTCCAGGTGGGTGTAGATCTGTGTGGTCTTGATGTCCGAATGCCCCAGCAACTCCTGCACGGCGCGCAGGTCCTGGGACGATTCCAGCAGGTGGCTGGCAAAGGAATGACGCAGCATGTGCGGATGCAGGTTCTGCCCCAGCTCGCGCTCACCGGCGGCCTTGACCCGCAGTTGGATGGCGCGCGGCCCCAGGCGCCGGCCCTTTTGACTGACGAACAGGGCTCCGTCCGGCGGGTTGCTCAGGGCACGCAGTGGCAGCCACAGGGCCAGGGCCTCCCGGGCCTTTTTGCCCACGGGCAGCACGCGGGTCTTGCTGCCCTTGCCCAGCACCTGCACCAGCCCGTCCGCCAGATCCAGTTGCTCAAGGTTAAGGCTGGTCAGTTCGGAAAGACGCAGCCCACAGGAGTAGAACAGCTCCAGGATCGCCTGGTCGCGATGGGCCAGGAAGTCATCTTCCACTGCGCCATCGAGCAGTTGCAGGGCGCGATCGGTGTCCAGGGTCTTGGGCAGGCGACGCTCGCCCTTGGGCGGCGCCAGGCCGTTGGCCGGGTCGTGATCGCACAGCCCTTCGCGGTTCAGATAGTGATAGAGCCCGCGCACTGCGGACAGCAGGCGTGCCAGGCTGCGGGACGACTGACCCTGCTGGTGCAGGCGGGCGATCATGCTGCGCAGGCCCTGGACATCCAGGTCGGTCCAGCTGCGGACCTGCTGTTTCTCGCAAAACCCCAGTACCTTGTCGAGGTCGCGTCGATAGGCCAGCAGGGTATGGGGCGACACCTGGCGCTCACTGCGCAGGTGCGCGCAGTAGGCATCCAGCTGCTGCTGCATGGTCAGCGTACCGAGCGTAGCGAGTGGGTGAAGCGCGGCAGAACCCGGCCGGTGACTTCGGCGATGTAGTTGAGGAACAGGGTGCCGACCGAGCTCTTGTAGTGCTGCGGATCACGGCTGGCAATGGCCAGGACGCCATGCATGCCCTGATGCGCCAGGGCGACCACCGCGGTGGAGCCGATCTGCTTGCGCTGTTCTTCGCCGAAGAGGAAGTCCAGCTCATGTTCGCGCAGGTTGCCGCTGACACTCTTGCCTTCAGACAGCAGGCCGCCGATGGCGCCCTGGGCTTCGGCCGCCGAGACCCAGCGACCCACCGGCATCGCGTTGTCGCTGAACAGGATCAGGCTGACGAAGGGCACCTGGAAGTCCTGGCGCAGGCTGTCCTCGACACTCATCACCACTTCTTCCAGGCTGCTGGCGTCCATCAGCGCGAGAATCAGGCGGCGGGTCTTGTCGAACAGGCGGTCGTTGTCCCGGGCTACATCCATCAGTTGCGACAGGCGATGGCGCATCTCGATGTTGCGCTCGCGCAGGATCTTCATCTGTCGCTCCACCAGCGACACGGTATCGCCGCGCTGGTGCGGAATGCGCATGGCCGGGAGCAACTCGTCGTGGTCGACGAAGAAGTCCGGATGGGCCTCCAGGTACGCAGCGACGGCGGCTGCGTCCAGGTCGGCAGAAGGCGTTGGGTCGGGCTTTGCGGCGGGAGCCTGGGGCTGATCAGTCATGGGTTTCGCTCACTTAAAGACGCACCTGTCCTTCGTATACGCGTACTGCCGGGCCGGTCATCATCACCGGTTGGCCTGGACCTGCCCATTCGATGGACAGGCGTCCGCCTGGCAGGTCGATCAATAGTGGCGAATCCATCCACCCCTGGCTGATCGCGGCCACTGCTGCTGCGCAGGCACCGGTGCCGCAGGCCTGGGTTTCCCCGGCGCCGCGTTCCCAGACCCGCAATTGCGCGCGCTGACGGTCCAGCACCTGGAGAAAACCGACATTGACCCGCGCCGGGAAGCGCGGGTGATGCTCGATCTTCGGCCCCAGCTCGTGCACCGGCGCGCTGTTGATGTCATCCACCCGCAGCACGGCGTGGGGGTTGCCCATGGACACGGCGGCCAGCTCGACCTGGACGCCATCGACGTCCAGCGTGTAGCTGTTGGCCTGGGCCGGTGCCTGGAACGGGATATCCGCCGGCACCAGGCGTGGCGCCCCCATGTTGACGCTGATCTGACCGTCGTTGCGCACGTCCAGTTCGATCACGCCACTCTTGGTCTCGACGCGGATCTGGCGCTTGGTGGTCAGGCGCTTGTCCAGCACGAAGCGGGCGAAGCAGCGGGCACCGTTGCCGCACTGTTCCACTTCGGAACCATCGGAGTTGAAGATCCGATAACGGAAATCCACGTCCGGGTTGCTCGGGGCCTCGACGATCAGCAACTGATCGAAGCCGATCCCGGTGTTGCGATCACCCCATTGCTTGGCGTGCTTGGGCAGAATATGCGCGTGCTGGCTGACCAGGTCGAGAACCATGAAGTCATTGCCCAGGCCGTGCATCTTGGTAAAACGCAGCAGCATGGTCTTACTCCGGCAGCAGGCTTTCGCCAGCGAATAACTCGGCCACCGTCTCGCGGCGACGCACTTCAACAGCCTGGTCGCCATCGACCAGCACTTCAGCGGCACGGCCGCGGGTGTTGTAGTTCGAGCTCATGACGAAACCATAGGCGCCAGCGGAATGCACCGCCAGCAGGTCGCCCTCGGCCAGGGCCAGGGAGCGTTCCTTGGCGAGGAAGTCGCCGGTTTCACAGATCGGGCCGACGATGTCGTAGGTACGGGGTTCGGCGTCGCGTGGTTGCACGGCGCTGACGTCCATCCAGGCCTGGTACAGCGCCGGGCGGATCAGGTCGTTCATGGCGCCGTCGACGATGGCGAAATCCTTGTGTTCGGTGTGCTTGAGGTACTCGACCCGGGTCAGCAGCACGCCGGCGTTGGCGACGATGAAACGGCCCGGTTCGAACACCAGGGCCAGGTCACGGCCGTCCAGGCGCTGGCGCACGGCCTTGACGTAGTCGGCGGCCAGTGGTGGTTCTTCGTCGCGATACCGCACGCCCAGGCCGCCACCCAGATCGATGTGGCGCAGATAGATGCCGCATTCGCCAAGGCGATCCACCAGCTCCAGCAGGCGGTCGAGGGCGTCGATGAAGGGTTCCAGGGTGGTCAGTTGCGAGCCGATATGGCAGTCGACTCCGACGATCTCCAGGTTCGGCAGCTGCGCGGCGCGGATGTACACATCCTCGGCCGTCGCAATGTCGATGCCGAACTTGTTTTCCTTGAGTCCGGTGGAGATGTAGGGGTGGGTGCCGGCGTCGACGTCGGGGTTGACCCGCAGCGATATCGGCGCGCGAACTCCCAGCTCGGCGGCCACCTGTTGCAGGCGTTCCAGTTCTTCGGCGGATTCGACGTTGAAGCAATGGACGCCGACTTGCAGGGCGCGACGCATGTCGTCACGGGTCTTGCCGACACCGGAAAAGACGATCTTGTCGGCCTGGCCGCCAGCGGCCAGGACCCGCTCCAGTTCGCCCCGGGAGACGATATCGAACCCTGCGCCCAGGCGGGCCAGGACATTCAGCACGCCCAGGTTGGAGTTGGCCTTTACCGCGAAGCAGACCAGATGCGGCATGCCGGCAAGCGCCTCGGCATAAGCCAGGTACTGGGCCTCGATATGTGCTCGGGAATAGACGTAGGTCGGCGTGCCGAAACGCTCGGCAATGGCGGACAGGGCTACGCCTTCCGCGAACAGCTCACCGTCGCGGTAGTTGAAAGCGTCCATGGTGAGCCCTTAGTAGGTGTCGTGCTTGTGCGACTTCGATTGCGACTTGGCCTGCTCTTCAGGGGATTTGCTGTCATCAGGCAGATACAGCGGGCCTTTCTGGCCACAGGCAGTAACAAGGCAGGCAACCGCGACGAGCGCAGCGAGGGAAGAGATCAGGCGCTTCATGGCGAAATCCTTGAGAATGCGTAAATTGCGCCCGAGTATACCGGCCACCCGGCAGCTTGCCTATGCAGCGTAACTCCCGTCCAGCGGGCCTTTGCCAGGCCCCGTTCAGGGAGTTTGGATGGCTGGCGGCGCAATGGGCGTCGCATTTGTCCGCCTGTTCGGTATCCTTTGCATTCGCCGGGGAGCGCCCGTATCTTGCGGCGCTTGAGCGTGAGTAGACACTATTCGAGGTTCCCGCAATGAGTTTGACCGAAGCCCGTTTTCACGACCTGGTGGACGCTACCCAGCAGACGCTGGAGGATATTTTCGATGAGAGCGACCTGGACATCGACCTGGAAAACTCGGCCGGTGTGCTCACCGTCAAGTTCGACAACGGCAGCCAGGTGATCTTCAGCCGCCAGGAACCTCTGCGCCAACTGTGGCTGGCGGCCCGATCCGGTGGTTTCCACTTCGACTACGACGAGGAAAGCGAACGCTGGATGTGCGACAAGAGCGAGGAGCAGTTGGGCGAGATGCTGGAACGCATCGTCTTCGAACAGGCGGACATCAAGCTTGAGTTCGAAGGGCTTTGAGATCGTGACCGAGCCCGCTGCCGTGCGCCCGCCCAAGCCTCTCTACAGCAACGTCAGTCCGGCGGTGAGTTCGCCGTGCATCAGCCTGTGCCGTCTTGATGAGCAGAAGGTCTGTCGCGGCTGCTTTCGTCATGTGGAGGACATTCGCGAATGGCGCTCGGCCGATGATCAGCGCCGGCGAGTGATCTGCGCCCAGGCGTTGCTGCGCAAGCAGAGCGTGGCCGCGGAGGGCCGCTAGGTTCGTACTTGTACGGTTTGTTTATTCAGTGTGCTGTGATAGTGTCCGGCTTCGCCTCGCTACATCGAGGCCGGTGAGAACCCCGTCTTATTTGGCGGGGTTTTGCTTTTTTGTGCAGAAAAAATAGGAGTCAGCCAGGATCATGAGTACTGCACCATCCATCATCCTTACCCGCCTTGACGTACAACGTCTGGAGCGTCTGATCGACAGCCTGGACGACTCGCTGCCAGGCGTCATTGCACTGCAAACCGAGTTGGATCGTGCCGAAACGCTGGTGGGTCACGATGAAGTTCCGGCCGGTGTCGTCACCATGAATTCGCGTGTGCACTGCCGTGAAGAAAGCAGCGGCAAGGACTATCACCTGACTCTGGTTTATCCACAGGACGCCAATGCCGACGAGGGCAAGATTTCGATCCTCGCGCCAGTGGGCAGCGCCTTGCTGGGCCTGCAGGTCGGTCAATACATCGACTGGCCGGCTCCAGGCGGCAAGACCCTGAAGCTGACGCTACTGGAAGTGGAATACCAGCCGGAAGCCGCCGGCGACTACCACCTCTGATCGCGCCTAGACCTGCTCGAGCGCGTCATTCAGCGCGCGCTCCAGGCTGGCCTTGTAACGCAGGTAGAGAATGCTCGGGCTTTGTCCATCGCCGAGCAGGCCGGACAGATCCAGGTCGGTGATGTAGCAGCGATAGCGCTGCGGTTCGCGGCGCTGGGCGACGATGTCCTGAGCCACTGCGCCAAACAGCTGATCACCATGTTCCAGCTCGGAAAACTCCCGTTGATTGCAGTACAGCGAGACTTGCACCTGACCCGGTGCGGCCTTGCCGATGATCGCCTGCACGTCATAAAAGGCTTTGTCGACCGGCGTCGGCGGCGCCGGGCGCGGCTCTACCCGGCGTGCTCGGCCGCTGCCCGAGGGCAATATCTGAAAGTAGAGTGTGTCCAAAGGTTTCTCGCCTGGGCTGCTGCTCATCGGCAATAGCGCGTCGCGACGGTAGAGAATCGACTGCAGGAAACGCTGCAGTGGCACCAGCAGGCTTTGCTCGTCGTGATAGGGCAGGGTTTGCTGCCACAGGGCATTGTGCTCATCGAGCAGGTACAGCTCGGCCTGCTCGTCGACGATTCGGTAGAACACCTGGATGCAGCCGGGCTGGCCCATGGGCAGGATCAGCGCCAGGTCGTGATCTTCCAGGGCCATTGGGTCCAGGTGCAAGGGGCTGTAGCAGGCCTGTTCCTGGCCCAGGTATTCCAGCAGTGCGGCGGGATGGGCCATGGCCTTGTGCCGGACCTGGCCGGCCACCAGTTCCAGGACGTGATAGTGCTGCTGCACCTGGATCAGGTAGCGGTAGTTGAGCTGGCTGAGCAACAAGTGCTGCGCGGTTTCGAACAGCTCCTCCACTCGCCGGGCGATGAATTGCGCGCGGTTGTGGCAGAAGCAGCGGACCCTCAGGCGCGGCTGGGGCCCGGCAGGCAGGCTGTTCAGGTAGTCGCGCAGGCAATCGAGCAGTGCGTGCTCGGCGTCGTAGCGCTCGACCATGACCTCGTTCCAGCTATTGAGAGTGACCTGATCCAGGGTCAGCACCAGATTTTCCCGGACCCCGGCGTAGCTCAGGGAGTCGGTGCGTTCGGTGGTCATGAGGATGTTCAGGTCGCGGTGGTGCTTGAGGGGGTCGACTCCGACATTCACCAGAATCAATACCTCGCCGGGTACGCTGGCGTGCAGTAGCTGGTCGTCCTCCACCGTGGCCAGCGGCAGGGCCACGGTCTGCTGCAGGCTGCCCAGCAGGTTGAACAGTTCGAACTCGCTCAGATCGCTGCTGCCAGGGTGCAAAGCCAGGCGCGTACTGCTATCGATCACCCCGTTGCGATGGCACCAGGTGAGCAGTTCCAGCAGTTCCCGGCTGCGCTTGATCGGGGCGAAATGTTCCGATTCCAGAGCGGTCAGGTTGCCGTTGTACAGCCCCCAGTAGGTTTGTCCCGGTTCTTTCTTGTTCGGCGACTGCACCAGGGTCAGGGTGTCCTCCGCGAGGTCCGGGGCAATGCCGGGGTTGATGAACTCGATCTTCCTGGCCTTGCGTTCGAAGGCGGCGTACAGGCGTCGGCCCAGCACGTTCAAATCGCGCTTGTTGATCAGACTGGCAGCCTGCTCGGTGCGGGCGAACTGGGTCAGGAAGCGATAGCTGTAGTTGAGCTCGTTGACCAGGGCCCGGCGCTCGCTGCTGACCTGGCGCACTTTCCATTGACTGCGACTGTCCAGCAGGGCCAGCTGGCGCTGGTCCCAGCCCCACTCGCTGGCCAGGCGTTCCAGCAGGGCCCGCTGCCAGTTCGGGCTGCGGGCGCCATTGCCATGGGTGAGCTTGCGATTGACCTTGAGGTACAGGCTGCGTCTTACCAGCTCCAGTCGTTCCGGCTCTCCCCGGGCCTTGAGGTATTCCTCGATGCGCCGGTAGACCACGATATAGGGGTCGAGCTCGTCCAGATCCAGGCGGTTGGCGAACACCGCCTGCTTGAAGCGCAGGCTCAGGCACTGGACCCTGGGATGTTCACTGGCGTAGACCTCGATCAGCAGCAGCTTGAGTACCGATTTGTAGGGTGATTCGATGCCCTTGAACAGCTGCCAGAGTCCGGCCCCGATGAACTCGCCGGGTGGAATGCGTGCCAGGTGGCCCAGGTCCAGATTCTCTTCGGCGGGTACGAAACGCTTGGAGAGCAGGATGTGGATGTAGCGCTCATAGCGGGACTCCTCGTACACCGGCACCAGCCACCAGAGCGGCGTGCGTCCGGCCAGCCAGATGGCGGTGCGGTAGAACTCGTCCAGTAGCAGGTAATGCTGGGTGGTGCCGCAATCATCCGAACTGAGCTGGGTGTCACGTTCGCCACGGACAAAGCGGCTGGGCTCGATCAGGAAGAAATGCGCTTCGGCGCCCTGGCTGGCGGCCCAGGCTTCCAGCAACTGGCATTTCTTCTGCAGTTCGGCCAGCTCGGTTTCACTCAAGTCTGCGGCGTGGCAAACCCAGACATCCATATCGCTCTGGTCGGCCTGGGCCAGGGTGCCCAGGCTGCCCATGAGAAACAGCCCGTGAATCGGCCGCGGCGGGTTGCCATGGCGCGGCTTGTAGGAAAAGGATCGGGTCAGGCGCTGGGCTTCGGCCAGCGCCTGTGGATCGGGTTCATAGTTGGACAGCCCCGCCGGGGTGGCGCCGGAGACATAACCGGGCAGCAGCGGGTGATTGACGTGAAAGAACAGCGGTAGCAGGTTGAGGACCAGTTGCTGGCGCGCCGACAATCCCTCCATTGCCCGAGCCAGGCGTCCTTGATTGACGGTCAGGAAGCGCGTGCGCAGTTGGCTGAGAACCTTGCGATCGATTCCTTCATCCAGAACGGGACGGATTTCATGGGTATGGGGCATTTCAAGCGGAGCTCGAAGGTGACGGGGTTCGGAACGGCAGCAGTTTAGCGTCAGACAGGGCCGAGTCTTAAGCTCAATTTATTTTTTGACGCCAGATTTCTAGCGTATTGGCGGGAGGGTGCCTACGGAATCCGACAGACGGGAACCCCGCAGGCCGAGGAGCGATGTTCAGGCGGTTTCTTTGACGCTCAGGATGGTCAGCAGGCCTTGGGCGTGTTCGGCGGCGTCGCGGCCAAGACTGGTCAGGTAGCCTCCATCGGCTTGGGTAATCAGTTCTTTGTCAAACAGGCGTTGGGCAGCGGCAATGGCGGAAGGGGCAGCGGTCTGATGGATTTTCAGGCCTTCCTGGGAGTTGTCCAGATTGAAGAGTGCAAGGATTTCCAGTTCGGCAACCAACTCAGGGGTATACGACATAAGGACTCCAGACTTTCTAGGAATGAGAGGTCAGCGTTCTTAAGGTGACCGCAGAACGGCGGCGTGTCCAGCGTTCGCTGAGGACTTTTGTACCTGTGGGTGGCGGCGTTTGGCCGCAGGGTGCTGCCAGTGTAGTCGGGGCGCGAGCGCGGTGCCGGAGCGTTGCTGTGGGCAGCGCTCCGGTGCTGCGGGCTCAGGGCTTCTCGGGAGGCAGTTGCGGCAGGGCGCGCAAGGCGGCTTCGTACCATTGGGTATCGAAGGCGCGGTCTTCCTCGAGAATCGCATCGATCTCGATGGCCAGGACGTGAGCCATCAGATTGAGGATTTCCTCCCGTTCGTAACCCACCAGGGTCAGTTTGTTGAACGTGGCTTTGGCCGCCGGCGGGTTGTCGCTCTCGATCTGGTTTTCGATCGCTTCGATCAGGGTGTTTTCGGCGAACTCTTCTTCGTCGTTGTCGATATCGGTTGGCTCGCTCATGGCAGGCTCCTCAAGGAAAGGTCGCCAGTTTACTCGTATTCAGGGCGGTGATGCTGCTGGCCAGAAGCGCATCGAGCCTCTATAAAAAATGCTGCCAACCCCCTGCACGGCCTGGAGGCTATGTGATGCTCAAGCTTTACGGTTTCGCTGTCAGCAACTACTACAACATGGTCAAGCTGGCGCTGCTGGAGAAAGGCCTGCCTTTCGAAGAGGTGCCTTTTTCCGGTGGCCAGACTCCGGAGGCATTGGCCATCAGTCCACGGGGCAAGGTTCCGGTACTTGAGGTCGAGCACGGATACCTGAACGAAACCAGTGTGATTCTCGAATACCTGGAGCACACCCAGCCGGGTCGGGCGTTGTTGCCCAGCGATCCATTCCAGCGGGCCCAGGTGCTGGCGCTGGCCAGGGAGATCGAACTGTATATCGAGCTGCCGGCGCGGGCCTGTTATCCCGAGGCGTTCTTCGGTATGTCGGTGGCCCCGGCGATCCAGGAAAAGTCCAAGGCTGAGTTGCTGCTAGGGTTTGCCTCCCTGGCGCGGCACGGCAAATTTGCGCCTTATGTGGCCGGTGACAGCCTGAGTGTGGCGGATCTGTATTTCCTTTACAGCGTGACCCTGGCTCGGGTGGTCGGGCACAAGCTGTTCGGGGTGGACTTTCTGGAGGGAATGCCGGCGGCGAAAGCCTTGCTGGAGCGTCTGGAGCAGTTGCCCAATGCCCAGCGAGTAGCGGCGGATAGAGAAGCGGCGATGCCGCAGTTCCTGGCCATGGTGGCGGCCAGGAAGTAGCGGCGCTCAAGGCGGCGCGGGTGACTGGTCAGCCTGCTGAGGCAGCAGGCTGACCAGCGACGGCCTAGCGGCTGGCGAGCAAGGCCTGGCCGCGAGTCACGGCAGCCCGGACCTGGGCCGGTGCGGTGCCGCCGATATGGTTACGGGCATTCACCGAACCTTCCAGGGTCAGCACGGCGAACACGTCCTGCTCGATCTGGTCGCTGAACTGGCGCAGTTCTTCCAGGCTCATTTCTGCCAGGTCCTTGCCGCTCTCCACGCCGTACTTCACCGCGTGGCCGACGATTTCGTGGCAGTCGCGGAAGGGCAGGCCACGGCGCACCAAGTAGTCTGCCAAGTCGGTGGCGGTGGAGAAACCGCGCAGGGCGGCCTCACGCATGATGGCGTGCTTGGGCTTGATGGCCGGGATCATGTCGGCGAAGGCCCGCAGCGAGTCGCGCAAGGTGTCGGCGGCGTCGAACAGCGGTTCCTTGTCTTCCTGATTGTCCTTGTTGTAGGCCAGAGGCTGGCCCTTCATCAGGGTCAGCAGGCCCATCAGCGCGCCGAATACCCGGCCGCTCTTGCCGCGTACCAGTTCCGGTACGTCGGGGTTTTTCTTTTGCGGCATGATCGAGCTGCCGGTGCAGAAACGGTCCGGCAGATCGATGAACTGGAACTGCGCGCTGGTCCACAGCACCAGTTCTTCAGAGAAGCGCGACAGGTGCATCATCGCCACGCTGGCGGCGGCGCAGAATTCGATGGCGAAATCGCGGTCCGACACGCTGTCCAGGGAGTTGCCGCCCACGGCTTCAAAGCCCAGTAGCTGGCAGGTCAGCTCGCGATCGATCGGGTAGGTGGTGCCGGCCAGCGCGGCGCTGCCCAGGGGCATGCGGTTGGTGCGCTTGCGGCAGTCCACCAGGCGTTCGTAGTCACGGCTGAGCATTTCAAACCAGGCCAGCATGTGGTGGCCGAAGGTCACGGGCTGGGCGGTCTGCAGGTGGGTGAAGCCCGGCATGATGCTTTCGGCCTCACGCTCGGCCAGCTCCAGCAGGCCTTTTTGCAGGCGGGTGATCTCGGCCAGGATCAGGTCGATCTCGTCCCGCAGCCACAGGCGGATATCGGTGGCCACCTGATCGTTGCGGCTGCGGCCGGTGTGCAGTTTCTTGCCGGTGATGCCGATGCGGTCGGTCAGGCGCGCCTCGATGTTCATGTGCACGTCTTCTAGATCCACGCGCCAGTCGAAGCTGCCGGCCTCGATCTCGCCCTGGATGGTCTTCAGGCCGTCGATGATGCTGTCGCGCTCGGCGTCGGTGAGCACGCCGACCTTGGCCAGCATCGTGGCGTGGGCAATGGAGCCCATGATGTCGTGGCGATACAGGCGCTGGTCGAAAGTGACAGAGGCGGTGAAGCGGGCGACGAAGGCGTCGACGGGTTCACTGAAGCGGCCGCCCCAGGACTGATTGGTCTTGTCAGTGCTCATGAATTCGCTCGTGATCTGCTGAAGGAAGATGGCGTAAAAACAGGCGCCGATGATAACAGGGTTGCCTCGGCTGTCGCTGGCACTGGTCGGCAGCTTTTTTCTTCTGGGCGCCCCTGCATGTCTTGTCGCCGACCGTGAGGGCGCAGAGACTGGCGTCGGGACAATCCGCGGCGCATCGGGGGAAGGGGGCTTGAGTGCGGATGGTGATATCGATCAAACGATATTTGTCGATTGAGCAATATCGTCTTGGCAACCGTCTACAGTTGGACAAGAGGACCGGCACAATTGCGTAACACCCTCTCGCGTGTTCGCAGTAGGTCTGTCCATCGAGTTCACTCCGCGCAGGTTCTGGCAATCCGCCCATGAAAAGAGGCGGGTGCGGACCAGGTGGACGCCGACCACAGTCACGAGGGGGCTTTGTGTTGAATACCAGCATTCCCTGCGGCACCGTCGCGCAGCCACCGACCTTGGGCGGTATCGGGCAGGTACGGGTAAATATTGGTGCCCGACTTGCGGCACTTTTTGGCCTTCGCACTAGTCTTAGCGTGGATCGCGGTGACGGACGTCACTCCACCTGTCTACGCTATCCATGTGCGAGACTCACGCAGGAATCCAGCGCAATATGAATGTCCTGATCGTTGATGACGAACCCCTAGCCCGCGAGCGCCTGAGCCGGATGGTCAGCGAGCTTGAGGGATACAATGTCCTGGAGCCCAGCGCCACCAATGGCGAAGAGGCATTGAGCCTGATCGACAGCCTGAAGCCGGATATCGTCTTGCTCGATGTCCGCATGCCGGGTCTGGATGGTCTGCAGGTTGCCGGCAAATTGTGCGAACGCGAGACGCCTCCGGCGCTGGTGTTTTGTGCGGCTCCGGATGAATTCGCCCTTGAGGCCTTCAATGCCAGTGGTGTCTGCCACCTGGTCAAGCCTGTGCGCCCCGAGCTGTTGCTCGAAGCCTTGAAAGCGGCTGAAAAGCCCAACCGTGTGCAACTGGCGGCCCTGACCCGGCCGGCAGCGGAGAGCGGCAACGGTCCGCGCAGCCACATCAGCGCGCGAACCCGCAAGGGCATCGAGCTGATTCCCCTGGCTCAGGTGGTGTATTTCATTGCCGATCACAAGTACGTGACCTTGCGT
Organism: Pseudomonas saponiphila; assembly: GCF_900105185.1. NCBI lineage: Bacteria > Pseudomonadati > Pseudomonadota > Gammaproteobacteria > Pseudomonadales > Pseudomonadaceae > Pseudomonas > Pseudomonas saponiphila. The sequence goes on along the minus strand of NZ_FNTJ01000002.1, from coordinate 49,227 downwards.
CACGAAAACGGCGAAGTGCTTCTGGACGAACCCTTGAAGGCCTTGGAGGATGAATTCGGTGATCGCTTCGTGCGTATCCACCGCAATGCATTGGTGGCCCGCGAGCGGATCGAACGCTTGCAACGCACGCCGCTGGGGCACTTCCAGCTGTATCTCAAGGGGCTCAATGGCGATGCCCTGATCGTCAGTCGGCGCCATGTAGCTGGCGTGCGCAAGATGATGCAACAGCTCTAGCGCACTAATTTGCCCGCATATCTAGGCAGGCCCGGCGTCGGGAGGACGCTGCGTTTCTGATACAAGTCAAAGCTGCTTTGGCTGAGCTGTTATTATCTGCCGTATCTATTCAGTACGGATTGATCCATGTCCTCTCGCGAAATCCGCATCGCTACCCGCAAAAGTGCTCTGGCCTTGTGGCAGGCCGAATACGTCAAAGCCCGTCTGCAAGAGGCCCATCCGGGCCTTGTGGTGACCCTGGTGCCCATGGTCAGCCGTGGCGACAAACTGCTGGACTCGCCCCTGTCGAAAATCGGCGGCAAGGGGCTGTTCGTCAAGGAGCTGGAAACCGCACTGCTGGAAAACCAGGCCGATATCGCCGTGCACTCGATGAAGGATGTGCCCATGGACTTCCCCGAAGGCCTGGGTCTGTTCTGCATCTGCGAGCGCGAAGACCCGCGCGACGCCTTTGTCTCCAATACCTACGAAAGCCTTGAGCAGTTGCCGCCAGGTAGCGTCGTGGGTACCTCCAGCCTGCGCCGCCAGGCCCAGTTGCTGACCCGTCGCCCCGACCTGCAGATCCGTTTTTTGCGGGGCAACGTCAATACCCGTCTGGCCAAGCTGGACGCCGGCGAATACGACGCCATCATCCTTGCGGCAGCTGGTCTGATCCGTCTGGGATTCGAAGACCGCATCAGCTCCTCGATCAGCGTCGACGATAGCCTGCCTGCCGGTGGCCAGGGCGCGGTCGGCATTGAATGTCGCAGTGCCGACACTGAAATCCACGCTCTGCTGGCCCCTCTGCACCATGCCGATACCGCCAGCCGGGTCATGGCCGAGCGCGCGTTGAACAAGCACCTCAACGGCGGCTGTCAGGTGCCGATCGCCTGTTACGCGGTGCTTGAGGGCGAGCAGATCTGGCTGCGCGGGCTGGTGGGCGAGCCCAGTGGCGGCCGCCTGCTCAGCGCGGAGGCTCGTGGCCCTAGGGCATCTGCCACCGAGTTGGGGGTGCAAGTGGCGGACGACCTGCTGGCGCAGGGCGCCGATGACATCCTGCGCGCGGTGTACGGCGAGGCGGAGCAGGAGTGACCGGCTGGCGCCTGCTGCTGACCCGGCCGAGCGAGGACTGCGCCGCACTGGCCGCGATCCTGGCCGACGCCCAGGTGTTCAGTAGCAGCCTGCCGTTGCTGGAGATTCAGGCCTTGCCCGTCACTGACGCGCAACGCGCGACCCTGCTTGAACTGGATCGTTACTGCGCGCTGATCGTGGTCAGCAAGCCGGCGGCACATCTTGGCTTGAAACTGCTGCGCGCCTATTGGCCGCAGCCCCCGTCCCAGAGCTGGTTTACCGTGGGCGCCGGTACCGGGCAGATCCTTGCGGACGCCGGTTTGCAGGTGTTTTATCCACACGCGGGCGATGACAGTGAAGCCTTGCTTGCCCTTCCCCAATTGCGCGAGGCTATCTGCCGGCCTGATCCCCGGGCGCTGATTGTGCGTGGCGAGGGCGGCCGTGAGCTGCTCTCTGAGCGCTTGCGTGAGCTTGGTGCTAGTGTCGATTATTTGGAACTCTACCGCCGGTGCCTGCCGCATTACGCCGAGGATGCGCTGCTTGAGCGGATTCAGGGGGAACGCTTGAACGGGCTGGTGGTCAGCAGTGGACAGGGTTTCAGCCATTTGCTGCAACTGGCCGGAGCGCACTGGCCGCAGTTGGCGCAGATGCCGTTGTTTGTTCCAAGCCCCCGGGTCGCCGACATGGCGCGTGCCGCCGGGGCGGAAAAAGTTGTGGATTGTCGCGGCGCCAGTGCCGCGGCTTTGCTAACGGCGTTACGGGAGCAACCCGTGCCCGTTCTCTAACGCAAAGGATGGATACGTGAGCGAAACAGCCTTGCCTAAAGATGAAGTCCAGCCGGTGCCCGAAACACCTGCTGAGCCCACGACCCCAACCGTTGAGCGTCGTGGCAACGGGTTGGCGCTACTGGCCCTGCTGCTGGGGGCGGCGGGTGTCGCGGCCGGTGGCTGGGGGATCTGGCAGGTGCGCAGCCTGCAAGCCAATCACCAGCAGCAACTGAGTCAGTTGCAGGCCCTGGGGGATCAGGCCCAGAGCTTCAAACTCAGTGAACAGCGCCTGACTGCGCGCCTGGAGCAGTTGCCGCCCGCCGACGAGCTGGAAGACCGGCGGCGTCTCGTGGCCCAGTTGCAAGGTGATCAGCAGCGTCTGAGCCAGCGTCTGGAAACCGTGCTGGGTGCCAGCCGCAAGGACTGGCGACTGGCGGAAGCCGAGCATCTGTTGCGCCTGGCCAGTCTGCGTCTGTCCGCTCTGCAGGACATCAGCAGTGCCCAGGCCCTGGTCCAGGGCGCCGACGACATCCTGCGTGAGCAGAACGACCCGGGCTCCTTCGCCGCTCGCGAACAGTTGGCCAAGAGCCTGGCGGCCTTGCGCAGTACCGAGCAGCCGGATCGCACCGGCCTGTTCCTGCAATTGGGTGCCTTGCGTGATCAGGTCCTGGAGCTGAGTGCGGTGGCGCCGGAATACAAGGACCGCGGCGAATCGTTGCTGGGGCTGACCGCCGACGGTGATGGCGCGAGCCGCTGGGCGCAGTGGTGGGATCAGATATCCCGCTATTTCCGCATCGACTTCAATGCCGACAAGAACATCCGACCGCTGCTGGCGGGGCAGGGCCTGACTCAGGTGCGCCTGGCCCTGAGTCTGGCGCTGGAGCAGGCCCAGTGGGCGGCCTTGAATGGCCAGGCGCCGGTTTATACCCAGGCCCTGACCGAGGCCCGGGATGTGCTGCTCGGCAACTTCAATCAGGACAATCCGCAGAGCAAGATCATGCTCGAGCGCCTGTCCGAACTGAGCAAGCAGCCGGTGACCGTGGTCACTCCAGACCTGGCCAAGACCCTGAGCGCGGTCCAGGCCTATCTTGAGCGGCGCAACCTCAACGCTGAGGACTCCATCAAGCCCCTGGCCAAACCTGCGGCAAACACCGCCCAGGAGACCAGCCCATGAAGCGCGCCTACGTGATTGTGCTGTTGGTCATCGCCGCCATTGGCTTGCTGGGGCTGGCCATCGCCGAGCATCCAGGTTACGTGCTGATCGCCTACAGCAACTTCCGCTACGAATCGAGCTTGTGGGCGACCCTGGCCCTGGTGGCGCTGGTCTGGCTGGTGATCTGGGGGATCAAGTTGTTGATCGAGCTGGTGATGGTTTCCGGTGGCGTGGTCAATCCCTGGTCGAGCCGCAATCGCAGTCGCCGGGTGCAGATCGCCATCGAGCAGGGCCAGATGGACCTGGCCGAAGGTCGCTGGGCCAGCGCGCAAAAGCACCTGTACCGTGCCGCCGAGGCCGAACGCCAGCCGCTGCTGTACTACCTCGGTGCGGCCCGTGCCGCCAACGAGCAAGGCCACTACGAAGAGTGCGACCGGCTACTGGAGCGGGCGCTGACCCGGCAGCCCCAGGCGGAGTTGGCGGTAGCTCTGAGCCATGCTCAGTTGCAGACCGACCGGGGCGATACCGAAGGCGCCCTAAGCACCCTGCAAGCCATGCACGAGCGTCATCCGCACAGCGTTCAGGTGTTGCGTCAGTTGCAGCGCTTGCATCAGCAGCGTGGCGACTGGTCGGCGTTGATCCGCTTGCTGCCCGAGTTGCGCAAGGACAAGGCGCTGCCGGCCAGCGAGTTGCAGGAACTGGAGCGTCGGGCCTGGGGCGAGAACCTGAGCCTGGCTGCACGTCGTGAAGAGGATCAGGTGGCGGGCTTGCAGTCTCTCAATCGCGCCTGGCAACAACTGACCTCGGCGCAACGCCAGGAGCCGCAACTGGTGTTGGCCTACGCCGAGCAGTTGCGTCAGTTGGGGGCCGGTGCCGAAGCCGAAGAGGCGCTGCGTACCGCCATAAAGCGCAAGTATGAAAGCCATCTGGCGCGGCTCTACGGCCTGGTGCGTGGAAGCGACCCGTCTCGTCAGTTGCAGACCGCCGAGCACTGGCTGAAGGAGCACGCTGACGATCCCGGTCTGCTGCTGACCCTGGGGCGTCTGTGCCTGCAGAACAGTCTGTGGGGCAAGGCCCGGGACTATCTGGAAAGCAGCCTGCGCCTGCAGCGCAACCCTGAAACCTGTGCCGAGCTGGCCCGGTTGCTGGCACAGTTGGGCGATACCGATCGCAGCAACCAACTGTTCCAGGAGGGGTTAGGCATGCTCGACGAGCGTCTGCTGGCATCACCGTTGCCGGTCCCGGCGCGGGCCTGAAGCGCTGCAAGGGCCGGTCGCCTGTAATGGGCAACCGGTCTTCTGGTCCGGGTTGCAGCACTTGCTCGCTGACTCTCGTCGATCGACTGCGGCATAGCGCTTCTTGAAAGCCGCGAGCGCTTTCTCTACCGTGGCTGCCTGTTTCTTTGTGTTACGGATATCTCATGTCGCTGGCCGGCTCCCGCGTGCTGTTCTCCCTGGTGTTCCTGGCGGGGGCCTTGGCCTCATGGGCGGCATTCAACCTGCAAACCGGTGGCGGCCTTGAGTCCTGTCCGTTGTGGGGGGCGCAGCGCCTGTTGCTGCTGATGTTCGGCGGGGTCAACCTGCTGGCTGTGGCGCAGGGACCGGGGCGTGTGGGGCGAGCGCTCTACTGGGGGCTCAACCTGATACTGGGCCTGCTCGGGGTGATCACCGCCGGGCGTCATGTGTTGCTGCAGAACATTCCTTCCGAGCAGCTCCTGGCCTGTCTGCCGGACATGCCTTTCATGCTGCGCCAGCTGTCCTGGTGGCAGGCGCTGCAATTGACCTTCATGGGCACTTCGGACTGCGCCGAGGTCACCTGGACGCTGCTGGACATGAGCCTGCCCGAGTGGAGTCTGCTGTTCTTCCTGATCATGCTGATCTTCAGCGGCTATCGCCTGCTGCGTATGGCGCGGGCTGCACGCCGGATTGAGGCGTTGCCCTGAGTCAGTGTTTGGAGGCAGGGCGCGGATTAAACGCTTGTATGAACTTTATCTCCTGCGTACCTTGATGCTGTTGTCGAGCGGGCATAATCTGGCCCGCACCTGTCACCGGAATTATGTTGCTCGATGCTGTTGTGTCCGACCGGATCCAGAGTCTCCAACAAGGGGGGCGGCGGGCAGATGGCATGACCCATAAGGGAAGAGAGATCACCATGCTCGAAAGTTGTCAGAATGCTCAGGAACGCTGGGGTGGAGTGCATCTGCTGATCGATCGCTGGTTGCAGGAGCGTCACGAACTGGTTCGAGCCTATGATGCGCTGGGCGCCGAGCCAGAAGCGTTGAGCGAGAGCAAGAAGCCGCTGCAGGAATTCTGCGGGATTCTGGTGGACTATGTTTCCGCCGGACATTTTGAAATCTACGAACAGCTGACCAGCGAAGCCAAGGCCTTTGGCGACAAGCGCGGTCTTGAACTGGCCGATACCCTCTATCCGCGTATCGACGTGATCACCGAAAAACTCCTGGCGTTCAACGATCTGTGCGATGCGGGTCAGTGTGTGGCGCAGAAGTTCAAGGAGTTGGGTGGTCTGTTGCACGAACGCTTCGAGCTGGAAGATTGCCTGATCGAAGTGCTGCACAACGCCCACAAGCAGGACGCGGTAGCTCAGGCCTGAAACCAGGTTCGAGCATCAGCAAACGGCACGCCCAGGCGTGCCGTTCTTGTTTCTGCGATTCAGCCGGCCACGCCCAGCAATTCAATATCGAACACCAGTGGCGTGTAGGGAGCGATCAGATCGCCCGCGCCTTCGGTGCCATAGGCCTGTTCCGAAGGAATCACCAGCCGCCATCTGGCGCCGGTGGGCATCTGTGCCAAGGCGATGCGCCAGCCGGCAATCACGCTATCCAGGCGAAACCATTGGGGCTGTTGTGTCTGATCGAACACGGTGCCGTCAGGCAGGCGTCCGGTGTAGCGCACCTGGACCGAACCGTTAGGACTGGCCTTGTTGCCGCTGCCTGGCGCCAGCTCGGTCAGCAGGATGCCGTCAGCCAGCTGACGCACGCCGGGCTTGGCTTTTTCCTGATCGAGAAAACGTCGTTCGTTTTCCAGCGCCGTCTCGATCTGCGACCGGGCCGACTGTTCGCTGATCTGCGCTTCGTGCTGGGCCAGGAGTTGTTCGATGCGTTCGCTCTTGAGGGCCAGCGGCTTGCCTTGGTAGGCGGCTTTCAATCCCTCCACCAACGCCTGGATCTGCAGGTCGGGGACTTCATTGCGCAGCCGTTCGCCGAGGCTCGCGCCCAGGCTGTAGGCAAGATCATGAGCGTCGTTGGGCGGTGCTTCGGCAGCAGCCTGCGCCAAGGGCAAGAACAGGCACAAGGACAAAAACAGGTAACGCGACATGGGCACTCTCCGGCCTGAGTAGCGGTGGATTATGCCAGCGACAAAGGGCGGGTTGTTGAGCAACTTCGAGGGTGGCGAAGAACATTTTCCGTCGGCTGCAACGCCGGGCTTTCGATACTGTCAACATGCCCTAGCGGCGGTAACAGCAGAGGTCTAGTATGAGCCGCAACTCACGTCAGCCAGGAGGTAAACCATGTCGGCCAATAAGAAGCCTGTAAATACTCCGTTGCATTTGCTCCAACAGTTGTCGGGCAGCTTGCTCGAACATTTGGAAAACGCTTGTTCCCAAGCCTTGGCTGATGCTGAAAAACTGCTCGCCAAGCTGGAAAAACAACGAGGCAAGGCACAGGAAAAACTGCACAAGTCGCGCACCAAATTGCAGGATGCCGCGGCGGCCGGCAAGGCCAAGGCACAAGCCAAGGCCAAGACCGCGGTGAAGGAACTCGAAGACCTGCTGGACGCATTGAAAGAACGTCAGGCCCAGACCCGCAGCTACATTCTGCAACTCAAGCGCGATGCCCAGGAAAGCCTGAAGTTGGCTCAAGGCGTTGGCCGTGTGAAGGAAGCGGTAGCCAAGGCACTGAGCACCCGTGATGCCAAGCCGGACGCGGTGGCGGCGAAGAAGCCGGCAGCCAAGCCTGCGACCAAGGCGCCTGCCAAATCCGCTGCCAAGCCAGCGGCCAAACCCGCTGCGAAAAAACCTGCTGCCGCCAGCGCCGCCAAACCTGCGACGAGCAAGCCCGTAGCGGCTAAGCCTGCTGCTGCCAAACCTGTTGCGACCAAGACCGCTGCCGCCAAGCCTGCTGCCAAACCCGTGGCTGCTAAACCAGCCGCCACGTCTGCGGCTAAACCTGTCGCCAAGCCAGCAGCCACCAAAACTGCTGCTGCCAAACCGGCAGCGAGCAAAACTGCCGCTAAACCTGCGGTAGCAAAAGCCCCGGCAAAAACTGCGGCCAAGCCTGCCAGCAAACCGGCGGCGGCGGCCAAGCCTGCGGCAGCATCGGCAGCGAAACCTGCGGCCAAGCCAGCCGCCAAGCCTGCAGCGAAACCAGCGGCAAAACCTGCCGCGAAGAAGCCGGCGGTCGCCAAGCCAGCCGCCACCAAAACCGCTACTCCAGCGGCCAAGCCGGCTGCACCTGCGCCTGCTGCGGCCAAACCTGCTGCTCCGGCGCCCACGGCGTCTGCAGCTGCTCCGGCGAGCACACCTGCCGCCACGCCTGCACCGGCTGCTGCCGGCACTCCCTCCAGCGCTTCCTAAGCGCCGGTCACCGCGACGCGCAGCACCTGCAGCGCGTCGCGGTTGCGTTCGGCGGCTCCGGCCGCCAATCCTTCCAGCCAGTCTTCCAAGCTCGTTGCCTGAGAGTCCTGCCATTGCCGTACCCGCTCCTGCAAGCGCAACAGCAATTGCCGTTCGGCTTCCAGCTCCAGGGTCTTGACCTGTTCGCGCAAGGCGCTCAACTCACTGTCCTCGCGGGCCGCCTGGCGCCAGCCGGTGCGCAAGTCGCGCAAGGGTTGAATCACGTCGCGATGCCAGGGCGCCGCCAGCACCTGCAACTGCTGCAAACGCTGAGCGTCGCAACGGACGCCTCGCTGGCCAAGCCAGGCGCCACACAGCAACAGGCAGACATTGGCCCCGCTGTCCTGCAGTTGCAGGCAGGCCTCCTGCACGCCGGGAAGGGCATAGGTGCCAAGGGAAAAACTCCACAGGTCAGAGGACATAGTGCTACTCGCGCCAGTTGCGAACGAAGCTGGTAGACTCCGCCGCCATTATGATTCGACTTCAGAACCTGACTTTACAGCGTGGCCCGCAACGTCTGCTAGAAGACGCCGAGCTGACCCTGCACGCCGGCCAGAAAGCCGGCCTGATCGGTGCCAATGGCGCCGGCAAATCCAGCCTGTTCGCTCTGCTGCGCGGGGAGTTGCACCCGGATTCGGGTGACTGCTTCCTGCCCGCCGACTGGCGCATTGCCCACATGCGCCAGGAGGTCGATACCCTTGAGCGCCTGGCTGTGGACTACGTGCTCGACGGCGACCTGCGCCTGCGCCAGGTGCAACGCGACCTGGCCGCCGCGGAAGCCGCCCACGACGGCGCCGCGCAAGCACGTCTGCATGCCGAGCTGGACAGCGCCGACGGCTACACCGCCGACGCCCGGGCGCGCAAGTTGCTGGCCGGCCTGGGCTTCACCAACGAGCAGATGGACCGCCAGGTCGGCGACTTCTCCGGGGGCTGGCGGATGCGCCTGAACCTGGCCCAGGCGCTGATGTGCCCCTCGGACCTGCTGCTGCTCGACGAGCCGACCAACCACTTGGACCTCGACGCCATCATCTGGCTCGAAGACTGGCTCAAGGGTTACCCCGGCACCTTGCTGCTGATCTCCCACGATCGCGACTTTCTCGATGCCGTGGTCGATCATGTCGCCCATGTCGATCAGCGCAAGATCACCCTCTATCGCGGTGGCTACAGCGCCTTCGAGCGCGCCCGTGCCGAGCGTCTGGCCCAGCAACAGCAAGCCTACGAGAAGCAGCAGGCGCAGCGCGCGCACATGGAAAGCTACATCGCCCGTTTCAAGGCCCAGGCCACCAAGGCCCGCCAGGCCCAGAGCCGGATCAAGGCCCTGGAGCGCATGGAGGAACTGTCGGCGGCCCACGTCGACTCGCCGTTCGACTTCACCTTCCGTGAGTCGACGAAGATTTCCAGTCCGCTGATCGACCTCTCCGATGCCCGCCTGGGGTATGGCGAGCGCACGATCCTGGAGAAGGTCAAGCTGCAGCTCACTCCGGGTGCGCGTATCGGTCTGCTGGGCCCCAATGGCGCCGGCAAGTCGACCCTGATCAAGAACCTCTCCGGTGAGTTGCAGCCGTTGTCCGGGCGCCTGACCCGCGGCGAGAACACCGTTGTCGGCTACTTCGCCCAGCACCAGCTCGACTCCCTGGACTCCAAGGCCAGCCCCTTGCTGCACTTGCAGCGCCTGGCGCCCACCGAGCGAGAGCAGACCCTGCGTGACTTCCTCGGCGGCTTCGACTTCCGTGGCGCACGGATCGACGAGCCGGTGCTGAATTTCTCCGGCGGCGAAAAAGCCCGCCTGGCCCTGGCGCTGATCGCCTGGGAACGGCCGAACCTGTTGCTGCTCGACGAACCCACCAACCACCTGGACCTGGAGATGCGCCTGGCCCTGACCATGGCCCTGCAGGAGTTCAGTGGCGCGGTACTGGTGGTGTCCCACGATCGCCATCTGCTCAAGAGCACCACGGACAACTTCTTCCTGGTGGCCGACGGCAAGGTCGAGGAGTTCGACGGCGACCTGGACGACTACACCCGTTGGCTGGTGGATTACCGTCAGCGCAATGCCCCGGTCAGCAATACGCCGGTCAACCCGGACAAGACCGACAAGAAGGCCCAGCGCCAGGCTGCTGCCGCCCTGCGTCAGCAACTGGCGCCGCACAAGCGCGAGGCCGACAAGCTGGAAGCCGAGCTGGGCAAGGTGCATGAGCGTCTGGCCAAGATCGAGGCCAGTCTCGGCGACAGCGGTTTGTACGAGGCGGCGCGCAAGGATGAGCTGCGCGACTTGCTGGCCGAGCAGGCCAAGCTCAAGACCCGTGAGTCCGAGCTGGAAGAAGCCTGGATGGAGGCCCTGGAACTGCTGGAAAGCATGCAGGCCGAGCTGGAGGCGCTGTCCTGATGGAGGCGCTGCAGTTGCCGTTGCCGGCGCAGTGGATCGGTCCGTTGTGGGTGGGCGTGCAGATCCTGCTGATTCTCCTGGCGGGCTATCTGGCCCAGCGTTTCGTGGCCCGTGGCCTGACTCGCCTGGGTCAGCGTTACCCATTCCCGCCGCAGTTGCTGATGCCCCTGCGCGGCGGCCTGCGCTGGCTGATCATGGGCAGCGCGGTGATCTTCGTCCTGGAGCGCCTGGGGGTTTCCGCCACGGTGCTGTGGACCGCGCTGTCCGGCTTTGTCGCCGTGGCGGCGGTGGCCTTCTTCGCCATGTGGAGCGTGCTGTCCAACCTGCTCTGCGCGATCCTGATCTTCACCGTCGGCCCGTTCCGCCTGGGCGACGTGGTGGAGCTGGTGGACACCGTCGACAAGCCAGGCGTAAAGGGCCGGGTGGTGGCGATCAACCTGCTGTACACCACCCTCATCGAAGCCGAGGAGGCCGGCACCGGCAGCGCCATGGTCCAGGTCCCCAACAGTCTGTTCTTCCAGCGTTCGGTGCGGCGCTGGCGGGGCACGGATGCGCTGCCTGTGGGCAACGGCGAGAAGTAACACCCTCCTTTGTAGCCACAGGCTCCCGACGAAAAAAGTATGGTCAGCCACGAAGCGGAGGTTTAGCTTAGGCAGTCACGACCAATTGGATCCGAGGTGTGCGATGGTGCTTGAGACATGGCTGGCGTTCTTTGCCGCCAGTTGGGTAATCAGTCTTTCCCCGGGAGCCGGCGCGATTGCGTCGATGTCCTGCGGCCTGCAATACGGTTTCTGGCGCGGTTATTGGAACGCTCTGGGCCTGCAACTGGGCCTGGCCCTGCAGATTGCCATTGTCGCCGCCGGTGTCGGCGCCATCCTCGCGGCCTCGGCCACCGCCTTCTACGCCATCAAGTGGTTCGGCGTGGCCTACCTGGTGTACCTGGCGGTCAAGCAATGGCGTGCGCTGCCCAGCGATCTGAGCGATGACGCCGCTGTCCGTCCTATCGGCAAGCCCCTGGCCCTGATGTTCCGCGGCTTCCTGGTGAACATCAGCAACCCCAAGGCCCTGGTGTTCATGCTGGCGGTGCTGCCGCAGTTCATCGACCCCCACGCGCCCCTGGTCAAGCAGTACCTGATCCTCGGCGCCACCATGATCGTGGTCGACCTGATCGTCATGGCCGGCTACACCGGGCTGGCGTCCAAGGTCCTGCGCCTGTTGCGCACCCCGGTCCAGCAGCGTCGAATGAACCGCACTTTCGCCGGCCTGTTCCTCGGTGCCGCGGGCTTGCTGGCGACCATCCGCAAAGCCGCAGCCTAGGTTTTTCAGAAACAAAAAAGGCGACCCACTGGGTCGCCTTTTTCGTTTGCATACGCCTTAGCGCAGGAGCGCAGGGATGTGTCCCGCGACAGGGGAATGCGCACCGAATCCCGGGCCGGGGCCAGGTCCTTCTCGCCCAGGGCTTCGTAGACGAAGCCGGCAGCAGGATCAGAGCGGCATCTAGGTTGCCGGCGCGCAGTTGCCGATTGGTTTCCTGGAGCTCGTTGTCGTAGCTGCGAAAGGTCGAAAGGTCGAACAGCCTGCAAGCAAAGTGACTGCGCTGAGGGCAATCGTGGTGAGGGCGCGGGATGCCATGGGTACTTCTTTTTCCCTGGGCGAGACCTGCGAAAGGTGGCGCATTATCGATGGCCGATCAGGGCGCGGGAAGGGCGGTGAGTGGTTTTTCCTCGGGCGCGAGGGCCTGGCAAAGCCGGCGAAAGCTGCAGACTGAGGCCAGCGGCCATTGAACGAAGATGTTTCAGCGGGGCAATAAGCCTTGAGCGAAACTCATTGGGAGTGAACAATATGTTACTTCGTATTTCCATTTGAGATTCGTTCATGACTGGCCCTTCCCGTTTACTGGCGTTGCTGGTGCTGCCGGTACTTGCGCTCTGCAGCTCCAAGCTGCTGGCCGATACCGTCGACGGCGCGCCCAAGGCCCTGCATCTGCTGGATTACATTGGTGCCGATTACCCGCCCACGGTTGAAGCCGGCAAGGTTGTCGACGAGTCCGAATACCGCGAGCAGGTGGAGTTTCTCGGGGTCTTGCAGGGGCTGATCGCCGATCTGCCGGCCAAGCCGGAGAAGGCCGAGCTGGAGCAAGGTATCGCCAGCCTGCGCAAGGCCGTGGACGAGCGCGCCGAGGGCGGCCAGGTGGCACGCCTGGCGCGGCAGATGGGAGCCAAGCTGGCGGTGGCCTATGAGGTCAGCCAGGCACCGGTCATCACCCCGGACCCGAGCCGCGGCGCGCCGCTGTATGCCCAGCATTGCTCGGTCTGCCACGGCGAGAAAGGTGCTGGCGATGGTCCGGCGGGTGTGGGCATGACCCCGCCACCGGCCAATCTGCGAGATGCCGAGCGCCTTGATCGCCTGAGCCTGTACGCGGTCTACAACACCCTGGGTCTGGGGGTCGAAGGTACGGACATGCCGGCCTTCGCCGATCAGCTGGATGACCGTCAGCGTTGGGACCTGGCGACCTACATTGCCGGATTCAGCGCCGATCCGGCGGCGGCCAAGAGCGAGCAGGGCTTCAACCTGGCCGATCTGTCCCGGCAAACGCCCGCTGAAGTGCTGGCCGCCCAGGGCCCGCAGGCAGCCGCGACCTTCCGTGCCCAACGGGCCCAGCCGCCTCAGGTCAAGCGTGGTCCGGGGCAGTTGCTCGACTACACCGCATCGACCCTGGACAAGAGTCTTGCGGCCTATCGCAACGGCGACCATGAACAGGCCTACGATCTGTCGGTAGCGGCGTATCTGGAGGGCTTCGAGCTGGTGGAAAGCTCCCTGGACAACGTCGATGCCACGGTGCGCAAGGACACGGAAAAAGCCCTGATGGCCTACCGTCAGTCGCTGCAGGACGGTTTGCCGGTGGCTCAGGCCGAACAGCGCCTGGACGCGGCCAAGGCCAAGCTCAAGGAATCCGCCGAGCTTCTGGGCGGCGATAGCCTGAGCTGGTCCCTGAGTTTCATCTCCGGCTTGCTGATCCTGCTGCGCGAAGGCCTGGAAGCGATCCTGGTGCTGGCGGCGATCCTTGCCTTCCTGCGCAACACCGGCCAGCAATCGGCGGTGCGTAGCGTCAACGTCGGTTGGGGCCTGGCGCTACTGGCGGGCTTGGGTACCTGGGCACTGGCGGCTTATGTGATCGACGTCAGTGGCTCCCAGCGCGAACTGCTGGAGGGGGCCACGGCGCTGTTCGCCAGTGTCATGGTGCTGTGGCTCGGGGTGTGGATGCACGATCGTCGGCATGCGGCGGCCTGGCAGGACTACATCAAGAGCAGCCTGGTGGGCGGCGGCGGGCGTTTTGGCTTTGCCGTGCTGGCGTTCTTCTCGGTGTATCGCGAGCTGTTCGAGGTGATCCTGTTCTACGAAACCCTGTGGCTACAGGCGGGGCCTGCTGGGCACAACGCGGTACTGGCTGGCGGTGCCACCGCCCTGGTGCTGTTGGTGGGCCTGGCCTGGGTGATCCTGCGGGGCTCGGCCAAGCTGCCGCTGGCGCTGTTCTTCGGCATCAACGCGGCGCTGCTCTGCGCCTTGTCGGTGGTGTTCGCCGGGCACGGGGTCAAGGCCTTGCAGGAAGCCGGTATCTTCGGTACTCGGCCGGTGCCGTTCTTCGACTTCGATTGGCTGGGGATCCATGCCGACGCTTACTCGCTGGGTGCCCAGGCGCTGGCGATCCTGGCGATCGTGGTGCTTTATAGTCGCAGTCGCCTGAGTGAGAAGCGGCGTTTGCAGGCTTCTTGACGCTGCGCGCTTGATCGCGGGCAAGCCGGCTCTACGGGGTGGCTTGCCCGTTTTGCATTCTGGAAGGAGAACATTCAATGCGTGTGTGGATCGATGCCGACGCTTGCCCCAAGGCGGCCAAGGATCAGGTAGTGCGCTTCGCCTTGAAGCGTCAGTTCGAGGTGGTGTTGGTGGCCGGGCAGGCGCAGATCAAGCCGGCGTTTGCCTGCGTCCGGCTGATCGTGGTGCCCAGCGGTCCGGATGCCGCCGACGATTATCTGGTGGAGCACGCGGTGCCGGGCGAATTGGTGATCTGCAGCGATGTGCCGTTGGCCGATCGCCTGGTGAAAAAGGGTGTGGCCGCCCTGGACCCGCGGGGCAAGGAGTTCGACGCGCAGAACATGGGCGAGCGCCTGGCGGTGCGCAATCTGTTTACCGATCTGCGGGAGCAGGGGCAGGTCAGCGGTGGGCAGGCGCCCTATGGCGATCGGGAGAAGCAGGCATTTGCCAATGCGCTGGATCGGATTCTGACCCGGCTGTCGCGTCAGGTCTGAAGGGCCTGGGGTGCCACAGGAGCCTTTGGGTGTGTGCAGCCGGCGGGGAGTCGGCTGCAGTGCGGCATTCGGCTGTGCGGCCGCTTAGCGGCCCGGCTTGAACGGTGTCCTCGCCACAGGAGGTTGTCCTTGTGGCGGGGCGCTTATTCGCCTTCGTGGGTCAGTTCCAGCACCCGGTCCACCAGCTTGTTGATGCCGGAAGCGGCTTCGCTGATGGATTGCGCCAGCATGTAGGCGGGGGTGCTCACCAGCTTGCGCGCCTTGTCTTCGATGATGTCGCCTACGGCGCATTCGGCGTGGCTGGCGCCCATCTTGCCCAGGACCGCTGCGGTATCGGCGTCGTTACCGATGGTGCAGGTCACGCCCGGACCGTAGATCTTCGCCGCCAGGGCCGGGGCGATGCACATCAGGCCTACCGGCTTGCCCGCTTCGGCAAAAGCTTCGGCCAGGGCCAGGACGTCGGCCTGGACCGTGCAGGCCGCGCCTTCGGTGGCGAAGCTGGACAGATTCTTGGCTGCACCGAAGCCGCCGGGAATGATCAGCGCGTCGAAGTCGTCGACGCTGGCTTCATGCAGGTCCTTGACCTGGCCACGGGCAATGCGCGCCGATTCCACCAGCACGTTGCGGGTTTCGGCCATGGTTTCGCCGGTCAGGTGGTTGAGCACATGCATCTGCGGGATGTTCGGGGCAAAGCACTGCACCTGGGCTCCACGCTGGTCGAGGCGCAGCAAGGTGAGCACGCTCTCGTGGATCTCGGCACCGTCGAACACGCCGCAACCGGAAAGGATCACTGCAACTTTTTTGCTCATGGTTGTTTCTCCTGGTTAAGGGTGCCGACAGCATGCCAAATGACCAGCGTCTCACTCCACTGGTGTGGTCGGAGCCTTGGTCTTGTCTTGCGCGGCGGCCTGTTCGGCGTCGTAGATCTGCTTGGCCAGGCGGGCGTTCTTGAAACGCCGGCGCAGCCACAGGCCGAAGCCCAGCACCAGAAGGGCGCCCAGGACCCACAGCTCGTACTTCTTGATGCTGCCGAGCATGCCTTCCATGACCGCGCCGAAATGGTAGGCGGCCTGGGCCAGGGCCACAGCCCAGATGGCCGCGCCAATGCCGTTGAGCAGCAAATAGCGGCCCGGCGGATAGCCGGACAGACCAATGGCCACCGGCATCACGGTGCGCAGGCCGTAGACGAAGCGGAAACTCAGCACCCAGATATCCGGATGCTTGCGGATATGCTCCAGCGCTCGGTCGCCCATCATTTGCCAGCGCGGCTTGCGCGCCAGCAGCTTGCGGCCATGCTTGCGTCCCAGGAAGTACCACAGCTGGTCACCGGCATAGCTGCCGAGGAAGGCGACGATCATCACCAGCTTGATATCCATGTATCCGCGGAACGCAAGAAACCCGGCAAGAACCAGAATGGTCTCGCCTTCGAAAAACGTGCCGAGAAAGAGGGCGAAGTAGCCGAAATCCTGAAGAAATTGTTGGAGCATTGTCTGGATGCTGGCGAAATGAACGCGCAGCCTACCCCTTCGACGACGTTCGGGAAAGTATCGAAATGTGTCTCGACGTGAACAATTCGGCCAATGACAATGAGTGTTGCTGCCGGTCAACAGCTTGAGCACAACTGTCATCTGTTCGTCATAATGCCCGCTTATAACTGTGCCGCTCGCCCGCCCGCGCGAGCCCTGGAGTCTGCCGTGAGCTTTACCCCTGCCAGCCGCCTGTTCCCAGCCACTCGTCTGCGGCGTAACCGTCGCGATGATTTCTCTCGCCGTCTGGTGCGTGAAAACCGGCTGAGCGTCGACGACCTGATCCTGCCGGTATTCGTGCTTGAAGGTGAGAACCGTCGCGAAGCGGTGGCGTCGATGCCCGGGGTCGAGCGCCTGACCATCGACCTGCTGCTGGAAGAGGCGGCGCACTGGGTCGAGTTGGGGATTCCGGCCCTGGCGCTGTTTCCGGTGACCCCGGCCGGGCTCAAGTCCCTGGACGCGGCCGAAGCCTGGAATCCCGAGGGCATCGCCCAGCGTGCCACCCGCGCCCTGCGCGAACGCTTTCCGGCACTGGGGGTGATCACCGACGTCGCTCTGGACCCTTTCACCACCCATGGGCAGGACGGCATCCTCGACGAACAGGGTTATGTACAGAACGACATCACCGTCGATGCCCTGGTGCGTCAGGCGCTGTCCCACGCCGAGGCCGGTGCCCAGGTGGTGGCTCCCTCGGACATGATGGACGGGCGGGTCCAGGCGATCCGCGAAGCCCTGGAGCTGGCGGGGCACGTCAACGTGCGGATCATGGCCTACTCGGCCAAGTACGCCAGCGCCTACTACGGCCCTTTCCGCGATGCGGTGGGTTCGGCGCTGAACCTGGGCAAGGCCGACAAGGCCTCGTACCAGATGGACCCGGCCAACGGCGACGAAGCCCTGCATGAAGTGGCGGCGGACCTGGCGGAAGGGGCGGACATGGTCATGGTCAAGCCAGGCATGCCGTACCTGGATATCCTTTTTCGGGTCAAGGATGAATTCAAGGTGCCGACCTTTGTCTATCAGGTCAGCGGCGAATACGCCATGCACATGGCGGCGATCCAGAATGGCTGGTTGGGTGAAGGGGTTATTCTTGAATCCCTGACCGCTTTTAAACGTGCGGGTGCCGATGGCATCCTGACTTACTTTGCCGTCCGTGCTGCTCAATTGTTACGAGAGCAAAAATAGCCCTCCCAGGAACACGCGATGAATACTGAAGGACTCTCAGAAGTTGCCGTAAAAGACGCTCAGCCGGTGGTCGAGCCAGTGGTTGAAACCCCGCCGGAACTGGAACCCGCGCCCGCGGTGGCCGAGGCGCCACCGGCGCCGGCCATTGTCATCCCCAACCTGGATGACAGCAGCCTGTACATTCACCGCGAGCTCTCGCAGCTGCAATTCAACATCCGCGTGCTGGAACAGGCGCTGGACGAGTCCTACCCGCTGCTGGAGCGCCTGAAGTTCCTGCTGATCTTCTCCAGCAACCTGGACGAGTTCTTCGAGATCCGTGTCGCCGGCCTGAAGAAGCAGATCACCTTCGCCCGTGAGCAGGCTGGGGCCGACGGCTTGCAGCCGCATCAGGCGCTGGCGCGGATCAGCGAACTGGTGCACGGTCAGGTCGACCGCCAGTACGCGATCCTCAACGATATCCTGTTGCCGGAACTGGAGAAGCACCAGGTTCGCTTCATCCGTCGCCGCTACTGGACCGCCAAGCTCAAGACCTGGGTACGCCGCTACTTCCGCGACGAGATCGCGCCGATCATCACCCCCATTGGCCTGGACCCGACGCACCCGTTCCCGTTGCTGGTGAACAAGAGCCTGAACTTCATCGTCGAGCTGGAAGGCATCGACGCCTTCGGTCGCGATTCGGGCCTGGCGATCATCCCGGCGCCACGCCTGTTGCCGCGGATCATCAAGGTGCCGGAAGAAGTCGGCGGCCCTGGCGACAACTATGTCTTCCTCTCGTCGATGATCCACGCCCACGCCGATGACCTGTTCCAGGGCATGAAGGTAAAAGGCTGCTATCAGTTCCGCCTGACCCGTAACGCCGACCTGGCGGTGGACACCGAGGACGTCGAAGACCTGGCCCGCGCCCTGCGCGGCGAGCTGTTCTCCCGGCGCTACGGTGACGCCGTGCGCCTGGAAGTGGCCGACACCTGCCCGAAACACCTGTCGGATTACCTGCTCAAGCAGTTCAACCTGCACGAAACCGAGCTGTATCAGGTCAATGGCCCGGTGAACCTCACGCGGCTGTTCAGCATCACCGGCCTGGACAGCCACCCGGAGCTGCAATACACCCCGTTCACCCCGCAGATTCCCAAGCTGCTGCAGAACAGCGAGAACATCTTCAGCGTCATCAGCAAGCAGGACATCCTGCTGCTGCACCCGTTCGAATCCTTCACCCCGGTGGTCGACCTGCTGCGCCAGGCCGCCAAGGACCCGCACGTTCTGGCGGTGCGTCAGACCCTGTACCGCAGCGGCGCCAACTCGGAAATCGTCGATGCCCTGGTGGATGCGGCGCGTAATGGCAAGGAAGTCACCGCGGTGATCGAATTGCGGGCGCGGTTCGACGAAGAGTCCAACCTGCAGATGGCCAGCCGCCTGCAAGCGGCCGGCGCGGTGGTGATCTACGGCGTGGTGGGTTTCAAGACCCACGCCAAGATGATGCTGATCCTGCGTCGCGAAGCCGGCGAAATCGTGCGTTATGCGCACCTGGGCACCGGCAACTACCACGCGGCCAACGCCCGTCTGTACACCGACTACAGCTTGCTGACCTCCGACGACGCGTTGTGCGAAGACGTTGGCAAACTGTTCAGCCAGCTGATCGGCATGGGCAAGACCCTGCGCATGAAGAAGCTGTTGCATGCGCCGTTCACCCTGAAGAAGGGCATGCTCGACATGATCGCCCGGGAGACTCAGTTCGCCCTGGACGGCAAGCCCGCGCACATCATCGCCAAGTTCAACTCGCTGACCGATCCGAAGATCATTCGCGCGTTGTACAAGGCCAGCCAGTCCGGCGTGCGCATTGATCTGGTGGTGCGCGGCATGTGCTGCCTGCGTCCGGGGATTGCCGGGGTATCGCACAACATCCACGTGCGCTCGATCATCGGCCGCTTCCTGGAGCACACCCGGGTGTTCTACTTCCTCAACGGCGGCGAGGAACAGATGTTCCTGTCCAGTGCCGACTGGATGGAGCGCAACCTCGATAAACGGGTCGAAACCTGCTTCCCGGTGGAAGGCAAGAAGCTGATCCTGCGGGTCAAGAAAGAGCTGGAAAGCTATCTCACCGATAACACCCACAGCTGGAGCCTGCAGTCCGACGGTCGTTACATCCGTAACACGCCGACCGGCAACCAGAACCCGCGCAGTGCCCAGGCGACCTTGCTGGAGCGCCTTGGCAGCCCGGTGTTGCCGGTGCGTTAAGCGCGACAGGCGTCAATGAAAAAGGCCAGCCCGAGTACCGGGCTGGCCTTTTTTGTGCGGTTTGCAAGAGCTGTTGGAGCTGGCTTGCCAGCGAAGACTTCCCAGCGAGTGATGCAAGGTTTCGCGGCCTCTTCGCCGGCAAGCCGGCTCCTACAGGTCCGTGGCAGGTCAGCGGACGTTGAGCACGATGCCGACCCGGGTCAGCCATTCGGCTTCCAGGGCGAAGTCGGCCTGGGTCAGCTGGTTTTCATCCAGCCAGTGCTCCGGGAACTCCACATCCAGCTGATCGCCGCTGGCGCGCAGGCTCACCTGGGGCATCTGCTGGGTGCCGCGGATGTGGTGGAACAGGATGGCGAAACGCAGCAGCACGCACAGACGGATCAGCTTGATGCCGTCGTCGCCGAACTCGGCGAATTTTTCCTTGGGGATGTTGCGGCGGTGGCCACGCACCAGCAGCGCCAGCATCTGCTGGTCTTCCCGGGAGAAACCGGCCAGGTCCGAGTGCTCGATCAGGTAGGCGCCGTGCTTGTGGTAGTGGTAGTGGGCGATATCCAGGCCCACTTCGTGGACCTTGGCCGCCCAGCCCAGCAGTTCGCGCCAGACGCCGTCTTCCAGGTCCCAGTCCGCGGCGACCTGGTCGAAGGCGCGCAGGGCCTTGCCTTCGACGCGCGAGGCCTGTTCCAGGTCGACGTGGTAACGCTCCATCAACGAGCTGAGGGTGCGTTCGCGGACGTCTTCGTGGTGGTGACGGCCCAGCAGGTCGTAGAGCACGCCTTCACGCAGGGCGCCCTCGCAGTGGTCCATGCGTTGCAGTTCCAGGGCGTCGAAGATCGCTTCGAGAATCGCCAGGCCCGCCGGGAAGATCGCCCGGCGGTCGGGCTTGATGCCTTCGAAGTCGATCTTCTCGGCGTCGCCCAGCTTGAACAGCTTGCGCTTGAGCCAGGCCAGGCCTTCGGCGTTGACTTCGCCAGTGCCCTGGCCGCCGGCCTTGAGGGCCAGGCCGATGGCGCGGATGGTTCCGGACGAGCCGATGGCTTCGTCCCAGGTCAGGCGATGCAGGGCATGTTCGATGCTCATGATCTCCAGGCGCGCGGCGGTGTAGGCCTGGGCGTAGCGGGCGGGGGTGACCTTGCCGTCGCGGAAGTAGCGCTGGGTGAAGCTCACGCAACCCATCTGCAGGCTCTCGCGCAGCAGCGGCTCGAAGCGCTGGCCGATGATGAATTCGGTACTGCCGCCGCCGATGTCGGCCACCAGGCGTTTGCCCGGGGTGTCGGCCAGGGTATGGGACACCCCGAGGTAGATCAGGCGGGCTTCTTCACGGCCGGAGATGACTTCCACCGGGTGGCCGAGGATTTCTTCGGCACGGCGAATGAATTCGCCACGGTTGCGCGCCTCGCGCAGGGCGTTGGTGCCGACGATACGCACCGTGCCCGGCGGCATGCCGTTGATCAGTTGGGCGAAGCGCTTGAGGCAGTCGAGCCCGCGCTGCATGGATTCTTCGTTGAGCTGGCGTTCTTCGTCGATGCCGGCGGCCAGTTGGACCTTTTCACCGAGCCGCTCGAGTATGCGGATCTCACCGTTCCGGGCCTTGGCCACGACCATGTGAAAGCTGTTGGAGCCCAGATCGATTGCGGCGATCAGGGACAGATTCTTGGCTTGGGATTGGGGCATGGTTGGGGGTCTCGGTCGATAACCTCGCCATCCTGCCACGATCAACGGCCTGCGCCAACGCGCAGTGTCCAATGCGTTGATTCAACGCACAAAACCTGCGGCAGGCGCTGCTGTCGCTGTACGCCGGTCAGCCGGCCCCTGCGATCGGGTGGCCTCAAGCCTGCTCGGTGCTGCCGATGAAGTTCGCCAGTTCGGCGGTCTGCGGGTTGGCGAACAATAGCTTCGGATCGCCCACTTCATGCACCTTGCCCTGGTGCATGAACACCAGTTTGTCGCCCACTTCCCGGGCAAAGCGCATCTCATGGGTGACCATGATCAGGGTCATGCCGTCCCGGGCCAGCTGGCGCACCACGCTGAGCACTTCATTGACCAGCTCAGGGTCCAGGGCCGAGGTGATTTCATCGCACAGCAGCACCTTGGGCGACATCGCCAAGGCCCGGGCGATCGCCACCCGTTGTTGCTGACCGCCGGACAGGCGATCGGGGAAGGCGTCGAACTTCTCTGCCAGGCCGACCCGGGCCAGCATCTGCCGCGCCAGCTCGGCAGCCCGGGCCTTGGGCACCTTCTGCACCACCTGCGGGGCCAGCATCACGTTCTCACCCACGCTCAGGTGAGGGAACAGATTGAACTGCTGGAACACCATGCCGACCTTCTGCCGCAGGCTGCGCAGGTCGGCGCGGGCGGCATCCAGGTATTCGCCGTCGACCTCTATGACCCCGTCGTTGATCGACTCCAGGCCGTTGAGGGTGCGTAGCAGAGTGCTCTTGCCCGAGCCACTGCGTCCGATGATCGCCACCACCTGGCCTTCCTCGATGCTCAGGTCGATGCCTTTGAGCACATGGTGGTCGCCGTAGTATTTATGCAGGGCGGAAATTCTAAGCAGAGGCATGCAGTCTCCTTTCCAGGTAGCGGGCACTGAGGGACAGGGGGTAGCACAGCAGGAAGTAACCGAGGGCCACCAGGCCATAGACCATGAAGGGTTCGAAGGTGGCGTTGGCCAGCATACTGCCGGTCTTGGTCAGCTCGGTGAAACCGATGATCGAGGTCACCGCGGTGCCTTTGACCACTTGCACCGAGAAGCCCACGGTGGGCGCCACGGCGATACGCAGCGCTTGCGGCAGGATCACGTGGCGCAGCTGTTCATAGGGGCTCAGGGCCAGGCTTGACGAAGCTTCCCACTGGCCATGGGGAATCGACTCGACGCAGCCGCGCCAGATCTCCGCCAGGTAGGCGCTGGTGAACAGGGTCAGGGCGATGGCGGCGGCCAGCCAGGGTGAGATATCCACCCCCAGCAGGGCGATGCCGAAGAACACCAGGAACAGCTGCATCAGCAGCGGTGTGCCCTGGAACAGTTCTATATAGGTGCGGGCGCAGGAGCGGGCCCAGCCCTTGTCGGAGATCCGCAGGGTCATGATCAGCAGGCCGATCAGGCCGCCGCCGATAAAGGCCACCAGGGATAGCAGCAGGGTCCACTGCAGGCCGCTGAGCAGGTTGCGCAGGATGTCCCAGAAACTGAAGTCGCTCATCGGCTGCTCCTCAGGATGTAGCGCTGGCCGATCCAGTTCAGCAACTGACGGATCAGCAAGGCCATGCACAGGTAGATCAGGGTGGTCAGGGCGTAGGTTTCAAAGGCGCGGAAGTTGCGCGATTGAATGAAGTTGGCGGCGAAGCTCAGCTCTTCGGTGGCGATCTGCGAGCACACCGCAGAGCCCAGCATGACGATGATGATCTGGCTGCACAGGGCCGGCCAGACCTTGCCCAGGGCTGGCAGCAGCACCACGTGGCGAAAGGCTTCGAAACGGCTCATGGCCAGGGCGGCGGCGGCTTCCAGCTGGCCCTTGGGGATTGCCTGGATGCCGGCGCGGATGATTTCCGTGGAATAGGCGCCGAGGTTGATCACCATGGCCAGCACTGCCGCCTGCCACTCGGAAATCTGCAGGCCCAGGGACGGCAGGCCGAAGAAGATGAAGAACAACTGCACCAGGAACGGGGTATTGCGGATCAGCTCGACGTAGACGCCGAACGCCGCCGCCAGGGGCTGAATCCTCCAGGCCCGCACCAGGGCGCCGATGATCCCCAGGCTGACCCCGAGCAGCGTGCCGATGGCGGTCAGTTCCAGGGTGAACAGCGCGCCGCGCAGCAGCAGGCCGGTGTTTTCCAGCACCGGCAGGAAGTCGAACTGATAAGCCATGCTCAAGCTCCGGGTGGGCGGTCAAAGGTCGGCCGGCAGCGGCTCCTTGAGCCACTGCTGGGAGTTTTTCTCCAGAGCGCCGTCGGCCTTGGCGGCAGTGAGGATCTGGTTGACCTTGTCCAGCAGCTCCGGCTGGTTCTTGTTGACCCCGACGTAGACCGGCGAGTCCTTGAGCTTGATCTTCATCGCCGGGATGCGCTTCGGGTTGCGCTGGCTGATGGCGACCATCACCACGTTACCGCTGGCGATCAGGTCGACCTGGCCGGCGAGGTAGGCGGCGATGGTCGAGTTGTTGTCCTCGAAGCGCTTGATGGTCGCGCCCTGGGGCGCCACGGCGGTCAGCTCGATGTCTTCGATGGCGCCACGGGTGACGCTGATGGTCTTGCCCTTGAGGTCGTCGAGGCTGGCGATGGCGGCATCGGGCGGGCCGAACACCGCGAGGTAGAAGGGTGCGTAAGCCCGAGAGAAATCGATGACCTTTTCCCGTTCCGGGTTCTTGCCGAGGCTGGAAATCACCAGGTCGACCTTGCCGGTGGTGAGGAATGGAATGCGGTTGGTGCTGTTCACCGGGGTCAGTTCCAGCTTGACCTTGAGCTGTTCGGCCAGCAGGCGGGCGGTGTCGATGTCCAGGCCGCGGGGCTGCATGTCCGGGCCCACCGAACCGAACGGCGGGAAATCCTGGGGCACGGCCACCTTGAGGGTGCCGCGGGCGATCACGTCGTCCAGGGCACTGGCCTGGGCCGGGGCCTGGCTCAGCAGCAGGCTGGCGAACAGGGCAGAGAGCAGGGCGCAACAGCGTTTGGTCATGGCGAATCTCCGCAAGTCTTGGGAAGTGAATGCTGTGTGGCGACAGAGCACAGGCCATGCCAATACATGGAAAAGGCCGTGGATACGCGGTTCACCGTGGTCTTTTCGGTCTTACTGGTCTGAACAGTTGGGCGTTTTTTCGCACCTGGATCGAGCATCGCGGGACAGCACCGAACCCCTGTGGGGCACGACTTGCCGGGTTCGGCGAATAGCTTTACAAGGGAGCTTTTCCTGCACCGGTCAGCCGCCCATCCATGAATTCGATCACCCGTGCCGTACCCGAACTGGCCCTGCAAGCCATTCGCCAATTGATCATCGAACGGGGCTTTGGCCCGGGGGATGCGCTGCCCTCGCAGCGGGAGCTGGCGGTGCAATTGGGGGTCAGTCGGGCGTCGCTGCGCGAGGCTCTGTCATCCTTGAGTGCCCTGGGGATGATCAGTGTGCAGCCGGGCAAGGGGGTGTTCGTCCAGGTGCCTGAAACGGTTCCGGCCGGTGCCGGATTGAGCTGGCCGTTCGCCGCCCAGGCCTCGCCGGTGGATATCTTTCAGCTGCGTTATGCCCTGGAGGGGTTCGCTGCGGGCCTGGCGGCGGTGACCCTGACCGCCGATGAGCTGGATGCCCTGGAAGACAATGTGCAGGCCATGCGCAGTGAGTTGCGGGCCGGGGATTTCGAGGCGGCGGCGCGGCTGGACTTCGAGTTTCACCAGAAGATCCTCCTGGCCAGCGGCAATCAGGCGATGCTGAGCATCCTCAGCGCCAGTGCCGAGATCTTCCTGGAGAGTCAGAAGCTACCGTTCATCCGACCCGAGCGGGCCATGGAAACCTGGCAGGAGCATCGCAAGATCCTCCGGGCCCTGGTCCGGCATGCTTCCGGAGCGGCGCAAAAGGCCATGCAGGAGCATGTGCGCAATGCTGCCCTGCGCACTGGAATCGCCTTTGTGACCCCCGCGTCTGCCTGAGCTGAGCTATACCCAAACTCATGGGGCACCATAGTGAGAGTCAATCATCTCCGGCTTCCTGAACGCGGGAAGGGCAGATATGATGGGCCACGTTTTTTTGCTTACAACCTGGAGAATTCCATGAGCAGCGATCTTATCAAACACGTCAGCGACGCCAGCTTCGAGACCGACGTACTCAAAGCCGAAGGCGCTGTACTGGTCGACTACTGGGCTGAGTGGTGCGGCCCATGCAAGATGATCGCTCCGGTTCTGGACGAAATTGCTGAAACCTACAAAGGCAAATTGACCGTTGCCAAGCTGAACATCGACGAAAACTCGGAAACCCCGGCCAAGCATGGTGTGCGTGGCATCCCGACTCTGATGCTGTTCAAGAACGGCAATGTCGAGGCCACCAAGGTCGGCGCACTGTCCAAGTCGCAACTGGCCGCTTTCCTCGACGCCAACATCTAAGCGTCGATTTCAGTGCCCTGGAAAAGCCCCGCAAAATGCGGGGCTTTTTCGTGATCGAGGGCTAGACGCTCCGAAACTCAGGTGTTACATTCGGCCCCGCACTGGTTTCTCCAGTGCCCCCTGCAAGCCGTCGCCGACGCTCTCCTTTTCGAATAAGTACGCGATCCTGTCGCCTTCTCCGCGGCGCGGCCTCATTAAGCCAAAAGCTTAATTTCCCCCCTCTATAAATGATTACGTCATTCCTATATGAATCTGACTGAACTCAAGCAAAAGCCGATTACCGAACTGCTCGAATTGGCCGAACAGATGGGCATAGAAAATATGGCCCGTTCGCGCAAGCAGGACGTGATTTTCTCCCTGCTGAAAAAGCACGCGAAAAGCGGTGAGGAAATCTCCGGTGATGGCGTGCTGGAGATCCTCCAGGACGGCTTCGGCTTCCTTCGCTCCTCCGACGCCTCCTACCTGGCCGGCCCGGACGATATCTACGTCTCGCCAAGCCAGATCCGTCGCTTCAACTTGCGCACCGGTGACACCATCGTTGGCAAGATCCGTCCTCCCAAGGAAGGCGAGCGTTACTTCGCGCTGCTCAAGGTCGATACCATCAACTACGACCGTCCCGAGAACGCCAAGAACAAGATTCTGTTCGAAAACCTGACGCCGCTGTTCCCGACCGTGCGCATGAAGATGGAAGCCGGCAACGGTTCCACCGAAGACCTGACCGGCCGTGTCATCGACCTGTGCGCGCCGATCGGCAAGGGCCAGCGCGGTCTGATCGTTGCTCCGCCGAAGGCGGGCAAGACCATCATGCTGCAGAACATTGCGGCGAACATCACGCGCAATAACCCGGAAGTTCATCTGATCGTGCTGTTGATCGACGAGCGTCCGGAAGAAGTGACCGAGATGCAGCGCACCGTGCGTGGCGAAGTGGTTGCTTCCACCTTCGACGAGCCGCCAACCCGTCACGTGCAAGTGGCCGAGATGGTGATCGAGAAGGCCAAGCGCCTGGTCGAGCACAAGAAGGACGTGGTGATCCTGCTGGACTCCATCACCCGTCTGGCCCGTGCCTACAACACCGTGATCCCGAGCTCCGGCAAGGTCCTGACCGGTGGTGTCGATGCCCACGCCCTGGAGAAACCGAAGCGTTTCTTCGGCGCCGCGCGCAACATCGAAGAAGGCGGCTCGCTGACCATCATCGCTACCGCGCTGGTTGAAACCGGCTCGAAGATGGATGAAGTGATCTACGAAGAGTTCAAGGGTACCGGCAACATGGAGCTGCCCCTGGACCGCCGTATTGCCGAGAAGCGCGTATTCCCGGCCATCAACATCAACAAGTCCGGCACTCGCCGTGAAGAGCTGCTGACTGCCGATGACGAGCTGCAGCGCATGTGGATCCTGCGCAAGCTGCTGCATCCGATGGATGAAGTCGCTGCCATCGAGTTCCTGGTCGACAAGCTGAAACAGACCAAGACCAACGATGAGTTCTTCCTGTCGATGAAGCGCAAGTAAATCGATCAGGCCAGCAAGAGCCGGGGAAACCCGGCTTTTTGCTATCTGACATTCTCTATTCTGAACCTGTGGGTTCGGCGCTAAACTGCCTGCCCCGAATGCCACGGCGAAAACGAGGCTCACGCATGCAGTATCGCGACTTGCGCGACTTTATCAGCGGCCTGGAACAGCGCTCGGAACTCAAGCGCATCCAGGTCCCGGTGTCCCCAGTGCTGGAAATGACCGAGGTCTGCGATCGCACCTTGCGCGCCAAAGGCCCGGCCCTGCTGTTTGAAAACCCCACCGGTTACGACATTCCCGTGCTCGGCAACCTGTTCGGCACCCCCGAGCGCGTGGCCCTGGGGATGGGCGCCGATGCGGTCAGCGAGCTGCGCGAGATCGGCAAGTTGCTGGCCTTCCTCAAGGAGCCGGAGCCGCCCAAGGGCTTGAAGGATGCCTGGTCCAAGCTGCCGATCTTCCGCAAGATCATTTCCATGGCGCCCAAGGTGGTCAAGGATGCGGTGTGCCAGGAAGTGGTGATCGAGGGCGACGACGTCGACCTGGGCATGCTGCCGGTGCAGACCTGCTGGCCCGGTGACGTCGGGCCGCTGATCACCTGGGGCCTGACCGTGACCAAGGGGCCGAACAAGGACCGGCAGAACCTGGGCATCTATCGCCAGCAGGTGATTGGCCGCAACAAGGTGATCATGCGCTGGTTGAGCCACCGTGGCGGCGCGCTGGATTACCGCGAGTGGTGCGAGAAGCACCCGGGCCAGCCGTTCCCGGTGTCCGTGGCCCTGGGCGCGGACCCGGCAACCATTCTCGGCGCGGTGACCCCGGTGCCGGACAGCCTTTCCGAATACGCCTTCGCCGGCCTGCTGCGGGGCAACCGCACCGAGCTGGTGAAGTGCCGCGGCAACGACCTGCAGGTTCCGGCCTCCGCGGAAATCGTTCTCGAAGGGGTGATTCACCCCGGTGAAATGGCCGATGAAGGTCCGTACGGCGACCACACCGGTTACTACAACGAAGTCGACAGCTTCCCGGTGTTCACCGTGGAGCGCATCACCCATCGCATCAAGCCGATCTACCACAGCACCTATACCGGGCGGCCACCGGATGAGCCGGCGATCCTCGGCGTGGCGCTGAACGAAGTGTTCGTGCCGATCCTGCAGAAGCAGTTCCCGGAGATCACCGACTTCTACCTGCCACCCGAGGGCTGCTCCTACCGCATGGCGGTGGTGACCATGAAGAAGCAGTACCCGGGGCACGCCAAGCGCGTGATGCTGGGTGTCTGGTCGTTTTTGCGACAGTTCATGTACACCAAGTTCGTTATCGTCACCGACGACGATATCAATGCCCGGGACTGGAACGATGTGATCTGGGCCATCACCACGCGCATGGACCCCAAGCGCGACACGGTGATGATCGACAATACCCCGATCGACTACCTCGACTTCGCCTCGCCGGTATCCGGCCTGGGTTCGAAGATGGGGCTCGACGCCACTCACAAGTGGCCCGGAGAAACCACCCGAGAGTGGGGCCGGGTCATCGTCAAGGATGAGGCGGTCACCCGCCGGATCGATGCCATCTGGAATCAGTTAGGAATAGATTGATGCGTGTAACCTTGCAGCCCTCCGGAGCGGTGCTTGAGACGCTGCCCGGCGAGCGGATTCTCGATGCGGCGCGGCGCCTGGGCTATGAATGCCCGCAAAGCTGTCGCAATGGCAACTGCCATGTGTGTGCGGCGCTGCTGGTGGAGGGCAGCGTGCAGCAAGCCGGCGATGTGCGTGATCACGGCGAGTTCTACACTTGCATTGCAGAGCCGCTGGAAGACTGCATCGTGCTGTGGGATGGCGTCCTTGCGCTGGGAGAGTTGCCGGTGCGCAGCCTGTCGTGTCAGCTCACTGAATGCCTGGAAGTCGGCGGCGATGTCTGGCGGGTCAGGCTGCGGGCTCCGGCCGGCAAGCCACCCCGCTATCACGCTGGCCAGTACCTGATGCTGGAACGCGATAACGGCGAGAAGTCGGCGTTCTCCCTGGCTTCGGCGCCCCATTGCGGGCGGGACCTGGAGTTGCACGTGCTGGTGCGCGAAAACAGTGCGCAAAGCCTGATGCAGCAGCTGCAACGCGAGCGCATTGCGCGGGTCGAGATGCCGTTCGGCGATACCCACCTGGCCGAGCTGCCGGACGGTCCGCTGGTGCTGATCGCCGCCGGGACCGGCATGGCGCAGATGCACAGCCTGATCGAGCACTGCCGGGCCAAGGGCTTCAAGCACCCGGTGCACCTGTATTGGGGCGTGCGTCGGCCAGAGGACTTCTACCAGCTGGAACACTGGGATGAATGGCAGCAGTTGCCCAACCTGTACCTGCACAAGGTGGTCAGCGACCTGTGCGGCTGGGAGGGACGCTGCGGCATGCTGCACGAGGCGGTGTGCGAGGACATCACCGATCTGTCGGCGGTGCACGTCTATGCCAGCGGCTCGCCGGCCATGATCTACGCCACCCTGGACGCGCTGGTGAATGCCGGGATGGACGCTCATCAGATGCGGGCCGACGTGTTCGCCTACGCTCCGCGCCCCTGACTGCATCTGGTCGGGGCTGTCCGTTATAACTCTGTATATAGCCCATCGGTATTTATCTAATTAAATAAATACCGGTAGGTTATATATAAGCCTCCAACTTGAGTGCTGCTCTAGTGGCACTTAACTTGCCTTGAAACTTATGTGTCTTGCAGTTACTTCCAGGCGTTCTATTAAGTAACTTCTTTTACGCGGGGAGCCGAACGCTATTCGCCATGACAGCCCTTGAATCCAGTTATCTGAATCTGGCTTACCCTCCGCGGCTCGATCTGGGGCCGCAGCTGACCCACGAACAACTTCGCAGTTCCATGCAATCCACCATGGCCCGGCACAAGGGTGGTCCGGTCTGGCTGTTCGCCTACGGTTCATTGATCTGGCGCCCGGAGTGTTCGGCGGTCGAGCGCATGCGCGGACGGGTGCATGGCTATCATCGCGGTCTGTATCTGTGGTCACACGAGCATCGCGGCACGCCGGAAATGCCGGGCCTGGTGTTCGGCCTGGATCGTGGCGGCTCCTGCAGCGGCTTCGCCTACCGGCTGCCGGAGGAGCATCTGGACGCCTCGTTGTATGCCCTGTGGCAACGTGAAATGCCTTATCCCTCTTACCGTCCGCACTGGCTCAACTGCCGTCTTGAGGATGGTAGCCAGGTCCAGGCCCTGGGATTCGTGCTGGAGCGGCACCTGCCCAGCTATGCCGGCAATCTGCCGGATCATGTGCTGAGCCAGGTGTTCGAGAGCGCTTGCGGGCGTTATGGCACCACCCGCGATTATGTCGAGCAGACGGTCCAGGCCCTGCGCAGCCATGCCATGCCGGATCGCAATCTGGAGGCGCGGCTCAAGCGCTGCAAGTCTTCAGGGGCCGTGGCTTCGGCTTGAGCCGGCTCAACTGCCGTCGCCCGGCAGCAGGTGCTCCTGAATCTTCTGGCTGTGGGCCTTACGCAACTTTCCGTGGTCGTCGAAGCGCAGCACTATCAGCCAGTCGTACACCGATTCTGCGGATTTCGGTGAACGTGACCGAGCGTTTCGCTAATACGTGACCGGTGCTTCCACCCCGGTTGCGCGGGTTCTGGATTGTAATCGCATCGGTCACGATGCGGCTTGTTCCTCGGCTTTTTTTCGGCGCAGCGACTCGCCTTTCATCGTCAGTCGGTAGGCGTTGTGCACCAGGCGGTCGAGGATGGCATCGGCCAGGGTCGGGTCGTTGATCCAGCCGTGCCAGTGCTCGATGGGCAGTTGGCTCGTCAGGATGGTGGAGCGGCTGCCAGCGCGGTCGTCGATCACCTCCAGCAGGTCATGCCGGGCTCCTTCCTCCAGCGGGGCTAGCGCCCAGTCGTCCAGCACCAGGACGTCGACCTTTGCCAGCTGTTGCAGGGTACGGCCGAAGCTGCCGTCGCCATGAGCGATGCGCAGTTGTTCCAGCAGGCGCGGGGTGCGCAGGTACAGGGTGCTATAGCCCTGGCGGCAGGCCTGGTTGCCCAGGGCGCAGGCCAGCCAGGTTTTGCCGGCACCGGTCGGGCCGGTCAGCAGCAGGTTGTGCTGCTGGCGGATCCAGTCGCCACTGGCCAGGGTGGCGATCAGACGCTCGTCCAGGGCGCGTCCGGTGCGGCGGTCGAGATCTTCCAGGCAGGCGTTGGCGTACTTGAGCTTGGCCTTCTTGCGCAGCCGTACCAGGCGCTGGTTGTCACGCCAGGCCAGTTCGCGGTCGAGCAGTAGGCCGAGGCGTTCATCGAAGCTCAGGCTGTGGCTGGCCGGCAGCGTCCATTGCTCTTCCAGGGCGCGGGCCATGCCGTCCAGGCGTAGCTGGTGCAGTTGATTCAGGGTGTGTTGCGGCATCATCGAACAGCTCCTGTTGCGGGGGTTGGTAGTAGTCGGCGCCACGGACGTTCTCGTGGTCGCCGGGTAAGGTCGTTTCGGCGGCACGCTGGGGCAGCGGCTGTTGATCCAGGCCTTGCTGGAGCAGGTTGCGCACGCTGCGCCCGGTGAAGGCGCGCAGGTGTACGGCACGTTCGGCAGCGGCTTCCAGGCGTGCATTGCCATAGCGCCGGGCCAGCGAGAGCAGGCCGAGGCAGGCGCGGTAGCCCATCTCCGGGTGCGGCTTGTGGGTCAGTTGGTGATCGATCAGTTGGCGCGTGTAGGGGCCGATCCGCGCGCCCCAGTCGAGCAGGCGTTGTGGCGTCCATTCGCGATGCGCCTGGTGCGCCGCGGGCATGTGCTCGCGCTGGGTACTGTAAGCGCCGCGTCGCCCCAGCAGCAGGTGGCTGGCCACCCGCCGGTTGCCATGCAGCACTTCCAGGGTGTGTGCCGTCAGTCGCACGTCCACGTTCTGCCGGGCCAGGGCGGAGGGCACGCTGTAGAAGCTGCCATTGACCTCGATGTGGTAGTCGATGCTGACCTTGCAGCGCTTGAAGGTGGCGACCTCGTAGGGATGCACCGGCAGCGCTCGCAAGGCCGGGCGATCCAGGCGCTCGAACCAGTCGCGCCGGCAGCCATCGAGCCGCTTGAACGGGCGCCGATTCAGATCCTCCAGCAGCTCGGCGATGGCCTGGTTAAGCGCATGCAGGCTGAAGAACTGCCGATGGCGCAGCCGCGCCATGATCCAGCGCTCGACCACCTGCACCGCCACCTCGGCCTTGGCCTTGTCCTGAGGCTTGCGTGGCCGTGCCGGCAGGATCACCGTCTGGTAATGACGCGCGCACTCCAGCGTGGCCCGGTTCAGGCCCGGCTCGTAGCGATCCGGCTGGGCGACCAGGGCGCGCGGATTGTCCGGCACAACCATTTCCGGCACGCCGCCAAAGTAGGTCAGAGCCTGGCCCAGCGAGGTCAGCCAGTCCACCTGGGTTTCGCCTGGCGTCGCGCAGGCATAGGTGTAATTCGAGGCGCCCAGGGCGGCGACGAAGATGTGCGCCCGGCGCACTTCGCCGGTGGCCGGGTCGACCACCGGCAGCGTCGGCCCGGCATAGTCGATGAATAGCTTCTCGCCCGCACGGTGCAGCTGACGCATCGAACGTTTGAGCGTCTGGGCGTAGCGCCGGTAGTGCTCGACGAACTGGGTGTAGCGGTAGGTCGGCTGGCCCGCATGCGCGGCGAGATATTCCTCCCACAGCAGCTGCAAGGTCACGCCCTTGCGTCGCAACTCGCGGTGGATGCTCAGCACATCGGGCAGCACTCGCTCACCGCGCGGCTTGTTCGTCGACGTCGGTGCAAACAAGGCGGCCGCCAGCGCGGCCTCGTCCATGGCCACCAGCGCCGGCCAGTCCAGCCCGGCCACCCGCGCCGCCGCGATGTACTTGCTAACCACGCCCTTGGACAGCTGCAAGGCACGGGCAATCTTCTCGTGGGACAAGCCGGCCTCAAACTTGAGGCGCAGACATTCTTTGATGTTTCGCATGGCTACTCGCGGCGCCGCCATCTTCCTCTCCCGAAATCGGTCGAGGATGGCGGCGCATCAGGTCATGCGCAACGAAGGGGAAGGCTTTCGCTAAGTCGTGACCGGCGATTTCGGTAAGCCGTGACCACCTGTTTCGGAACAGGCGGAAAATCGGTCACGTTGCTACCGAAATGAGCGGTCACGCGTTAGCGAAATGACCGGTCACGATCAACCGAAACGGCCGGTCACGGTGCTCCGAAATCCGCACCGATTCCGGCCAGGACTTGGCTCCGACCAGGGCTTGGGCGTCGCCGCCAAAAGCATTGATCAGTTGAAAGATCTTGCCGTGGTGCCAGGCAATCAGCAGCACCTGGGCCTGATTGTCCTTGCTCAGGGATTTGACCAGCTTGTCCACCTGCTTGTCGGCATAGGGCTGCTCGATACCGAGCTTCAGACGCTGGGCCAAGGGTTCCAGGGTCAGCCGTGGCCGCGCGCTGTCCGGCGTATCGCTGGTGGCGATCAGACGCTGAGGCACCAGGCTCTGGCCGTCCAGTTGCAACGGGTCAAAATACCTGGCGTAGGCTTGGGCACGCTCTTCACCCCTTGGGCTCAGGCCGCTGCCCTGGTCCGGTTTCTCGGCGTGGCGGACAATCAGTACCGTGGCGTTGCGCAGCCCATTGGCATCGGCCTGAGCCGGCGCCTGGGCGCCGATGATCAGTCCGGGCAGGGCCAGCAGCCCCAGTAACAGTTTGCGTAGCATCGTGCTCATCATTCGTCCTCGGGTTGGCAAGGGATTCGCCGCAGCGGTGCGGCGAGCCTGTCCATCAGTGAAGACGAAAATCCCCGGGACAACAGGGCCCGAAGCATTTTCCCGGGGCCGCCACAGGCTCAGCGGACTTGCACCACCACCTTGCCCACCGCCTTGCGCTGCCCCAGATCATCGATGGCCCGGGCAGCTGCCGTCAGAGGATAGACCTGGGATACCAGCGGCTTGAGCTTGCCCGCGGCGAACCAGCCGAACAGCTGCTGGAAGTTCGCCGCGTTGTCCTGAGGCTGGCGCTGAGCGAAGGAGCCCCAGAACACGCCAACCACCGCCGCGCCCTTGAGCAGTGCCAGGTTCACTGGCAATTCGGGAATGCGTCCGCTGGCAAAGCCCACCACCAGCAGGCGGCCATTCCAGGCGATGGAGCGCACGGCCTGATCGAACAGGTCGCCGCCCACCGGGTCGTAGATCACGTCGGCGCCGTTGCCATCGGTCAGGCGCTTGACCTCGTCCTTCAGGTTGCTTTCGCTGTAGTTGATCAGTTCATCAGCGCCGGCGGCCTTGGCCACGGCGAGCTTTTGCGCGCTGCTGGCGGCGGCGATCACCCGGGCGCCCATGGCCTTGCCGATTTCCACCGCCGCCAGTCCGACTCCGCCCGAGGCGCCGAGCACCAACAGGGTTTCACCGGGCTGCAGGTTGCCGCGCTGCTTGAGGGCATGCATCGAGGTGCCGTAGGTCATGCTGAAAGCGGCGGCAGTGTTGAAGTCCATGGCGGCGGGAATCGGCAGCACGTTGTAGCCCGGCACCGCCACCTGTTCGGCAAAGCTGCCCCAGCCGGTCAGGGCCATGACCCGCTCACCGACCTTGAGATGGCTGATCTTCTCGCCCACCGCACTGACGATCCCGGCCGCTTCGCCACCCGGGGAGAAGGGGAAGGGTGGCTTGAACTGGTATTTGCCCTCGATGATCAGGGTGTCCGGAAAATTCACCCCAGCGGCATGCACGTCCAGGAGGATCTCGTTCTTCTTCGGCACGGGACTTGCGACCTCTTCCAGCACCAGTGTTTCGGCGGGGCCGAAGGCTTTGCACAGCACGGCTTTCATCAGGGCTATTCCTTTGGGGTTGGTGGCCGATAAGTGTAGGAGTGTGAATCAGGCGGTCAACGAGCATGCCCAGCCCTGATGGGCAGCCATAAGCTTGTGCTTGGGCTCAGGCGGGCGGGCCTTTATGCTAGGCCGCAAACCGGATTAAGGAGCGAATTGTGAAAGCGTGGATCATGTTGCTGCTGGCCCTCTCCCTGCCGATGGCAGCGGTGGCCGAAGAGGCCAAAGAAGGCGAAGCACCGAAAGTCAGCTACATCAGCCTGAGCCCGCCCTTTGTCGGCAACTACGGCCTGGATGGCGGCCCCAAGCTCAAGGTCTACAAGGCCGATGTGGCCCTGCGAGTAACTGGCGATGCCTCGGCCCAGGCGGTCAAGGCCAATGAGCCGCTGATTCGCAATCAGCTGGTGGCGCTGTTTGCCCAGCAGACCACCGAGACCATGAACAACGTCGAGGCCAAGGAAAAGCTGCGCCAGGAAGCCCTCAAGCAGGTGCAACAGGTGATGAACGATGAAACCGGCAAGCCGGTGGTGGAAGACCTGTTGTTCAACAACCTGATCATCCAATAGACCCGCCCGCTGTAGGAGCCGGTTTGCCAGCGAAGACGTCCGAGAGGGCGATACAGGGCTGAGGCCCCTTCGCCGGCAAGCCGGCTCCTACAAGGCGTGGCTCACGAGGCCAGGCTCTTGCGAAAGCGCGCCAGGGCAATGGTGAAGAACAACAGGCCGATCGTCGCCAGGGCCAGCAGGTCGGGCCAGACCACACTGACTCCCGCATCACGAAACAGGATCGCCGCGCTGAGGCTGACGAAGTGCGTGGATGGCGAGCCCTGCATCACCCATTGCAGCCACTGCGGCATGCTGTCCAACGGTGTGCTGCCGCCGGACAGCAGCAGCATCGGAATGATCACCGGGATCGCCAGCAGGCCGAATTGCGGGGTCGAACGGGCCAGGGTGGCGAGGAAGATTCCCAGGGCGGTGCTGGCGAACAGATACAGCGCCGTGACCATCAGGAACAGCCCCATCGAGCCCGCCAGCGGCACGCCCAGCACGCCCTTGACGATCACTTCCAGTGATATCCAGGTGCACAGCACCACCACCAGCATGTTGCTCCAGACCTTCGCCAGCATGATTTCCAGCGCCGTCAGCGGCAGCACCAGCAGGTGGTCGAGGGTGCCGTGCTCGCGTTCGCGCAGCAGCGCGGTGCCGGTGAGGATGATGGCCAGGATGGTGATGTTGTTGACGATCTGGATCACCGCCAGGAACCAGCCGCCTTGCAGATTGGTGTTGAACAGGGCGCGGGTGGTCAGCAGGGCCGGGGCCTTGCTCGCGGTATCCGCCTGATTGGCATAGTTGAGCAGCTCACGCTGGAAGATCCGACTGATGTAGCCGGCGCCCATGAACGCCTGGCTCATGGCGGTGGCGTCGACGTTGACCTGCACCGCCGGCTGGCGGCCGGCCAGCAGGTCACTCTGGAAGTTGGCGGGAATGTTGATCACGAAGGTGTACTGGCCACTGTCCATGACGTTGTCCAGCTGGTCGTAGGGCAGGGCGGCCGGGACCTGGAACTCCGGCGGTTGCAGGGATTCTGCCAACTGTCGCGACAGTGGGCTGTGGTCCTCGTCCACCAGGGCCACGCTGGCATGGTGCACGCCGATGACCGAGCCGGCCGCTGGCAGGTAGATGGCCACGGTGAAGGCGTAGAACAGGAACAGCAGCAGGACACTATCGTGGCGCAGGCTGGTGAGCTCCTTGAACCCCAGGCGCAGGATATGGGCGAGCCGGTTCATCAGACCTCCTGCTTTTTCAACATGACCAGGCTGAGCCCGGTGAAGCCAAGGAAGAACCCGATCAGGGCCAGGCATTGAGGCCAGAGCTCACGCAGGTCCAGGGCCTTGGTGAAGGTGCCGACGGCAATGTCGAGGAAGTGCCCGGCGGGGAACAGCTGGCCCATGATCGCCGCCGATCCATCCAGGGACGAGCGCGGCACGATCAATCCGGAGAACTGGATGGTCGGCAGGCTGGTGATGATCATGGTGCCGAGGATCGCCGCGATCTGGGTGCGGGTGAAGGCCGAGATCAGCAGGCCCATGCTGGTGGTGGCCAGCACGTAGAGCACCCCGCCCAGGGCCAGGGTCAGGCCGCTGCCCTTGAAGGGCACGCCGAACAACCAGCGGTTCATGGCCACCAGCAAGCCCAGGTTGATCAGGCTCACCGCCAGGTAGGGCGCCTGCTTGCCCAGGAGAAACTCCAGGCGGGTCAGGGGCGTGGCATAGAAGTTGGTAATCGAGCCCAGTTCCTTCTCGCGAACGATACCCAGGGCGGTGAGCATGGCCGGAATGAACGCCAGGATCAGCGCCATGACCCCTGGCCCGATGGCGTTGACGCTGACCACGTCCTGGTTGTAGCGAAAGCGCGTTTCCAGCTTGGCGGCAGGCCTTGAGTTCAGTGCCGGGCTGCTGTGTTCGGCCAGGAGTTCGAGGTTGGCCTGGTGTACCGCCTCGACGTAGTTGCGGCTGGTTTCCGCGCGAAACGGCATGCCGCCGTCCAGCCAGGCGGCCACTGTCGGCTGGCGCCCGGCATACAGATCGCGGCCAAAGCCGGGCGGGATCTCCAGGGCCAGCTTGATCTCCGAACGTTGCAGGCGTCGGTGCAGTTCAGGGGCGCTGCGGATGCTCGGTTTTTCCTCGAAGTAGCGTGAGCCGCGAAAAGCCTCCAGGTAGGCGCGGCTTTGCGGCGTCTGGTCCTGGTCGTAGACGGCGAAGGCGAGCTTTTCCACATCCAGGGAAATGCCGTAGCCAAAGATCACCATCATGAAGATCGCCCCCAGCAGGGCAAAACCCAGGCGCACCTTGTCCCGCAGCAGTTCCTTGCCTTCGCGGGTGGCCACCGCCAGCAGCCGGGCCAGGCTCAGGCCCGAGCGTGGAGGGGCGATGGCGTGGCTGGCGGCTGCCGCCGGAGGCGGCGCTGGCGCTGTATCTGCGGCGCCTTGAGCTTCTTCCAGGCAGCGGACAAAGGCGGCTTCCAGGGTGTCGCCGGCAAACTGCTGTTGCAGCGCCGCGGGCGTATCACAGGCCAGTACCTTGCCGGCGTGCATCAACGAAATGCGGTCGCAGCGCTGGGCTTCGTTCATGAAGTGAGTGGAGAGGAAGATGGTCACGCCCTGTTCCCGGGACAGTTCGATCAGCAGGCGCCAGAAGTCGTCACGGGCGGCCGGGTCGACCCCGGAAGTGGGCTCGTCGAGGATCAGCACTTCCGGACGGTGCAGCACCGCCACTGCCAGGGACAGGCGCTGGCGCAGGCCCAGGGGCAGGGCGCCGGACTGTTGCTCGGCAATCGCCCCGAGATCGAAGCGCTGGATCAGTTCCTCGATGCGCGGGCTGCTTTCCGCCGGCGGCAAATCGAACAGGCGGGCGTGCAGGTCCAGGTTCTGCCGCACGCTGAGCTCGCCATACAGGGAAAAGCTCTGGGACATGAAGCCGACCCGTTTGCGGGTGGCCAGGTCCTTGGCGTCCACCGGGTTGCCCAGCAGTTTGGCGCTGCCTTCGGTGGCGGGCATCAGCCCGGTGAGGACCTTCATGGTGGTGGTCTTGCCGCAGCCGTTGGAACCGAGGAAGCCGAAGATTTCTCCGCGTCCGATGGCGAAGCTGACTTTATTGACCGCGGTGAAGTCGCCAAAGCGCAGGGTCAGTTCGTGGGCCTCGATGGCGATGTCGTGGTTGTCGCCGGAGCGGGGCGGGATGACCAGCGGTTGATTGTCATGGCCCGTGTCGCCCTGGAAGTGGGTGAAGGCGTCATCCAGCTTGCCGCTGGTCGTCACTTTCGCCAGTTCCTGGCTCAGGCCCTGGGCAATCATCCGGCCTTTGTCGAGCATCAGGCAGTGTTCGAACTGCTCGGCTTCTTCCATGTAGGCGGTGGCCACCAGCAGGGTCAGTTGCGGACGCTGTTGGCGCACGTCTTCCACCAGTTCCCAGAAGCGCCGCCGGGACAGCGGATCAACCCCGGTGGTGGGCTCGTCGAGAATCAGCAGGTCCGGTTCATGGATCAATGCGCAGCACAGGCCGAGTTTCTGTTTCATCCCGCCGGACAGCTTGCCCGCCGGACGCTCGGCAAAGCGCAGCAGGTCGGTGGCCAGCAGCAAGCTGTGCATGCGCTGTTCGCATTCGTCACGGGGCAGGCCGAACAGGGTGGCGAAGAAGCGGATGTTTTCGCTGATGGACAGGTCGGGGTACAGGTTGCCCCCCAGGCCCTGGGGCATGAAGGCGATGCGTGGATAAAGACTGCGGCGGTGACGGCGCTGGGAAATCGCCCCGCCGAGCACCTCCAGCTCACCCTGCTGGAGCTTCTTGACCCCGGCGATCAAGCCCAGAAGGCTGGACTTGCCGGCGCCGTCGGGCCCGATCAAACCGCAGCGGGTGCCCGCTGGCAGGTTGAAGCTGATATCGATCAGGGCCTGCTGTGAGCCGTAGCGATGACCAATGCCGCTGGCTTGCAGCGCCAGGCCGCTCATTTCAGGTTAGCCGGCCAGTCCACGGGAGCCGTGCGCACATAACCGGCACCGGGCATTCCCGGCTTGGCCTGGGGCACGGCGGCAGGTTGAGTCAGGCGCACCTTGACCCGAAACACCAGCTTCTGGCGCTCGTCTCGGGTTTCCACTTCTTTGGGGGTGAACTGGGACTTGGCGGCGACGAAGCTGATCTTCGCCGGCAGTGGCTGGTTGGGCAGAGCATCGAGGAGGATTCGCGACTCATCGCCAACGGTCAGGCGACCGGTCACCGAGGCCGGCAGATAGAGGTTCATGTATTGATCGTAGGGGTCGATCAGCAGCAGCACCCGGCCGCCGGCCCCCAGGACTTCGCCGGGCTCGGCCAGGCGCAGCTGGATGATGCCGTCGATGGGCGCCCGCAGGCTGCTGTCGTCGATCTCGCTGGTGAGCTGGGCAACTTGGGCCTGGGCGGCGCCAACAGCGGCCTTGACCGCGGCAACCTGGGCTTGGGCTGCCTGTACGGCGGCATTTCCGGTGTTCAACCGAGCCTGTTGTTGATCGATGATCTGCTGGCTGGCGAAGCCGCGGCGGAACAGTTCCTGGGAGCGCTTGAGCTCCTGGTTGGCCAGCAGTTGCTCGCTCTGGCGCAGTTGGACGTTGGCTTCGGCGGCCGACAGGTTTTCCCGCGCCCGCAGCACTTCGGCCTCGGCCTGGTTGCGCTGGGCCTCCAGGGTGCGGGTGTCCATGCGGGCCAGCAGTTGTCCCTGGAGCACCTTGTCGCCTTCGTTGACACGCACTTCCGCCAGGCGTCCGGGGATCTTGCTGGCGATCTGCACCTCGGTGGCCTCGAGACGGCCATTGCCCATGCTCAGGCCTTCCGGCAGGCGATCCTGGAGCGACTTCCAGTAGCCGAAGCCACCAGCGGCGAGTAACAGAATCAAGAGGGAAACAGCGAAAATGCGGGAAGAACGGTGGTTCGTCGACATGAATTCTGCGTCCTGCGGCAATAGCGCCCAAGTCTGACAGAGCCAGGCTCTCGCCCGCTTGATGCTCGTCAAATGAAAGGGGCAAGACTAAACCTATTGTCCGCAGGCTGCATGGCGATCGGGGCAAAAAAGTGCCGGTGTCAATTCTTTCGCGCAAATCAAGAAGGACTTGAAACCGTATATGGGACAGTAGGTTAGCTCCTTTCGGGGCCGCTTAGAAGAAGAGCGGCGTTGTCGGCTAGGAGCGACATAGGAGCGTTGGGAGAGAAAGCCGCATCGCACTGTGTAGTGCTGGATTGCCGAGGAACGGCGGGCCTGTCGCATCATCATAGCCCAACAGGCTCGGCGGCATCCAGAATGAAGAACGCGCAGCCTGGGCTGCGCGTTCGATGGATGCCGTTGAATAGCATGCGGTGCAATCATGGCGGCTTCGGTGGTGTGCTGCGGGTCGCCGTGCCCTTCCTGAATCCTCGATCCCCCGCCATGAACGCTTCCAGCATATGCGGGATCAGCGTCGCCGCATCAACGGCCTCGCCATACGCCTGCGCGTGTAGCGCGGCGTAGCGGTCGAGGTCGACTTTCAAGCTGGTCGGGCAAACGAAAGTCAGCTTGGTGCTCTCGGTCTTCGGCAGCGGGCCGAGCCGCAGCTTCTTGGTCGTGCTCATCGTGAAGTCCCCCGGTTGAAGAACAGCGGCTGGTACGGCCGCAGCACCAGATCCCGGTTGACGATGATGCGAACCGGCAGGCCCGGCCGTTGCGTTAAGGTCGGCTGGATGTTGAGGTTGCGCCGGGTCATCTCCTGGCCGACCTGATTGATGCTGTCCTGCGCGCTGTCGCGCCCAGCGATGATGACGCGATCACCATCCTGCCGGTTCTCCGGCGCGGCCAGCTCGGCACCGACGCCCAGCAGCGTGGTGAGTGCCGCACCGGCAAAGATGCGGCCCCAGTGGTAGTCCACATCGTCCTCCAGCCCGGCATAGCCGGCTGGGTCGGTGCCGGCCAGGTTGTCGAGCGTGAGCGAAGACGTGTCCGGCAGGATGATCCGGTTCCAGACGACTTGAACGCGGCTCTGCCCGTAGCTGACCTGGCTGTTGTATTTGCCCAGGATGCGCGAACCCTGCGGAATCAGCAGGAAGCGCCCGGTGGCTGTGTCATAGACCGGCTCCGTCACCGTGGCGATCACGTCGCCGGGCAAGTCCGACTTGATGCCCGTCACCAAGGCACCTGCGACCACTGTTCCGGCCATAACCTGATACGGCGAAATTGGCAGAGTCAGATTGCCGGAATTACGGGTTTCAGTGGGGCCAGCTTTCATGAAAGCCTCTTTCTGGTCTTGCCGGTTTTGCACCGCTGTCGGGTCAGCAGGTTGGGCCGCCGTGGAGGCCGGCCCGGCCGCCAGCGGGTCAAACGCCGCATTGGCGGCGAAGCCCGGCGCAGCGGCCACCTGTGTCTGCGCTACCGGCGCCGCATTCTGCCCACCCGAGCGGAAGAACACGGACGAGGCCGCGGCCGCCTCGGCTTCTTTTCGCAGGGCATCGTTCGGGTCGTGACCGGGGGCCGCGTAGGCAGCCGTCGCCGGTTGCTGCGACTTCACGATAGCCGGGCCAAGATCGCCCGGCAGCGGTGGCCCTAGTTCGGGAACGGCAGGCAGCAACGCCGGCGGCAGCTTGGAATAGTCCGTCGGCAGCGCATCCAGTCCTTCCGACTTTGACACGCGATCGACGTTGTAAAGCTCGGTCTGCTCGCCTGTGCTGCGTCGATGAGGTTGCAGCGACCACATCAGCGCGCCGAGCACGGCGACCGCTAGGACGCCGGCAAGGATGGCCAGCGAGCGCCGGTTCAGGCGTGTGACTGGACGCGGCTGGGCGCGCAGCGCCACTGCCTCCGGCGCCACCTTGTCCGCCTGCGGCGCGGCAAGGTCGGGAGTGTCATCCTGGCTCATGGTCAGTTCCTCCGTGCAACACCATCGGTGCGCTCGATCCGCACCACGTCGCCGCCATCGCCGCCCAGCCGCAGTTCGGCCGCGCCGAACAGGCGATCCACGACGTAGTACGGCGAGCGAAAACGGTAGTTCACCAGTTGCCCGTCGCCCTGCGCGCCGATGACAAACAGCGGCGGCAGCTCGCCCTGGGCGATGCCCGGCGGGAACTGGATATAGACCTTCTCTCCATCATCGAAGGCGCGCAGAGGCTTCCACGGCGGGTTGCTGCCCGATACCGCGTAGCGGAAGCGGATCTTGTCCAGCGACAGGCCCGTATCGACAGGCGTTGTTGCCTGCGCTGCCTGCGCCTGGCGCTGCAACGCGAGCATTCGGTCTTTCGGATAGTCCCAGGACACCGACGCCATCCATGCCCTCTCGGTCGAGGTCAGCTCCAGCAGGTAGGTGCGCCGACTGGTGGTGATGACGAGATTGGTTTTCAGACCGGAGCGGATAGGCTTGACCAGCACATTGACGCGCAGATCGGCCCCGCCGCCGCTGGACGTGTCGCCCACGATCCAGCGCACGGTATCGCCGGCGGCGACCGTTACCAGTTCCTCGCCCGGTTGAAGCGAAACCACCGTCACGCGCCCCGGCGACGCATAGA
Organism: Pseudomonas saponiphila; assembly: GCF_900105185.1. Taxonomy (NCBI): domain Bacteria; kingdom Pseudomonadati; phylum Pseudomonadota; class Gammaproteobacteria; order Pseudomonadales; family Pseudomonadaceae; genus Pseudomonas; species Pseudomonas saponiphila. The sequence goes on along the minus strand of NZ_FNTJ01000002.1, from coordinate 6,338 downwards.
CCTGATAAAGCGCGCCATCGGTGAACGGCCACACCTGAATCGCGTTGACGTAGCCCTCACGGGTAGGCGCGATACGCGCTTCTGCATTGGCACGGGAAACGCGCACCTTTTCGTCGGCCGGCTCCGGCGCAACGGGGGCCTCATCGAGTTCCGGCAGGGGCTTCAACTGCGCCGGCAGCGCCAGCGGTTCAGGGACGGCGACGACTTCGACGGGCTTGGGCGGTTCGGGCAACGGCTGGGCCAGCACCGTCTCGTCGAGCGAGATGGATGGCGGCGGCTTCCCCTGCGAGGCGCAGCCCGCGAGGGCCAGCAGCGTCAAAGGAACAACGTAAAGGCGGAAACGAAGTTTCATGGTTTGGCTCCTTCGGAAGAATCCAGTTCGCGGCTCCATGACAGGCCGTTGACGTAGATACCCAATGGGTTCTTGAGCAGGCGCTGTTCAGTACGCGGGGTTTGCAGGACGGTCGAAAGCACGGCGTTCCAGCGTTCGGTGCCGGCGGGCGCACCGTTGACATAGCGCTGCTCTGTCCAGCGCACGTTGAAAGACGTGTCGCTCGCGCGAACCACGCTGGTGATTTGCACCGTTACCGATTCCTTGCCGATGCGGGCGAATGGGTCATTGGTGCGGGCGTAGTCGTTGAGCACCGCCGCGCCCTTGTCGGTGGTGTAGTCGTAGGCATCGAGCCAGTTCTGCCGCACCACGATGGGGTCGATGGACAGCGAGCGAACCAGCGTCACGAAGCGCGCCAGGTGGTGCGCGATCTGCGCGTCGCCGGGCCGGTACGGCGTGGCGGCCTCTCCCACGGCGCGCACCTGCCCGGCTTGATCGACCTCGATGACATAGGGCGTCACGATGGACTGCGCCGAGCGCCACACCAGGCCGCCGGCCATCAACAGCGCGAGCACTAGGCAGCCGAAGGCCATCAGGCGCCAATTCTTCGCCTGCACGCGGGCGGAGCCGATACGGTCGTCCCACACCTGGGCGGCGGCTTGATACGGGGTGGCAGGCTGCGGCGTATCGGCGTAGCGCACCTGCGGTCGTTTGAATCGCATGGGTGTTCTCCTTGAAGGTTAGGTATCGGAATCCCGCAGGCTCGGGCCTTGCCCGGAGCCGCCGCCGTCGCCGCCGCGCAGCGTGTGGGCGGCAGTGGTCGCGGCATGGGTAGCCTGCTGGCGGCGGTGCATCCGCTTGGCCCAGGCCGGTTGCTCTTGCTTCTGCGAGCCTGCGGTGCCGTCTGCGGTCTGGCCGGGGCCAGCACCGTCGCTGCCGGCTTCTGTGCCGTTCCAGCCAGCGCGGAAGGAGTCGGCCACCTTCTGCCCAACAGCGGAAGCACCAGAGGTGACGCTGCGGCCTGCGGCTTGTGCGCCAGTCTTGGCGACATTGCCGAGGCCAGCCGCCGCGCCCTTGGCACCGCCGCCGGCCGCAGCGGAACCGGCCTGGAACGCCGATCGGGCACTGCCGGCCGCCGAAGTCGCGGCACGCGCACCGGCACCGGCCAGCTTTGCGGCCGCCGGGGCCATTCGTGCCCCGGCCATGACGGCGCCGCCCACGCCCGTTACGGCGGCGCCGATGGCAACGCCGGTGCCGACAGCCCCGACCGCAGCACCAGCCATCGCGCCCGCACCAAGCTGTGGCGCACCGGACACCAGGCCGGTGGCGATACCGGGGCCGAAAATGCCCAGCGCCAGCAGCGCGAGCGAGGCCAGCATCACGACCAGCGCGTGGTCGATGGATGGTTCGTCGGGATGCACCTGGAACTCGGCGAACAGGCCTGAACCGATGCCGACGATGACGGCCAGCACCAAGACCTTGATGCCTGACGACACCACGTTGCCTAGCACCTTTTCCGCGAGGAACGAGGTCTTGTTCCAGAGTGCAAACGGGATCAAGACGAAGCCGGCGAGCGTAGTCAGTTTGAACTCGATCAGCGTGATGAAAAGCTGTACGGCCAGCACGAAGAAGCAGAGGATCACCACCAGCCAGGCGATGAACAGAACCACGATAGGGTCGATGTTCACGAACACCTCGGGGAACCCAGCCATGTCCCCGATCTGTTCCAGAATCGGCGCGGCTGCGTCGATGCCGGTCTTCGCCAGCCGGCCCGGCTGAAGGAAGTTCTCCATCGTGATGGCCGAGCCGGTAGCGGTAATTCCCAAGCCGGCGAACGAGCGGAACACGATGCTCGCCAGCCAGTTGAAGTTGCCGATGATGTAGGCGAACGCGCCGACACAGAGCACCTTGCGCAGCAGCTTGGCGATCACGTCGTCGCCCTGGCCGGTGGCGTGGCTCATGGCCCAATACAGGCCAGCGATCGTCATGTCGATGACGATGAGCGTGGCGGTGAGAAATGCCACTTCGCCCTGCAATAAGCCGAAGCCCGAGTCGATGTAGCGCGAGAACGTATCGAGGAAACGGTCGATGATGGTCACGTCGTTCATGGCGAATCCTCGGGCGGAGTGAGCGGAACGGCGCCCTCTGGCAATTCATCTGCGGGCGTATCGAAGCTCGGCGGAATCGGCGGGAGTTCAGCCAGCGAGTTGTATTCATCCGGCCCGGTATGGCCGGCGAAGAAAGCGCCGCCGGAAGGCTTCAGCGGCGGCGCGGCAGGCATCCTCGCCCACGGCCTGCCGGTCGGCCGCGCATTGCCCGCGCAACGCCTTGAGCCGCACCGGATCTGCGGCCAGGGCGTCGGCCAGGTTCTCGGCCGGCTGCTGGCCGCACGCGGTCAGCAGCACGGCCATCAGGACGGAAGCGCATCGCATGGCCGCCTCCGGTCAGTTGTTATAGAAGTTGACGGACTGCGGCGTGTACGGCGTGCCGGTGCCCAGAAAGCGCCGCCGCACTTCGCGGGCGCGCTCCATAGCCGCCGCTTGCCGCGCCAGTTCCAGTGAAGCGGCCCGGTCTTGCGTGATCTGGAGCTGCTGCGCCTGGATCGACTGCTTGGCCTGCAAAGCCAGGAGCTGGTTCGTCGCCTGCATCGCTTGCAGCGCGCCGGTGGCCGACTGGCTCTGGCTCACGAGATCGGCCAGCGCGCTTTCGTCTTGGGCGAGGTTCTGCGACACCTGCGCCTGCATCCGCATCGCGGTGTGCAAGCCGTTCAAGGTGTTCTGCCAGCGTTCGCGGGCGTCCTGTGCCATGCGGTCGCCGCTGATGGTGGCGGCGTACTGTTCCGGGTACAGGCGGGCGAACGTGGCATCCATGCTCTGCACGTCGTAGGCCAAGCCGCGCGCCTCGGCGATCAGGCGCTCGGTGGTGGCGAGCGTCGAGCGCAGGCGGTTGACGATGTTGAAGTCGAGATTTGCCAGGTTCCTGGCCTGGTTCATCAACATCTGCGCCTCGTTCTGAAGCTGGTTGATCTGGTTGTTGATCTGTTCCAGCGTGCGCACGGCGGTCAGCGTGTTCTGCACGAAGTTGGACGGGTCGAACACCGTCAGCGCGGATGCGGGCTGCACGGCCAGCAGCGATACGACAGCACGGCAGCGAGTGAGACAGAGAGCAAACGGGGCTTGGTCTTCATGGTGAAACCTCCAGCGGTTGAGAAGCGAGAAAGGAAGCTGCCGGCCGGAGCGGACGGCAGCAGGTCGGCGGCCCAGCCGAGGCCGCGATGGCGCAGCCACGCGCCGGCGAAGCCGGGAGCGCCGGCCTGCGTCAGCACGCGGTCAATATCGCGTTGGTCTTGAGGGGTGGATGCGCCCGCGAATGCGAGCGCGACAGGCCCCAGGTCGAGGTCGAACAGGCGATTGCCGAGGCGCGACTGGTAGTTAGTAATCGCGCTTGGGCTGTGCGGTCGCCACGATCTCAATCTGGCGGCTGTTCAAGCCGAAGCCTTCGTAGATCGTGCGAATCTGCGGCTCGGTGGCCTGCGGGTTAGGTAAGAAGATCCTGCTCGCGCAGCTTTCGATGATGGCTGGCGCGATGGTCGAGTCCTTGATGTCGGCCAGCGACTGCGTGGCAAGATGACGCTGACGTTCTTTTTTCTGAGCGTCTTGAGCCATTGCCGGATGCGGGCGCGAAGGACGGCTCATCGAGGAACAGCCACGCTTCATCGAGGATCAGCAGCGTGGGCGCGCCGTCAAAACGTTCGTCGAAGCGGGCGAACAGGTAGCGCAGCACTGCTTGCACGGCGGCGGGCTGTGCATCAGTTCTTCCATCTCAAAGCCCTGCACGTCGGCCATGCCCAGCCGGTCGTGGTCAGCGTCCAGCAGCTTGCCGTGGGCGCCGCCCAACACATAGGGCGCGAGCGCTTGGCGCAGCGCGTTGGACTGCAATAACACCGACAAGCCGGTCATGGTGCGCTGCTCCACTGGCGCACCGGCAAGGCTTCGCAGCGCCGACCAAATGGCAGCCTTCTCGTCCGGGCCGACCGTCACGCCTTCGTGCAGCAGCCGGCCCTCCACCCATTCGGCGGCCCAGGTGCGGTAGCCCTCGTGGGCTATTCGCGCGAGTGGCTGGAAGGCGATGCCGCCATCGGCACCGAGGTCGTAGTGCTCACCGCCAAGGCCGAGGATGGTGGCGCGCATCGAGCGCCCCATGTCGAAGGCGAAGATCCGCGAGCCGAAGTAGCGCCGGAACTGCATGGCCAATATGGCGAGCAGCACCGACTTGCCCATGCCGGTCGGCCCGGCGACAAGGGTGTGCCCCACGTCGCCGATGTGCGTCACCAGCCGGAACGGCGTCGCGCCATCGGTGCGGGTGACGATCAGCGGCGGGCCATCGAGGTGTTCGTTCTTCTCCGGCCCAGCCCATACCGCTGACATCGGCATCATGTGCGCCAGGTTCAGCGTCGAAACGATGGGCTGACGCACGTTCGCGTATGCGTTGCCGGGGACGGACGACAGCCAGGCATCGACTGCGTTGAGGGTTTCGGGGATGGTCACGAAACCCCGGCCCTGGATGACGCGCTCCACCATGCGCAGCTTCTCGTCGGCCACGGCCGGGTCGGCGTCGAGCACCGTCACCGTGGCGGTGAGGTAGCCGAAGGCGACTTGATCGCTGCCCAGCTCCTGCAAGGCGGCATCGGCGTCGGCGGCCTTGTTGCTGGCATCGGTATCGACCAGCGGGCTTTCCTGCTGAAAGATCGTTTCGCGCAGCAGCGCGATGACGTTCTTGCGCTTGGCGAACCATTGGCGCCGCAAGCGCCCCAATTCCCGTTCCGCCTCGGCTTTGTCCAGGCACAGGAAGCGCGTACTCCAGCGATACGCAAAGCCCAGGCGGTTGAGGTCGTCCAAGATCCCCGGCCAGGTCGAGGTCGGGAAGCCTCGTACCGACACCACGCGCAGGTGCTGATCGCCCAGCATGGGCGCCAGGCCGCCGACCAGCGCGGCATCGGCCAGCAGTGCGTCGATATGGAACGGCACGTCGGGCACGCCGACGCGATAGCGCCGCGTGGAGACTGTGGCATGCAGGTAGGTCAGCGTCTGGCTATCGTCCAGCCAGGCAATCTCCGGCATCACACCATCGAGCAGGTCGAACACGCGATCGGTCTCTGCCACGAAGGAATCAAGCCGACCACGCCAGTCCACACCTCAGTGGGCCGGTTCTCGTACAGCATCCCAGCCGCACGGGCGCGAGACTCTTGCGGCGGTAGGTGTTGCAACGTGAAGTGATAGACGCTCTCGAAATGGCCATCCGACTCCTCGAACGCCGCGCGTCGCTCCTCATCCACCAGCCAGGACAGTGGTTCGGGAAAGGAGGATTGCGGATAGCTCGATGCCCGCATCCGCTCGGCCTCGATATAGAAGGCCCAGCCAGACCCGGTACGGCGAAGCGCGTTGTTCTGCCGCGCGCCGACGTGGCAATCAGCTCGCCCTGTGTCGCACTGTCCAAGTCGGGGCCGCGAAACTGGAACGTGCGTTGAAACGAACCATCTTTGTTCAGCACAACGCCCGGCGCGACCAGCCCGGCCCAGGGCAGCAGTCGGCAAGCAAGGCCGGGCGCTGACGATATTCGGCAAGGTTCAGCATGGCGTCCTCCCCTCACACGTCCAGAAGCGGGCGGTGTTTGATATGCCGCGCGAAGACCTGCATGAACTGCGGATCGACGCGCGCACCCCATACGGCCAGCGAGTGGCCGACGATCCAGAGCACCACGCCGGGAATCCACAGTTGCAGGCCCAGCCCGACGGCGGCGGCTAGCGTGCCGTTGGCAATCGCCACGGTGCGCGGCGCACCGCCCAGCAGGATCGGCTCGGTCAGCGAGCGATGCAGCGGCACTTCAAAGCCCGGAAGATCGGTGGCCTTACTCATACGACGGCCCCTCCGGAGAAGCTGAAGAACGACAGGAAGAACGAGGACGCGGCGAACGCGATGGACAGGCCGAACACGATCTGGATCAGCTT